>CANPYW010000007.1 GCA_947588745.1 Candidatus Gastranaerophilales bacterium
AAAATTGTTTACCAAAACAACGATGAAGCGTGCGTGTTTTAGCACGCTTTTAGTTGAGGTTAACAATTTACTATACGCAGCATCTTGATTGAAATTTATTTTGTTATTCGTTTTGCTTTTAATATTTAATTTTTATACAAATTCGGTAGTTTTAGTCGGATTTTTGAACTTTGTAATATTTGCTTGAAACAACAAATCAATTTTTCCCACAGAACCATTTCTGTGCTTTGCAATTATAACTTCCGCTTTTCCCTTATTTTCAACATCTTCCCTGTTATAGTATTCATCTCTGTATATAAACATTACAATATCAGCATCTTGTTCTATTGCACCCGAATCTCTTAAGTCTGATAGCATAGGACGCTTATCCGGACGCTGTTCAACTCCTCTTGAAAGCTGAGATAAAGCTATTATAGGAACATCTAACTCTCTTGCAAGTCCTTTTAAAGAACGTGAAATTGCGGATATTTGCTGGTTTCTGTCATTGGGGTTTCCACCCTCCATCAACTGCAAATAATCTATAACAATTAAACCCAGTTCTTTTTCTTCCATCATTAATCGTCTGCATTTTGCTTTTATATCAATTGCTGTTACACCCGATGTATCATCAATATATATCCTTGCATCCGACAATCTTGTCATTGCCTCAACAATTTTTTCCCAATCTTTCGGCTGAAGATTTCCAGTCCTTACTCTATCTGCCTCAACCTCAGCTTCGGCACATAACATACGTTTTACAAGCTGCTGCTTGGGCATTTCGAGTGAAAATATCGCAACTCCTTTTTTACCCTTCAATGCTACATTTTGAGCTACATTCAACGCAAATGCCGTTTTTCCCATTGAAGGACGGGCCGCAAGTATGATTAAATCCGATTTTTGTAAACCCGATGTTATGTTATCCAAATCGTAAAAACCGGTTGTTACACCCGTTAATTCATCTCTATTATTAAACCTGTTTTCGATTTCTTCATAGCTTGATACAACTAAATCTTGTATTGAAACCAAATCAGCAGTATCTTTTTGTGCCGCTATGTTAAAAATCAACTTTTGGGCATCATCCAATACTTTGTCCGTATCATCACTTTCATAAGACATGGAAACAATTTCCGAACCTGCATTTATCAATGCTCTTTTTATTTCCTTTTCTTGAATAATTTTGGCATAAAACTCAATATTTACAGTTGTTACAACATTTAATGCCAAATCATTAATATATGACCTTCCACCTGCTTTTTCGAGTTTTTCCTGATTTCTTAATTGTTCTGAAACGGTAACGATATCAATTGGTTCTGATTTTCGGAATAAATCCATAACAGCTTCATATATGATTTTATGAGCCGGCTTGTAAAAACTTTCAGGTTTTAAGAACTCAACAATTCTACCTAACGAAGCCGGATTAACAAGTATAGCACCCAATACAGCCTCTTCGGCTTCTATACTTTGAGGCAACATTTTAAGCATAGCACCATCAGGCTTTGAAATCAGTTTATTCGCCATTTTATCCTCTATACCGTTTCAACCATTCCTTTTAACACTACTCGGCTACTTCAACTTTTGGTCTGACAGTTTCCTTTGCCTGAACATCTTTACCGCCGTTTTTTTGCTGTGATAAATAATACTGACCGTTCTTTACTATCCTTTGTATTTGTTCTATATCACGTGATAAATCATTAAGAACCTGTTCTGCATAAGCTTGAGCTCCGTCTTTTGTTTTTAAAGCTTCTTGATATGCATTTCTTCTAATCATATCTGCTTCTTCAGCTGCTTTATTTTTCATTTCTTCACAGCTATCTTTTACTTGTTTTTGTATTTTTCCGGCCTTTTCTCTTACGGCTCTTATCAATTCCGATTCACTTAACAGACTTGCCGCAGTGTTTTGAGCTTCGCTAATTATTCTGTCGGCTCTGCTTTGAGCTTCCAAATAAATATCATCACGCCTTTTTAATATCATCTCTGCCGTTTTTATTTCTTCAGGTAATATTGCTCTTATCTTGCTTAACACGTCTTGTATATCATCCGTATTCATAAACAAACAATAACTGCCTATATGAAATTTGTTATCCAGCATTTCATCAGCTTCATCTATTAAATGACTTACTCTTAATTCTGCCATGTTTTTAACCTTTCATATATTTTAATTCTAAATATTTTGCCACAGGTTCGGGAACAAATTTTGATACATCGCCTTTCATTAACGCAACCTCTCTTACGGTTCCGGATGATATAAAATTATATTTCGGCTTAGTTATTAAAAATACTGTATGTATTTCCGAACATAATGCACTATTTGCTTGAGATAATTGCATTTCATATTCAAAATCCGATACTGCCCGCAATCCTCTGATTAATACGTTTGCATTCTTTTTTTTGGCATATTCTATTGTTAATCCGTCAAAACTGTCCACTTCAACGTTCGGTATTTCTTTAACCGCTTCTTTGATTAACATTATTCTGTCTTCTAACGGTAAAAAACTTTTCTTGTTTATATTCACTGATACACATAAAATGACTTTATCAAATATATCGGCAGCCCTTTTTAGGACATCTAAATGCCCTTTTGTTATAGGATCAAAGCTTCCGGGATATATTGCCGTTTTCAATTTTTTTACCTTTTTCTATCCATACTCTCATTATATTGCAATTATAATTCTTAGATTATTTACAATCACTAAAAGTTTAGGATTATTTACAATATTTAAAATCCAGTATTTTCAGCACTCTTAGAATTCGTTTTAAGAAATTTTACAAAATTCAAGCATGCTTATTAAATTTATCTTTTTGCGAAATAATATGCCAGATTTTCATAAACGGTCTGCTCTTTTATATACGATTTCAGCATTTGTTTTGCTTTTTCGATTTCTTTTATATCCCGAAATATAATATTCATAAGAACATTATCAGACGTGTTATTTTTCAAAATTTCGGTTAAATAATATTGAATACAATCAAGTATATACAAAGGTTTTAGGTCATTATCAATTTGATAAGTCAATAATGTTTGAGCGAAATCAATTGCTCGATTTATATCGAATACGGGATACGTTGAAAAATATTGTTTAAAAAATTCGTAATTATATTCTATATGCTTTGTATCCGGAGTATAAAAAGCTTGTGAGCGAGATACTATTGTTTGAAGCAGGTCATCTTTGTTATTTGTCAAAAATATAAAAGTTACATTTGATGAAGGTTCTTCTATGGATTTCAGCATAGCATTTGCCGCAACACTTGAAAAACAGCTTGTGCTTATCCCTGACGGATACCATATTTTATTTTCATCCGTTTCCTGCGGCAAACCGTATCCGCTTTGCATAAACTCGTCATATTCCGTCTTTTCCGATAAAGACAGATTTTTCATTTCGGCATCGCAAAATATAAATACCCTGTGATAATCGGATGAATTAACCAATGTATCCAACACCATATTTATCTGTTCTTCCGAAATTACCGTTTTACTCGTATCGGTTTTATTATCTATCTTTGAGACTGTCATAACAGCGGGATGTTTATTTTCTCTAATCCAACGGCAATTTTGACAATTGCAATCTTCTCTTTTATCTTCCAAACAATTAAGCTGTCTTGCAATCTCAAGTGCAAGCAAATACTGCATATAGCCGTTACTGCCGTAAAATATCAACGAATGGAACAGTCTGTTTTGTTCCACTGCCGTTTTAAAAAAGTTACATAAATACGGATATTTTTTTACTGATATTTTATTCATACTAACTTAATAATGCAAGCTCCAATGCTGTTTCACTCAATATTGACTGCCCCGATTTCATTTTATATTCGGCATTAATCAGATTTTCTCTTATTTTTATCAATTTATCAAGCGAAGTCTTTCTTAATTTTTCCTGCGTTTTCATAATTATAAACTCATGAAGTTTTAACTTCATTGCAATGTCTTTCGCACTCATTTTTTTTTCATAATTTTTTATGTAAATAAATCGCTGAAAATTAGTTTGAAGCACAGAAAAAACTTCAAGCGGATGTCTTTTTTCAGTTAACAGATTATACTGTTTAAGAACTTCATTTTTATTGCCTTGAATAATTAAATCCGCAAGTACAAAAACATCCTCGGAAGATGAACAATATTTTCTTACAGAGTCACTATTCACAGCATTTTTAGGGTGAACAGCAATTTTTAATTTTTCAAGCTCTGAATCCAATAAAGTTAAATTTGCACCAAGCTGTTCTATAAGCATGGTTACAGCATTGGTATCAATTGATAATTCTTTTTCTTTTGCCATTTTTACTATTTGAGCATTCAACTCTTTTTGATATGTTTTAAATTGAGAAAATTCCCGAACCTGAGCATATTTTGAAATCGTCTTATAAAGTTTTTTCCTTGAATCGGGCTTTTTATTTTCGTCACGAGCCGTTTTACATACAAAAATTATATTAACGCTTTCATTTATGGTTGACAAAGCACTATTTATACACTCAATTTGCTTATCATCAAAACTGAGTCTATTGCCTATGAAATATTTATCCATATTAATAACGGTTAAGGTATTACCAAACATAAGCGGAGTTGATTGAATACATTCCATGAACGTATTAAAAGGGGGATTATCAAATATTTTATAGGACATTGACATAAAAGAAACGTCAAGAAGCTCGTTTTTGAGCCTCTTGATTTCTTTTTCCATTAAATATTCTTCTTGTCCGTAATACAAAAATAAAGCCATAATTCAAATCTAATTTTCAATTAATAAACTTGCCCCGATTACACCTGCGGTATTCCCCAGTTCTGCATGAACAATCTCGACCGCCGCACCTTGAATAGGCATAGCACGCTTTTTTAAAGCTTCTTTTATAGGTGTAAATAATAAATCGCCGGCATCAGCAACTCCTCCTCCGATTACGACTTTTTCAGGATTCAATAAGTTTACTACACTTGCTAAACCAATACCAATATAGTTTCCGACTATTTCAAATATTTTTTTTGCAACCACATCACCCTGTTTTGCCGACTCCGCTACAATATAAGGAGTTATATCCGGATTAGCTAATTCTCTGTATTTAGTTGATTTTCCACCTTTTATATATTCTTCAGCCAGTGCAACAATTGCAGGGCCTGAAGCAAAAGCTTCCAAACATCCGGTATCTCCGCACCCGCAAATAGGGCCGCCTTCCATTTGAAGTTTTATATGACCTAATTCACCTGCCGCATTGCTTGCACCACGAACTAATTTCCCGTTTAGTATTAATCCGGAGCCTATACCCGTTCCGACTGTTATGCAAATCATATTTTTTGCACCTTTTCCTGCTCCAAAATTCAATTCAGCAAGTGCGGCACATCTCACATCATTATCCACTTTAACGGGAATACCGAATTCATTTGAAACAATATCCGCAATAGGTATATTAACCCACCCAGGAATATTCGGAGCCAGCCTTACAATCCCGTTATCACAGTCTATTTGCCCCGGAAATCCAAATCCAATTCCGTCTATATTTTCTTTTGCAACTTTTGAATCCTTCATTAAATCTTTTATTGCTTTTATTATATTGGAAATCGTATATTCATAGCCCATTTCGGCACGTGTAGGAACGGTATCCGAATACACAATGCTGCCTGTTTTATCTACCAAAGCTACTTTAACGTTTGTACCACCAACATCAACCCCAATTTTATACCTTTTTGAAACGATAGCCATAAATATCTCCTTCAATACATATTCCTTTTAAAATCATAGCATAAAAAGATATTTAGCTGGAAATTTATAATAAAGAGGGAGAAACTTTTTGTTTCTCCCTTTGTTAAGGTTAAGCAGCTGTTTGCTGTTGAGTCATATTTTCGGAATTTGAAGACTCCGAACCCTGATGTTTTTTCTTCATATATTTTGCTACGCCTACACCAAGTCCAACCATAGCACCTAACATTAGAAGTTTATTCATAATATTTCCTCCCTGTTTAATCATAGTTATGTTAACAATCTCAAACACACATTGCTATATGTTAATGGTAAAACCTAAGGGATAATTGGCTCTTGTTATCGGGTATAATAATCATTATAACTATTTTCTTAACTCATATTATAAATATCATAATTAATATGCTACAATTGAATAATGTTTAATGAAAAATTCAAAAGCTTTACAGGTAATATTTTTGGCGGATTAAATGCTGCAATAATAGCACTTCCGCAGGCTTTAGCGTTTGGTATTGCGACTGGGTTCGGTGCTGCTGCCGGAATTTGGGGAACAATCATTTTATGTTTTTCTTCCGCTTTAATTTCGGGAAAACTTCCTATCATTTCGGGCATTACGGGGCCTGTTACTATTGCAACCGCTTCTATAATGATGTCATTTAATTTTGATAAATCTTCAGTTCTCACAATTATTGCTTTGGCTGGAATATTTCAGTTGATATTTGCAATGACTCCTTTTTCAAACATTATAAAATACATTCCATATCCCGTAATATCGGGCTTTCTTAACGGCATCGGAGTAATTATAATTATTATGCAGTTAAACCCTTTAATAGGCGGTAAAGTAATGTCCAATACCGTTACAAGCATTTCAGCATTTTCGCATAATATACATGCCGTTAACTTTGAAGCCTTAACATTGGGGCTTTTAACCCTTTTTATCATATTTATAATACCTAAAAAATTTAATAAAATTATACCTTCCGAGGCACTTGCACTTATTTTATGCACTATAATCGCCTCTAAATTTAATATAAAGACAGAAACGATTTCGAATATATCTAATTCTTTGCCCGATTTTCATATACTCAAATTCAATTTTCAAGAGATAATAACACATATTCATTACTCCATGGTGCTTGCAATCGTTCTTTCTGCGGAAAGTTTATTAACCGTTCTTGTTTCGGAGTCTTTATTAAAGACAAAGGCTTCTCCGCAAAGAATAATGGCCGGACAAGGGATAGGAAATATATTAAGTGCATTTTTCGGATGTCTTCCGGGTTCTGCTGCGACAATGAGAACAGTTGCAGCTATAAATGCAGGTGCTACAAGAAAATCCGCTGCAATATTAAGTGCAATTATTTTGACTCTGCCAATTTTCCTGCTTTCTTCGTTTGTTTCTCAAATTCCGCTTTGCGTTCTTGCAGGAATACTTATTAAAACAGGCTATAACATAATAGATGTTAAATTACTTAAGGTATTAAAATACGCACCTAAAGAAGATTTATACATATTAATCCTCGTATTTATTCTTACCGTATTTTACAACCTTATAGCTGCAATTGGTATAGGAATAACGGGGGCAGCAATACTTTATGCCAAAAAGATGGCTGATAAAGCCACGCTTGTACATAAAACAGTATATAATGATGAAATTATCAAGCTTGAAAAGGACATTGACATAAATTATCATCATAAAATCAGAATTGTACATATTTACGGGCCTTTTTTCTTTGGTTCTGCAACTCAGCTTGTTTCACAGTTTGAAGAAATTTGGGGAACTCAATACCTTATTTTAGATTACCCCTCGGATGATTTACTTGATATTTCGGCTATATTTGCACTTGAGGACATTATAACAAGACTTAAGGCTCAAGATATAAAGACAGTACTTGTTTTAAACAACGAAGAAGTCTTTAACCAGCTTGAAACACACAAAATAATTCCGCAATTTGATAATGTATTTTTTAATGAAATTCAGGCAATTGAATTTGTTAAATCTTGCTTATCGAAATAAAAACATTCATTCGGGCAATTAAATTAGTTTTGCTTTAACAAAATTTTATCAATAAAAAACAGATTTTAGAGTTTACAGAGAAAAAAAAATATTGTAAAATAAAAATAAATCATGAGATTTGGGATATAAATTAAAAGATGTAAAATGCGTAATTTATTACGTGTTTTTGTATATGCTAAAGATTATGTAAACAGGGGGGATAGTCATGGAGAATGCAGCACAAGAAAAATTATATGTAATAAAAAAAGACGGAACTAAAGAATTATTTGACATTCAAAAAGTTGTAAATGCGGTAAAAAAATCTGCAAGGCGTGTACTTATTGATTTTACTGAAGAACAATTAAATAAAATTTGCTCAATAGTTGAAAAAGAAGTTTCCAATATAGACCACAATGAAATTTACATACATGAAATGCACAACATAGTTGAAGAAGCATTGGAAAATGTAAATTCTAAAGTTTGTCAAAGTTACAGAAATTACAGAAACTATAAACAAGACTTTGTAAGAATGCTTGATAAAGTATATCAAGAAAGCCAAAAAATAATGTATATCGGAGATAAAGAAAACTCAAATTCCGATTCAGCATTAGTATCAACAAAGCGTTCACTCATTTTTAATCAATTAAATAAAGAGTTATATAAAAAGTTTTTCCTGACTGTAGAAGATTTACAGGCAATTCGTGACGGTTATATATATATACACGATATGTCCGCAAGACGTGATACAATGAATTGCTGTTTATTTGATGTTGGTGAAGTCCTAAAGGGTGGATTTGAAATGGGAAATCTTTGGTACAATGAGCCAAAAACATTAGCAGTTGCATTCGATGTAATAGGTGATATAGTAATGGCAGCCGCAAGCCAGCAATATGGCGGGTTTACTGTACCTGAAGCAGATAAGCTGCTTGCTCCATACGCAGAAAAAACGTATAATAAACAATATGAACGCTATATTTCCATGGGATTAAGCTTTGATAAAGCAAGAGAAGAAGCATTAAATGATGTCAAAACTGATTTTGAGCAAGGATTTCAAGGTTGGGAATATAAGTTTAATACCGTAGCTTCATCAAGAGGAGATTATCCTTTCATAACCGTAACTTTTGGTCTTGGCACAAGCGAATACGAAAAAATGGCTTCCATTGCAGCTTTGAATACAAGGAAAAACGGTCAAGGTAAAAAAGAGTGCAAAAAACCGGTTTTATTCCCTAAATTAGTATTTTTATATGATAAAAATCTCCACGGTAAAGGCGGAGAATTGGAAGATGTATTTGAAGCAGGTTTAGAATGTTCACAACGTTCAATGTATCCTGATTGGTTAAGTTTAACAGGAGAAGGATATGTTGCAAGCATGTATAAAAAATATAAAAAAGTCGTATCTCCAATGGGTTGTAGAGCATTCTTATCTCCATGGTATGAAAGAGGAGGCATGAAACCGGCAGATGAAAATGATGTACCCGTATTTGTCGGAAGATTTAATATTGGTGCAATAAGTCTACACTTGCCAATGATTTATGCAAAAGCAAAAAAAGAGAGCAAAGATTTTTATGAAGTTCTTGATTATTATTTGCAATTAATAAGAAAAATTCATATAAGAACCTATGACTACTTAGGCGAAATGAGAGCGTCTACAAATCCTCTTGCATATTGTGAAGGTGGATTTTACGGTGGACACTTAGGTTTCCACGATAAAATAAAACCATTATTAAAGTCGGCAACAGCTTCGTTCGGCATTACTGCATTAAATGAACTACAGGAAATTCATAACGGAAAGTCATTAGTTGAAGACGGACAATTTGCAATCGAAGTAATGGAATATATAAACAAACGTGTAAATGAATTTAAAGAAGAAGACGGAAACTTATATGCATTATACGGTACACCGGCAGAAAGTCTTTGCGGATTACAAGTTAAGCAGTTCAGAGAAAAATATGGTGTTGTTGCAAATGTATCAGATAGAGGATATGTATCAAACAGTTTCCACTGCCACGTTACTGAAAAAATTACACCTATAGAAAAACAAGATTTAGAAAACAGATTTTGGAATTTAATGAACGGCGGCAAAATTCAATATGTTAAGTATCCTATTTCATATAATAAAGAAGCCATAAGAACTTTAATAGAACGTGCCATGGACATGGGTTTTTATGAAGGAGTTAATTTATCATTGGCATATTGTGATGATTGCGGACATCAAGAACTAAATATGGATGTATGTCCAAAATGCGGAAGTAAGAATTTAACAAAAATAGACAGGATGAATGGTTATCTTTCATATTCAAGAGTAAAAGGCGATACTCGTCTTAACGAAGCGAAAATGGAAGAAATAAAAGATAGAGTAAGTATGTAGACATGAATTATCACAATATAACAAAAGACGATATGTTAAACGGCGACGGGCTGAGAGTTGTGCTGTGGGTTGCGGGTTGTAATCATCAGTGCGAAGATTGTCAAAATCCCATAACATGGGATATAACAGGTGGACTTCCATTTGATGAAGCTGCGGAAAAAGAACTATTTGACGCACTGGCAAAACCCCATATATCAGGCATAACATTCTCAGGCGGCGACCCGCTTCACCCTTTCAATAGAGGAGAAGTTTTCAGACTTATAAGAAAAGTTAAAGAACAATATCCAAATAAATCAATATGGGTTTATACAGGTTTTTTATGGGAAGATTTTATGCAAAATCCTAAAATGAAATATATAGATGTTCTTGTAGACGGAAGATTTGTAAAAGCCTTAAAAGATGACAATTTACACTGGAAAGGAAGTTCTAATCAACGTGTTATTAATGTTCCAAAGACACTTGAAGAAGGAAAAGTGGTATTATATTCTAAATAAAGGTAAATAATTTATGCAATATTCTATTTGTAAAGATAACACCCCACGAACAACAGTAAAGAGAATAAAACAATTATTAAACGAAATAGGAATATATCCAAAAGAAGAAATTATACAATTTGACCCGGATTACAAATATTCGCCACGTTCAATTAGGGTTTATCTTGACTTATGGAATATGGGAGTAAACGGAAAAGGTTCTAATTATATTAACAGCAGAGCAAGCGGATATGCTGAATTAATGGAAAGACTTCAAAATTTGTTCCTTCCTAATTTTAATGATTTAAGATGTCAGGACTTTATAAAAAGTCCTGATGAAGTATATTATGATACCAAACAATTATTAGACAGTGAAATAAGCAGATTTTATAAAGATAAAACTAATTTAGAGCTTTTATGTAAATTAAATGCCGATAAAGAAAAAAATAAAATTATAATGACACAGTGGTATAGTTTAAAAAAACAAAAATCAGTCTTATTACCCATAAATATAATTGAGTTTATTCAAGGCAGCAATGGAATGGCTGCGGGTAATACAAAGGAAGAAGCACTTGTTCAGGCATTTTCAGAAATATGCGAACGATATGCAATGAAACATATTATATTCAACAAAACAAAGATGCCTAATATTCCTAATGAAGAAATTATAAAATATGATAAAATCCAAAACATGATTAAATGTATTGAAAATTTAGGATTTAAAATCATTATTAAAGATGCTTCTCTTAACAAAAATTTGCCTGTAGTTTGTGTGGCTTTTTATTATAAGAAAAAAAATTCCATATTTTTGATTTATGGTTCACACCCGCATTTAACATTAGCTATTGAAAGATGTTTAACTGAATTTTTGCAGGGTGTCACTATAAAAAATGAGGATGACAATGATTTTTCCAATAACTTAGTCAGCTATATTTCCAATGATATCGAATATAATCCTGATTTAATATTTCGTGTTTCGTTTAGAACTAAAACATCATTTAATGCTGACAGCGAATTCGGTAAAATATTTCTTTGCGATGAGCCGGAATATCAATTCAATAAAAATGCATTTATAGATGAAAATATACTTGATAATAAAAAAATGCTGGATTTCTTAATAAAAAATATTAAAGATATTACCCAAAATGAAATTTATATAAAAGATGCCTCATTTTTAAATTTTCCTACAGTACAAATTTATGCACCGTATATGTCGACTATTTTTAACTACGAAACTAATGAATTAAAAGAACTTTACGAAATAAATTGGTCTTATAAATTACCATTAAACGATGATAAAACAACAGAAGAATTTATAAAGAAAGTAGATGAGTACACTAATAAATACAGCAACAATCTGGAAGTTATGTCAAAACTGGAAATTTTAATGTTATATGCATTATTAAAAAAAGATAAGAATAAACTAAAAAAATATATTAATCTATTCAAGGCATATAAATTTTGCTGTTTTGATAAGCAAATTTTAATCAATGAAATTATTGAAGATTATTACTATATAAACGAAAAAACAAATGACAGAAACACAATAGAAAATGAATTATTAAAAAAATACAAACCTGAAGATGTCAGTCATTTTTTTAGGATTTTAGATACTCTATCATTGAACGTTATTACAAGATTATTGAATAAAGAGCCTAAAAGTACTCCGGTTATGACAAATTTAAAAAGAATTTTGGCTGACGCCTACAAAAAAAATATACCTAACCCCAATAATTTAAAAAGCGTATTTGAAAATATTCAAATATAAAAATTAGATTTTTTTAAATTCTTTTATATATGTTTGAATAAATGTTTCTTCATCAACAGGCTTACCAAACAGATAGCCTTGCCCTAAATCACAACTAATATGTTTAAAGAAGTTTAATTGTTCTTCTGTTTCAATTCCTTCGGCAACGATTTTCATGCCAAGTTTTTTTGCCATTTCTACAATACTTTCAATGATAATACGTGTGTTTTCATCCGTTATAGAGTCTTTTATAAATCCTCTATCAAGCTTTATAATATCTATAGGCAAATGTCTGAGCATGTTTAAAGAAGAATATCCAGTTCCGAAATCATCCATTGAAATAGGGAAATTATGCGTTTTTAATTTTTTTAAAATTTCCTTAAATCTTTTTTCATTGTCAAAACACGCTGTTTCTGTAACCTCAAGTTCCAAATACATCGAATTGACATCATTTTGCTTTGTTAAATCAACTAATTCGGATATAAAACAATCATTATTCATGTGTATTCTTGAAACGTTAACAGATATCGGAAATAGTTTACAACCTTGGTTATCTATTTTTTTAATAAAGTTTACGGCTTCTTCCCACATGTATCTGTCTATTTCTGATATAAAACCATTTTTTTCAAAAAGAGGAATAAAATCATTTGGAGGAATTATACCCTTTTGAGGATGAATCCACCTTATTAAAGCTTCCGCACCAGCAAGCTCATTTGTCAAAATGTTAAACTTCGGCTGCAAATACATTTTAAATTGTTTTTCTTTCAAAGCACTGTGCATCTCGGCTTCTATTCTTTTTTCATTCAGCAATTGTAAATGCATATTACCGTCATAATATTTATAATTTTCCAAAGAATTAGAAGGCATCTCGGACTTTGCAAAATATGCTTTTTCATACATTTGATTAGCATCTTGTCCATCTGCAATATAAATACCGTATTTTAATTTTATTTTAGCAGTTTTAGGAGCTTCATCATCCGTAAGTTTTTCTTTTATATTTTTACTGTTGTAATTTTCAAGTTCAACTGTTATTTTATCAATAAACTTTTTCTTTATATCATTCACGTCATCAAACTTATAAAGAATTGAAAATTCAGAAGCATAATTTCTTGTACAAATACTTCCGGGAGTAAGATTATCTTTGATTATAAGATATATATCTTTTATTATTTCATCAGCACGTTTTTGTCCGTACAATTCGTTTATGGCTCTAAATTGAGCTATATTTAATGCTATTACGGCATACTTTGAAGAACTATCAGCCAAAAGTTCCTTAGCTTGAAGTAAAAACATATTTTTATTACCGCCGCCGGTTAATTCATCATTAAACGCCATTTTATATATCAGCTCTTCATGTTGTTTAAAAAGACAGGTGCTAAAATACATTAAAGAAATTAACAACATGGCCGTAAAGAGAACAATTATTACGATTCCGGCAAGCATTTCATTAATTTGAAGTGTTATTACACTTAAAGGAACAACCGTCAAAACATAATTATTTGTCATTTCTATAATTGCATAGGATGCTATATATTTTTTATTATTTTTTAAAAATCTAAACGAACCATTCTTTTTAGCCTTTATATTTTCAATAATTTCATTTTTGGAGGTTTTAACATATTTAATATTTTCATCAAAAAAACTTAAAGCATGCTTGTTTTTAGGACTAATTACATATTCGCCTTTTGAATTTATAATACAAGACATTCCTCGGCCGTTATAGTTGTTATTTTGCAAAATTTGAATATATTTTTTTCCGTAAATTTGCGATATCAAAAGCCCTTTATTTTGAACGGGAATGGCTATTGTATTCACATATCCGGAAGGAACATTAGGACTTGAAGCCGTTTCAATAAATATAGAAGAACTATTCATTACTTCATCAAATTTTTCTTCATGTTTAACATCAACTTCAGGCAGCAGTCCCTTTTCTTTTTCAACAATAAAAGCTTTTCCCTCTAAATTAACAAATATAATTCTGTAGAAATCAAAATCAGCCAAATGATTAAGAAGGAAATTTTCAATTTCAATATCCGAAAAATTTTTTGTTTCATCAGACATTTTTAAAGAAAGCAGCTTCATTTCATTAACAGCATTTATAATTCGGCCGTTTAAATTAGAAGCAGTTTGAATTACGCCAAGCTCCATATATTTTCTTGCTTCGGCAAATTCCTCAGATAAAATCTTATTAACAAAAAAGATAGCAAAAACTGCTAAGGCAACTGTAACAAGCTTAATTACAGTGTACAATGTGGTAAGATTTTTGCGTGAATAAGATATAATACCTTTCATTAGATTATTATGGCTTTAAATCCACTACTTGTCAACAATATGTCACAAAAAACGGAGAGAGAGGGATTCGAACCCTCGGAGAAGTTGCCCCCTCACAAATTTTCGAGATTTGCACCTTAAACCACTCGGACATCTCTCCTTAATATAAATTTTATTAAAGAAATCTCTTTTTTTCAAGTATAAACCTTATTTATAAAAATCTGATATACTAAAACTATGCTGAAAAATACAAAAACAATAATATTTGACTTGGACGGAACACTGCTGAATACGCTTGATGATATACATTTAAGCATTAATTATGCATTGAAAAAATTCGGATATGAAGAACATTCAATTAATGAAACCAGAAATTTTGTGGGCAGCGGAATTCAAAAAGCAATAGAAAGGGCAATTCCTAAAGTAACTGATATATCAGAACTTCAATTAATAACAGAGTGTTTTAAAACTTACTATAAAGATAATATGTATGCACATACCAAACCTTACGACGGAATTATTGATATGCTTAAAATTTTAAAGCAAAAAGGATATAAAACGGCTGTCTTATCAAATAAATATGATATTGCAGTAAAATCACTAGTAAAAAGATACTTCGAAAATTTTATTGATATTTCTATCGGAGAAAGTGAAACAATAAGACGAAAACCTCAAATTGACGGTATAAACAAAATAATAACGGAGCTTAACACTGATATAAAAAGCTCAATTTTTATCGGTGACAGCGAAATTGATATTCAAACGGCAAAAAATGCGGATATTCCGTGTATAAGCGTTTTATGGGGATTTAAAACCAAAGAATTTTTAATACAGAACGGGGCTGAATACATAGCTGAAAAGCCGTCAGATATAGTTAAAATTATAAACACTTGTTTTATTTAATATCATTTTTTAATTTAAGAAATGAAATATTATTTTTTAATAAAAATAATAATGAAATTATACCGGTCGTTAAAATAACTACCACTTGTTCCGCAACTGTTACTGCAAGAGCTGATTCTTTACTAACGTTATACAAAGAAAATGCAGCTATAACAGCTATTTGATACGGCCCTACAAATATGGATGTTGAAGGTATAAGGCAGGCAAATACAATAAAACAAGAGATAAAAATAGAAACTGACCAATGAACCGAAAGATTAAATGCCCAAATTATACAAATATAATTAAAAAATTCCAATATCCAAATACACATAGAAGTTAAAAAAATAAAAAATATTTTTTTCGGAAAATCTATTATTTCAAACCCGCAGCAAAAAGAATTACATATTTTATTAATGAAACCGACAATTTCATCAGAAAATTTAGAACAATGAATTTTATTTAAAAATTTCTTTAAAAGATTACAAATTCTATCTACATTATTATACTTATAGGTTAATATAATAAAAATCAAGCACGATATGAACACAGAAAACGCAACAAAACAGAGTTTTACAGCCAGTGCATTTCTGTTATAAACGGAAATTGCAAACAACAATAATAAACCGATATCTATCATATCAAAAACACGTTCTAACATAACAGCACCGAATACTTTCATTTTACTTACTTTGTATTTATCCCCTACAAAATACGCTCTAAACACATCACCTGCTCTTGCTGGCAAAGCAATATTTAAAAAACTTGATGTTATACAAAGTAAAGCAGATTCTATAACAGGCAGATTTACGGATTTATAAATAAGCTGTTTAAAACATAAACCTCTTAAAGATAATGATGTTATGATTGAACAAACCAAAATAGCTATATATTTATAATTAATATTTTTAAACTGCTTAAAAATTTCCTTAAAATCAGTATTAGAAAATACAAAATACAGCATAATAAATGTCATAAGTAATAAAATTGCTTTTTTAAAATTAATTTTCAAAACAAAATTCCAATCATTTACACAATTTTTAAATTTGATGCAATAAGTTTATTATGCATTACTATTTTATTATGCAAAAATTCGTAATCAAAATCAAATTCCCGAACGTTTTTTCTGAGCTTGATTATATCGAAAGAAGCCTGCTTGTACATTTTTTGACTAATTAATAATTCAATTTTAATTTCAAGCAGCTGAATATATAATGAATAATTTTCAAACAAACAGCACGCAAACGCCAAATCACAATATTTTAAAGCAAGTTTATAATTTTTAAGCATTTTATAACAATTGACTATACAGGCATAAGTTCTGAAATTATAAGGCTGAATATTAGAAGCCTTGATGTATAGCCCGGCTGCTTTTTTGAAATATCCTTTAAGAAAAGCTGTATCGGCAAGAAGCATAATACTTTTGAAGTGATTTGGAGTTAATTTAACAGCCATTTTTAGTTTTTTATACGCCGAATTTATATTGTTAAAATAAAACAAATCATCTTCTGCTTCCCTAAAAAGTCTTTCGGAATTGATATTGATAATTTTAGTGTTTATCTCGGAAATATTTTGCATACACATTGACTAATTAATTCAAATACTATCTACACATTAATCATAGAATTTTTTATAGGCTAAAAGCCAGTACAAATATAAATATCAAAGTAACCAAAATCCGCAAAACCATGAATATTCATGGTTTTTGAATACAAAAATTCATATTTACATTCCGTAATACAGCGTAAACTTAAAAATTATAAATTTTCCAAAACATGACAGGACATGCGTTTTCACCGCATTACAAAAGTTAACATTACAAAAAATAGTATCACTATTTAAACTTGATATTATTGAATGAGCATAGTATTATACAAATAAGATTAATACTGGAGGCTTTATGAACCAAATTGTAAAAATAGCATGGGAACTTAATGAAACAACTGAAAACAGATATCAATTAGTATATGAAATAGCTGAATTAGCAAAAAAGTTAGTTGATGAAAATCAATTAAGACGTGTAAAAGATGACTATAATTTTGATGAAATACCTTATGACACATCAATTAAGAAAGAAACACCGGTTGAACACGCCATAATGGTAAAAGCGTCGGAATATGACGACTCGGGTCTTGTAGGTTAAAATTTATAAAAAAACAATTAAAAAACTCCCTTTTAAGGGAGTTTTTTTAACCTAAAAAACAGATTAAACCATTAATTTATTAATAGCTTTTACTAATCTTGATTTTTTTCTTGAAGCGGTATTTCTATGTAAAATACCTTTAGAAACAGCCTTATCACAAAGTTTATAAGCTTCTGATATTGCCGAATTGATAGCTTCAGGGTCTTTTTCTTTGGCTTGAGCTAAAACAAGAGCTTTTTTAACAGCTGTTTTAATGGAAGATTTAAAAGCAACATTTCTTTCATAATTTCTTTGAGCGGTTAAAATTCTTTTTTTAGCTGATTTAATATTTGCCATTTTAGTGTCCTTTCTAATGTCAGTATTGTTAATGTATTCATTACAATCTGCATTGAGGATTTGTGTGAGTAAAATAATTATAGTATTAAAAAATATATTGTAAATAACAAAAAATAAATTTTGTAAATTTTTTTAAATTTTTATTAAAACTAGCAAAAAAATTTATTTATATTTTTAATATAACATGTGCAGTATTATAATTTATAATAACTAAGGTAGTAAAGTTAAATATCAAAATGCAAATTAAGCAAACAGAGCCGAACAGACTATTAACAACACCGAAATATAATAATAACAATAATAACAAAACGAACTTTAAAGGAAGCAGAAATGTTTTACGTGCGTTTTCGATAGACCCTGTTGTTTCAACTTTGGCACTTGAAATTCCATGTGATGTGGGAAGAAGTACAAATGCATATAAAAGAGGCGGTTTTCCCGAATTCAGGGAAAGAATTACGGATGATTTAGTATCCGCATTATTTTGGATAAAAGGTGTGGATATGTTTAATGCCGCAGGTGATATTGTCGGAAAACATTTTTTAAAGTTACCCGAAACGGATTACAGTGTCGGTCAAGATGCCCTGAGAAGCCCGCTGGATAATCTTGTTAAAAATCAATCCAAACTTAATAATTTAACTGCCGAAGGTGAAAAAAAACTTGAAAAAACACTTGCGGGCTTTAAATTTACAAAAATTCTGGTTTCTGCCGCTTTTACGGTCGGTTTTATGGGATTTGTTCTTCCTAAGCTTAATCAGGCAATTACAAAAACAATGTATAATCTGAGCAAGAATAAAAAAGACACATCACACGAAAATAATGTTCAATCCAAATTTACAAAAAATACAAATTCACTTTCTTTTGAGGATTTTGATAAAAAAATTTCAACAAAATCGGGTGACTATTCTTTTAAAGGCAACGGACTTGCATTAAGTGCTCATTTACTTGAAAATAACCCGATATGCAAAATGCTTGTAAGTGACGTCGGTATGACAAGCGGTCGTTATCTTACGGCAAGAAATAAAGATGAAGGGCGTGAATATTTATTCAGAGATATTGCGTCAGGTTTCTTCTATTATGCAAGTGTGCCTTTAATATATAAAGGGTTTGAAACAGTTAACGGAAGCTCAAAATTAACTTCAATCGATGCTGTAAGTGCCGAAAATATACATAAAAATATTCTAAATCAGGTAAAATGTTCCGGCGGGCAAATGACCTCAGCCGAATTTAAAGAAAAAACAATCGGTGTTCTTAGCAAAAAATCAAAAGAAATTCTTGATAATATTCCGTTTAAAAATGACGTTATATCCTTAAACGAATTAACCGGCCATTTACCCGAAGAACTTCTTAATAAGGCTTCCGAAATGGCTAAACTTCAACCTGAAAAAGCTGTCGAAGGTGCCGTTTTAACCAGACAGCAGGTTGCAGACGTGCTTAAAAACGGTTCGATTAATACGCCGGAATTTATGCAGTCAATTTATTCTCAAAGGTTCGGCAAAGACGCTTTGACAAATCCGTACAAATACATTCCGATGAAAAAAATTACTTCCTTTAGAAACAGCATTGATAAATATGTTGAACAGGTTATTCAAACGGCAAACAAAAAAAATAACGGAATTATCGATGAAAAACTTTTAAAATCAATTAACAAAAAAAGTTTTGCCCTCTCGGCTTTATACAGAACAATAGCCGTAGTCTTTTCCGCTTTGGCATTGGGTGTAATTATTCCTAAAGTTCAATATGCAATTACGGCAAAAAGAACCGGAAGCAAAGAAGCTCCCGGATTGCGTGAATTTAACGAAAACAAATAATTAAAATAAAAGTCAAGTTTGTAAAGTTATGTAAATATATAATTTAAAACACGCACATAAAAATTTTTACGAGCATTAAAGAAAGCGTAAGACTCATAAAAGTCTAAACTGAACAACTATCTACCAAAACTAACCTAGTTAACGCTCTTTTTTATAAAGAGCTTTTTTTTTGCAAAAAATAAGCCGGATTTTGAAATTTGATTTTCTAATCCGGCTCATTTTAAAAGTTTTAGGTAAATTTATTATTTATCAAGTTCTTCTTTAAGCATTTTATTTAAAAGCTGCGGGTTTGCTCTGCCTTGTGTCGCTTTCATTACCTGACCGACAAAGAAACCGAACAGTTTATCACGTCCGCCTCTATACAATTCGACTTGAGATGGATTATCGTTTATAACTTTCAAAATAATCTCTTTTAAAGCACTTTCATCGGAAATAACGCTTAAGCCTTGCTTTTCGACCAATTCTTTTGCACTTCCGCCCTCTTTTAAAAGAGTTACAACAAGCTGTTTACCTATATTGTTTGAAATAGCACCCGATGTTACAAGATTAATAAGTTCGGCAAAAGATTCGGCGGTTAATTTTGTTTCTTCAACCGTCAATTTTTCTTCTTTTAAGTATGCCGCAATTTCTTTCATCAGGAAGTTATTTGCCGTTTTCGGGTCTGCTTTAAGTTCAACCGCTTTATCATAGAATAAAGCGATATCCTGCTGTTCCACAAGAACATTAGCGTCATATTCGCTTAAACCGTATGAAACATATCTTTTTCTTCTTTGATTTGGCAGCTCCGGCATTTTTGCGGCTATTTCATTAACCCATTCTCTTGAAATTTCAAGCGGCATTAAATCCGGTTCGGGGAAATAGCGGTAATCATGAGCATCTTCTTTTCCTCTCATGGATTTTGTTACGCCCTGATTATCATCCCAGAGTCTTGTTTCCTGAACTACTTCTTCACCCGATTCCACGATATCGATTTGTCTGTCTATTTCATATTCTATAGCTCTTTGAAGTGCCTTAAAACTGTTTACGTTTTTTATTTCGGCTCTTGTACCGAATTCCTTTTGACCTATCGGGCGTATGGAAATATTTGCATCACAACGCATCGAACCTTCTTCCAAATTGCCGTCGCAAACTCCTATATATCTTAAAATCGTTCTGAGTTCTTCCATATATGCTCTTGCTTCGTCGGAAGAACGCATATCGGGTTCCGATACAATTTCCAATAAAGGTGTGCCTGCTCTGTTAAGGTCGACAAGCGAATAACTCGAACCCGCAATACCGCTTGAACCCATGTGAACAAGTTTACCCGCATCTTCTTCAAGGTGTGCTCTTGTAATACCTATTCTCTTACCCGCAATATCTATATATCCGTTTACACAAATCGGCTTATCATACTGCGATATCTGGTAGCCTTTCGGCAAGTCGGGATAAAAATACTGTTTTCTGTCAAATTTACAATAACGGGGAATTGTACAATTTAATGCCAATCCCGTTAAGATACCCATGTTTACGACTTCTCTGTTTAAAACGGGGAGTACACCCGGCATGCCTAAAGTTATCGGGCTTACTTGTGTATTTTGTTCATTACCGAATTCGGTTGAATCACACGCAAATATTTTTGATTTTGTTTTTAACTGGGCATGCACTTCCAAACCTATTACAACTTCATATTTTTTTCTCAATTCTTCCATTGACATAACAGCCATGTTGATACCTCTATTAAAATTCATTTTCAGACAAAATCATAACACGAATAAAGCTAACGGACAAAATTTTGATTACGTATTACAAATCAAAATTGAAATATTAACGGTCATTTGATAAAATGGAAGTAAAAAGGGGTATTGGTGTGAAAAAACTTCTGATTGCGGATGACGATAACGAAATAAGAGAACTTTTGGAATTTGATTTATCTCACAGCGGATATACGGTTGATACGGCTAAAGACGGGGAAGAAGCTTTACAAAAGGCATTATCGGGTTCTTATGATTTAATCATACTTGATGTAATGATGCCTAAAATGAACGGGTTTGAGGCCTGCAAAAATATAAGAATTTCAAAACCCGATATCCCGATTTTAATGCTTACGGCAAAAGGCACAATTACCGATAAAACACAAGGGTTTAATTTCGGTGCGGATGATTATATTGTGAAGCCGTTTGATATTCAGGAGGTTTTATTAAGAGTTCGTGCACTTGTAAGAAGGAGTCCGTCCTCAAATAATGCTCCGAAGCAGGAAATATTAAAAATAGGCGATATTGAAATCCTGCCCAATTCGCTTGAAACAATTGTAAAAGATAAGCATATAAAGCTTACGCCTACGGAGTTTGAAATTTTATACTGTCTTATGCAGCATTTTAATAATGCCGTAACGCTTGCAGTGCTTTTAAATGAAGTATGGGGATACAATTCGGATGACGATGTGAGAATGTTAAGAGTACACGTGGGCGGGTTGCGGCAAAAAATAGAACTTAATCCCAAAATGCCTCAATATCTTCAAACGGTCACAAATGTAGGTTATAAGCTTACTCCTTTTGGTGATGAAGCAAACTAAAAGGATATAAAATGGTATTTAAGCGGCTCAAGATTGTAGAACAGATAATCATTATTTCACTTATAGGAGTGCTTGTGCCGTCTGTCATTTCGTGGATTATCATTAACAATATAAGCCAGCATTCTTTAAGAGAAGAACTCGGCAATTCCGCTCAAATGATAGCAAGGATTATGGAAAACAATATCATGTCCGTATTTGATTCAAGCAAAAACAGACTTGATGAAATTATTATTTCCTTAAAACATATTCCGAATGAAGATAAACAAAATATATATTTAAAAGATATCGCCATTAATTCAAAAACATTTAAAGAATTTGAAATCATAAGACCGTCCGAACATCCCGAATTTAATCCCGAAAAAAAGATAATTTACGATTCAAATCTTAATAAAGTTTGGATTGTGGACAAAATACACGATGATAAATATCTTAAAGCGGAAGTAAACATAGATATCATCAAAAATAATATATTTAATAATTTTGAACACGAGCACAACAGAAGAATTTATATAGTCGATAAAAAAGGTGAACTTTTATTTTCGCATAATTTTAATTCAAAAGATTTTTACGAAAGCAAAAAACAGCTGCCCGTAAACCTTGTTAACGATATTATCACAAGATTTGAAGTCATAAAAAATCAGCCCAGAGTCTATCTTAAATTAGACAATATCGGCGTAATAATAATCGTTAACACATCCGATAAACTTACAAAAGCAACAATATACAAAGCAAGGCTCAAAATTTTACTTGCTTTCTTATCCGCAGCGGCGGTTACAATTTTATTGACTCTGTTATACAGCTACTATTTATACTTTAATATAAGGCAATTGTTTAAAGGTATTATTGCCGTTGCAAGAGGAAACTATAAAAAGCCGATAACCCCGTTAACAAACATATTTACTCCGAGAGAAATAATCTTCTTATCGGAAGAATTTAACAGCATGGTTGATGAAATTAATGCTTCATATAAAGAATTGCAGGAAAAAAACAAAGAGCTTAAATTACTCGATAGTTTTCGCTCAAATCTTGTTGATACGGTAAGTCATGAGTTAAGAACCCCTTTAACCAGCATAAGAGGATATACTTCAAGACTCTTAAGAACGGATATTGAAATTGATGAAGAAACAAAACACAAGTCACTCTTAATAATAAAACAGCAATCGGAACGATTATCTCGTATGATTGAGGATTTACTCGTAATTCCTGATATAGAAGGTGCAAAACTAAATATAATTTTGGAAAGAGTCAATCTTTTAAATGTAATTGAAAACTCTATTTATTCGGTAAAAAATATAGAGAACAGAGAATTGGAAAATAATATTTCAAATAATTTCCCTGATATTTATGCCGATAAAGACAGACTTGAACAGGTAATAATAAATATTTTAAACAATGCAAACAAATATGCTTATGAAAATACTCCAATAACAATCAATGCCAAACATAATGATGAAACGGCAGAAATAGAAATAACAAATCAGGCAAATTATATTGAAGAAAAATTGCTTAACTCTTTATTTGATAAATTTATCAGGCTTGATGATAAAACCACCAGAACAACAAGAGGAACGGGACTCGGATTATACATCGTAAAAGGCTTGATTGAAGCAATGGGTGGAAAAGTATATTTGTCATCATCGGCAGATAATAGATTCGGCGTAAAAATTGTTCTTCCTTTGTATAAGGATATTAACCATGAAGCTTGAATATATGCAAAAAGCACTGGAACTTGCGGAATTTTCACGGCAAGATGTGCCTATAGCCGCTGTTATGGTGCAAAATGATAAAATAATATCCCAAGCCGTAAATACAAGAGAAAAAGAACAACAGGCAATAAATCATGCCGAAATTCTTGCAATAATTCGGGCAAATAAAAGACTTCAAAACTGGAGATTAAACGGTTGTGAATTATATGTAACTTTAGAGCCCTGTCCTATGTGTGCAAGTGCAATAATCCAAGCAAGAATATCAAAAGTATATTTTGGTGCTTATGATTTAATAAACGGTGCTTTTGGCTCAAAATGCGATATGAAAAAAATTATGAATTCAAATATTGAAGTTAAAGGCGGCATTTTGGAAGATGAATGTACAAAACTTATAAAAAACTATTTTGAGAGAATAAGATGATTTTAAAAGAACAACTTGACGAATACGTAAAACAATACGAAACAAAAGATTTTATAAAAGATGACCCGGTTCAATTTATTCACAGATTTAACAATAAACATGATATTGAAACGGCGGGATTTATAGCTTCAATGTTCGCATACGGCAAACGAGAAGTATTTATATCAAAACTTAATCACATATTTAATTTAATGGAGAATAAACCTTACGAATTTGTTAAATCTTTCGATTACAAATCAAACAAAATTATAAATTGCGATTACAGATTTTCAAAAGATTGCGATTTAGTGCAAATACTGAAAACCTTAAATACCTTATATAACGAAAATGAGACCCTTGAAACGTTGTTTGAATATAATTATAAACGTAATAAAGATATTTGGGAAATGTTTCAGGGAGTAGCGGATTATTTTTATGCGAAAGTCGATTTAAACGTAACAAAAGGCTTTTATCACCTTTTGCCAAACCCGATGAAAAAAAGTGCATTAAAAAGAATGAACATGCTCTTAAGATGGTTTGTACGCAAAAGTGAAGTTGATATCGGAATATGGGATTTTATACCGAAATCGGAATTATTAATACCTTTAGATACACACGTAGCTAAAATAAGCAGAAGTTTAAACCTGTTAAAAAGGAACGATAACGCTTATGAAAGCGTTATCGAACTGACTGATAATCTTAAATTATTTGACCCCGACGACCCTGTAAAATACGATTTTGCATTATTCGGATACGGAGTAAATAATAAAATCTGAATTATTTTCTGTCCGTTAATAAAAACAAACTTACCAAATCATTAATTTGATTAATATTTTTTTGATATTCTTGAACCGATTGTTCAAGCTGAAGAATATTTGTTTTATATTCCTGAATTCTAAGCATACATTCTCTTGTGGAACTGTTCAATTCTTCCTGAACTTCCTGTGCTTCTTTAAGAACACCGTTCATCGGAATTCCCATTGCTTCAAGAGTTTGTCTTATAATTTGAGCCCCCGTTTGTTTTGTGACTCCGACGGGTAAAGTCGCAATAAGATTTTTTAAAACAGCAACATTTGCAGGAATACTAACATTTGTCTTAACTTCAGGATTAACAATTGTTCTCTGCATAGCTTCCGCATTAACAGACTGTTGAATATTCGGCTGGAATAAACTTGGTTGCGGCGGAATAATCGTTTGCGATTGCGGAACAGTTGGCTGCACCGGTATATTAATTTGCGGTGTCGATTGAGGCATAATCGGCGATGTTTGTGCAGACGACTGATTAAATTCAGGCGGTGTTTGAACAGCCGGTTGCGTTTGCTGTGGAATTTGAGGCTGAATAGCCTGTTCACTAACCGGAGTTTGCATTAAACTTTGAGTATTCGTCTGTTCTTCTGCCTGAGTGTCATTCGACGGAATTTCGAATTTATTTGGAATTATTGAATCTAAAGAACTGTCATCATCCTCAAAATCGTCGTCAAAACCAGGAATAATCTTATTTTCTTTTTGTTTAATAGCACCTAACGGCAACACAGACTCAGGTGTTTCTTCAATAATTGTATTATCATTAAAAATATCATCAGCACCGGTATTATCATCCAAATTAATATCGGGCAAACTATCAATATCATTTAACGGGATACTGTTGCTTACTGCATTTTTAGTTTCCGATAATGGTGTAATATCGGCTTCAGCCTGCCTTTTCAATGCTTCAACTATCTTTTTTCCTACACCTTCAGGGAGTTGATTTCTAGTCATAATTTATCCTCTTTACTTCGCAATTGAATTATAAATAAAAAATAATTTTTATTCAAACTATTAAGTTTATAAATATGAATATCGTTCATCAAAATTTTTTCTGTCTGAGAAATAGACGACATCATAAATTTTAATTAAATGCCAGCCTGCGGCAGTTTTAACAGGTTCTGAAATTGTTCTTAACGGAAGTTTAAATGCTGCAAGTTCAAACTCCGGAAGCAGTCTACCGCCTTTAATATTATATCCTAAATCACCTCTATCTTCTTTAGATTCGCACAGAGAATACTCTTTAGCTGCATTTTCAAATGATTTCTTTCCCGATTCTATCTCTTGTTTTATTTTTATGGCATCTTCTTCCGTATCAACAAGAATATGACTTATTTTTATTTCCTTTTTATCGGCATTTTGATGAAAATATGAAAACGGGAAATATATACAATATATTGCAGTCAACAAGCATAATATTTTTAGAACAATTTTCATACAAAACCTCTAATAAATTACTAAATTAATTATACTTTAAATACATTGTGTTGTCTATTTAATCTATATTTAACAACAATTCTTTAACATTTTATGATAAATACTTATCGTAAGCCAATAAAGCCGCACCTATCATGCCCGAATAATTACCTGCTTTTGCAAGCTTTACCTTAACCGGAGATACGACTATTTCTGAATTTATCATATTTTCAATTTCGCCGGTATCAATAAATTTACCCATTCCACCGGAAATTACAATACTTTGATTATCAAAAATATTTACTATATTTATTAACCCCGTAACCAAATCATGTTTCCAGATGTCAAACACTTTTTTTGAATAATCGTCATTTTTGCTTATACCGTCAATAATATCATAAGTTGTAATATCTTTCGGATTTTTCTCTTTGTAAATACTTGACTTAAATATTATATCCGTTTGGGCAACTTCTTCTGCCGTAATTTTTAAGCCCGTACCCGAAGCATAACTTTCAAAACAGTCAAATCTTTTGCAGGTACAAATTCTTTTTTGCGACTTTATTTTCATACTGCCGACCTCGCCGCCTCGCCCTGATTTACCTCGTAAAAGCTTGCCGTTAACTATAAAACCGCCGCCAACCCCAGTACCTAAAGTAATAATAACTGTATTATCATCACCTATTGCGGCACCTAACTTATATTCTGCCCATGCGGCAGCATTTGCGTCATTTTCTACATATACGGGTTTTGTGCTTAATTTTGAAAAATCCAAAGAATTATAGCCCTCAGGCATATTGGGGGTTGAAGATTCCACCTTTGTATTTTCCAAATTAACCGCCCCGGCTGTCGCAAATGCAATACAATCAGCCTCTTGTTCATAATCGGAAATAATTTTTTTGAATACATCCGTTAAATCTTTAATATTTTTGGGGGTGGCAACTCTTTTTACCTCCGTCAAAAACTCGCCTTTTTCGTTAATTAACGAATATATTAGTTTTGTACCGCCTGCATCAACTGCTAAAATTTTCTTCATATTAATTTCTCTCGCAAAATCTTTTTGTAATTAATTGAGGACGTGTAACAGCAGAGCCTATAACGACCGCATAGGCTCCCGTTTCAAATGCTTTATCGACTTCTGAAACATTCCAAATACGCCCTTCAAGTATTATCGGACAGTCTAATTCCTTAACAAGCATTTGTAATAATTCAAAATCAGGACTTTCCATATTTTGTTTGGAAGTCTGTGTATAGCCGGATAATGTTGTGGATATTATATCAAAGCCCAACTTGCGGGCATTTACTCCTTCTTCAAAATTGGAAATATCTGCCATTGCAAGCTTATTATGAGATTTTATATACGCAAGAATTTCCTCAAGACTTTCTTTCGGGCGTGGTCTTGCCGTTGCATCCGTAGCTATAATATCCGCATTTGCACTGATTAAAGATTGAACATCGGCTATGGTCGGAGTTATATAAACAATTTCTTTCCAATTATAAGGAAGTTTATCGGGCTTTGTTATACCTATTACGGGTACATCAAAGAGCTTTTTCGCATTAATTATATCTCTTGCACCGGCAAGTCTTAATGCTTTTGCACCACCGTTTATAACCGATTGCATCATTGCAATAAGGCAATCTTCCTTATACAAAGGCTCATCCGGCATTGCCTGAACTGAAATTATAACCTGTTTTTCCAATTTTTTAATAATATCCATAAACACATTATATACTAATATAAAAAATTGTTAAATTTATAATTTGTATGTGCTAATATAAAGGAATGAACGAGATAAATAATAAATATACGGTATGTCCGAAATGTAATTATATTTGTAAAGCGGAAGATACTTTTTGCAGTCGCTGCGGTTGTAATCTTAAAGAAACAAAAATAAGCGAATATTTTGGCAATAATACGTCTAAATATTGTCCTAAATGCGGAAAAGAATGTGCTATAGACCAAAATTTCTGTTCCGATTGCGGTTATTCTTTTGCTGAAAAGGACAAACAAGAAGAAAATAAAGACAAATTTTTTATAAATAAATTTACCTTGTTATTGACAATAATGATAATCTTTGGATGTTTTACTTATTTAATGATGAAAATGATAGGTTCTGTCCCGAACGAAAAGGTTGAAGTTCATCCCAATTTGGAAGAGCAATACTCAAGTATAAAAGCATTAAGTTGTCATGAAAAAGAAGTAAAAGATACCGCACTACAAATTTTCAAAGAAAATGACTACTATTATAAATATCTCGCTCCCGAATCAATTGCAAATGTAAGCTTTAAATTTCCCTCCATGAATTCCTACAATTCGGAGTCGGATAAATACTATTGCAGTGCAACAATATTTGTAAAAGCAGCTCAGGGCGGATTTAAACCCATTAATAATGACCCCGATAATCATTATTTAGAAAAAATTTCGGAGGAAGAAGATGGGGTAAAGAAAAAATACACCAGATACGAGTGTGAAATAAATTACGCTTCTCAAATTTCACAAGATAAAGTATATGTGACCGCTACAGCCTGCGGGAACGGTGAAGATTTCAACAATAAAGGTAATTTTTCCTATAATGTTGAAAGACCTCAAGTTCAACAGTTATACCCCGAAACACAAGAAGAACAACCGGAGCAGGAAGTTCAACAAGAACAGGAAGAACAGCCAGTTTCAGAGGAACAAACCGTAGAACAGCCCCAACAAGAAGAACCCCAGCCCGAAAACACAGATACACAAACTTCGACTTCGGAAGAATAAAATGATAATTTTATTTTACGGCTTTTGAAACACAGGCAACAATTGCATCCGTTAACCTTGGCACTTGCACTACTTCAATTTCAATGTTATCGGGCAGTTTTTTATTAAATTTAGGCACAATGGCTCTTTTAAATCCCAATTTTTGAGCTTCATATATACGTTTTTCCAAATCCGACACATTTCTTATCTCGCCTGAAAGACTGATTTCTCCTATAATAACACAATCCGATTGAACGACAACATCTCTGAAACAAGTTGCAATGGCAAGTGCAATACCTAAATCTGCCGCAGGTTCATCTATTTCTATTCCACCTATAATGTTTACATAAACATCATGCTTTGATAAATTCATTCCTATTCTTTTTTCCAAAACGGCTATGATTTGAAGAAGTCTGTTATATTCAATTCCGGTGGAAACCCGCCTTGGAGAAGGATATGAAGTAGTGCCTACAAGTGCCTGCACTTCAACAAGCAACGCTCTTGTACCTTCATTTGCGGCAATTATAACACTACCCGGAGCTGCCGACTCTTTTCTGTCTTTCAAAAATAATTCGCTCGGATTTGATACTTCTTCCAAACCGTTTTCGACCATGTTAAATACGCCGATTTCATTTGTCGAACCGAAACGATTTTTAATGGAACGCAATAATCGCTGCGTTTTATATTTATCGCCCTCAAAATAAATAACGGTATCCACCATGTGTTCCAAAACCTTTGGGCCTGCGATATTTCCGTCTTTCGTAACATGCCCTATTACAATAACCGTAATGTTTTTGTTTTTAGCAATATCCATTAAAGCGTTTGTGCATTCTCTTATTTGAGAAACACTTCCCGAAGAACTCGTTATTTCGGATGTATAAATCGATTGTACGGAGTCAATTACAAGTATTTCGGGTTTAATAATTTCGGTTTGAGCCTTAACGGCTTCAAGATTTGTTTGCGAATAAACATACAAATTATTTGAATTTACATTTAATCTTTCGGCTCTTAATTTAACCTGTGAACCCGATTCCTCCGCACAAATGTATAAAAGTTTTTTGCCAGTATTGCAAATATTTCCGGCTGTTTGAAGGATTAAAGTGGATTTGCCTATTCCGGGGTCACCCGCAAGCAGAACAAGCGAACCTTGAACCAGACCGCCGCCCAATACCCTGTCAAATTCTTCAAACCCCGTTGAAAGCTTTATGCTTTCGGTTATTTTAATTTCATTAATCAAACAAACCGGGCTGTTATCAATAACAACACTTTGACTCACCGTCGTTTTAACGTCAGTTTCCTCCACCAATGTTCCCCAGCTTCCGCAATCGGGGCATTTCCCGATATATTTAGGTGTTTCATAACCGCAATTTTGGCAGACCCATTTTGTTTTAACTTTTGCCATCTGGTAATTTCTCTTTTCTTTGTTCAATAAGTGCGGATTTTTCATCCGTTACATGCACATCTTTTATAAATGCATTTGAGATTAGAAGTAAAAAAGGATTGACCCCCGCACCTGCTTGTACCGATACTTCTATTTTTGTTTGTTCGTTTTTTTTATTATTAAATGATTTTTTAACTTCAAAATTTATACTAATATTAACGTTGTATATTTTGCTATCTTCTTTTATTGCGGAATTCAGCGATTTTACGGGGAATGTTTCGGATACCGCCGCATCAATCATAATTCCGTCCTCTTGAGTTTTGTATATTTGTGCCGATAAATTCCCGAAATTTTTGGTTGAAATTAATATATTAACGCTGTCATCTTCACTTGAAGCTTCACTTCCGTTTTTATCTTTAATTTCCAATTTAAAAGCGGATTGTTCCGTTAACGGAAGCCATGGAAGATACATGAGCATAACAGTTTTAAGTGTTTGAACATCGGATGCGGAAGCTGAAGAAACAAATGAAATAAGTTTTGTGAGTTCATTTAACTGTTCTTCTTTTAAAGTAACTCCCAATTGATTATACCTTGCAAGCATATTATAAAGGTTTGATAAAGCTTCTTTTGAATTACTTTGTAATAAATTTGAAACTTCGCTTAAAATTACTTTTGAATTTAGCAGCGATAATAATGATTTTACATCACCTTTTTGATTGCTAACGGTTAATTGCATTAAAAGCTGTTCAAAATTTTTAGGCATTTTCAGCAGGTCTTTGAGCATATCAACTGTTTGAGATTGATTTAAAGCGGCAAGCTCGGCACTTGTTTGCATCAATTGAGCCGTTGTAGCGGGGAAATTACTTTGTATATTTGAAAAAACCTCTATTTCATTATTCATGTGTCCGGTATTTATCCCGATATTTCGTGTATTACCCGTTACAAAACGGTTAACATTATCGGGAAAATTATTAAAAAATTGTCCAAAGTTTATATTTGACATAGCTATACGTTATCATATCATTTAATTGATTTTTATAAAATATCAAGTATCAGACATAAATAATTTTGACAGGGATTTCGGTTTTATTTCAAATTTCTTTTTAAAATCCGGAGTTAAAGCCACAGATAAAACTTCCTCCGAATTATTAAATACACGAACGGCTAAACTTTCCCGACAAGTTGAAATGCCCGAAACAAGTATATCTTTATTGTTTATTTCAAGAAATTTTTTATCTTTAATTTTTGTAAATAAACAAATATTAACTCCGTAGAACTCATTTGCAAGCTTAAATAACTCTTCGGTTTGATTACAAAATGAGATTGCAAAATTTGCCGAATTTAAACCGATACACTGCATATCCGGAGTCGATAACGGCGGGCCGGCAGGCGTTCCTCTCGAGGGATTTTTCAGATTTGATATTATTCCCGTTGCCCGAAGAAGGGTTAAACTTAATATATTTGAATTTATTTCATATTCACAGTTTCCCTTTGTAAATAACGAAACTCCTTCCGCAGACACAAACCTTTGCATGGAAGATGTATTCGGTTTAAGCTCTTTACCTCTTGCGGCAGGAATTTGACTATAAATATCATAATCGGGATTAAATTTTCGTTCCGCAGTGCCGAATAAATCTTCATTTATTGTCGAATAAATTTTCCGTTTCAAATTAAAATCTATCCGTAAAATATGATTTTTGCTTTTATTTATCCAATTTAAACCTAATTCTATATATTTGCTTTGATTGTATAAAATTACGTCAACACTTATATTATGTTTTTTCAATTTCGGGCTTCGGCAATTTTCATATGAATCTTCGGGAATATCTATACCGTAATTTAAGCAAAAAACAACTCTTATATGATTTTTTTCTTTTATTTTATAATTTTTTAAAACTGAAAACAGCGGAATATCACCTTTTAACGGCCCGAAATTGTAGCTGTCGCCTATATCGGCACTATCTTTAAATCTTATAAAATCAATATATTCTTCTTTTTTAATTTTATCGGTTAGAACAATCCCGTCATCACGTATTTCAAATTTAATGAATTCATTTTCCATGGAACAATCGGAACTTTTTAACCGACTCTTTTTACAAATATTGTCTTTTGTAATTTTGGTTAAGGAAAACGGTGCAAGATTTTCAACATCCAATATGTACTCGTTTATTTCCGTTACATCCTCGGTTACGGGAATATCATTTATATTATAAAGTTTTTTATCGGTAAAGCCTTGTTTTGAAGATATTTTTACGGCATTTAACCGGGCGGGAAGCTCTCTTTCCGTAGAAATTTTTATATAACCAGAATAATCAAATTCCGAAAGATTAATAACGGATAACTCGCCGTCATCGGACGATAAATCTCTTTTAACACAATTTATTACGGAGTCGCATATTGTTTCCGTCCTGTGAAAACGCTCCATAACTTCTCTGTGTACATCATCAATGCTGCAGCCGTAAATACTGTCGTGTGCATGGTTTTTAATTAGCAGTTTTGCCGCATAATCAATTTCGTTTTGGCGTGATTTTACACCGAAAAACGAATGTGCCAATGCCTGAAATGGTTCCGCAATACGGTTTAATTTCCATTGGCATAATGCATTTGCCTGTTTTAAATATATTCTTGAAGAATATACCCCGGGAAGAATAAAATTAAGCTCGTTATTTAAAAATTCACCTTTTACTTTTTTTCTTTTTGTTATTTTCGAAAAATATTCAAAAGGCTCGGAAATCTTAATATTATAATCTTTTGCATATATTTTGTTTAATTCGTTTATTTGTGCCGTAAGATGTTTAGCCGCCGCAAGATGATCCGCACCTATCGGCAAAAGTACAGTTTTTGAACTCTTTTCGGATATTTTATCAAGATATTTCTTTAATAATTCGGCTTTCCTTTCAATCGGACAATCCATACTCAAAAAATTCTGAAAATAACCTTGTATAAGATATGTAACCTTTATTCCGTACCAATCCGTATCGGCGGGCAAATTTCCCAAACCTCGCCATAAACAAGCCTTATCAATTCCAAACGACTTTAGGATATATGTTATTGCCCTGCTATGCCCGAAAGTATCCGAAAGATAACCTATAAATTCGGTTTCGCCGAGTTCTTCGGATTTTTTCAATCCGATTTCCAAATTTTTGCAAAGACTTTCGCCAGAAACAAGAAAACTGTCACTACTGCAATAAAAAGGCCCTGTTCTTAATTTCTTTTGAAGAATTAATGCCTTAACTCTGTTTATATTTTCGGGTTTTATCTCAAGATAATCTTCCAAAGCGGCCGTCTGACCGTCAAAATAGAAACAGGGCAATTCTCCGTTTTCAAGCATTTCGAGAACTTCATCAAATACTTCAATAAGTCTTATTCTGAAATCTTCAAACTCTCTATACCACTCTCTGTCCCAGTGAGTATGAACGTATGCTATAACATTTTTCATAAGTCGATTTTAATATTTTTTGACAGAATGTTCAAGAAGTAAAATCAGGAATGAAAAATTAATCTTCCGAAGTTTTTTGAAAAATTTCAAATAAATCCTTAAGTTCATGATAATATCCGCATTCAAGAAGCTCGCAAAAACGTTTTACGGTATTTGGTGCAATTTTTTCTACCGCTTTCGGATTTTTAAAATATCCCTGAACAAACCTTGCAAACAATTCGGTAGGTTTTTCGTAATATTTACTTAATTTATTTATACGTCTTGATATTTTTGCCTGTTTTCTTTGCATGGAGCACAGTTTTATATATAACTGAAAAGCCTTTGGCATATCGGGAAAATCCGCCTCTAAATTTTTTACGGTTAAAATTTTTTCTTTTTTAAAGAAAAAACCGTCCGATAATTTTACCGCATCATATTTCAGCAAATATCTTGCGTCGGAATTTTTTATATATTTTTCAAACTCAAGAAACTTTTTAGACCGCTGAAAAGACGGATAATCTCTTTGTATGGCACTTTGCATTCCTTTTATTGTTTTTACGACATCCTCTTTTGCACTCAAAAATATCTTTAACTTTGAGTTATCATCAACCTGTTTTGTTACTTCAATCAATTCAGACTTTATAACGTCCGTTATGTAAGTATTAAACAACCGCTCAATCGAACCGCCGTTACGTGCAAAATCAACATCTATTTTATGATGTATGTGATGAGCAAACTCATGAATAAGTACATCAATTGCCTTTTCTTCATTTAATCCGCATGAAATATCAATTCTGTTATTCTGATATAAACCTTGATTTCCTCTCGCCTTTGTATTTGTCCTTACATCAATATTTAAAGAACGCAAAAATTCAACCAAATTCTTTTTTGTAAGCGGTTTGGAACGGTCATATACCATTTTAACCTTATATTCCGGTGTTTTTGCCGTAAATCCGAAAATAACTTTCTCCTTTTGGGTTTTAATGCTTTAAATCTTATACTAAATATGTTATAATAAAAATGGTCTTGTTTATTATTTATTATTTTTATCGATAATGTAAAATTTTGTAAATCAAATTGAATTATATTATCAATTAGTTATATTCAGATGGTTTATGAATATACCAATAAGTATAAGGAGGTAATTATGATAAGTTCAGTAAGTTTTTCGGGTACACAAAACAGCAATTTTCAGGATTTAATCCGCAAACCGCAAGCATTTCCAACATCTGATGCGAATGCAGCAAGCGGTGTTAGTGATTCTTTTGAAAAGAAGCATTCTTCAAAACTTAAAAAAGCAGGCATCTTGTTAGCCGTAGCAGCTGCAATTACCGCAGGCTTGGCTGCAGGTCACAAAACGGAAATTACTAAAAAAATTCCTAAGGTAGGTAAATTTATAGACGGAGCTGGCGAAAAAATTTGTAATGCAGCTAAAACTGTCGTAAATATGGCTAAAAATGGTATTGAAAATCTTAAAAATCATAGCAGTGGTTTAGAGGATGAAATTGAAACTTCTATTGATAATATCAGTGAAAAAGTAACAGATACAGTAGCTGATAAATTATAAATCAATTTTTTGCTCATCATAATTACACCGCAATTAATAAAAGCTGCGTTTTGGAAAAATCATAGAAATTCCAATCTCGCAGCTTTTTAGTGACTTCGTTTTTTATATTTTACCTATTATCCAGGCATGGATATCATTATAAACAATCAAAACCATAAGTGCTATCAGCAAATAGAAGAAGAAGTTGCTTAAACCCTCCGAAAATTTCTTGCTTACGGGTTTTCCTGTTACCTTTTCAATAATAAGGAAAAGGAGATGTCCTCCGTCCAATGCCGGAATAGGCAATATATTAATTATTGCTAAGTTTAACGAGATTATTGCGGCAAGTAAAATTCCCTCAAATATACCTTTATAAGCAATTATTTCCGTACCGATTTTTGTAATTGCAATAATTCCGTTCATTTCACTCATGGGAACTTTACCCGTAAATAGTTTTCCCAACGTATACACCATAAGTCCGAGATTATAATTTACATATCCGCATGTTGCTTTAACAAGTTGCGGCAAGGTTTTTGTATCCGTATAACATTCAATAAAATTCTGATATATGCCCACTACTCCGTCATGATTTGCATACACCGTATCTATTTTTACTTCCTTATTATCTCTTAATACCACTATTGATATTGGTTTTCTTGTATCAGAAATAGCAGCTGCAATATCTTGCAAAAGAATATCACTTTCTGCAATATATCTGGGGCGATAACTGATTCTATTTCTTAATTCTAACTGTATATCCGATAATTGAACTTCATTAGGGTTATACTTTTCAAGTCCCACAATATTGTCAAACGTCAATTCAACTGGTGCTTCATCCGTAAATTCAGGAATATTTACAACCATACCGGCTCTTACAATATCCTTCAAATTGGGATTAAGTTCTTTTAATTTTTTTAATTTTTCATCTATGATATTTTGAGCAACTTTACCGTCAAATTCTTTTGAAAATGAAAAAAATCTGTTTACAGTTATGGGATAATCAACTTTCATTCCGTTAATTTTATATATTATATCGCCTTTTTGAAGCCCTGATGCTTTTACCTCATCCGAAGCACTATCGGCATAACCGTTAAATGTAACTATATACTTATTATCGGGCAGATGCTTCCATAATAACCCCGTACAAAATATAAGAAAATATGCCAGAAGCAAATTGCAAACAACACCCGCAACTATTACCGTCATTCTCTGTCCTACGGTTTTATTTGCAAATCTCAACGGAGAATCTTTCGGCAAATCACAATCTTCTTCATCGTCCGGAAAAGATACATATCCTCCCAGCAAACAGGCATGTACAAGGATTTCTGTTTCGCCGACCTTTTTAGAAAACAGCGTAGGCCCTACAGGCAAACCAAACCCGAATTTATCAACTCTTATCCCCATTGCTTTTGCCGCAAGGAAATGACCGGCTTCATGTATCAATATTAATAAACTGATTAATAATATCATTATTACCGCACTTGAAAAAATATGTAAAAAACTCATTTTAAAAATCTCACCTATCTACTATAATTTGTATTATATGATAAACGTTCTTGAAAAACTACTAAGTTTAATATATATACAGCCTTGCTATTTTTGCGGAAGTTCAGAATTTGACGGGCTTATTTGTCCTCACTGCTTAAAAAAAATTAATTTTTTACCTATATCGGTTTTCAAAAAAATTTTGAACTGCGATGTATATGTTTGCACAATTTATGAGGACGTTATAAAAACACTCATACTGGATTTGAAATACCACCATCAAAAAAAATTGGCTAAATTACACGCCAGATTAATGTTTGATTATCTTAAACAATTAAACTTCAAAGAGGACTACACCATAATTCCCGTTCCCATCCATAAAAACAGACAAAAAGAACGCAAATACAATCACATGGATATAGTTGCAGATGAACTTTCACGATTAACTAAATTCGAAGTTAATAAAACTTTACTAAAAAGAATTAAAGACACACAAAAGCAATACAAGTTAAAACGAAGTCAAAGAATTTTAAACCTGAAAGGTGCATTTGCGGTTAACATTGAAACGGATAAAAATAAACACCTTTTAATAATTGATGATATTACATCAACGGGTATTACTCTAAAAGAGATTATTCAAACTCTGCAAAACAGAGGATACCATAATATAACGGCGTTAACCCTTGCTACGCCGGATATTTGGAACTGATTGCCTGTATTATGTCATCAGGCATGATTTGTTCCATACATGGTGCATATATATGCTTTTTATCTTTTAAATATCTGCATTTTCTTCTGTTACAAGGTACGCAATCCATTTTGGATACAATATTTATACCGGAACAATAGCACCCCGTTCTTTTTGCGGGCATGGAACCGTAAAGCCCTGCACATTTTACACCTAATGCGGTTGCAATATGTAACGGGCCGGAATCACCCGAAATCATATAATCAGCAAGTGAAATAACGGCACAAGAATCAATTAAAGAAAGCTCTCCGATAAAATTAACGGAATTTTTAATATTATTTAAAGGTGAAAGAAACTGTTTATCCTCACCTGCACCCGTTAAAACAATTGTTCCGTTCATTTTTTGCTGAAGTTTATTGCCTAATTCAATCCATTTATCAACAGGATATGTTCTTCCCTGCCTTTTGGAAAAAACTCCTCCGGCATTTAGCACAATAAGAGGTCTTGCATAGTTTTTTAAGCGTTCTTTTGCCATATTCAGGGACTCTTGCGGCAAAAACAATTTCAGCTCTTTTTCTTCTTCCGCTTTTGGAAATACCTGCTGCCCCGTTTTAAAAAAATTCGAAACGGCATGGAGTTTAAAATCTTTTTTATACAAAACCTGTTTTTTTATTCCCGCCAAAAATACAAGCATTTTTAACTTAAAAGAAGGCTGAAGATTAATTACAAGGTCATAATTTTCCCGTTTCAACAAATCCGCAATCTCTTTTATATATGAAGAAAAAAGACTGAATTTCGGATTTATTGTATATACTTTTTCAAGAGATTTATCCTCTTTTATAACAGGCATGATTAAAGGACTTGTTAAATAGTGAATTTTCAAATCGGGATATGCTTTTTTTATGGAACGAAACATACAGGAAGTATGCACAACATCACCGATTGCACCCGTTCTTATTATAAGAATTTTATTATAATTTTCCACAATTAATATCCTAAATTTTCATTTATAAGGATTACATTTATTCTGCCTTTGGGTCTTGAAATCCTTGTAGTTAAAATTTGAGCACATATACTTGTTTCCGACTTACAATCACAACAAAATCCCTCATTTAAACAAGGTGTTTTCATGTCATAAATATTTGAAACCCTTTGAACATTAATTGGTGCAGCATGATTTCTTGCACGTTTAACGGCTTCATCCAAAGAGCTTACAACTTTATTCATGCCCGCAACCACAATTACCTTTTTAGGCCCGTAACATAATGCTGCAAGCCTGTTACCCTGCCCGTCAATATTTACGAGTTCTCCGTCCTTTGTTATTGCATTTGAACTCATTAAAAAAGTATATGCAAAAATACTTTTCAATATCAGTTCTTCTTTTTCTTCTTTAGATTTGGCTTTATCACGATTTATTGTTTTATAGGAATTATTTTCAAGAAACTCTTTTATGCCGATTTCATCCAAAGTAACAGACCCGCCCCAGGATACCGTTTGATTTTTATCGATTAACTCCGCAATTTTTTTAAGTGCTTCATGCCTGTTTTCGGCATAAAAAGCATTAAAATGGCGTTTTTCCAACTCTTTTATTAATTTTTGAGCGGCAAGTTCGTTTCTTTTAACAATATTTTGCATTATAAACCTCTGAATTTTAACCTCAAAATATTATAAGATAAAAGAACATAATTGACGATTTTTTCACATTTTTTTTACGAAAATAAAATGCGTAACCTAAACTTTATTACGATTGAATTTATTTAATTTACCGCCGATTTAATGTACTCGGATTTTTCAATATATTTAACGGCAGAGCAAGCACTGCAAGCTCCGTCGGCAGCCGCCGTAATTACTTGCCTTAAAGGAGTATTTCTAACATCACCCGCAGCAAATACGCCCTCTATTGATGTTTGCATATTGATATCGGTTTCAATAAAACCTTGAGAAGTTAATTTTAATTGTCCCAAAAACATATCAACATTGGGTTCTATACCTATATAAGGAAAAACACCCTGAACCTCAAGTTCAAAAATATCATTTGAATTTACATTTTTAAGTTTAATTTTTTCAACCGAATTACTGCCTGAAATTTCAGTCGGAACGGTATTTAATATAAATTCTATCTTTTCATTATTCAAGGCTCTGTCTTTAACAATTTTATCGGCTCTGAGTTCATTACGCCTGTGAATAATATAGACCTTTTTAGCGAATTTTGTGAGATATACGGCTTCTTCAAGAGCGGAATTTCCTCCGCCTATAACAGCCAAAACCTTATCTTTATAGAATGCTCCGTCACAAACCGCACAATAACTTACCCCCCTGCACTTAAATTCAGTTTCACCCGGTATATTAAGTTTTTTAGGTGCAGCACCCGTTGCAATAATTATCGATTTAGCCTTAAATAAAGCATCCGATGTTTCAATTTCTTTAATTTCCGATGTTAAATTTACCCTTTTTATCTCTGTCATCGGGAATTTATCCGCACCAAACTTATCGGCATGCCGTTCAAATTTTTCCATTAATTCAAAACTGTTTGAAGATAAATAACCCGGATAATTTTCTATTTCAAGATAATTTGACGGCTGACCTCCAAAACAATTTGTATCTATTAAAGCGGTTTTCATACAGCCTCTGGAAGCGAATACAGCTGCCGAAAAGCCGGCAGGCCCCGCACCTAAAATAATTACATCATATATATATTCTCTTTTACTCTCCATATTACCCTCACTCAAAATCTAAATTCCCAAAATATCAGCTATTCCCATGCCGGATATTTTTGTGCCTCTTACCTGATATTCGACGTAATCTTCTTTAATAAGTTTCCCGTCTTTAAAAGTTTTTATATTAATTCTGTCAACTCCCGTAAAATAATCACCGTTTATGGTCAAAATGGGCGTTTCTATCGACACTTCATCGGGATATGAACTCCTTTTTTCAAACTTAACAGTTTTCCCCTTAACATCATTAACCGTAATATCAGCCTTTGCACCTGATAACGGATTTCTAAGGGTTATAATATCACCTTGTCTTGAAAGTGTCCATATATCAAGACTTTTTGTGTCAAACATATTTTGATTTGTAGATTTTACAAGAGTTGCAACGACTCTCCAATCACCATAGAGTTCATTGGGTACTCTATCCGTCATGGCAACCGAACCTTCGATTACGGCAGCATTTGCAGTCAAAAATACGGCACTTATTATATTAAATATTGTTAATAATATTACTTTCTTCATATTATAAATTTAATGCCGTTTTTCCAAAAATCAATTATTCTTATATTAATTATGACTAATTAATATATGTATCTTTATAATTTCAATCAGCCTAAGAAAATCCACAGAATTTTTTTTAGCCCTTTTGCAATTAAAACGGCTATAAAACTAAATACTATATCGTATAATATTTTTGATATTGATTGGTAATATATAACCTGACCTATAAAATCAAACGAATCGTGTCTTAAAAGTGCTATTACGGTTAAATAAACTATACCAATTATATGAATGGTCAGTATTCCCAATAATACGGCAGATACAAGGTTTAATATTTTGCCTTTCTTCATCATTTTAGCCGCAATTAATACGGCAAAGAGAAATCCGAAAATATATCCGAAATTATATTGAAATACATAAGAAAGCCCGCCCCCTAACGCAAAAATCGGGAACATAGGGGTCAATCCCATAATTATATAAATTAATATTACAACCAGACCCCAATATTCGCCCAGTAATGCCGCTATAAAAATTACAACCGGTATTTGTGGAATATATTCAAATTTCAAATATGATGATATTCCCATATCGGGGATATTAAAACTGATTTTTATCTGAGTAAAAGTAGCCGCTATCAAGAGGAATATACATAATGCAACAATCGCTAAAGTTCCTAAACAAAATCGGACTTTGGGTTCGGGTTTATGTATTTTTCTTATTCCTTCTCTTACCCGTTTATTCAGCATAAGTGACTGCTACCTTATTAATATTTGATTTTATATTATTAAAATTATTTTTAAAAGTATCATACCAAATATTTTGAGTAAACATTATAACGGCATTTTCGCCGTTATCCTGATAATAGTTTTTCCTCATTCCAATCGATTCAAATAAAAACTTTTGATATAAAGTTATGGCGGGAATATTGCTTTCTCTGACTTCTAAAGTTACATATTTTACCATTTTTTTATAGCAGTTTAAAAGTACCTGTATTAAAAGAATTTGAGCTAATTGAAGCCCTCTAAAGTTAGGATGTACCGCAAGAGTCGTTATATGAACTTCTTCAATTATCTGCCAAGAACCTATATATGCCAATATATTATTATTATCATCTTTTATACAATAATAAGAGGCAAGATTATTTGCAACTTCATTGTAAAAAGAATTTTTTGACCAATGATGTTTTGGATGAACCAGTTCTTCAATATGAAAAACACCATTCACATCTTCACTTGTCATTTTTATTACTTTAACATGCTGCATGAAAAACAATCCTTATTGCTTAAATTTTAGCAAATAGAAAGTCAATATTCAAATAATGATATAATTCTCTTATGATAAAACATGCTTACATTCATATACCTTTTTGCATAAGAAAATGCCATTATTGTTCTTTTGTTTCGGGTTTAAATATCGAACATAAAGATTTATATATAAATGCACTCTTAAAAGAAATAAACAAAAAATATAAAGGTGACAGACTTAAAACTCTATACATAGGAGGTGGAACACCGAGTTTGTTGGCTGGCTTCGATATAAAAAAAATCATTAAACCTTTTAATTTTGATAATAATTATGAACTTACAATTGAAGCCAATCCCGAAACGATTTCACAAGATAAATGCAAATTATATGCAGACATGGGCATTAACAGGATATCGTTGGGTATACAAACTTTTAACGGCAATATTTTGGATATAATAGGCCGCAAACACGGCGAAAAAGACATATATAAAGCAATTGACGACATTAAATCGGCAGGGTTTAAGAATATCAGTGCAGACCTTATATACGGACTTCCGTCACAAACATTAAATGATTTTAAATCGGACTTACAAAAAGTCGTTAACCTTGAAATTCCGCATATTTCAACATACGGATTAAAAATTGAAGATAATTCCTATTTTGGAAAAAATCCGCCCCCGCTACTGCCGGATGAGGATTTGCAGGCTCAAATGTATTTATTTTTGTGCGAATTTTTAAAACAAAATAAATTTATTCATTATGAAATAAGCAATTTTTCAAAACGTAATTATCATTCAAGGCACAATTGTGCATATTGGAGGAATAAAAACTATTACGGTTTCGGCTTAAATGCCTCGGGATATGAAAATGACATAAGATATAAAAATACTTCCGACTTTTATATGTATGTAAATAATCCGTTTTTAAAAGAAGAAGAATTCAGACTTACAAAAAAAGAAATTTTGGAAGAAGAAATTTTTCTGGCTTTAAGACTGAAAAAAGGAATAAATATTAATCAAATAAACAAAAAATTTAATATTGACTTTATTACAAAATACCATTTAATATTAAAAAAATATCAAGAATTGTTAATAACAAATAACAATAATTGTTTTTTAACGGAAAAGGGATTTTTAATCAGCAACAATATCATGTCTGAATTTATTGACATATAGAATTATAATCCAAGCGATTATATTGTAAAAGTAAAAAGGAAATGCTATAATTACTAATTAAAAAAAGGAGTATAAAATGAAAAACAGTTTTAAATTTATATTAATAGCCGCAATCGCTTTTTCAATAGGACTTAGTACGGCAAATTATGCAATATCTGATGTACCTTCAAATTACAAAGTTGCAGTTGTTGATGTGACTAAAGTATTGGCTTCTTCAACACAAATTAAAGCATTAAAAGAAGAACAGAATAAAAAAGGTGAAGAATTAGCTAAGTTTATCGAAACAGCTAAAGCAACAATAAATAAAGAAACTGACAAAACCAAAAAGAAAGCATTAGAACAAAAGTACACAAAAGAATTTGAAACTAAAAGACAAGCTATATTAAAAAATTACCAGACGAAATTATTAGCAATTGAAAATAATATTCAAGAAGCTATTAATTTACAAGCTAAAACAAACGGATATAATCTTGTTCTTACAAAAGGTGTAGTTCTTTCAGGCGGAACAGATATTACAGCAGAAATAACAAAACAAGTTAAATAGGTTTTAGAATTAATAAAAAAAAGAGTTTCCTTAATTAGGAAACTCTTTTTTATCCCAAAATAAATTTTATTTTAAAATTTTATTCGCCTCTTTTATTGTCATAGGCCCGTCAGAATTTAAAATGCCCGCATAATAATCCAATTTGCGTGTTAATTGAGTATCATGCCCGTTATGTTTAGCTTTAAGTGCCTTACTGTATGCGTCGGGCAAGTTTAACCCTTTACCGCTCGCCAGATTTTCAAAATATTCTCTTTGATAATCTTGTGTAGCACGATAAGACCAGTTGCCCTCGATTGTGTTGGGAGTATTAATTCTTCTGTTTGTGCCTAAAATATCCGGCAGTGTCATAAATTGATTTCGGGTTGTAAAAAGTTCACCTATAATAGCTTTACTTCTTGCTTCTTTAGAATGTTCAAGCTCCCCTCTGTCCAATTTTAAGTCGTGAGCCAAATAATCCAAACGTGAATGAGCGTGTTCCGCTTGTTCTTCAATGGTTGTATCATCATGAGTGCCTGCACCTATGGTATAATCACCCGGGGTCATATTCTGATATTTATTATCCCCCCAAGATTCATAATACTTTACACGCCCCCATGCCGGCTGCCCGTACCTCGTAATATGAGTTAAAGTAGTTCCCGTTCCTCTGACCGCATCCAAAGATTGATATGAATTTCCGCCCAATAATTCCAAAAATACCTTATCGTGCGATACGTTATTATTATCCGCAGCTTTTAATATAATGTTTTTCATAATATACATGCGGTTATCGGGTACTTCGGGCATGTAATCGAGTTTTCTGCCCAATTTATTCCCGTTGTTATCAAAAACGTCATTTCCGTTATTATCTTTTAACGGCTCACATAAAAGAGGGTCTATCAATTGCCATGCCGCATCTATTCTGACACCGTCATACCTTTTAAAGAAAGTATCAAACTTGTTATATAAAAGTTCTCCTGCTTCACCGTCCAATTTGTTAAAATCAATAGCGGGCGACCAGCATGAATATTTTCCGTCGCCAATATCACAGCCGAATTCCGTATTTGGTGCGAAAGCGGATTTATGTGCCCAATAATCTTTTTGAGAAAATCCTATTTTGGAATCACCGTAAACATCAACCCCCTGTGCATTATATGCGGCTTTAGACTCTTTTTGTTGTTTATCGGCAATAAATTGAACAAATTCTTCATAATCAACAACATTATATCCGTCATCATCCCTGACACGCTTCAGTTGATTAATACGCTTGGTATCACCCTTTGGCGTATCAAAAACATTTTGGTCTTTTAAACTCCAGGTTCTCATATCTTCGGAACCGTTGAGTACTGCCGCAGCTTCATACAGAGCATCCCGTTCAAGCCAATATGCATTATCTTTTTTAAATTGTTTAAACTCTTTTTTTAACGGTGAAGCTTCATCAAGTTCTTCGAACCTTGAATATGCTTTTTTTAAGACCGCACTTTGACCGTCCGGTGAAAATACATTGTTATAATCAACCGTATCGTGATTTGTTACTCTGTTAAAAAACGGAGCTTTATAGTCTTTCGGTGTTAATAATTTACCGTAAGACTCATCCTGTAATTTTGTTAAATCTATTATATGCTCGCCTAAAGAAAAACTCGTTCCCGAATACGGAGAACGCACATAGTTTGATATTTCGCCCTGCGGTTGAACCTGAACGGAATTAACATCACACATGGTATTTAAAAACTTTACCATTTCAACGGCTTCTTTTGAAAAACCCGTTCCGATACCCGTATCTTTCTTCCCCGACGGAACGGAAAAATCAAAAATTACGGCAGTTGTTTTATCAAGCCCTAACTGATTTCTTGCCTCTTTTTTTACCCCTTCAAACTCTTTCAACTCTCTCGTTGTCAATGCACGACCAAACGAAACTTGCCTGTTAACAGCAGAAATTTTCATATTTTACTCCTAATTTATAAGACCTTTAGTTATAATGCCCGAAAAAAAAATATTTGTCAGTTTTGTTACAAAAATTATAAAAAAATGTTTTTAAAAATGATAAATTTCTTTTTTTCTTATTGTCTATATCACTGAAATATTCTATCATAATATAATATAAAATGTATTCTATAATATAATTCAGGGGTCATCATGCTTCAGGAAGCCACAAAAATATTAAATTCAGCATTTCATAACAGCTTTGTTAAAAGATTAAGCTTATATCTTCACGACTGCGTAAGAGAAGAAGTTCAAAGTTCCACCTTTAGAAACTTAAAACAGGACAAAGATAACAAATGGATTTTTTTAGAACCCGAAAATATCAATTCTGATGAGCAACAATCGATAACGGGCAGTGAAAAACTGTTTACGGCATACCCGCAAGCCTTGAAACTCGACGGGGCAGATTCATATTTGACCGAACTTATGCTTTTGAGCGAAAACAACAAAAAGGACAAATACTTAATTTACGGATATCTGTTTCTTGTAGGAAAAAACGCCAAAACAAAAAGAAAAAATGAATTTTTGACTCCGCTTTTATATTCGACCTGCAAACTTGAACGGGTCGGAATGAATATAGAATGCTCCGTTCAAGAGGAAGGACTTTCTTTAAACACAGCCGCTCTCACAAGTTTAATGAATTTACAGGGCGAAGAAGATGAAATAGATAATATGCTGGACGGACTTTTGGAAGTTGTTCCGAAACTGCCTTTAAAAGAAGAAGATTTAAGCATATTCTTAACAACATTAAAATCCTTAATTCCCGATTTGGAATTTGAACTTAACAAAAGAGAAGAATTGGAAAATAATATTCAACCCGATGATATTGAAACGGTTGAAAATAAACAAATTAATTACGAAAATTTTGAAGAAATTATAGAACAGGCTAATAATACTGAAAATGAAAAACCGAAAGTAAAATTAAAAGCGGATAAAGTTGTAATAACCAATAAAAGTGCGATTATACTTACAAAACGTCCCATTGTTACTGCGGGAGTGCTTTATGAACTTACAAGAATAGCCGAAGAACCTTCCGGTACTTTGAGAGAAACCGCCCTTAGTGTTGTAAATGACGAATATTTGCAAGGTAAAGGGAAAATGGCTACAAAGATTATCAAAGAAAATAATCTGAAAAACTTTGCCGCCATAACTCCATTATCATTAAGTGATTCACAGGAAAATGTAATAAAAAATCTTGAAGATAACACTATTTTGTCGGTATACGGGCCGCCCGGAACAGGTAAATCACAAACAATTGTTAATTTAATATGCCATTTAATTTCTAACGGTAAAACGGTACTTGTCGTATCAAGAATGGATAAAGCAACGGATGTTATTGCAAATCGCTTAAATGAGTTTGGTGCACCCTATTTGGCATTAAGAGCCGGCAGAGCAAACTATCAAAAACAATTGTCGTTTGAACTTCAAGACTTAATTTCAAATAAGGTCGATTTGGATACAAATTTTGAAAACTCAATTTTGGTTGATGTTGAAGATATGTATAAATTAATCAACACGATTAAAGAAAAAGAAGATAAATGCGAAGAAATAATAAAACTTGAACACGAATGGCACGGTATTATTCAAGAACGTGATGAAAAATCAAAATTAACGGGAAATTTAGAATATTTAAAATCTAAATTAACCATGCAGGAAATTAATGAAATAGCTTCAAGTATTGATAATTTGGAAAAAAATTCCGAAAAAAAAGGACTTTTTTCTGATGTTTCAACAAAATTTTCAGCATTTAAACTCAAAAAAATTATTCAAAACAATGATTTTAAGCCGGATTTTGAAAACATCGAACGTATTAAAACGGAACTTGAAATAGCAAGATTATCTGCCCAAGCAAGATATATAGAAACAAAAATGTTTAAATCGGGCAACATCCACAATCTGCTTGAAGAAATCAAAATGCTTAAACGAAAACAAAAAAATCTTGCAACGGAAATTTTAAAAGGAAAAAGAAGAAACTCTTTAAAAGGACTCCTGCGTGACCAAATTAAACGTCAAAGATTAATCGTACACACAAAGGCACTTGTTACAAAAAAACAAAATCTTCAAAGCAGGCTGCTTGAAGATGAGGATTTTACACCGTTATTGGAAGCTTTCCCCTGCTGGTGCGTTACTACATACGCAATTTCAAATTCGCTTCCGTTAAAACCGGCTCTGTTTGATGTGGCAATTATAGATGAAGCTTCCCAATGCGATATAGCAAGCTGCATGCCCGTATTATTCAGAAGCAAAAAAGCCGTTATAGTAGGCGATGATAAACAGTTGCCTCATCTTTCGTTTCTCGAAAAATCAAAAGAACAATCATTCCTGAGCCAATACGAAATTCCCGATAAATACCAGTTAATGTGGCGGTTCAGAACAAACTCAATGTTCGATTTGGCAAACTATTATTCGTCAAAACCGGTTCTTTTGGACGAACACTTTAGAAGTTATGCCCCTATTATTGATTTCAGCAACAGAGAATTTTATGGCGGCAGAATAAGAATAATGTCACAGTGCAATGATGATAATGTTCTTGAGCTTGTTGAAGTAAAAGACGGAAAATCAGACAGCGAAATGACCAGAAACATGCCTGAAGTTGAAGCAATAATGCAGAGATTACAAGAAATAATACAAGAGGACGACAAAATAAAAGACGAAAATCATATTCCCGTAACAATAGGTATTATTTCTCCTTTCAGAGGGCAGGTTGAACTGATAAAGAAAGCATTAAATCAGCTTTATACGGAAACTTTATTAAGGAAACATAAAATTGAAGTCGGAACCGCCCACACATTCCAAGGCGATGAAAGAGATATAATTATGTTATCGTGGGCAGTTGCAAATAACAGTTTTAACCAGAGTTTAACATTTTTACAAATTCCGAATTTGTTTAATGTAGCCATAACAAGGGCAAAAAAGAAGCAGATAATATTTCTTTCAAAAGACCCCAAGAGCTTACCTCAAGGACTTTTAAAAGATTATATAGAATATGTTCAGGCTTATATAGACAAAAATAAATTGAAAAATGAAACCGAATTCGATGAAAACATATATAAAAATTCGTTTGAAAAAGAAGTTGCCCAAAGATTAAGATGTGAGGGTTTTGAAGTAACGGCAGGTAAAACAATCGCAGGCTTAAATGCCGACCTGTACGTAAAATCACCTTCAGGAAAAGCAATAGTTATTGAATGTGACGGCGTTAACGATAATGTAAAAACCAATAAAACACAAATTCAAAAACAAACCCTTATCGAAAGAACCGGTCTGACCGTTGAAAGACTTTCTTTTCGTGAATGGTATATAAGTAATGACGGCTGTATTGAACGAATAAAAAATATATTTACCGATTTAATGTAATTGTAAATATATTTTATTAAGTTATATTAAGAAGCACGCAATTTTTACCCGGCAAAATACTTTATTAATATGTAGGTAGTAAATATATTTTGGGTAAAGGTATGGTTAGCAATATAACGTCAGTAAACGGAAAAAATGGTTTAAAATACTCGGATATAATGGCATTAACACCGTCATCAAATATGATGTTAAGTGATAATGTAAGTATTTTTGAGAAAGCATTCGGAAATAATTCGGACGAAAATATATCAGAAGAAGAAAGTTCCGAATTACTTTATTCGAAATTAGCCGAAATTGAAGATGAACAAGGAATTATAAGCGGCAGCTGGAATAATTTTAAAGAGCTTGTTAATGTGGGAACAAGTGAAGAAAAATGCGAAAAAATTATTGAACAATACGAACAGGGTGATATCAGTTTTGAAGCAGCCGAAGCTGCAATCAATAACTATGATTTGAAATCGGAAAGCAGTTTAAATCTGTTTGCCAACATATTAACAGGATGTGCAGCATTGGCTGCAGCTGCTTCCGTAGCCGCAACCGGCGGTATGACGGCACCGATAGTCGCAGGTATATTGGCAGGTGCGGGAACAAAAACAGTATTTAAAGGATTTGACAGAGCTACCAATGATATAAAAGGCGACACGATTGAAGCAAAACAACTGGCTAAAGATGCACTTTCGGGTGCATTAACCGGAGGTATAGCCGTTGCTACGGCAGGAACGGGTGCCAATACTTACAAAAAAGGACTTCAATTAGGAAGTAAAACATTTAAAGGTACATCTGCCTGTGCATTAAAAAGTGCAAAAACAGGTATTATTACAGGCAGTTTATCGGGTGCTTCAAACTATTCGCTGGATTGTGCCTTTGATGACGATAAAGAATTTAAAGCAAAAGAATGTGCCGCAAATACTCTTACGGGAGCTGCCGTTGGCGGAACGGTGGGAGTTCTTATGGGCGGCTTAAACGGTACTTTACGTGCAAATAATATTTTACAAGCTTCCGATACCAATGTCGTAACAAATGCTACAAGCAGTGCCGGCTATAAAATTACTAATGACAGAATACGTTCGATTTTAAACTAATCCTAACAAATTATATTAACTATCACTTTCAAGCAATGTAAAACATTGCTTTTTTTATTTTACAATGTATTTATGATTAACTTGGATTCTTTAACATTAAAATTATTTTTGGATGAAAATAAAACCTTTTTTATTAATGCCAAAATACAAAAAATTCAGCAACCGAACAGGCATGAGCTGATTTTTTCAATGAGAAATTCAGGCGAAACAAAAAAATTATATATTAATTTCAATCCCAATTTTTATCATTTATGCTTTATGTCTAAAGAAAACGAACAAAAAAGAACAATAACAATTCCCAAAGCAGCCCCCATGTTTTGTATGTTATTAAGAAAATATATTCAAAACTCAAAAATAATCAATGTTGAAATACCAAAATATGAAAGAATTTTTGAAATTTACTTTGAATATTATAATGAACTCAATGAAAAATCACTTTTATGCCTTGCCGTTGAATTAATGGGAAAATACAGTAATATAATTTTATATAATTACGATACCAATGTTATTATCGGCTGTGCACACAACGTAAGTTCGGAAAAAAGCAGAGAACGTGAACTTTGCGGCATGCTTCCGTATATTTACCCGCCAAAACAAAAGAAAAAAAATCTGCTGAAAGTTTCGTTTCAAGAATTTGATGAAAAGAACCCCGATAGTAACATTACTGCTTCCATCGTAAAAAATTATTATTATATGACAATTCCTTTTGTTGATGAAATCTTAAAGCTGTCAAATAACTCCAAAACAAATGTTTATAATAATCTTATTAATTTTTTATCTCAAAAATCATATTTCCCTTACATTTCACAAGATTATTCAAAATTTGCTTTTTATAATTTTAAAAATTATAATCGGCAATCAACCGTAAATGAAATGATTGATAATTATTTTTCATTTCATCAGGCAGAATATATAAAAACAAATTTGAAATCAAAACTTATAAAAAATATTTCCGCTCAAATTTCAAAATTAGTTACAATTAAAGAAAAACAACAGCAGCAAATTGACAAACTTCAATCGGGGCTTGAAAATAAACTTAAAGCGGATGTTTTAATGTCAAATATATACTCAATAAACACACACGCCAAAACGGTTTCATTACACGATTTTAACGGGAATTTGATTAATATTGAACTTGATGAGAATAAAACTCCCATAGAAAACGCAAACAAATACTATGCATTATATAAAAAATCAAAATCGGCATTTGAACACGCTTCTATGATGATAAGTGAAACAAATTCAAAAATTTTATATTTTGAAGAACTGAAATTTTTTGTTGAACAAACGGATAACATATCCGAACTCAATGAAATATCGATTGAACTAAACGGAAATGAAGAAACAAAAAAAGATGAATTTTCAAATCAAACCGCAGAGTTTATCAATTATAACGGATTTAAAATATATATAGGCAAAAATAAAAAGCAAAATGACTACATATTATCTAAAATTTCAACGGCGGAAGATATTTGGTTTCACCCGCTGAATGCGGCCGGTGCCCACGTCATTGTTAAATTGAATAATTTAAAAGAGGAACTGCCGGATGATGTAATTCTAAAAGCCGCACAATTAACAAAAGAATACTCATCGCAAAAATATAATTCAAAGACTTCAATAATATATACAAAACGCAAATATGTAAAGAAAGCAAACAATAAGCAGGCATTTGTAACATACAAAAACGAAACGGAAATTATTGTTTAATAAAAATCATATTTTATGCTTTTGTTGAAAATGAAGCTATATCTTTAAATACTTCGGGTTTTTGAGTTTTTCCCGCATTTAAAGATTTATTTTGAATATTATCTTTTGCGGCTAATTCTTCACTGATTTGTTTTTTGGTTGTTTTTTCGTTAATCCAGGGGAGGAAGAAGCCCAAAAATGCAGGAACTAAAATTATAACCGAAAGTGCCGTAAATCTTGCGTTCAAAGTTTGTGCTTTTTGAATCCAGGGGTTTGTTTTTCCGCCAAGCCTAAACACTTTTTCCAACAATGATTTTGCGGGTTTATCTTTTAATCGGAATAATTCCGCAAGCTGTTTCATTTCCTGAGAACCTTCGGCATTTACCAATGCTTGAGTTATTTCTTCATTGGTTGCCCCGGCAATATCTTTACCTGCCCCCAGCATTCCCTCTACAAGATTTTTAGACTCATCCGTAAGACTGAATATCTTGCTTAAACTGCCGCCTTGACCAGATATAAAATCGCAAAATCCTTTAATACCGTCTTTATATTTATCTAAATCGCTGTATTTAGCTACAATCTGTTTAGAATTTAATACATTTACACCTTTTATGGGTCTTAAATAATCAAATAATCGTTTGGCTGCATTTTGGTCTTTAAATCCTTGACCTTTATTTGCGAGTACAAAACCCGAATTATGTTCATTTAATTTGGAAAAACCTTTTCTCAAAGCCTTTTCCGCAAAACACATGGTAGCACAAGTCGTAACATCACGCCTTACGATTTCTTCACGATCATACTTATCTTTTGCATTGACGATACGGGGGAGTAATATTCCAAACCCCATAATTCCGAGTAAAAGCGGGAATGAAACATTCGGGCCTTCAAATTCTATACCCTGTGCAACTTTGCCTACTATTCCGCTGCCCGTTAATTTTTGGGTAAATGAAGCAGATGAACCGAATGAGGGTTTAGCCTTATCTTTTTTATTGTTTTCTTGTGCATTTAACTTTTCGTCGTTAAAGGTTTCTTCTTTCATCAAACCTTTTAATCCGGCATTTTTATCACCTTCCGCTTTATTATAAAGCTTCGGAATTACCTGTAAAAACGTCATTACTGCCGCATACATCAATATATTTGCAGCAAAACGTCTATTTACGTTATGATTTACCATCTTTTTAACATTATCGGATGTTGCATTTTTTGAAACTTTAACAACCACATCATCCGCATAAGACATCATATTTGATACGGTATCTTCGAACGAAGATTTTGTATTTCCGACAACAGCCTGAGTAAAATCGGAATATACGGAATCGGAAGCATGACTTTTTGTAATTTCCGTAAATTTGGAGCTTAATTCGGATATTGTATCTTTAAATTCTTTTTTATCGGTCTTTTTAACCAATTTACCCGCAAATTCTTTTGCTGTTTCAATTGTTTCATTGGAAACAGTCTGTTCGGATTTAGCATTTTTAATCATTTCGGTAAATACATTTTTATAAAATTCTTCTTTGCCGATTGCATTACCAACATTATCTACAGGATTTGCGGCATGTACATCACCCAAAGATTTAATGGCTTTCATGGGAATACCTACGGTTTTTCCGAGTGCTTTTCTTCCTATAGCAAGCATTATCATAGGAATTATAAACATGCTCGGCCCGGTGGTCATTTCCCTTACAAGTTCTTTAGCCGCAAATTTAACATTAACTTCGCCTTTATTCTCTTTTGAATTTCTGAGCAAGCCCATTATAGGACGAGGCAGGTTAGTACCGAGCATATCCTGAAGGGTAAATGATACAGCCAATCCGCCGTTTTCAATAGCATTTGCAATTCCTAAAGAAAACGTATCTATAAAACCACCTTTAAAAGAAACTTTATTTTGAGAATTCTCTTTTGCTTTTTTATTGTCGTTATTATTTTGTTTTTGTATTTTTCCCCTGTTAGGAACCGTTAAATTAACTTTATTTACCTGCATATAGTGCCTAGTCTTAACTTACTTACTTTTATCCACTAATAAATGAACAATTCTGAAACAATAAATTTGCTATTATTTTATAAAATAATCATATTTATTTACAAAAGTTAAACAAGTGTAAAAGATATACTTGTTTACAAAAATTATCACATCGATTTTCGATTTTTTTTTAAATGTGTGTAATTATGTTGGTGATGTCTCTTTTACTAATTGTCTTCCTTAATTATAATTAAGGAAGTTTTTTTACATAATAACTATTGACTTATTCTAACCCTGATATATTAAAATATAAATATAAAAGAAAGGATAAATATGATTATAGACGGCATAAACAATAACAAAGATTTAAAAAAACTGTCTGTTAACGAGATGGAAACTCTTGCGGAAGAAATGAGAAACCTGATTATAAAGAAAGTAAATGCCACAGGCGGACATTTAGCTCCGAATTTAGGCATTGTTGAAGCAACAATTGCCTTGCATTACGTATTTAATTCTCCGGTTGATAAGTTTATATTCGACGTATCACACCAATGCTATCCGCACAAAATGCTCACAGGCAGAAAAGAATGCTTTACAAATCCTAAAGAATATTTAAAATATTCGGGTTATACGGCACCTGAAGAAAGCGAACACGATTTATTTAAAGTCGGGCATACTTCAACATCCGTAGGTTTGGCACTCGGAACTGCAAAAGCAAGAGATTTAAAACAGGAAAATTACAATGTAATTGCACTTATCGGCGACGGTTCTTTAACCGGAGGAGAAGCCCTTGAAGGACTTAACAATGCGGCTGTTTCCGGTTCGAATATTATTATAATCGTTAATGATAATGACATGTCAATAGCCGAAAACCATGGCGGAATATATTCAAATTTAAAACAACTGCGTGAAACAAACGGAAAAACGGAATGCAACTTCTTTAAAGCAATGGGATTTGACTATTATTACGTAAATAACGGAAATAATATATCCGATTTAATTGAAGCGTTTAAAAAAGTAAAAGATATAAATCACCCCGTTATCGTTCATATTAATACTTTAAAAGGCAAAGGTTTAAAACAAGCGGAAGAAAATAAAGAAATGTTCCACTGGATTATGCCCGGAACTTTAGATGAACATAACAATGAAAAAGCAGATTTTACCGAAGATTATAACAGTATTACAAATGATTTTATTATGAAAAAATCAAAAGAAGATAAAACCGTTGTTACGGTTAATGCCGCAACTCCGGGAGTTTTCGGGTTTACAAAAGATTTCAGAGAAAAATTAGGCAAGCAATACGTTGATGTGGGAATTGCGGAAGAACACGCAGTTGCATTTACATCCGCAATTGCTAAAAATAAGGCAAAACCAATCTTTACGGTTATGAGTTCTTTTATTCAAAGAACGTACGACCAGCTGTCGCAGGATTTATGCTTAAATAATTCACCGGTTACAATACTCGTATACTGGGGCGGAATATCAGGTGCAGATGCTACTCATTTATGCGTATTTGACATCCCGCTTTTATGCAACATCCCGAATTTAGTATATCTTGCACCTACAAATAAAGAAGAACATTTGGCAATGCTTAACTGGGCAATAAATCAAACGGAACATCCCGTTGCAATAAGAGTACCTTCCCGGGAATTAGTTTCTACAGGTCTGGAAGATAAAACGGATTATTCAATTTTAAATAAATATCAAATTACATCTCAAGGTAAAGATGTTGCAATTATAGGTTTAGGAAGCTTTTATAATCTTGCTTTGGAAGTTAAAAACGAATTAAAACAACATTCAAACATAAACGCTACAATAATCAATCCTAAATATATAACGGGAATTGATAAAGAGCTTCTGAACGACTTAAAGAAAGACCATAAACTTGTAATTACACTTGAGGACGGAATTGTATCCGGAGGATTTGGCGAAAAAATTTCAAGATTTTACGGCAATTCAAATATGAAAGTATTAAATTTCGGTGCAAAAAAAGAATTTCCGGACAGAATTCCTTTATCCGTGCTTTATCAACGCTACCGTTTAACTAAAGAATTAATCACACAAGATATTATAAAAACATTGGAAACAGATTTATGTACAAAATAATACTTTGAACATAATGTTAAAATATATTTGCGTAAGATAAAAAGTAGTCGCTTATTACATCTAAAGCACTCGGAAGAACAATAATCAAAATAGCAGCACCCAAACAAGGTTTAAACAAAAAACTCATCTGAAATACATTAACCTGCGGTGCTGTTTTTGATATGACACCTAAAATTATATCCTGCCCCAATGTTGCCAATAATACCGGCGAAGCAATCTGCAAACCTATATATAACACATTGGATGTAATTTTTACCAAATAAGGCATATTCACAAACTCATCAAGCCCAATCGCCGTATTATATATGGGAAATATACCAAAACTCCTTACCAGTGCATTGAACGTCCAGTATGCACCTCCGATTTCCATAAAAATTATTAACCCGATAAGACTGAACACCCTTCCCATTATCGATACTTGTGCGGAAGTCGTAGGATCCATAATTGTTGCGGAAGAAAGCCCCTGCTGCATATTTATCATATCTCCGCCGCTTTCTACCGCTACTACTACGCAATATATTATAAAACCTATTAATGCACCGCATAAATAATTGATTATTATTGAATATATCAAAGAACTTCCCTGCGGAGGCGAAGAAGGATGCAGCACCATACATAAAATTACGGTAAAAATTAACGTAAAACCTACTTTTGCGATTGCAGGAATTTCATTTCGCTGCAAAAACGGTGCAGCACGCATTAACCCGGCAACCCTTGCAAAAATCGGTATGCCGGCTGAAAGTGCATTATTTACTTCGGGAAAATATTTTGAAAAATCATTTAATATAGTATCCAGCATAGTATTTTCTTTCGTTTAATCAAAAGGCATATCAACCAATACTATATCACCGTTATTATCCTCAAAGTTCGGCCCTGTTATAAATCTTATTTTATAACTGCTTTCGGATGTTTTTAAATCAACATCGCACACTCCGTTTTCAATTGCATCTATAAAAATCTGTTTGCCGTCATTATATATGGATGTTACGGGTACTATATTTAATAATTTATTATCCGAAACATTAATCTTTTCGGCTTTTGTTTCAAGATTTAAAATATATGAACTGTTTTTTTTCAAATTATATATATTTACTGCTTCTTTATCCAATGAACAATATCCCGATTCAATTGAAAACAACATAATTGTCAATAATATTAATATCTTTTTCATTATCTTCCGTTCTCCGTTATTTTCTTTCTTTCAACAAGATTCGGCGTCGGGACATCCGTTGCACCGTTTCTTAAAAAGTTAAATCTGTCACGTTCCGCAATCCCTTGAGGCTTTGCCGCATTATTAAGTAAATCACGCATAGGTGTCATATCTTTTTTTACATCCGTTTTCATTTCGTCCAAAAACGGTTTTGTATAATTATAATAATCACTCGGAAGCACGTATGCATCGGTTTTTGGCACAACCTCAAATGCTATCACCTTGCCTTCTTCGAATAAATTACTCAATAATTTCATATACCCCGTTCCGAGAAGCACAATAACCAAAAACACCGCAAATATTTTCGGTGCAGCCGCAATTGTTTGTTCCTGCACCTGCGTAACCGCCTGCAAAATACCTACAACAAGCCCTATTCCCGCTGCCGTTAATACACATGGCATCGCTATCATAAGCATTGTCATAAGTCCTTTTGCAAAATACTCAATCAATACATCCATACTTCAAGTCCTTAATTAAAGCTTCCGACCAATCCGTTAACTATCAGCCCCCAACCGTCTACCGCTATAAATATCAACAGTTTAAACGGCAAAGATATAATCGTGGGCGAAAGCATAAACATACCAAGTGCCAGCAAAACATTCGCAACTACAAGGTCTAAGACTATAAACGGTACAAATACTATAAAACTTATCTCAAATGCCGTTTTTAATTCACTCAATATATATGCAGGTGCAACTTCCCATATTGTAATATCTTCAACCGAATTAGGTGCTTCTTTTCTTGCAAGCCGCACAAAAAATGCCAAATCATCCTCTCTCGTCTGCTTTAACATGAATTCTTTTAAAGGTTTAGACCCCTCCGATATTGCCATTACAATTGAACCGTTCTGTTCATAAGGCTTTGAGCCTACTTCATACATCTGTTGAAAGACAGGCCCCATTGTGTAAAACGTTAAAATTACGGATAAACCTACAAGCACAATGGCCGGAGGTATCTGCTGAGCTCCCAATGCCTGTTTTAAAAATCCGAATACAATTGCATATCTTAAAAAACTCGTCATACATACAAACACGAACGGCAATAATGAAAATATCGCCATTACCATTAACAGTTGTAATATCGGACTTAAATCTTTTAATACGGAATCCATTTTTTATCCTTTACTTACTTTTTTTGCATACTTCTTTAAAGACGGTATCTCTGATACATTTGAATTTTGAGTGAATATTTCAAAACTGTCATAACTTCTGTTTTTTTCCAATTTTGAAAGCATTGTTGTCGAACCGGCATCACCTGCTATCAAAAACTTTTCACTGCCTGCTTTTATAACATACAAAGTTTTTGCAGGCGATAATTTTAATGTGTTTTCAACGCTTAAAAAATTTTTATCCTTATTAATTCCGCTTACATACACCGATTTTTTATACACAAACAGTGCAATTACAATAAATCCTATCATTGCAAACGAATATATCGCAAAATGTATTAAATAATCATTCATATATTATTTACTCCTAAATACTTTCATCTTCTATCTCAAAATCACTGTAATCAAAGTTTTCATCACCGTCTTTAGCTTGCGGTTGGGCAGTTTTTGCCTGTGCATTTGCGGTTTTTGCGGGAGTGCTTACCGGTTTTTTGGGTGGAACAGGTTTTGCCTGTGCCTGAGTTGCGGGTTTAGGTGCGGCTGCTGCAGGTTTAGCCGCTGCAGGTTTTGCTGCGGGAGTTGCAGCTTTTGGCTGCGGAGCAGCTGCTTGTTTGTTTGCGGGTGCAGCAGTTTGTGCCTGCGGTTTTTGAGCCGGCGTTTGACTTTTTGCCTTTGTGACTTCATTTATTCTTACGCCGTATCTGTCATTTAATATTACGAGTTCGCCTGTTGCAACCACCTGATTATCGACTCTCAATTTTACTTTATTTTCATAAACGGAACCGATATCAATAACAAGTCCCTCCGAAATCTGTTTTAATTCGCCCAAAGTAAGTTTTACATTGTTAAACTCGGCAACTATATCAACAAGAATTGAATCCCACATATTTTGAGATTTTACGCCTGTTTCTTCTTCCACCATCTCATCTCCTTTAAAATTATCAATACTTATTATTAATGACGGATTAGGGTTAATTTTAAACCGGTAAACTTTTCCGTCGGATAAAACCGACATTTTATTTATATCACTCTCGTCAAGGACAACAATATCACCATTTTCAAGCGATTTAATTTCTTCTAAAGTTATTTTGGCTTTTCCTACCCTTATATCAACCTCCGCTTCCGTTTTTTGGAAATCGGAAATCGTGTAATTATCCTTATATGCTGTTATTTCTCTTGCGGGAATTAAATATTCGGGTATGGTTAAAATTATTTTTCCTATATGTTCTTTATTAATATGGACATAAAATGTAGCATTATAATTAAATGCATGTTTTATTTTTTTCTTGTTTACTTCGGTTTTATTTAAGTTTTCTTCTATTGATTTATATAAATGTACCGTATAAGCTTTTAACAGCATTGCTTCAATATCAGTCATTCTTGTTAAGCAGTACGGTTTATCGCTTGAACCTATTGCACTTTCCAAAAAACATTCTGCGGCATAAGTCGATAACCTTACCTCAATATTCGTTTGTTTATTTACGGGAATTCTGTTTACAAAATATTCATCGCCATACATCAATATATTATCTTCCGACGATAAACCCATAAATTTCAATTCAAATTCTTTTTGAAAGAACTCAACCGTTGCTTTTGATAACGGTTTATATATTTTGGTATGAAAATAAGGATAATCATTTAACAGATTAATTTCTTTTAAACTATATGATTTATTTTCGGATTGAAAACCTTGCATTATTACCCTAATCTTTTATCCCACCGGAATACAATATAATTTTTTGCCTGTTTTAACATCATATATATGTTGTATTTTTTGGAATAAATACAATTATGCAGTAATTAATGAATTTAAAATAAAAATCAATTAGGGTTATTTATTACGGCAGGAATACCTTACGGGAAGCGTAAAGATTATTGAAGTTCCTTCTTTAAATCTGTTTTCGGCTCTTATAGTACCTCTATGAGCCTCTATTATCTTTTTACAATTATACATTTCCAGCCCAAATCCGATTTTGCGGAATTTATTTGAACAATTTATATACTCATCAAAAATAGAATTCAGATTTTCTTCTTTTTTTTGATATCCGCAATCGGTAAAAGAAACCTCTATATTATCATTTTTTCCGGTTATTTTGATTACGACGGACGAATTTTCCCTGCTTTGTTCGGAAGCATTTATAAGCAAATTGTTTATTACTTTGCCTATTTTTTCCACATCTATTTCCATTTCGGGTATTTCATCTTCGATAATTAATTCAATATTTTGTTTCTTTCTTTCGAATATATACATCAGTTTATTACATACGGATTTTATCAAATCTGTTATCGAATACTTTTGCGGTTGAATTATTGCCGAACCGAATTCGTTTTTATACTTTATCAGCAAATTTTCAGCCATATAATTCATAAACCGGCACGAATTTAATAACTCCTCCAATATATTTTTTACGGATTTTTCAATTTTTCCGAACTTTTCTTCCAATAACAGTTCCAAAATTTGTATGTTGGCACGCATTGGCGTTTTTAAATCGTGAGAAATTATATCTATAAACGTTTCTTTTTGTATTCTTGCTTTAATTTCCTGAGTTATATCCTGAATTAATACAAAATAGCCTTTTATTTTATTTTTCTTATCTCTTAATTTCGAAATATTTACTTCAATAGGTAAATTATCAGCCTCTTCCAAATTTACGATTAATTTCAGCAAAATATGGTTTTTATCCGAATTTTTAAAATTTTCTATTGTTATTCTTATATCAGCATTCATTAAAGGGTTTAACACATCCAACAACATGTGTTTTTTATTATCATTTATCAGCCTTGAATTACTGTATAAAATATTAAATTTTTCATCGGAAATTATAACCTCAGACTCGGAATATTGAAGCATGTCAGAAAACATTGCACGCAATATATCCGTATCATTATACAAATTATCAAAAGTAAATTTCATCATTAACCATTCATATATCAAATCTTATTTATAATTTACATTCAAATTTGATATTTTTTATTGCCCGTAAGGACATATTTAATATAACTATCTATTTTAACAATTGCACTAATTCCGGATACTTTCCGCTCAGCTTTTTGCATTCTTCATCAGTCAAATTTGTATCTTTAATACACTTTATCATATTTTGATAATATTCTTCTTTATATTCGTTTTTAATCATACTGTAATAATACAAAACATTGTGTATCTTATACGTTAAAAAATCTTCCCTTAAAACATTAAAAGTATTTGTTTCTTTCATCAATTTTTCAACGATGTTAAATATTTCCATGTGGTCTATCAGCCGTCTGTTATTATCGGTTAACACCGAACCTTCACGATTATATCTGTAAACATACAGTTTTTCCCTGATAAAAAATATTCTTTGTGCCGTCAATAAAGTTCCGAATATAACTTTATGGTCTTCAAAATCGAGGCCTTCCGCAAAATCTATATTATTTTTATCAAAAAGTTCTTTTGTATACAGTTTATTCCATACGCACATCGGATACTTAAACGGAGATAAATCCCGCCAATTAAACACCCTGTCATCAATTACACTTTCCCAATTTTCATCCACGAAATACGGAAAAGGAGCATAAACATCATTTTTTTCGTCGTATCCGTCAGGCATGCACATTGCTATATCAAGATTTTTTTCTTTTATTAATCCGTATAAACGTTCAAACATATTGGGTTTTACCCAATCATCGGGGTCAACGAACCCTATACATTCGCCCTTAGCCAGCCTTAAACCGTCGTTTCTTGCGGCACCCGTACCCTTATTTTCTTTATGTATAACGATTATTCTGTCATCTTTTGACTTATATTCTTCAAGAATATCATAGCTTTCATCCGTTGAACCGTCATCCACGCATATAATTTCGATATCTTTTAATGTTTGGTTTATAAGGCTGTCCAATGACTGTTTTAAATATTTCCCGACATTATATACGGGCAAAATGACGGAAACTTTCGGCTGTCTTTCTACCTGAGTTTTGTTTACGATTTGAAGTATTTGTACAGCTTCATTTTTTTGTTCGTTTTCTGACTTTTTGTCATCTTTTACTTCCGGAAGCGATTTTTCATTTGTTTGCCCGGAAGATTTAGTATTTTGAAAATTTAATTTATTTTTCAGCTTTTTTTTAAGATTAATTACTTTTTTGAAAGGCTTTAATTGATTTTCATAATATTCCTGTTGTTGTTTTATATGTCTGCTCAAAGAGTCTTCTATTTCGTTATATTTAGCGGTTTGAGCATCAAATTTTTCCTGAAATGCTTTTATTTCATTGTTTTTTTTTGAAAGTTCACCTTCATAATATTTAATTAAAGCTTCTTTTTCTTCTTTCAAATGATTTATATGCCAATCTTCGGTTTCTTTTTGTTTTCTTTTAATTTCTTCTTCGAACCATTTTTTTTGAGAGTCAAGCTCATTCAAATAATAGCTTTTTTGTTTAGCCATATCTTCCGTATTTTTAACATCATAATATGCTTTAAGTGACTGTATTTCATCAGATTTATTATTTTCATATTCAATGCGTATTTTATCTTTTTCATATTCTATTTTGGATTTTAAAAGTTCCAATTCGCTTTCATAATATCTTTTTTGAGTATTAAGTTCTTCCTGAAATTTTTTTTCAAGCTTTATATACTGCTCGTAATTGTTTTCCATACATCATTCCTAATTTTTCTTAAACAGATTTTTTATTTTATTTATCATTTGATTTTTTATCTTATATGATTTTAATACTATTTTAACCAAGAAAAACTCATTTTCATAATAATCTTTAACTTGTTGTAATGTTTTTTGATAATTTTCGTTTTGTATTCTCAGTTTTGTTTCATATTCGTTTATAAGTTGTTTTTTTTGTTCAAGCAGTGCATTTTCATTCCACTTGTGAAACTCTCTTTGTTGTTTTTCAAACATTTGTTTCATGTCGTATTGTTTTTTGGATTCCAAAAACTCGAACTGTTCATCCAGTTCTTTTTGTTTTTCATTGCTGAGATATTTTTCAAGCGATTTTTTTTCCGTTTCAAACTGCTCTTTTAAATTTTCTTTTTCTTCACTCAGATGATTTTCCCACCATTTTGTAATTTCTTTTTTATCTTCTTCAACGTACTCTTTTATAGCCAAATTATATTTATGTTCAGCTTCTTTAATTCTCTTGTTTGATGTTTTATATTTTTCGATTAAATAATTCCAAAAGCCGTAATACGAACATTTTAAAATATTTGTAAATTCATCATAGCAGTAGCTTCCCTCAAGTTTTTTCTTATCTTCATCGTTCAATTCTATTTTTAAGAAAAATTCTTTCATTTTATCATAATATTCTTCATAATATTGAGCTTCCAAAAGCGTATATCTGTGAAAAATATCATCTATAATCCAGCTTATTATATCCGTTTTTATCTCGTTATAAAATTTTGCATTTTTAAGTGCATTAAAACTTCTTTCAACCATAGGAATTCTGTCATATATTTTTTTATCCGAATTTTGCATGGTCGAATATTCTCTGTTTTGTCTGTAATAATACAGCTTTTCCCAAACAATATTAATTTTATATGCCTTTAAATATGTTTCAAAAAAGAACGTCAAATCTTCATAAATATAGCCATCCGCAAACTTCAAATTATTTTGAGTCAAAAATTCTTTTTTATATATTTTGTTCCAAAGAACAACATTAATATTCAATATTTCATCTTTTGTTTGTTCGGGCGAAAAGCTTTTATCTTTAAATTGTTCAAGCAGTTTGAGGGTGTAATAATCGTTTGTATAAGTTTTCCGTTCTTTATCGTCGAACAGGAAAGACTGACACATTGTAATATCCGTATTTGCAGATTTTGCCCGATTATACATTTTTTCAAACATATCAAGTTCAACCCAATCATCCGCATCAACGAACCCTATATATTCGCCCGAAGCGGTTTCAAGCCCCAAATTCCGGCAATATGACTGTCCTGACAGTTCATTTGTATTTAAAATAAAAATTCGTTTATCGTTTTTTGCAAATTCTTCCGCTTTTTCTTTGGATAAATCGGTCGAAGCGTCATTTATCAATATAATTTCAATATCATCCAAAGTTTGATGTATTAATGTTGATAAGCATTTTGTAATATATTTTTCAACATTATGAAACGGTACTATTATTGATACTTTAGTCATCTTCGTTAAATTTCTCCAATTTTGAGAATTCAAATGCGAAATCAAATTTTATCTTTTTTAAAATTCGTACGTAAATTCTGTCATTATAATAATAAATATCCAACAATTCGGGACGTTTTTTGAATTTTAATATATGCTGTTTTATTTTCAATGTATAAACGCCGGCTTCTTTATACATAAATTCCATAGTTTTATACATGAATTTTAATTTCATTTTTTGTAATTCATAAAAAACGGCATTCCCGGTTTTTAAATTTTCAAATAAAAAGTAATTATATTTAAACTTGCCATGCACCATTTGCGGTGGAAAAATCTCCGTATTCACAAGCGAACTTTCTTTTTTTAATTTTATTGCGAAGGCTGATTTATATTTTGGATTTAAGTGTTCAAATCTGTATATAAAATCTTCTACTTTTTTTCTGAAAAATACATATCTTATATCATCAAAATCAGGCAAATCCTTAATTTTATTAAACATTATCTCCGTAACATCAATAACATTCAAAAATTTTTTACCCGCTTTTTGTATTATTGAGTTTTTCCTGTTTACCCGATAATAATATAAAAAATCTCTTACTATCGAAACTCTTTTTGTTTTAAAGAATATGGTAAAGAAAAACGGGCCGTCCTCAAAAATCAAGCCGTCCGGATACCATGCATTACATTCTTCTACCAGTGAGCGTCTGTAGAGTTTATTCCAAGCCATAACGCAAACGTCCATTAAAAAGGGTTTAACATCCTGATATGAAAAAGCTCTGTTATCAAAACTCTTATCAAAATATCCCAAAGTATAATAAGGATTAGAATCATCGATTTTTTGAGCGGTTTCATCAAATTGATGTACGGCACATATTGCGATATCGGTATTCAAAGTCACCATACTGTTATACAGTTTTTCGAGCATATCGGGTTCTACCCAATCGTCGGAATCTATATAGCTGTAAAATTCGCCTCTTGCAACTTTCATGCCGGCATTTCTCGCCGACGACAATCCGCCGTTTTCTTTATCCACAATTATTATTCTTGAATCTTTTTGCTTATACTCTTCCAGTATCTGCCTTGAGTTATCGGTCGAACCGTCATTTACGCATATTATTTCAATATTCGGAAATGTTTGGTTCAATATACTGTCAAGGCACTGTTTTAAATAACCTTCCACATTATATACCGGTACTATTACTGATATTACTGGCTCTTTCATTTTTTAATTGCGTTCCAACTTTGAATATTCAAACTTTATACTAAGTTTTATTATATCTAAAAATATAATATAAATCCTGTCATTTTTATAATTTACATCCAAAATACGGGGAATTTTTTTTATTTTAAACTTTAAACTCCAAAATTTAAAGTAATAACAGTCTTTTTCGGTTTCCAGAATTTGTATAATTTTGTTAATAAATCTTCTTTCTATTTTTCTTTTTAAGTAATTCAATCGGGAAGTTTTGTACTTTATATCGCATAAACATTTGTATGTTACGGGCATGTTTGAATTAATAAAAGCAAAATCAAAAATATTTTCATCGGATAAACAGCTTTTTTCTTTCAATAATTTTGAAAACCTCGGTTTTAAGTTATCTTCAATCAAATTATATCTGTATATAATATCATCCGCTTTCCGCTTAAAAAAATCATATTTGATATCATTCCAAACCGAAGTATTTTTGGCTTTATCACACATTAAATTTACAATATCGATAATATCGAATAAATTTTCGCCGCCGTTTTGAACAATCGAACCTTTTCTGTTTATTCTGTAATAATACAAAAAATCTCTCACAACGGAAACTCTGTCCGTATTAAAAAACAGGTCATAAAAAAACGGCCCGTCCTCAAATATCAAGCCATCGGGGAATTTTGCATTAACCTTATCAATTAAACTCTTACGATAGAGTTTATTCCACGCCATAACGCAAATATCCGTTAAAAACGGCTTTGTATCACGATACGAAAATGCTCTGTTATCAAAAGTTCTGTTGAATTTTGAAAGGTTATAATAACCGTCATCATCATCAACGGTTTTACTTATCTCATCATACAAATGAACAGCACATATCGATATATCCGTATTATAAAAAACCATATCATTATAGAGTTTTTCGAGCATATCGGGTGCTATCCAATCGTCGGAATCGACAAAACTTATAACCCGACCTTTCGCCGCTTTCAAACCTGCGTTTCTCGCCGACGACAAACCGCCGTTCGCTTTATCCTCAATTATTATTCGTGAATCTTTTAGCTTATATTCTTCAAGTATCTGCCTTGAATTATCCGTTGAACCGTCATTCACGCATATTATTTCGATATCGGAAAAAGTTTGATTTATAATACTTTCCAAACACTGACTTAAATATTTTTCAACATTATATACAGGTACTATTACTGATATTTCGGGCATGTTACTTCTCTTGATGCTTATGACCGCTAAATAACCTGCCAAACGGAGAACTTAATTCTTCTTTAATCTGTTTTATATTTTCATTGAACTCTTTTTTCAAATTCCAAGTTTCCAAATACTGCCGTTTTTGTAATTCAACAAGCTTTGTTTCATACATTTGTTTTAATAATTCAAAATTATGAACATTCAAATTCTTTTCTTCATCCAATCTGCACTCTAAAGCGGATAATTTATTCGTTAAATCGGACTTTGACGTTTGAAGCTCAAGTTCAAAATCATTTTGCCGTTTATTATATTCCGTGCTTAAAATTTCAAATTTATTTTCGTTAATACGTTTAATATCGGATAACTCGGACTTTAATAAATCGAATTTTTCCTTCAATTCATCCAAACAAGCCTTCAATTCCGTTTTGTCATTATATACAACATAGGTTAAATCTTTTATATCGGAATTTATCAATTTGATTTTTTCATCAAAATTTTTACTTATATCTTCACCGTTAACATAACCGGATGATTGAACACCGGCGGTTTTAATCTTATTTACCAAATCATCATACATTTCGCTCAAACGAATTTCAAGCTTATTTATCCTTGAATCGGCAAAACCTACTATTTTTTCGGTATATTTATAGTTTTTTTCAATATCACCGTATATTAAATGAAGCTTGCCGTCCAAAATTTCATTGGTTACGGTTATCGATTTTAATCTGTGTTCCACCTCATGTATATCAAGATACTCGTTAAATACTTTTTGATTAAATTCATCAAAAGTATTATTCATTACAAGCAAATAGCCCTTAAAATGATATACGGTTTTCCAAAACGCATCATCGGGATTTTCTATTTCCAGCCCTTGAAAAATCTTTTTCATTTGAAAAAAGAACTCTTTATGATAATTTTCTTTAAGTAACGTATAACGATGAAACAAATCATCTATTATCCAGCCTTGAATTCTGTTTCGAATTTCATCCAAATACGCAAACGATTTTAACTTTTCATAAGTTAAAGAAACCATGGGAAGTCTGTCCAATATTTTATTGTTAAACTGCTGCATGGTTGAATTTTTGCGGTTTACCCTGTAATTATACAAACACTTATTAACAAATTTAATCCTTTTTGCGGGAAGATACGTTCCGAAGAAAAACGGCAAATCTTCGTAAATAAACCCTTCCGGAAATTTTTCACCGATATTTTGAAGATATGTACGCTTATATATTTTATTCCATAATGCAACATTCATATTTAATACGATATCTTTTGTATCTTCGGCGGAAAATACTCTGCCTTCAAAATAATTTAATGCCGTCATTGAATAATAATCGGAATAAATGTACGTTTTATTGATGTCATCATACTCGCATGCCATGCACATCGTAATATCCGTATCATCTTCCTCAGCTGCCGAATATAAAACTTCAAAGGCATCTTCTTTAACGAAATCGTCGGAATCAACGAACCCGATATATTCGCCCGAGGCAATTTCAATGCCTCTGTTTCTGGCATAACCCTGCCCTTTTCTTGTATCAACATCAAGAAGCTTAATTCGTTCGTCCCGTTGAACATATTTTTCGGCTATTTGCCTTGAATTATCGGTTGAAGCATCATTTATCAAAATTATTTCAATGTCTTTTAATGTTTGATTTACAACACTTTCCAAACATTCTTCAAAGTAATGCTCCACATTATTAAAAGGTATTATTACCGATACTTTTGGTTCACTTATATTCATATTAACGTTTTATTTCTTCTTTTAAACACCGCAATTTTTCGTCAAACTCTTTTTGCAGTTCAATTTTCAACTCCGATAATTTTTTATCAAACAAATACTTTTCATCTTCATTTCTTTTATTTAATTTCTCATTAATTTCTTTGTATATTTTTGATAATTCTTCATAGAATGAAGCAGAGATTTTATTCATGGAAGAATAAACATTATCTAAATTATCGGAAACGGTCTTACCCAAATCGGATATTTCAAACTTTTGTTCATCGCAATTACCCTGCGAAACAGCCAAAGTCTTAATTTTGGTATTTATTTCATCCGTTTGCATATCCAATATTCGCTTAAGATTGACATATCTGAGCACAATTTCCTTTTCAAGCCCGGATAATTTTTTGTATAAATCCTCATGATTATCCTGCGGAACAATTTCTATATCCGCTATTTTGGAAGAAACCAAATTTTCCGTATACGCATAATTCTTTGATATTTCCTCGTATACCTTGTTTATCTCCATACCCTTTTTATTTATTTCGGAATTAATGTAATCATACACGAGCGATATATCCTCATATATCTGCTTTGTATTTTTTTCCAAATTTTCCGCATTGGGTTTGTTGGCTTCATCTATCTGCTTTTTATACTCCTCATCCTTAGCATAAAAATTCTTTTCAAGCTGATTAAACCTGCAAGTAAGCTCGTATGTGCTGTTTTTGATATTATCGGCAGTGACCTTTTGAAACTCGTCAATTATTTTATTTATTTCCCGCTTTTGCTCATCAATAACACCGACGGATTTATTAACAGCATCTTCAACTTTTTTATCTATTATTTCGGATATTTCTTCATCATTTTCAAGAAACGTTCTTCTGTATAAACGGTTATCATTAATCGAATAATCGGTCAAAGGCTTATAATAAAGCTCCGAAACAATATCAACATCCAAAGTTTTTTCGGCAGTTAAAAATACAATAAACTTCCCTTCCGCAACGGCTAAACCTGCTTGCCTTGCTTTTGTTATATCGACTTTTTGGGGTAATTTTATTAATTTAACCCTGCTGTCTTTTTGAGATATCTTTTTAACCGTTTCTTCCGATGTATCTTTTGAACCGTTATTTACACATATCAATTCTATGTTCGGAAACGATTGGCTTAAAACGCTGTCTATACTATCGCTTATTGTTTTTTTATTATTGCCGTATATTAATATTGCTGATACTTTATATTGATTCATTCCGTAACTCTTTTTGATTTCTTATATTTTTCCATTAATCTTACAATCGGACTCTTTTGTCTTTCATCCATTTCATGTTTCAAATCACCCAATTTTAATTCCAAATCGGCAATTCTTGCTTCATATAAACGCTTTTGTTTTGCCAGAGTTTCATTAAATTCTTTTTTTGCAGATAATAATATTTCTTCATATTTTAAAGATATCTGCTCTATTTTATTATCCACATTTTCTTTAATGGCTTTTACTTCATTATCATCGGCTTTATATTGAAGCTGTTCTTTTGCCTCATTAACCTGCGATTTTAATTCTTCCGTTACTCCGTATACATTATTCAATTTATTTGAAAACGTATTTTCTATACACGTATTACTTTCTTTGATTTCTTTGTATAAGTCGGAAGATGATTGATTTATATGAGTGTAAATATCTTTATACTTTAATTCCGCTTCCTGTTTAAGCATATCCGTATTTTCGGTAAGCTTGTTAATCATTAAGTCTTTTGTCTTATTAATTCTTTCATCCGTTGTAACAAAGACATCATCAACGGAAGCGGTAATTTTATCCGCTAAATTCTGTTCGGTTTCAAGAATTTTATCTTGTAAACCGTCAATTTTGGAAGTCATTTCTTCTTTATATTGATTTTGCTTAGCCTCGCCTTCTTTTATTGCAAAATCAACATAAGTTCTGGTATTTATAATATCGTTATTTAAAACGGTTACTTTATCATGTGCCGATTTAATGCCAAAATCAAGCGAAGAAATATTATCTTTTACTATATTGACATCATTTTTAACAGCTTCAATTTCATTATTAACATTGTGAACTTCACCTTTGACCGTTTGAACTTCATCATTAACATTGTGAACTTCACTTTTGACCGTTTGAACTTCATCATTAACATTGTAAATTTCACTTTTGACCGTTTGAACTTCATCATTAACATTGTGAACTTCACTTTTGACCGTTTGAACTTCATCATTAACATTGTAAATTTCACTTTTGACCGTTTGAATTTCATCATTAATATTCTGAACTTCACCTTTAACTGTTTCAATTTCATCTTTAACAGATGTATTTTCAACCGCCAGTTTGTCATAAATATTGGTAAGATTATAGACCTGACCATCAAAATCACTTCTTATATCTTTGGTCGTATTATTTATAACATCTTGAAGCTCACGATTGCTTTTTGTGATTGTTTCAAATATGAAATCAACTTTATCTTCATTTATAGAAAAAATTTCAGCTTTAGCATCGGATAATGACTGTTTAAAATTATTATCCGTTTGAGCAAGTTCAGCTTTTATTTCATTTATTGAATTTTGAGTTTGTGTTTTTGTTTCTTCAAACTTACCCTCTATTTCCGCAAACTTTGCACCGGTTTCGCCTGCCGTTTTATCGGCACTCTCTTTTACTATGTTCTTTGTAAATTCATAGTTATTTGCTATCTCCGCATATATTTTATCAAGTTTGCCGTCCGTCTCCGCATTTACCCGCTCTTCCGCTGCTCGAACACTCGTTTCTATATAATCATAATTCGTTTTAATGTTCTCATATACTTTATCAAGCTTCTTATCTGTTTCTGCCTGCGAATTAAATTCCGACGACTTTATCTTCTCATCCGTATATTTATAATTATTCGTTATCTCGCCATATACTTTCTCGATTTTCTCGTCGGTTTCCTGTCTTAATCTCTCCTCTTTTCTTGCGTTCTCTTTCTCTATCTCAAATCTCGCCCGCTCTATCTTTAAATCCGTTTCTTGAGAACTTACAACACTTTGTTTACTCGTTTCTTCTATAAGTCTATTTGTTTCTTCAAACTTACCCTCTATTTCCGCAAACTTTGCACCGGTTTCGCCTGCCGTTTTATCGGCACTCTCTTT
>CANPYW010000008.1 GCA_947588745.1 Candidatus Gastranaerophilales bacterium
AATTGAGAGTTTTTATTTTCCCAAAATGCCTGCTGTTTTACGGCTTCCTGTTCCAAAATATCGTAATTTTCACCCAAAGCCACTTTTATACATTCTTCAAGGTCTGTATATATAAAGTCCGTTTCCAGCTCGTTTTCAATTTCCCTATCCAATATAAACTGTTTTTCCACATCGGAAATACTTGCAGAGCCTTTAATAATTTCTTTAAAAGATTTATAACTGCCATTTTCACAACAATGTTCAATAGACTCTATGTACGAACTAACGTCCGCATAAACACAACTTCCCAATAATAACAATAATAGTGCTAAAATAATTTTCATATAAAAATTATGTTTCAATTTTGAAAAAAAATATCTTAGCCAACCGGACTAAAAATTATACTATTTACTTTCAAGTCTTTTAGTTCTGACCTGAACATCCTCGATAAGTTTTCTGTTAATTGCCAGCAAATCGGCAAGTATTCCGAATATACACGTTTGAAAACCCGTTATAACAAGTATTGAAGCAAAAATTAATGATTGAATATGCCCGCTGCCATTATCTATCAGATAATAGATTATAAATCTGGTTAACAATGTAAACCCGCATAACAATATAAAGCCGCCTATCATTGCAAAAAATCTAAACGGTCTATATATTATAAACATCCTTAATATTGTAAAAGAATTTTTTTGTATATATGAAAAAATATTTTTTACCAATCTTGATTTTCTGTAACAGGAATTAACCCTTACAGGAACAGAAACAATATGCAATCCTTTTGTTTTAGACTGAATTACCGTTTCTATTGTATAAGTATAATTATCAAATACGTTTATGGACAATGCGGCATCTCTTGAAAATGCCCTAAATCCGCTTGGTACATCATCTGTTGCAGTAGAACTCAATAAACGAACTACTTTTGAACCTAAAAACTGCAAAAACTTTTTTAGCGGAGAAAACTGTTTCATATCTTTTATGGGCCTTGCACCAATTACAATATCTGCCTTCTTTTCTAAAATAGGCTTTATTAGTTTTTCTATATCATCAGCACAATACTGGTTATCTGCATCCGTATTAACGATTATATCAGCACCTTCCAATATCGCCTTTTGAAGCCCTGCAACAAAAGTTCTTGCCAACCCTCTATGATGAGTAGTTGTAACTATATGTTTTACACCGTACTCTTTTGCTATTTCAACGGTTCTGTCACTACTTCCGTCATCAGAAATTAATACTTCAATTTCATCAATTCCTTCAATTTTTTGAGGCAATTGAGATAATGTAACTGGAAGTGCTACTTCTTCATTATAACATGGTATCTGAATTATTAATTTCATACTATCCATTCATATATATGATAAAATTATTTTGTAAATTTATAATACTATACTTTATCATGAAAAATAATACTTTTTTTAATCTATTTATTATACTATCTATTGCAATTTTATTCAGATTTTACTTTTTGGATAAACCGGAAGGGCTTTGGAATGATGAATACGTAAGCTGGTATATTGCCTCAATTAAAGATATTAATCTTTTTATTCAAAAAATGCTTCAAAATTGTCATACCATATTTTACTATCTCTACCTTAAATTATGGATGTTTATATTCCCCGATACGGATTTATCATTAAGAATTTCTTCAGTTGTTCCTTCTTTAATAAGTATTCCCGTTATGTACCTGATAGGAAAAGAATTAAATGACAAAAAAACGGGAATATTATGTGCTTTTCTTACTGCGATAAGTTCTTTTCACATATATTTTGCACAAGAAGTAAGATTATACAGCATTTTGTTTTTATTCACAGCTTTTTCAGTTTTATACTTCATTAAATCCGCTAAATCACCCGATAAAAAAAATATTCTATTATTCATACTTTTTCAATCATTAATAACTATTACGCATACACTGGGAGTTATATATTCATTCTTTTCCATTTTCGCTCTTATTATATATCTGCACAAATATACAGATTTTTATAAAAACAAAACTACTATAATTAAATATATTCTTCCTTATACTATTGCCGTTATATTATTAATTCCCACTGTTTATTCAATAATTAAATTAAATTCCATTTCTCAGTTTTGGTCAGGATTTTCTTTTGCAAAAATAATATTTAATTTTGTTGATTATTTTTCTCCAATACAAACAAATATCATTAACACTCCAAATTCTGCACTCTCTTTCATATATAAAGATAATTCAGTTAAATACATCTTCATAATATTCGGGCTTTTACCCGCATTTTTAGCATTCATAGGTCTTTACAACGGCATAAAGCAAAAAAATATTATACTTAACAATCTTTTAGTATCATCTTTTTTATTTTTTCTTACGCTTATTATACTTTCAGCTTTCCATAAAATGATTTTAATTACAAAATACTCAGCAGAAATTTACCCTTCGCTACTGCTCGGATTATCCTTCGGACTCATTTCCGTAAAAAAACAAAAGCTCAAAATAGCTGCTACAGTATTATTTATCTTCCTTAATTTATTTTATCTTCTAACTGCCTCTGATGCCGTACATAAAAGAAACAGACGTGAAGGCAACAAAATTGTAGCCGAGCTTATTAAACAATCAAGACTTAAAAAGAATGATATTATACTTTTAACCTATTATGACGTTGATAAATTCGAAAGATATCTGGATAATAAAGACCAATATCGTTTTCTTTCAATCAGCAAATATAATTTTAATTACTTTTTATTTGACGGAGAAGACTACAAACAGCTTCAAAAAAACGGCAAATATGAACATATTGATTACTTTAGAGAATTTCCAAACAGTCAAATACTTGATTTTTCAAAGAATTTTATTTCAAATAAAATGGAACTAGGAGACAGAGTTGGTATTGTATTTTTAAATACCGTTTCTTTTCTGACAAATGAAACTATTCAAGATATATTATCTGATGAAAAGAAACTTAAATATACTCCCTTTATATTTCTGGTATTCTCTACATTTAAAAACAATATAATGTACTCGCTGAAAGACAGATATAAAATAGACAGCATTACGGATTACGGCGATTGGACGCTCGTTGTATACGAAAAAATTTACTGATTTAATCGGGTGATGTTAAATTTTCAATTGCACTTAATTGAGAATTTATATAATTTTGCAGGTTTATAGGATAATTCTTTTTATCAGTTGATTTAACGTATACTTTGGCATCTTCCCTTGCTAATTCCAGTATATACAAATCTTTTGTCAAATCGGCAAGATGTAATTCGGCAAGACCACTTTGTCTTACACCTAATACTTCACCCGGGCCTCTTATTTCCAAATCTTTTTCAGCAATTACAAATCCGTCATTTGTTTGAACAAGAACGTTTAATCTGTGCAACGTATCTTCATTCTTTGTTGAGGATACAAGTAAACAATACGATTGAATACTGCTTCTTCCAACCCTTCCTCTTAACTGATGCAATTGCGATAAACCAAAACGTTCGGCATTTTCTATTACAATTACAGTCGCATTAGGAACATCAACCCCAACTTCTACTACAGTTGTACATACAAGAACATCATATTCTTTATTTTTAAAGTCCTGCATTACTTTATCTTTTTCATCTGTTTTCATTTTTCCATGCAATAATCCGACTTTTAAATCCGAAAACACACCCGATTGAAGCTCTTCAGCTTCTTTTGTTGCCGCTTTTGCGGATAATGTTTCCGACTCGTCAATCAACGGGAATACAATATATGCCTGATGTCCTTTTTCAACTTCTTCTCTTATAAGATTTAAAGCTTTTTTTCTTTGAGATAAAGGCAATAATGCCGTTTTTACGGGTTTTCTTCCCTTCGGAAGCTCATCTATTATAGTTAAATCCAAATCACCATGCACAGTTAAAGCAAGTGTTCTCGGAATAGGTGTAGCTGTCATTGTGAGCATTTGAGGAATTTTTGCTTTTGTTTTCAACATATTACGCTGTTTCACGCCAAATCTGTGTTGTTCGTCAATTACTATAGCACCTAAATTCTTAAATTCTATATTATCCTGTATCAATGAATGAGTGCCGACTGCAATATTTATTTGTCCATTTCTCAAATCCTGTTCGAGCTTTAATCTTTGTTTTTTTGTATTTGACGATGTAAATAATGCACAATTTATACCCATAGGAGCTAACCAGTTTATAAAATTATTAAAATGCTGCTGTGCCAATATTTCAGTCGGTGCCATGATAGCTGCCTGAAAACCGTTTTCGATGGCGGCTAAAAGCATTATACACGCAACCACTGTTTTTCCGCTTCCGACATCACCCTGCAATAATCTTTGCATGGGTTTATCGGAGTTTATGTCATTTAATATTTCGTTTACCGCTCTTTTCTGTGCAGAAGTTAATTCAAACGGCAAACCATTTATAAACCTTTTTACAAGTCCGTCATCTTTTATATTTAAAGCTACAGTTTCTATACTTCCCGTATTATAATCTCTTATTGAAAGAAGCTTTATCTGCATTAGAAAAAGTTCTTCATACACAAGAGTAAATCTTGCCTTTTCAAGCTCTTCCTGATTAGCCGGAAAATGAATAATTTCTATTGCATCTTTTCTGTTATACATCTGATATTTTTTTATAAATTCTTCCGGAACGATATTTTCTATTTTATTTTTATATATTTCTATAGCATTATAAATCGCCTTTCTCAATGCTTTTATGTTCAAATTTTCAACAAGAGGGTAAACAGGAACAATTCTTCCCAAATTAAGGTTATCATTTCCCGACATTTCTTCATTTACTATCTGAAATTGAGGCTTATCTATCGTTATTTGTTTTGCATAATCATCATATTTGACACAGCCCGAAACAATTATCCCGGATCTTAACGGGAACTGAGATTTATACCTTTCAATTGAATATCTGTTAATTTTTGAATAGAAAAAATTGAGTTCAAATGAACCTGATTCATCAGCTATTCCGACTTTTATAATCGTTAAGTTTTTTTTAGTTGTATAAGTTTTTAAAGAGGAAATTCGTCCGTAAACCGTTACATTTTGTCCGATTTTTAAATCCCTTATCAAAGAACGGGATGAATAATCTATATATTTTTTTGGGAAATAACTTATTAAATCAAAAACGGAAAATATTCCCAATTTATTTAATAAATATCCGAATTTAGGGCCAACCCCTTTCAACATGATAACATCGGCATCATATAAAGAAATATTTTCATTGAAACTCTCTTTTTTATCATTTTGTACAGCATTGCCGTTAATTTCTTTTTTTAATACTGTCACAAATTGCATAATTGTCTTTTTTCGTCTAAGCATATTTTCTTGAGAATAATATTCAAATGCCTCTATTACAGGAAGCCATTTTGCATTTTTTCCGGATAATTTATATATTTGACGAAGCTGTTTAAGCATAAATCCCGAAAAAGCATTCTCTTTACCCATTATGTTTATGTATTTATATTTTTCTTCTACCTGAATGGCACGTTTTATCTGTTCTACATCAATTTTATCTAAATAATTATCTTTCATTATTTTTTATTCTTAAAACTTCATATATATCAATATGTTTTGATTTTCCCTTGAAACCTATATCAGTTAATTTTACTACTTCAACATAATCTTTTACATAATTATATGTATATTCTGAAATCAAAAACTGAGTTCTTAATATATGATTATACGACTCAATTCGATATGCAAGATTTACGTTATCACCAATTACGGTATATTCCAAACGGTCATCCGTACCTATATTACCAGCAAAAACCTCACCGGTATTTACTCCTATTCCAACGGATATTACAGGTTTTCCTTCTTCTTGAAATTTATTTCTCAACACTTTGACACTTTCAAGAATTTCAAACCCGCACTTTACAGCATTTATTGAATGATTTTTATCTTCTATAGGTTCACCAAAAATTGCAAGCACTCCGTCACCCATATATTTATTCACTATTCCGTTATAACTTTCTATTATCGGTTCAATTGTGGAAAAATATTCGTTTAATATGGCTGATACTTCCTGTGGTGATATATTTTCCGATATTTGAGTAAAATTACGAATATCAACAAATAAAAGCGTAACAACCGTTCTTATTCCACCGGGTTTTAATTTATCTACATCAGCTATTACTTTTTTCATTACATCTTTTGATAAATATTTACCCATTGCATTTTTTATCATCTCAGTTGTTTTATCAACTGTAACGATTGAATATATATGTTTAAAAACAGCAACAAAAAATATTGTTATTACAGGTGTAATTGAAGATATATAAATTCCGTTAATATATTCATATACATAATAGAGCAAATATATTAAAGATAAAATGCCCGCAAATAAAAGATTATAAGAAAATCTTCTAAACCCTCTTATTACAAACATACAGAATACAAATGTTATAACGATTGTAAAATCTTTATTTATAAGAGTTCGAAAAGAGTTATTAAGCATATTATCAATAGTAGTTGCAAGAACATCAATATCTGCAGTTTTTGCTGAAACAGGAGTTTCACTCCACTGTTCCCATATATTATTATCAGCATTCAAACCAACAATTACAATTTTGTCTTTGAACGCATTCAAATCTATTACCGGTTCTTCACCATTTTTTATATTCTCATAAGATTTTAAAACATCATAAGCAGAATAAGTTTTATGTGAATAATATTTTTTTATAGGCTTATACCAATCATAAAAAGTTTGATATGAATATATTGAATTTCCCATATAATCCGTAATTTTTCGATAAGTCAAAGGAATTTTCAGAGTCTTACAATCATCGTTTGAACATAAATAATTATCAGTCAAAACAAATTCATTTTGATTTACAGCAGCAGAATACGCTTTTAAAGCAAGTGAGGGATAAAATTTATCCTCCAATTTTACAACAGGAATAGCACTTCTAACAATTCCGTCATCATCTTCGGGCAGAATAGAAGCAGCAAGATTATTTGTATTTTCAAGATATTCCTTTGGCAGCTTTATTACCGCCTTATATGCAGGTGTTTTTTTATAAACTCGTTCATCAATTATCTTTATATTATTTTTTAAATCAAATATTGATTTGTATTCTTTTGGAAGAATTTCGCCCGATAAAGGTGAATTTAAAAGTACATAACTGTTTATAAGCTTTTTTTGATTTTTTAAACGATTATAAAATTCAATATCACTATCTAAATTATAAGTATCCGGAAACAATATTAAATTATCAAAAACAATAACTTTTGCACCCGCATCATTTTCCAAGAAATCAAAAATATTTGAATATAAATTTTTAGTCCATGGCCAGGGTATTTTACTGACAGATTTATCATCTATAACAACTAAAACAACATCATTATTATTTTTTGAGTTCTTTACATAAGTCAGCATTTTAATAAATTTGTCATTCACTTTAACATCTATATACCGCAACGAAAAACAGTATACAAAAACTGTCAAGACAAGAAAAATGATAAAAATTATGAACTTTGAGCCAAATAAATCTTTCATATTTACATTTTATAATGAGCTTTTCATTTTGCAAAAAAGTTAAGAAATCATAATTGCTATTTAAGCTATAGCTTTGATATAATAAAAATGATTGGAGATTTTAATGACAATTACTATTGCAGTTACAGGAAAAAGCGGAAGCGGGAAAACAACTGTCACAAAAGCATTGTGGCGTGTTATTAAGGAAAAAAATCCTCAAAAATCAGTTCTGCTTTTTGATAATGATTTAACTTCAGAACTTGCACACAGCTTCGGTAAAGACATCAGGCAGACCATTTACGGCATAAGAAGCGGCAAGCACGAATACAAAACCGGCATTCCCGAAAACATGACAAAACAGGAATATATAGAATGGGCTCTTGAAGATATTCTGGTATCTATTGATGATACAACAGACATTATAGTTTCTTGGCTGATAGGTTCAAAAGATTGCAGATGCCCTATCACAAAGCAAATTAACGATGCCCTCGTAAAACTTTTTAAACGATATGATTATGTTATATTTGACTGCGAATTTGATTTAAAATATCTTCACCAGCTTGTTGATACACCTATAAACGTTACTCTCGTAATCGCAAGACCGAATGAAGCTTCTATACATCTTGCTAAACGTATTGAAGAATACAGCGAAAAATATGCGGCAGGCGAACAATTAGGCGTTGTTCTAAATAAAGTAAGCAAGCAAGATACAGAACCACTGTTAAGCATGCTTCACAAATATGATTTAACGACATTAGGCACAATTCCGAGAGATGACGAATTAAAATTAAACAGAATTTCCAAGAATTCCAAAGTAGTTGAAAATGCTATAGAACAGTTATATTTCAGGTTAAATATTCCTCAAAATGAGGATTTGAGATGACAACAATTTTAAACGGCAAATTATACGCTGATATAATAATTGAACAACTTAAAACAAAAGTTGAAAAAGAACAAAAAAAGCCTAAACTTGCAGTTATACTTGTCGGAAATAATCCAGCAAGCGAAATTTATGTTAGAAATAAACAAAAAAAAGCACAATATATAGGTTTCGAATCTGTTGTAATAACTCTTGAAAATAATATTTCAGAAGAAAATTTATTAGAACAGATATACATCTTAAATGAAGATACAAACATTAATGCAATATTAGTCCAGCTTCCGCTCCCGCAGCACATACAAACAAAAAAGATAACAGAAGCCATTGACCCGATTAAAGATGTTGACGGTTTCACATCATATAACTTTGGACGACTTATACTCGGATATAAACCCTACTCAATTCCTTGCACCCCAAAAGGGATTATCAAGCTTTTAAAATATTACAACATTGATATGGCCGGGAAAAATACAGTTGTAATAGGGCGTTCTAATATTGTCGGGAAACCCGTTTCAATCCTTTTAGAGCAGGAAAATGCAACTGTTACCGTTGCACACAGTCACACAAACAATTTAAAAGATTTAACCTTACACGCAGATATACTTATTAGTGCTATAGGCAAAGCTAAATTCATCACTTCTGAATTTATAAAAAACAATTCAGTTATAATCGATGTAGGTATAAATAGAACTGAAAACGGACTTTGCGGTGATGTAGATTATGAAAATGTATATAAAAAAGCGGCATTTATCACCCCCGTACCCGGAGGTATAGGCCCTATGACGATCGCTATGCTTATGGAAAATACTTTTGAATTATTTAAACTTCAGCAGAATTATTTAGTTTTGTAAACTGTTTATAATAACTATGAATACTGGTATTCCGAATTAGCTATATCTAAATTATTTTTATTTTATATATAAATAGGTTTAAAAAATCAAATAAACTGGCATTATAAAATTGTGTTATGCGAGATGTGAACTTGCAAACAAAAGTCAGGAAATTATGATATTAGAATACAAAGTTAATGATTTACACGTACAAGCAGCATGGCTCAAAACATTATATGATTTGGTTGAAGAACTGAATTGCAAATGCCAAACATATATAGATGAGTCGTACAATCGAAAGAACAAAAATTTTGACAGAATGCGAACAATCAAAATTTATGGTTCTGATACTATGCTAAGCTGGTTTAAGTTAAGAATGGAAAGATATGCACACTTCATTTTTAACTTTAATGAACAGCCTGATATAAAAAGTGAATTTATAGAATAAAATAGATAGTTGTTTAGTAAAACTCAAGAAATTTCTTGAGTTTTTTAATTAGATTTTAATTGTATTTTAAACAAAGTAAAATTATCATCCGAACTAACCAGCTGAATATCCCCCTGTATCATTTCAAGCTGTTTTTTACAAATAGCAAGCCCTAAACCGTTACCGGTTGATTTTGTTGTAAATTCGGATTCAAAAATTTTGTTATAATACTGTTCCGGAATTTTTGCACCATCATTTTTTATATAAATATTATAAAAATCATCTTCTTTTTTTGTATAAATCTCTATTTTTGAACCTTTATGACAAGCTTCTATTGCATTATAAATAACATTTATTAATGCACATTGTATTTTGATTTTATCAGACATCAAATCTACATTTAAAATATCTTCAGACGATATATTAACACCGGATTTACTAGCTTTCTCTTTACAAAGTAAAACCGTATCATCAATTAAATCTTTAATGTTAATAGAAATAATATAAGGAGAAGATAAACATCTTAAATCCGATATTAAAGAAGAAATATTTTCAGAAGAATTTTTTATATTTTTTAATGAATTATTAACAGAATCTAATGTGTCATTATCTAAAGAAATTTTTGATAATCGCTTTTCTAGAATTGTAGAATATAAATTTATTACAGATAAACAATTTTTTATCTCATGGGAAATAAATTTTGCTTTATCAGCAACAATTTGAGCGACTTCAATTTTATCGTCAAAATTTTCCATTATTTTCTTTTCAACGGCATTAAATATAATTTCTTCATTTTTATTATTCAAAACATCTGCAATATTTTCTGTAGCTATGTTCAACAATCTATTTTCACGTCGTTCTGCACTATACATAGATGCAATTTGCTTATAATCAAAACTTGAATTATCTAAAATTACTCTTGTAATTTCAGAAATAATTTTGGAATTAAATAATAAACAGGCTTTTGCATAATCCGGTTTTTCTGAAATAGAATAATCCCAAATTAATGCAGAAGAATATCTTTGAGTAAGTATAACAACAAATTGGGTAGATTTCCAAATATTTTCAATCTGTATATTCTCTATACCAAAATTTTTTAACTCATCACAAAAAGCATAAATTTTACATTGCGAAAATTTTAAACGGGTTAACAAAGATTTATTTTCGTCAGGATTTTGAAGTTTTAATAATATACAGCCTTGCGTTTCCTGAAAAGATAAAATTGGGGCTAAAACCGAACTAAAGAGACTATTAATAGTCTCTTTAGCATATTCTCTGTCTGAAATGTGGAAAATGTATTTATGGAGTGTATTAAATTTAGTTTTCATAAATTATATAGCCATCTTTAATTTTTTTCTGTTTAAAAAGCCATTATTAATAGCATATAAAACAGCTTGTGTTCTATCATTAACCTGTAATTTTTGGAAAATATTATTAACATGAGTTTTAACAGTAGTTTCACTTATAAATAACTGTTTTGCAACCCCCTTATATGTAACCCCTTGAGTTAATAGTTCAAGCACTTCTTCTTCTCTTTGTGTAAGATATTGCAATAAATTTTCTTCATTCTGAGCATTTGCAGCTTCATCTTTGAACTTTTTCTGGAAATATTCAAAAAATCTGGAAGATAGTCCTGAAGGAAGATAAATTTTTCCTTGCATTACTTCTTCAATTGCATATACCAATTGTGCAGAAGCCATAGTTTTTAAAATATAACCTCTTGCACCAAGTTTTATTGCTCTAAAAATCAAATCAGGATCATCATATCCCGTTAAAGAAATAATTTTTGTACCCAAATTCAAATGTTCAATTTCACTTATAGCCGTCAAACCATCCTTTTCCGGCATATTAATATCCATTAAAACTATATCAGGTTGATATTTTTTAATTAAATTAATAGCGATATTAACATTTGCGGCAGTAGCTATAACATCAAAATCCGTTTCTAAATTAATAAGTTCCCTTATACCCAGTAAATGATCTAAATTATCATCAACCAATAATATCTTTGTTTTTTTATTAAGCTCTCCGTTTCTTCTCATATACACACTCACGCTCCCTTATAAATACATTGCTTACATTATTTATATTACTTATTTTTAGCCCCGACTACATCAATAAAACGATGAATTATTGTAGTTAAAAAGTTCTATATATAGATGTAAATCTTTAGATTAATATAAAACCTTTATATTTAGTACCGCAAGGATTTTAAGCTTTAGCACTCTTTTATAATTAACAAGAAATAAACCGTTGATAAATACATAAAAAAGCTTATTTTATAATTTATCTATTAATATGTTTTTGTTAGAATAAATTTGATATGTATTTAGAAAGGGAGAGTATGGAACATTTCTATGAATTAGTTCAAAATCATTCTATAGCTATTTCTGCTATTATCTTAATACTTGCATATATATTTATAGCACTTGAAAAAATTCCAAAAGTTACAATAGCACTTTTAGGTGCGGCAGTTGTTGTTTTTTCGGGGCTTGTAAGTCAGGATAAACTTGCAGACAGTGGCTTAAATGAATTATATTTCATTAATTTTATTGATTTTAACGTAATCTTCTTATTGGTTTCAATGATGATTATCGTTAATATTACAACAAGATGCGGAGTGTTTAAGTGGGTAGCCATTGAACTTTTAAAAATGACAAAAGGTAAACCTCTTTTAGTTTTGATTGCTTTATCATTTTTTACGGCTATACTATCAGCATTCCTTGATAATGTAACAACAGTTATACTTATAATGCCGATTACCTTTGTTGTTGCAAAACAACTTGACTTAGATCCCGTTCCATTACTAATTTCAGAAGTTTTTGCTTCTAATATAGGAGGTACATCTACCTTAATCGGAGACCCTCCAAACATTATTATTGGAAGTGCAGCAGGATTTTCATTCTCTGATTTTCTGTTTGAACTAACAATTATTTGTTTAATTATTATGGTTGCAGTTTTGGCTTTTCTTTACAGCTGTTTTAAAAAGAAACTTATAACAACTGAAGAGAAAATGGCAAGTATTCAAAATATTGATAATTCAAAAACAATTACAGATTATGCACTTCTGAAAAGAAGTATGCTAATATTGGCACTGGTTATTATAGGTTTTTTAACTCACGATATTACACACATACAAACTTGCATTATTGCATTCATAGGGGCAAGTATCTTATTATTGTTTGAAAAACCGGAAGAAACATTTAAAGAAGTTGAATGGAATACCATTTTCTTCTTTATAGGTTTATTCATTATTATAGGTGCTTTTGAAGCAGCTGGCGGCATTAAATTAATGGCTGATTGGTTATTAAAAGTTACGGCTGGTTCCCAAAAAATCACAACTTATGTAATTCTTTGGGCTTCAGGAATATTATCAGGAGTAATAGATAACATTCCTTATACAGCAACTATGGCACCTATGATTCAAACCATTGAAGAAGCAAAGGGCAGAGATTATGTACTTCCTTTATGGTGGGCTTTATCTCTCGGAGCTTGTTTAGGTGGAAATCTCACAATGATTGGTGCTGCCGCAAATGTTATCGTATCCGAAAATTCAGCAAAACAAGGTCACCCCATTAAATTTCTTTCGTTTATGAAATATGGTGTTGTTGTAGTATTTATATCACTAACATTATCATCAGTTTATTTATATATCAGACATTTCATATAATCGTATTAAAATCGAAAATACCGGCTAATGCCGGTATTTTTTTACCCGTTCACCTTTATTTACGTTTAAAATTTCATAAAAACGGGAATACTACAATTGTAGGAGTTAATTATGAAAAAGGTATTGTTACTTGATATTCACAATCATCCTATAAATATATGTAGCTGGAAAAGAGCATTAATTTTATTACTTAAAGGGAAAGCAGAAAATGCAAGGCATCTTAATGACATTGAAAGCATGATAAAAATAGAAAATATTTTAATACCCTGTGTCATAAAGTTAACTTATGAACTGGCAGTTCCGTATCAGGAGCTGCCTTTTTGCAGAGAAAACATTCTGGTAAGAGATAATTTTGTTTGTCAATATTGCGGAAAGCAGTTTAGTCCGGAAGAACTTACTTTAGACCACGTTTATCCGAAATCAAGACTGGGGCCGGATATATGGGAAAATATAGTAGCGTGTTGCAAGGAATGTAATCAAAAAAAGGCTGACAGAACCCCCAGAGAAGCAAGAATGAAACTGTTAAGACGACCATATAGACCCAAAGATTATCTTTCATTCGAAATCAAAAAGTATCCGAAAGATGTTACTAAATATTGGCTTGATTATATAGAAGCATAAAACTAATTTTGCGAATAATTTTGCATAGTTTTTTGAGTTAATTTTGTTAAATATGGTACATTATATATTTTGGATAAACAAACTCCCGTACAAATATACAATAATAAAGATATTACACAAATCTCAAAAAATGAAAAAGACATTCCAAGTGATGAGAAAGTGATAATTTTAAAGAATAGTATTAAGTTCAATAATGCTACTATAAAATCAAGAAAAGATATAAGCGAAATCAAATAGAAAATCAATTGCACCGATATTCCAAACAAAAATAAAATTACTCCGATTATAATTGACTGTTTTACATTGTACATAAGGAAATATCTTAATCTTCTGCGTGTCAAACGTGAAATAATACATAATATCAAACCGAATATGCCCATTGTAAAATAGGATATTATAGACATTATCTTTTCGGCAGGCAAGACTTTTATTTCACTATGCGGCATCTTCGCCCTCATTATTTTTATTATTTATATATTCCTGAACAATTTCCAAATAAATTAATTTCAATTCGTCATTATCAGGATTAATATCAACAGCCTGCTTATATACACTGATAGCACTTCTTAAATCTTTTTGCATTACATAAGTATTCCCCAAAAGAGTAAACACATTTGAATTAGCAGGTTCAAGCTCTAAAACTTTTTTATACTGTTCAATTGCTTCGTCATACTTTTGGATATTTGAGTACATATTACCAAGTAAAATGTATGCATTGGATAAATCAGGATACAATGCAATAGCATTAGTATATATTTCTAAAGCTTTTTCGATATTTTCCTGCTCAACTAAAGAAATTCCATAACACAATAAAGCCTGATAAGAATTTTTTGACAATTTGATGGCTCGCTCAAACAATACATTTGATTTTTCAACTTTGCCTTGAGCTGCAAGAGAATTTGCATAATATACCATATAATTTTCATTGTTAGGCTGTAAATCTAAAGCTTTTTTAAAATATTCGCCTGCTTCGGCATATCTATACAACTGCCTTAATACGAGAGCCGCATTTATATAGTTTTCAGGCAATTTATCATTTAGCATAATAGCTTTTTCGTAATATATAAGTGCCTCATCATAATTTTGCTGGTCTTGATACAAAAGCCCTATTGCGTTGTATATTTGATAATTATTTTTATCTATACTTAACGCTTTTAGATAGTTATAATTTGCCTGTTTAAAATCGCCGATTTCAGCATAAGCATTACCTAGGTTATAATAAACCGATACATTATCCACCCCTAAATTGGCAGCCCTTGAATATAAGTTTATAGCATTATGATAATCAGATTTATAGAAATATACACTTCCTAAATTAGTTAATGCAATAAAATTCTCAGGCTCAAATTCTAAAAGACTGTTATATACGTTTATGACTAAATCATATTCATTATTTTTTAAATATATATTAGCCAGCTTTAAATAGTTAACAGACTCATAAGGATTATCAACTATTTCTTTAATTAATTTTTTAATTATTTCTTTATCATCAATCTTTTTCATATTAGATATTATACTAAATAATAAATCTTGTAGCAAACAAAATCATATCTGTATCTGAAGTAGTTGAATTTATTCTTTTTACATAATTCACCATGATTTTAAAATTTTTAAACACATAGTATGTTATACCTGCAGTATATTCATTAGTATGCAAATTATTCTGATTTTTATCGGGGGTAAAATAATCGTATCTGCCTATCAATTTTAATTTTGGAGTCAAACTATAAGATAGCAAAGTATAAAATCCGTCTGCTTTATTAGGTGATTCAGAAACGGCATTATATCCGTCAGAATTTGCATACTCTGCTTTTATGTTAAATTTTTTATAATTACCCAAAGCATATACAGAGTACATATTATAACTTATATGATTTTTGCCGTTTGCATAACCTGCACCAAATTTGATATTTGGTTTATTTTCATCCGTTTTAGGAAAGGGTTTAAACATTACATTACCTGTAAAATCAAATCCCTCGCCAAAATCTTTCATATATTGCGTACTATCGTAAAAACCAATATCGTAATCTAAATAATCATAAGTAGCAATATTTCTTATACCAACTGAAACTCTATCACCAAAAGTTCTGCCTAATTGTGATTTTAATATTAAATCAAGCCCATAAGTAGGAAGACTTCCATCATACGAAGAAGGAAGCCTCGCCCCTTGTCCGATTAATATTGTTTGATTTGGTGTAATTTGATGTGCCACATAAAAACGGGATACCTTTTGGGTAAATTTATTTGAATATCCGGGAATTTCCCTCGTAATATTATAATCAGCCATAAAACTTGACTTATTATCATTAAATTTCACGCTTAACATCGGTTCAACAATAGGGAAATTATGTTTTAAACTTTGTCCTTCTCCTCTTATATGTTCATAACTCATATTTTGAGAATATAAAAAATTAGCTTTAATTGAATTTATTGGCGAATTTTCAAACTTTAATCCTTCTTGAGAAAATAACCTTAAAACAATGGGAACATCTTCTGTTTGCTCAACTTTTCCGTAATATACATCAGATAAATAGTCAAAATAATTTTTTTCGTCATTTTCAAGAACAATTTCTTCTATACACAAGGCAGGTTGTTTAAAACAAATTAAACAAACAATAAGTATAATGTACTTTACACATAATTTATTCATTAATTTTCTTTTCAAAGTATTCTATCGTCTTTTTCAATCCGTATTCAATATCAGTATGAGGCTGCCACCCCAGTTTTTCTTTTGCCAATGTTATATCCGGATTTCGCTGCAATGGGTCATCCTGCGGCAATTCTTTATATACTATTTCCGATTTAGAATTTGAAAGTTTTACAATTAATTCCGCTATTTCCAAAATAGTTTTTTCGTTCGGATTACCTAAATTAACAGGCCCAATAAAATCACTATTCATTAATTTTATAAGAGCCTCAATCATATCATCAACATAACAAAAAGCCCTTGTTTGTTTACCGTTTCCATATACAGTTATTGGTTCATTTTTTAACGCCTGAAGTATAAAATTAGAAACAACTCTACCGTCATTTATCGCCATTCGTGGGCCATAAGTATTAAATATTCTGCCAATCCTTATATCTACTTTATTTATTCTGTAATAATCCATCATTAGTGATTCGGCACAGCGTTTTCCCTCATCATAACAGCTCCTTATACCTATCGGATTTACATTTCCCCAATACGACTCAATTTGCGGATGAATTTTGGGATCACCGTATACTTCACTTGTGCTTGCTTGCAATATTTTCGCCCTGCACCGCTTTGCAAGCCCCAGCATATTTATTATTCCCATGACGGATGTTTTCATAGTCTTTATTGGATTATATTGATAATGAATGGGAGAAGCCGGGCATGCCAAATTGTATATTTCATCAACTTCTACCAAATACTCTTTTATGACGTCATGCCTGACAAGTTCAAACTTATTATTACCTATTAAATGCCTTATATTATCTTTATTTCCGGTAAAAAAATTATCTAAACATATTATATCATTACCTTCATTTAGCAATTTTTCCGCTAAATGTGAGCCAATAAACCCTGCCCCGCCGGTTATTAAAATTCTTTTCACCAATACTACCTCTTTTATGCCAACACACTATCAGATTGTTTAAACTGCATATCATACAAATGTCTATAATGACCGTTTTCTAAATTTAACAGACTTTCATGCGAACCTTCTTCTACAATATTACCATTATTTATTACAATTATCCTGTCTGCATTTTTAACTGTAGAAAGTCTGTGAGCAATTACAAATACAGTTTTATTTTTTGTTAAATTATCAAGTGCTTTTTGAACTACCGCTTCAGATTCATTATCCAATGCAGATGTAGCCTCATCCAGCACTATTATGGGAGTATTTCTTATCATTGCACGTGCTATCGCAATTCGTTGTCTTTGACCGCCGGATAAAGAAGTTCCTCTTTCACCAAGCAATGTATCAATACCATTAGGAAGCATTGCAATTAATTCGTTTAAATGAGAAGCCTCTATTACATTTGCCAACTCTTCTTCAGATGCATTATGATTTCCAAGCAATATATTTTCCCGTATTGTACCTGTAAACAAAAAGTTATCCTGAAAAACTACAGAAATTATACTTCTCAAGTCCTTTAACTTAAAATCTCTTATATCCGTTCCGTCAAACTTTATACTTCCCTGTGTTACATCGTAAAATCTTGTTAAAAGATTTACAAGCGTAGATTTGCCACCGCCGGAATTGCCGACGATAGCAACTGTTTCACCTTTATTAACAACTAAATTTATATTATTAAGAACAGGTTTATTGGGTTCATAATAAAAACATACATCATTGAATGATATATTAGAATTTAAGTCTTTTAACTCAACAGTTTCGAGTTTATCTTTTATAGACGGTACATAATCAAACAGCTCAAAAACTCTGCCTAATGAAACAAATATATTTTGAAATTTTGTCAGGGTATTTCCAAGGGTTTTTATAGGTTTATACAGTAATAATAATGATGTTACAAAAGAGGCAAAAGAACCAGCTGTTATAGTTTCGTCATGAATTAACTTAGTACCGTAAAAGAGTACAAAGGCAATCCCGAATGAAGCTATCAGATACATAACAGGCGACATCCAGCCCGCACGTTTTGTAAGCGAAATTAATACATTAAAACTATTATCCAAAGATTTATTGAATAATTTTATTTGTCTTGATTGAAGATTATAGCCCGATACAACTTTGTTTCCGGAATATGTTTCATTCATAATCGTTGTTATATCACCATTAATTACTATATTTTTATTTGAAGCGGATTTTATTTTTTTTCGTATAAAAATAATAGGAACAAACGCAAGTGCCAAAACAACAACACCAACAACGGCAAGCTGCCACGAACTATAGAGCATAACAATAATTAATGATATTGCACCAAACAAACTAACAACAAAACTTTTTATTTGATCGACCAGCATTTTAGCTGCTTCATCGGAATCTGTTAAATATCTGTTTATGACAATTCCTGAGGAATTTTCATCAAAAAAAGCAGAATCCATATAAACAAGATTTGCAAATAAATCTTTCTTTACGGCATTTGTCATTTTAAAGCTAGTCCAATCAGTCAAATATGCGTTTAAATACCTTAACACGCCCTGAAATAGAGCAAAAAATATTATTGCAAAAGGCATTAAGACAGCCAAAAATGAATAAGATATCTCATATCCGTTAATAATAAGATTTTGTTCCCCCACAACATAATCCATATAAGGTTTTATGGCAAATGATACTATACCATCCAACAGTCCTACGGGAACAGCTATAACAAACCCCAATAAAACACGCCCCATTATTGGTTTTATATATGGGAATATTCTGTTTAAAAGCCACCCGTAATTAAATGATGTTAAAGCATCGGTTTCTTTTAATTTCATCTACACTCCTAAATACCATATAACTATATTCTATAATGAATATAATTTAGTTTGTAGTTTGATACATAAATTTACGAACTGAAATTATTGTTTAATAAATTTTTTTTAAGTAAAATAGTTTTACATTCGGAGGTTAAATATGGTAAATGAGGTTAGTTTAAATAATTTTAAAATAGGTTCCGGTAAAATAACCATTCTAGCAGGGCCTTGTGCTATGGAATCTAAAGATATTCTTTTTAAAACAGCCGAATACCTCAAAAATTTAACTAATGAATTAAATATCAACTTTATTTTCAAATGTTCTTTTGACAAAGCAAACAGAAGTTCTATTAACTCATACAGAGGTTTAGGAATAGAAAAAGGACTGGAACTCCTCGCTGCTGTAAAAAAAGAATTCAATGTTCCTATCGTAACTGATATTCACGAAACCAATCAGGCTCAAATAACTGCTGAAGTTGCTGATATTATTCAAATTCCGGCATTTTTATGCCGTCAAACCGATTTACTTGTTGCCGCAGCCAAAACAAATAAAATTGTAAACATAAAAAAAGGTCAATTTCTTGCACCTTCACAAATGAAATCAATTGCGAATAAAGTTAAAGACTCCGGCAACAACAAGATTATTCTTACTGATAGAGGTGTAACCTTTGGATATAACAATCTTGTTTCAGATATGAGAGCAATCCCAATAATGCAAGAAATGGGTTACCCCGTTATATTTGATGCAACCCACAGCGTTCAACTTCCGGGCGGCGGAAACGATTGTTCATCAGGCGAAAGAAAATTTGTTCCCGTTTTAGCAAAAGCTGCTGTTGCCGCAGGTGCTGACGGGCTATTCTTCGAAGTACACCCCACCCCGAATACAGCTTTATGCGACGGTGCAAATATGATTGATTTTCATCAGGCAAAAGAAATATTTACAATTTGCAGAAATATTTTTGATTTAATAAGGCAATAATTAAACAGCTTTATTTTACACCGTATCTTGCTTTTGCCCATGGATATTCAAGCTTGATTTTCCAATCATCTTGAAATATCAAAGAAGAACAATAATTACCATTTTTTGTACTGTTACAGTTATTTTCGTTATTGTCGGAAATTAATTCCTTCCTTGAATACTCATGCCCGTATGGGAAAAATCTGCCTACATAAGAGGGATTTTCATCATTTTGAATCCAATACTCGAACATAAAAATATCACGTGCAACAACATTTAAATGTTTTTTTCCGTTTGTATCAACATAAAAATACAAAACCTTATACATTGGATTAACCATAGCCTGCATAGCTATAAACATGCCATTATTAAGATAAAATCTAGTCCAAGTTGAATTTAAAGACTTTTCATCACCATTTAACTCTTTAAAACTAAAATCACATTTTTCAGAAGTAGAATTTTTACAATCTTTTAATATAATTAGCTGAGGTTTTAAGTAAGATTCAAATACATCATTAGAAACAGTTTCCGAAAAATTATCCGAAACATCCCAATCATAAGGAGAACCATTTTTCGCTATTGAAGCATTAAACGCCTGAGTTAATAATGAATATACACTTTTTATTTTAACAGCAGTTTGATTTTTCTTTAAATCAGCGAAAAAGACACCTATACATAATATAAATACTATTCCTATAATAGACAATACAAGCATTGTTTCCATTAATGCCGCACCTATTTTTATATTTAGTTTCTTTTTTTGCATAGATTTATACACAATTCCAATTATTTTAGATAATTATTTAAAACCGAAAACAAATCTTTTTTTTCTTCATCATCTAAAATAACCAACGGTTTTCGTACATATTCCTTAATAATTCCCATTTTTGCAAGTGCTGCTTTAACAGGAACCGGATTAGGGGCCATAAAAAGCTTTCTAAACAAAGGATACAAATATAAATGCGTTTTCAATGCGTCTTGATTTTTGCCTGATTTAAAATAATTTATCATTTTTTTCATATCAAGCCCTATAATGTGAGAAGCAACACTTATTACGCCATTTGCCCCCAAAGACATCATAGGTATAGTAAGACTGTCATCACCAGAATATATAATAAAATCTTCAGGACACAAATTTTTTAAATCACTAATTAAATCTAAATCGGAATTACTTTGCTTTAATGCAACAATATTTTTAAAGTTTGAAGCAAGTTCTGCAACCGTTTTTGGCTGCATATTAACGCCTGTTCGTCCGGGAATATTATATAATATAATAGGTAAATCAACGGACTTTGCAATAGATGAAAAATGCTCATACATCCCTTTTTGAGATGGTTTATTATAATAAGGAACTACAGTAAGTATTGCATCTGCACCTAATTTTTGAGCTTTTATTGAAGACTCAACCGCTGTTTGAGTGGAATTCGAACCGGCACCCATTATTATTTTAACCCGTCCTGCCGCAATCTTTTTTACAAATAAGAACAATGCGGTTTCTTCATCATGCGATAAAGTAGGAGTCTCACCGGTCGTACCAGCAACAAGGATTGCATCCGTTCCGGTTTCAATCAAATGATTAATCAACTTTTCAAGAGAAATATAATCTATGCTTAAATCCTCATTAAAAGGAGTTATCATCGCCGTTATTATCTCACCCGCATCATATCTCATTTCGTTACTCTCCTTAAAATACCTGCATGTCTATGACTTTTTCCGCAATTCTTACGGTATTTAATGCAGCCCCTATTCTCAAATTATCAGCTACACACCAAAATGTTATTGCGTTATCAAATGCAATATCTTTTCTTATCCTTCCAACATAAACAGGATTTGTTCCCGCAGCCTCAACCGCAGTCGGGAATTCATACGCTTCAGGATTATCAATAACCTTTACACCCCAGGCTTGATTAAGTAATTCTCTTACTTTTTCGGGTGTAATTGTTTTTTCAAACTCCACAGTAACAGCCTCTGAATGACCTATAAATACTGGCACTCTGACTGCCGTACATGAAATAGGCGTATCAGGTTTTAAATGAAGTATTTTTCTTGTTTCGTTTGTTACCTTCATTTCTTCCTTCGTATAGCCGTTTTCACAAAATACATCTATTTGCGGAATACAATTATAGGCAATTGGCTTTTTAAATACTTTATTTTGAAAGGTTTTACCGTCATTTACGGCAATTGTATTTTCTTTTAGCTCATTTATTGCAGCAAGCCCTGCCCCAGATACGGACTGATATGTACTTACTATCATCCTTTTTATAACAGCAAAGTCATGTAACGGTTTTAACACAAGCATTAACTGAGAAGTAGAACAATTAGGATTTGCGATTATTCCCTTGTGAGTTCTTATATCTTCATCATTTACACCTGCAATAACTAAAGGTACATCCTTTTCCATTCTAAAAGCACTAGAATTATCAATATATACGCACCCTCTTTTAACCGCTTCTTTTGCTAATGCCAAACTTGTTGAACCGCCGGCTGAGGCAAGCACAATATTTATTCCTTCAAAAGCCTCAGGAACTGCTTCCAGCACTGTATATTTCTTTCCTTTAAATTCTATTTCTTTACCGGCACTTTTCTTACTTGCAAGAAACTTTATATCTTCGTATACAACATTATTTTCTTCCAAAATTTTTAAAATATTGCGACCAACAACACCTGTTGCACCCAATACACCTAATACCGGTTTTTTCATATTTCCCTCACCTTTACTATTAAATGATTATCAAATATATTTATTATTCGCACAAATTATACACATTTGTTAATGTTTGAACGAACCAAATTAATCTGATTTTAAATTTAAAGCTTTTACTAAGCCCATAGCAACATCATGGAATGCTGCACCGTTTGGATGTTCTTTATCTTCGGGTATTCTCCATTTTTCACTTTCTAACTCATGACCTGCTAATTTTTCAGCATCAAAAATTAAGAAATCGTTAGCTTTTAATTTTTTCATTAACTCATCTGGCATTAACAAATGGCCGCCGTCTTTATAATCTATAATAATGAACTTTGCACCAGGATAACGTTCTGCAGCCATGTGTCTTGCTAGTACAAACAAATCATACATTACATCAGGAGCTTTTTTATCATTAAATTTTGAAGCATATAAATAGTAGAACGCTTTAACTGAATACAAACTTTTAAAGAATAAATTAAGTTTTGAATACTTTTTAAATTTAACATGCTCATTTTCAATCTCATATTTAGGATTAACTTCATAATAAGGATTATCAGCACTGCGAATTATTCTTCTGTACGGTACAACAACTCTATTTAAGTGATCGGTTATAAACATGAATATAACATACTTAGGTTTAGGAACTTTTTTCATATAATTGTAAAATTCCGGATTTTCCATTGTATCAATCGCATCTACTATACTTCCTCCCGGGAAAGCTCTATTGACAGTTGTTATTCCTGTTTCTTTTGCTACTATGTAAGGAATGGTATTTTCATATTTTTCCTTATAACCATACATATATGAGCATCCGAAAAATATTATACTTTCATCTCTATCGCCTTTTGTTGTCGGACGGAATTGCTCAGACCTTAAATCAACGTGAAAAACTCTTACAGGTGCATATTTTAAAGACCAGGTCGGAAGCTTATTTTGTTTTGCGAAATTATTTACATCAGTCAAATAATCTCCAACTTTATTTCTTAAGTAAATATAAGAAGCACCTTCAACAATTCCAAATAACAACAATAAAATCAACAAATTTACTAAAATTTTCTTCATTTTACTTTCCTTTATATCTTAAATCGGGTTTTCTTGCAGCAAGAACTTCATCTGCCTTTTTAATAGGTGTACTTTGGGGTGATTTTAAAACTTCTTGCGGATTTTGCTTTATTTCTTCCGAAATATTAATCATCGCAGCAATAAAATCATCAAGCCTTTCTTTTGTTTCAGATTCAGTCGGTTCAATCATAATTGCCTCATGAACTATTAACGGAAAATATATTGTAGGAGGATGAAAATTATAATCCATCAACCTTTTTGCAATGGCTAATGTATTCACACCCATTTCTTTCTGATGTTCGCCTGATAAAACAAACTCATGCATACATTTTCTGTCATAAGGTAGATTATAATATTTTTTTAATTTATTCATCATATAATTAGCATTTAAAACAGCATTTGAACTTACGTCTTTTAACTCTTTTCCCATCAACAAAATATAAGCATAAGCCTTTACAAGCACAGAAAAATTACCGTAAAACGCCTTGACTTTTCCGATTGAATGCCGTAAATTATAATTTCTTCTGTAATTTCCATCAACATATCCAATTGAAGGAACAGGCAAATACTCTTTTAATTTTTCAACAACCATTACTGGGCCGGCACCCGGACCGCCGCCGCCATGCGGAGTCGAAAATGTTTTATGTAAATTCATGTGAACTATATCAAATCCCATTAATCGTGGATTTGTATGCCCCATTACGGCATTCATGTTAGCACCATCATAATACAGTAAACCGCCCGCTTTATGAACAATTTCGGAAATTTCCAAAATATTTTCTTCAAACAGACCTAAAGTATTCGGATTTGTTAACATTATTGCCGCCGTTTTCTCGTCTACGACAGATATTAATTCTTCAATATCAACAAGCCCTTTTTCATTTGACTTGACTTCAATTATTTTAAATCCACACATAGCAGCACTTGCAGGATTTGTACCATGTGCCGAATCGGGAATTATAACATTTGTTCTTTCTTCTCCGATTGTTTCAAAATATTTTTTTACAATCATCATGCCTGTAAGCTCGCCGTGAGCACCTGCTGCAGGCATTAATGAAACGGCATCCATTCCGCTTATCTTTTTAAGAGCTTCCTGCAAATTGTACATCAATTTTAAAGCCCCCTGGCAATCAAAATCATCCTGAAGCGGATGAAGTTCAATAAAGCCTTCCAACGATGATAAAAGTTCATTAACTTTAGGATTATATTTCATAGTGCAAGAACCTAAAGGATAAAAACCTTTTTCTATACAAAAATTTTTATCGGAAAGTTCTTTATAATGACGCATAACTTCTAATTCAGATATATTAGGCAAAATAGAACTTGTTTGTTCGCTTAAATATTTTTTATCCAAAAAATCAAAATCGACATGTTCATCTGTTATATTAATTCCGTTTAAATCATCCGATGTTTTTTCAAAAATCAACCTCGTCATTATATCCCTCATAATCCCTTTTAATTTATTGGTTTAGCTGTTCGCAAGCATACTGTGCTCTTTTTGTTATTTGTGCATAATTAGCATCTTTATACAAATCACGACCTATTCCTACCGCTTTTACACCTGCTTTAATATACGACGGAATATCATTTAATTTTATACTTCCCGCTGCAATTACGTTTAAGAATTTCATAGGCCGCAATAAATCTTCTATATATACAGCCCCTCCCATCGGATTAGCGGGAGATATTTTTATTAAAGGTGTTCTGGATTTCCAGGCACTGTATGCTTCGTTTGGTGTCGTAGCAGTCATTATTAAAGGAGTTTTTCTATCCTGACAAAACTTTACCAAATTCATCTGTAATATAGGTGATACAATTACATCACACCCTGCATTTATTGCTATTTCTGCCTGTCTTTGAGTTATTATTCCACCGCCTAATATTAACGGATTATATTCTTTATTGTTTTTAATTTCCTTTATTACATTTACTATTTCAGGAGTTTCAATAACTATTTCGACAATTTTTATTCCACCTTCATACAATGCTTTAATCTTATTTTTTACATTTTCAGGTTCCTGCATTCTTAATACGGCAAAAATTCTTTCTGTCTCTATTCTGTTTAAAGGGTTCATTTTATCTCTTTCTTAACTTCAACAAATTTTGTATGAAAATATTTTCTATTTTTTCCTCGTTATTAACATGCAATAATGCATTCAAATCTTCTTTAAACTTAGATATATCTTCATATTTTTTTAATATTCCGTCTATTGCAATAGAAATATCTCCAGTTTCTTCGGAAACTACAATACAGGCAGAATCCGATATTTCACTTGCACCTATTGCTGCTCTATGTCTTGTTCCGTATCTCCAGCTCAATTTAGGGTCTTCCGTTAACGGCAACAAAACACCGGCAGCAAGAATTTTATCCCCATGAATTACCATAGCTCCGTCGTGCAAAGGTGTATTAGGGAAAAATATCGTTAATATTAACTCCGTTGATATATCCGCATTAATAGTTGTTCCAACCTCATTATAAAAAGAGGAATCCTCATCTTTTTGAAGAACTATTAACGCTCCTCTTTTAACTCTGCTGCAATATTTTACAGCTTCCGTTATTTCTTTTACAACATTAGTCTTATTTTCTGTATTTTCTCTTTTAAAACTAAAGAAATTTTTCGCAAAAAAGTTCGTTTGTCCCAAATGAACCAATAATTTACGTAATTCTGGCTGAAACACAATTACTAATGATAACAGAATACCGGTTAATAAATACTGTGCTATCTGACCCAACACCCTGAATTCAAGTGCAATAAGAACCCCGGATACAATCCACGCCGTAATTATAAACAGCAAAATACCTCTAACTAATTTTTCAGCCTGAGTATTTTTTATAAACCTTATGTAAAAATAACAAACAATTAATATTACAATAAGAACCTGTGCAAAATCTTTCATGGTAAATGTTGCAAAGTTCATTATCGCATCTTTTGCAAAAAAATTTTCATATAAATTCAATATTGCATCAATCATCTGCTGTTTTGTTCAATCTAGCGGGTACTACATCTGATTCACATAACTGTTCATAAGTTTGTCTATTTATTATAATATCAGATTTTCCATTATTTACAAGTAGTGCTGAAGGTCTTAACACTCTGTTATAATTACTCGACATAGAATACCCGTATGCACCTGTCGTATAAAAACACAAGATATCACCTTCATAAATTTCAGGTAATTCTATATCTTTAGCCAAAATATCACCAGATTCACAATGTTTACCGGCAATTGTTACAATCTCATTGTTTCTTCCGTTTGCATTATTGGCTATTTCGACCGTATATTCAGCTTGATACAAACTAGGTCTTGCATTATCAGACATTCCTCCGTCAACGGCTCTGTATTTTCTGCCATTCGGCACTTGCTTTGAACTTCCTGCAGTATATATTGTAACCCCCGCAGTTCCGACTATACTTCTTCCAGGTTCAATATACAAAACAGGTTCTTCAAGTTCATATTTTTTGGTATGTTCTTCTACGGATTTTATTATCACTTCCGCTATTTCATAAATAGAAATCGGTTTATCATCTTTTGTATATTTAATTCCGAGCCCGCCGCCTATATTTGCCTCTTTTAAAGTAATACCGAATTTATCTTTAATACGTTTTATTTCCTTTAAAATTACACCAATTTCATCATAATAGACCTGCTTTTCAAATATTTGTGAACCTATATGAGCATGAAGCCCCGCAAGTTCAAGATTACTGTATTCATCTTTTAAAAGTTCCAAAACTTCATCAGTCTGTGATAAATCGAAACCGAATTTAGAATCTAAATGTCCTGTTTGTATATACTCATGCGTGTGACATTCAATTCCGGGAGTTATTCTCAACAATATTTTTACTTTTTTATTATGAGATTTAGCACAGTTATTCAAAAGAGCCAGTTCAAAAAAATTATCGACGGAAAATCTTTCTATACCGCATTCAATAGCATAATTTATCTCATCGTAAGATTTATTATTTCCGTTAAATAATGTTTTTGACATATCAAAACCGGATGATTTTGCCGTATATATTTCACCTCCGGAGCATAAATCAAGCCCAAAATTTTCCTGCTGCATGATTTTGCAAATTGCCTTAGTCATAAATGCCTTTGCAGCAAACATCATATTCATTTTCGGATAATTTTTAAAGGCTTTTTTATAGTCATTTAATACTGAACGTATTGTTGCTTCATCATAAATATACAGCGGAGTACCGTATTTATCGGCAAGCTCAGTTAAATCACATCCGCCTATTTCAATATTACCTTTTTCATTTATTTTCGTCGTTACAGGCTTTATACTCTGATTTGCAGTTTTCATGCCATCTCCCTCGTTTTAATTATTTTAACATAAATATCCGGAGATTTTATAAAATAGCACGTCCATCATACATATATTTTGTACGTTCATACTCAGATTCTGCGTAATCTTTGTATTCTTTTTCTTTTTCAAATTGAGTTGACTGTTCTCTTGGTTCAATAAATGGCTGACTTTTATCTTTTCTTTTCCAATTTATTTTAAACCCGTCCAAAAGTCCGTATTCAGTTTCTGTTTTATATGTTCCGATGTTAACGGCAAAACAAGGTGCAGTATACATAAACATTAATATTGATAATATCAGTAATGAAATATACTTTTTCATATTTTTCCTCCAAGGTACTTATATTTTACAATATTTTAATTTATTTATTCAATACATTATATTTATTTAAAAGCAAGAACATTGTTTTTGTATGCCGTTTGTTTTATATCATCAAACTTTTGAGAAATATATAATTGAGTATCTTCATACTTTTGTCTGAATTCTTCACGTTCTTTCGACACCTCGGAGTCATTCGGAACATCAATCGTATATAAAAGCATCATCCTATCGGATAACATTTGTGATAATTTATCAATATAATCTATACCAACATTAATATTTTCTTCCAAAATTGCCTGCAAGATATCATCATTTACAGCATTAAAATATGTCAAAATCATTGATGGAGCTATATTATAATGAGTATCTTCAAATTGTATGGAATTAAGATAATCAATATATTGTTTTGCAATATTATTATTCTTCAATGCAAATTTTCGTTTCATATATTTTCCTAATTGCTCTGTTATTTCGGGGAATGACTTATATTTTATTTTGCTTGAGTTTATATATTTAGTAATTTCATCATTAACTTTTTTAAACTCTTTAAGATTTAATTTTATATTTTTACATTTTTCATCAACAAAATCTTTTGATTGATTAATATCAAATGTACTAATAAGAGCTTCCAATGCTCCTTGCGAGAGTCCTGACTGTTGCAGAAACAAATTTAAAGTCTTATTATCATCATTAGAATTTTTTAACTGTTCAACAAGATAAACTAAACCGACAGTATCAGACATTGGAAGTGTTCTTCCGTCACTTAATGTTACGTGGAACATTTCAAGCATATCCTTTAGCTTTGAGCCTATTGACTCATGCTGATTTTGAACAAGTTTATATTGAACTCTTGTCTGTAATGCGACTTGAAGTGCTTCTTGCAAATATGTTTTTCTTACCTGATAATCATCTTTTTCAATATCACCATTCTGAACATCTTTTACACATTCAACAAGTAACTTTACTGGATTTTTTACAATATGCTTATCCGTTATATTTTCACTTATTTCATTTTCAAGCTGTTTTATAACTTTTTCATCTGCATCTTTTTTATATAAAACAACTAATTTATTGAGCTTATTATATACATCATTTCTGTATTTTTCTTCAACATTAGTATTTACAAGCAATTTTATTTTATAACGGATTTGATTAAGTGTATCTTTATTAACCTGTATAAATCTTTCTTTAGTAAACGAACTCTTTTCCCAATCAGAAACTATTTTTCTCATAGCTTTAATATCTTTTGATAATTCAAAGCAAGTAGTGTTTTCATCCTCATTTTGAAGTTTATGCATTATTGCGTTCACTGCTTTAATGAGTCCTTTAAATTCATCATCAGCTTCACCTATACAATCAAGTAAAACCTGTAATGATTGTTTCATTTGCTCGATTTCTTCGGGATTCTCATCTTTTAAAAGTTTATTCTTATTTTGATTTATATCTTTCATAAGTTCGGTATTGGAAGTTTTACGTTCAAAATCTTCATAATTTTCAAACATATTTATATAATAATTACCGCCTTTTATATTTGAAACGTCTTCTTTTAATGATTCAAACACAGAGAAAACAACATCTTCAATTTTTTCATCTTTTAGAACCACAGGATTGGGGAATGCCTGTCTAACTTGATATTTTTGGAACGCTTCAGCCTTAAACGCCTTAATATATTTTTGAACATCCAAATCCGAAAGTCTGATTAAAAGTGTTCTGAAAAGTTCATCAGGGGTTTCGTTTTCATCATCATCTTTTGAAAGATTAAGTTCCGAATATATTATGCCGGATGTTATAACACTTGATAATTCTCTTATAACATCCATATTTCCTTCTTTATATTTCAAAATATAATCATAAGCAGGCTTTATGTGTATTCCTATTTCTTCATCACTTAATAAATCAAACAATTTATCAACGGTATCATCATCTGCTTCTTGAAGTCCCTGAATTACTTTTAGCATTTCTTCATCTGAAGCCGGGTTAAAATACTTGTCTATAATTGACAAAAATTCATCTCTGAGCGGAGAATTATCAATCAAGGGACTATCTAAAGAACTAATCCTGATATTATTGTCAAATACTTCTTTTATAATTTTCTGAGCCCGGGGAATAAAATATCGTGCCGCTTTTTCATCATCCAAATAATCGCAAGCACCTTCAGCTATTTTATTCAAGTAGAAATTTTCCATTGAAGATATAGAACCGTCGACTTCAAACACACCTTCTTCATCATAAATAATATATTTTATGAGTTGCTCTTTATCTTCTTTAGGTATTTGAATACTTAAATCCTTTTCTAATTGATTAAATAGATTTTCAAATTTCGGTCTTGCAGCTTCTTCAATAACCGCAATATTATCGTCAGATTTACCTAATATAGTCAAAAGTACATTAATATGTTCGTCTTGAATTTCTTTATATCTTTTATCCAAATCATCCCTTGTAAGTGCAGAAAGGACATTATCAGCCCAAGCGGGATTATCCGTTGACATATATAATGCAAACTTATCCATGATAAATTTCAACGAATCATTTTCATCAAGTTTATCGTAATCTTCTTTTGTTTTAATTTCTCTATCAAGCCTTTTATAGATTTCATCCTCGATTGCTGAAGCTGTTTCATCTATACCGACCAATAAATCCAAATTTAATTTTGAACCAGATTTTAATTTTTCTTCCAAAGTTTCATAAACACGCTCCGCTCCCTGCATTGTGCATATATTATTAAACATTTTGTATAATTTTTGATATGCATCAACGGGTATTCCGGGCAATACCACATCGGTAAATAAACCAAAACTTTCTGTTTCATCAGGTACATCCTGTTTTGAAACGGGATTTTCTTTATGTAACCCTACTGCACCTGCTATATCTTTCAAAGGAAGCCCTATACGATAAGCATCATCGATTATAAACCCGTCTTTCCAACCGTATCCGCTTCCGTAATCAGTATGTTCAATGCCGTTTTCATCTTCCCAATAATAATCTTTTTCTATTCTTCCCCAGGAATTATCAGTCCATACAATACCTGAATTATCATCAGGAATATCAGTCCTATTTTCATTTAAGCCTGATACAAAGGGAATATATTGAGCGTGAAAAGCGTAATCGGAATCACTGACACTCATGGAAATAACTCCGCTGCCTTCACCTTTGGCTATTTGTTTAGCGGCTTCTTTTATATCATATACCATGTGATAGGGTCGGCCTGTCATTTGCTCGAATATTCTTATTTGTTCATTTGATGTTAACCCCGTAGAACCTTCTTCTCTAACCCAAAACTGACCGTTTAACATTCCGATATCTGAATATTGCTTATCCAATTCTTCTTTTAAGCCTTTATTCATTGCCTGATATTCCAATGTGCAATATTTCTTCATTTGCGGAATACTTTTTTCTATTTTATTCAAAATCGCTATTTCTTCATCAGAAAAGACATACAACTTTTTATCTGCCTTTTCTCGTTCTTTTACACTCTTTATTTGAGAATTCTTCCGCTTTTGACTCTGGATATAATCAAATTTTGCCTGTAGAATATTCAATTGATTTCTTGTTAATATATTTCCGGCTTTTTCAAGTTTTTCGAGTATTAAAATTCTTGGTGAAGGAATTTGCCATTTTTCAACAATTTCTTCCTGCATAGAAGCGAGTTTTAAAAATTTATCTCTCTGATTGCTGACACCTTCCGCTATATTTTCTTCACCGCCGAATTGTTTCGAAAGGAAATCGTATGTTTCTTGTGTTATTCCGGTTTGAAGCGAATTTATGAATGTATTTATGAATGATGAAGCGAAATGCATACTATCCTGATAGCCCAATAAACGAATTGCCTCGTTTCTTACCTGTTTAGAGGGTGAAAACTTAAGTTTAGTCTGCCACTTTTGTAATTCATCCAAAACCGACATTTTATCATTGCTAACATTAAGCATAGAAGCAATCGTTTGAATTTTATCGGATTTTCCGTCTTTTACAGTATTATATACATTTTCATACATTTTTTCGGCTAATTGAGTAGTATCCATACCGTACAAGCTTTTTAATATATTATCAACCTGTGCAGGAATTTGTGTATCAATTAAATACATATCTTTTATAACGGATTTAGAAAGATTTTCTGCTGTTTTATCCCCTTGAATATTATCAATAAAAAGATTTTGCATTACCTCAGACTTTGCATTTCTTTCTATTGTTTGCAGATAATTTAGAATTTGAGTTTCTCTTTCTTTTAAGCCGGATATTTTCTCAAACCGGACTACACCATCTTGCATATTTACATCGGCTTCCATGGCAAGCCTGTGTGCAGCTGCCAAATTATACAGCTTTTTATAATAATCAAACTTACCTCTGCCCGTATCAAACCTATGCAATTTTTTCAAATTTTTATCCAAAATTGTATACTCATCAACCATTCTATAAATTTTATCGGAATTTTGAGAGAGTACTTCGCTTTCTTTCGCCGTAATTTGAGGATTAATATCTTTTATATATTTTTCTAATCTTGACTGTTTCTGTGATACGGGAAGCTGCGACGGTACATTTACTTCATTATTATCTTTTGTACCCGAATAAAATTCGTAAAGCCCTTTTTCCAGTTTAATAATTTCCTTGTCAGATTTATTAGGGAATACTTCACATAACACATTTCTTAGCACAGCTGATATTTTTGACTGTGTTTCAATTGTATCTTTTTTTGCGTATATTATATTCAAATGAGCAGATTTAATCCTGTTTTGGGTCCTTTGTAAGGATAATAATGACTCTTTTTCCTTTATCAATGCTTTTAACAAATCTTTTTCTTCATGAGTTTCAACATCTAAATTTTCATACCAGCTTGTATCATCATATATACCGTAACTATCTTTATCAAAAGCACTGTACCATTCGGTTTGAATAGTTCCATCCCCGCTTGCGTGTGCATTATGCATCCAGTTATGAGCCGAAGCATCAACTATTCTATAACCTTTTTCCAATGCGGTATCATAATCTATATCGGTTTTGGGGATACTAACCTTTTTCCCCGTACCCAATTCCGTTACGTCAAATACTTCCATAACAGGAGAATTTTTAAGTTCTTCCAATATTAAATTTACATAACCCGTTTTATCTTCATAAGCCATAGCTTTTCTGCATATTGATATGGCGGCACACATGCCCGAATATTTTTGGTCGATTTCCTTTGTTGTTAATATTTCACTTTCGGGAGATTTAACGAGCAAATCATTCAGCATTTCATCAAGAACCCGGGGTTTTTTATCCGAAAGCTGCGGATTAATTTTATAGTCATCACTTAATAAATACAAAAATTTTTCAAGACATTCCCGTTTTTGTTTAAAAGATATTTCGGATGAGGAGATAAAATAATCGAGATTTTTTCTTATATTTGCACTGATTATTAACGAATCAACATCTTCAACTGATGTTTCAGAACATATTTTATCGGTTAATTGACGTCTTAATTCTAATATTTGTTTTTGTTCATTGGTCAAAGGCTTCGAATTTAAAAATATCCGCTCGTATTCTTGTTCTAAATCTTCCGTTTTATCACACGAAGCATTCAAAGCTCTTTTAATAGTATCCGCAAGTAATTTAGACCAATCAGTATTTTCTCTTTGGGTCGGTGTATTAGCATCTAAATCCAGAATTTTTTTAAATTCGGACTCTCCGTTCTGACCGTAAGTCAAATTATCAGCCAAATCAAGCAAAAACTCTATGCTTTTTCTGTCCGTTTGACTGCCGACATTATTTAATGCGGCGTATATATTTTGTTTATTGTTTTCAATTAAGGGTTTTTCACCGTTTTTTAACTGTGTAAGCGTATTTTTATCCGTTCTTAAACTTTTAAAGCTGAATTTATATCTGTTATCAGTATTAAGATTGCTTTGTATTCTCATTATATATCCTTCTAATATCTCAAAGATATTAAAATCGGACAAGATAATTTTTGTTATGAAACAAATCTTTCAAGAACAAAATTTACTTTAGTTAACATATTTAAAGAGATATCCTCACAAAAATACATTTATACAATCATCCGTAATACAATTATAAGTAATGAGAAAAGTAAGACTTGTAATTTTAAAAGTGATACTTGCCGTAATAATTTTTATGGCGGTATTTTATGCTCTGTTTTTATATGCACTTCCTCCGGTTTTAAATTCATCAAAAGTAAGGTTTAAAGCGGAACGATTGTTAAAAGAAAAAACAAATCTTGATTTAATTACAAAACACTTATATTTTAGAACCCACCCCGACTTATCAATCAGTATTAATGCGGATAAGATTTATTTGGAAAACAAGGATAAAAAACCGGTTTTTAAAACAGACAATATTTCGGCATATTTTAATCTGCCCGAGCTTAAATTCAAAAATATTTATACGGATTATGTATATCTTGATGAATTTGAATTAAAAAGCTTAATTAAAAGCAATCAAACTAAATCGCACAACAAAGTTTTTAATATTGATACATCATACATTCCGAACATCATTATTAAAAATGCGGAAATTTGGATTGACAAAGAAAGCATTAACAGCATCTTTATCGTAATTGATGACTTTAACATTATTAAAGCAAAACACATGAAAGTATATTGTACATTTAAAGCCGACATTATATCGGCTATGCTGAAAAATCTTATACACATAGGCGACGGCGGTTGTTTATATATCGAAAACAATAATATTTATGCAAAAGACCTCAAAATTAAAGTAGGATATCCCGATATCAAAATAAACGGACTTATTTCTAACAAAAATAGGGAAAACGATTTTACGATAAAAGGAGATAATCTTCCCGTTAATGATATCGAATCATCACTGCTTTACTTTTTAAAATTAAGAAAAAAAGGAAAACAGTTCCTTGAAAATTTCAAAGATTTTAACGGAAATATAGATATAAATTTAAACGTTAAAAATTGGGGTTTTTACGGAATGTGTTTTGCGGATGATTTAGAGGCAAAATCCGTTTTGTTTGATGTTCCAGTTAAGTTTAAAAAAGTATTTTTTAAATTTAATAACAGAGAAGTAACTTCTAAAGCAATAGGCACTCTTGGCGGCGAAAAAGTGTTTAATACCTTTAAAATGACTGATATGGCAACGGATTTACAGGAAGTAACGGGGCATATTAATTCGTTTATAACAAACAAACTTGCTTCCGAATATCTCGATAATTCATCCGTAACGGGAGGCATGGATGCTTCGGTGGATTACAGAGTTAAAGACCATAAAATTTATGTTGATTATATGTTAAACATAAAAAAAGGCTCGGCATTTATTTATAAAAAATCATTTATAGGTATAACGAATAAAGACAGAAGAATTTTGGTTAAAACATTAAAAGACAATGATGAATTATATATCAGGCACTATGATTATTCAACGATAGAAAACAACAAAGTAAAAAACATAGTTCTCGGCACCGGATTGTTTAAGAAAAAAGACAATCATTTCACACCCGAATATATAACCTGTGCCACCAACGGATTTGTTCCCGTTACCATAGCGGGTTCGTTCGGACAGGTTATAGACGGCGGGGTTTTCAGCGGTGATATTAAATATATTTTTAAGAAAAATCTTGTAACGGGTAATTTTACGGTAAAAGATACCGCATATAAAAACTTTTATGTTAATACCGCAAAAATTTTAGCAGATGAGAACAAAATCCGCATTGAAGCAAACGGTGATTTTAAAAATTCGCCTTATGAATGTACGTTTGATGCAAAAAACGATATTACCGACAAAATACACATATATAATATGTATCTTATGCTCGAAGAATACATTATAAATCCCGCTTTAAGCAAAAAAACCAAAATCAGCAAAAAAGTCGTAAACAAAATAAAAAACAAAGCAAAAGAACTGGATATCACAATTGATAAATGGACGGTTAAAATTAACAAAATTCAAAGAAACAAGTTTGAATTGAAAAATATTATGCTTACGGGAAGTTTAAAAAACAATGTTTTCAAATTTTTAATGCCGCATACGGAATTTTCAGACGGAATTCTTTGTGCTAACGGGGTTTATAACATAAATAATCTTTCATCCGAAATAAACTTTTCGGCACATAAAATAAATTCAAATAAAGCTGCGGATATATTCTTCAATTTAAAAGACCAAATCGAAGGTATTGCGGACGCTTCTTTAAACTTAAAATCAAACAACAATTTTAAAGATATACAAGGGCTTATAACTTTTAAAGTGGAACAGGGTTATCTGCCAAAATTAGGAAGCACCGAATTTATCATAAAAAAATCAAAAAAAATAAAAAGAGAATTGAAATTTAAAATTTCGGACATAATTAACATCGATATTAAAAATATGAAAGCATTGGCTTCCGATATTAACGGCAGTCTTTATATAGATAACGCAGAAATTAAAGATATAGAAATCACATCACGTCAAAAATATTTATCTTTGCTTATAGAGGGCGATTATAATGCCGACAGTTGCGAAGCCGATTTGAATTTATACGGTAAATACAGCAATAAAGCACAGAAAAAAATAAAAATATTATTCATTCCGTTATCCTGGATTGTCAATATAATATTTAAACCCGAACATACGTTTGATAAATATATAAATGAAATTAATCGCATTCCGTCCATCCAAGCACAACAAAACGATGAAAACACTTTCAGGGTTAAACTTAAAGGTAACCTGAATTCCGACAACATTGACGTTGAATTAAAAAGAATTATCAAAAATCATTAAGAATTATTAAACCGATTTAAAAATAATCGGAAAATTTAAGCCGACAAAATACTTTATATTATTAAAACATTTGGGAGGAAATAATATATGAATGATAATTTAGGCTTTAATCCGGTTAGTATAAATAAGGTTTATCAGACGGAAGGAGTAAAGTTACCCCAAAAAGCCAAAACTGAGCCGGTAACAGATACGGTTGAAATTACAAAACAAAAAAGCGGCAAAAGTAAAAGAAATAAAATTTTGGCAGGATTAGCAATTGCCACAACGGCACTTGTTATAGGTATATCGGTTTACAAAAAGAAAAAAGCATTAAACAGTATTCCTCCCGAATTAAAAGAACTGTTTAATTCTCTTAAAGAGAAATCGGGAAAAGAATATATTGATGATGCATATTCGGGTCTTGTTAAACACATGGGGCTTGACGATATAGCACCGAAAAGCGTTAATTTAACCGACAATGCCGATGGAATCTTTTCCATCACAGGAGGATATAATCCGCTTGAGAATACGATTGAATATTCGAAAGGTTTTTCAAAACGCCTTAATAAAGAACAGCAATTCAACATGTTAAGTCATGAACTGACTCACTGCAAGCAATTCACACAAGTTATAAGGACCGAAGGACTCGGTGTTGAAGCACTTGCGGAAGGCATAGCGGGAAATGCCACAAAAAAAGACGTGTTTGGGCAGGACAGAGTAAGCGTTCTTGCGGAAACTTTAGGGGAAGAAGGAGCAAAGGAAATATTAAAAGAGCAAAAAGAAAAATTAATAAAAGAAATTCTCCCGAAATTAAAAGAAGCTCACGAAAAAGCATTATCATTACCAAAATTTGCGGCCGATTCGCCGGAGGGTATACAGGCAAAAAAATACATTGAAGCATATAAAGACTATGAAGGACTCGGTTTATTGGGGTTCGGAAGCGATAAATACAGAAGTAATTTATTGGAAGAAGAAGCTTATAAATACGGTTCGAAAATGGAAAAATTATTTAACACTTATACTTTAAACCAACCGTCAAAATTATATACACGTGCAAAAGATTCCATACAAAGATTAAAAGACTCGCTATCAAAAAAACATATCAGCCAAGCTGCAAACTAACATATAAAATATAATCTCAACCGGAACGATTTATTTCTTCTTGTGTTTGAGGTTATTTCTCAAATCGATAAAAGGCCCGTTGTACGGATTTCGAACATATCTGTAGTAGTTTCTCGCATAAGTAAACGGATATTTCGGAAGCCAGCTGAATTTCAACAAAATAGATACGGTTTCCGCACCTTGAGAAAACATTAACTGGTCAATTGTTTCTTCATGTGCCGGTGATATGGATGAAATTAACTTAACTAAATAATCGGTAAAAGTAATAACGGAATATCCGGACATTACCCCCGTATTAACAACCAAATCCGATATTCTGAACTTTGATGTATCATCAAGCTCCGTTAAATCTTTTGATAAAGAAAGTGTTTCTTTGGAAATATTTTCTATTTCAAACCATTCACCCATATATTGTAATCTCATCAGGTTTGGTTTAGGCATATATATATCTTCATATTCATTTTCAAGAATAATATTTCCCTTAAAGTCGGCTACACCGTATTTATAATTATCATAAGTTAAAAGCATTCCGCCGAAAAGCAATTCAATGGCATCATATACGGGAGGCAATATCGTTTCGCCCGTTTCGTCATACATTCCGTAATCACCGTAATTGCCTAATTTTGCGTATTTCCCCAGCACTCTTTCCGCATGCCTGTATTTTAGCGGCACAAGCACGTTACCGCACAAATCAACAATTCCGTATTTATTCTTTTTTTGAACGAGGTAAGATTTATCGCCCAAGCGGATTATTTTTGAATAAATCGGTTGTATTACGACATTTTGATTTTCATCTTTAACTCCAAACTTTTTATCCTCGGAAAAAACAGTATCTTGTGCAAAAGATGAATTTTGAAATATTAAAAATATAAAACAAACAATATATAAAAACTTTTTCATGATTTAATTATATCATGGAGATATTATGTTTAGATTAGTTGTTAAAATATTATTATGTGCTGTAATTATATCCATATTTGCAGTTTGTGCCGCAACAATCGGATATTTAAAAATATTACCAAAAGTTGTCGAAAACAATAAAGTAATTAATAAAGCCGAACAACTTGCAAATAAATACACTGATTTAGATTTGGAGATAAAATCGCCCAAACTTGTAACAAGTTTATCACCCGTTATCGAATTTTCCGTCGGCACTTTAAAAATGAGCAAGGATAATAATCTCCTTCTTGATTTGGAAAACATTGAAACTTCAATTTCATTTAAAGAAATTTTTCAAAAAAAGATTATTATAAATAAACTTGGTGCGGATAAAATTTATGCCGACATAAACAAAGTTATAAACGCTTTTTCAAAAGAAGATAATGAAGAACCGATAAAATCGGATTGGATAATTGACTTTTACAATTCGATTTTATTCATAAACGACAGCCATATTATATATAAACCCGATAAAAATACAAAAATACGGCTTAAAGCTTCAGGTATCAAACTTGATAATACAATAAGCGATAACAAACACCTTCATTTTAATTTGGATGCAAATATTTCGAATGCAACAAGCAATGTTGATATTGCATTTAATGACGAAAATAAGGTCATTGTGAATGATGACCATATATCAATAAAAGATTGTCCATTTATTATCAATAAATCAAAAATGTTTTTTGATGCAATAATCAATCAGGATAATACATTTAATGTTGAAGTATATGCGAATAAATTTTTTATTCCCGACGTTATAAAACTTTTACAAACAAATATTGTGCCCAACAACATTAATGACATACTTTTATACTTAAAAGACATAAAAGGTGATTTTGATTTCAGAGTAAAGATTACCGATAAATCCTTAACCGGAAACGTGAATATTAACAAATGTTCTTCTTTACTTGTACCGCTAGCGGATATGCCCGTTGCCATTTCCGGCGGAAATATTATAATCAAAGAAAAAGATATCGATTTAAAGAATTTTAAGGGTTATTACGCTAATAAAAAGAGCAATGAAATTTCTTTTGACGGAAAAGTTAAAGACTATATGAAAACCGCCGAAACAAATATTGATATGAAAGCCCGACTCACAAGTGACTTTGTAGACAAATATTTGTCAAAAACGGCAAAGTTAAAACTGGCATTAAAAGGAAGCTCAAATGCTTTAATTCTTATTCATACACTGGGAACCAACGTTGATGTATCTTTAATGGGTAAAATAGCCAAAGGATATGATATTCTTGCAGAAGGTGCATCGTTTAGCCCCATAAACTATGACAGAGCTTTAAGAGCGGATATTCACGTTAAAGGCGATAATCTTAATATTGAAGAAATAAAATATTTTATCGGAAAAGAGCTTAATAAAGACTCTAAAGGGAAAGTTAAACCTATTTTAACATTGGACGGGAACATAAGAATTTCGGACGGCAAAATTTTGGATTTGGGCTTTGACGTAAAAAATCCGCTGCCGAGTGAATTTTTAAATATATTAATAAGTCAAAAATTATTCAGAGGCGGTAAATTTTCGGGTTATTTGAAAATGCTCAACGCAAAAGGCGACTATCCCAAAATAAAAGGTAATATTATTGCCGATAAAATAGGTATTCCGAGCCAAAGATTATTCCTTAATCATGGTGAATTTTCAACCGATAAAGAAGAACTTCACGTTAATGCGGACGGTAAATACAGAAGATGCCATTATACATTTAACGGAAATGTCTTAAACGAAATTAAATTTCCGATTGTTATAACATCAACAAATCTTACAATTGATGACGTAAATATAGAAAAAGTTATGAAATCACTTTCAAAACCGCCAAAACCCGTTGAGAAAATAAGTAATGTTTATGTGGAAGAAGCAGCTTTGGAAGATAACGAAAGCGATGAAAGTGATGAAGAACCGTTTGAGTTTGATTTTGATAATATCATTGTTCAAAATGCGGTTGTGAAAATATTAAAAGGCGAATATAAAGACATTAAATTTTCAAATGTTATCGCAAATATGTCATTAAAAGAAAGTATTTTCAAATTAAAATCGAACAGGTTTGAAATAGCCGACGGACACTCATCTGCCGATATTAACTGTGATTTAAAAAAACAGAAATACGATGTTAAATTGGGAATTAAAGATGTTAATTCGGATATCATGTCCACAACTATTTTAAATCTTCCCAAAGAAATTTCGGGCAAAGCAAGCGGATTAATTCATTTATATACGGATGCTTCACTAAAACTTAACGGTAATATTAAATTCGCAATAAAAGACGGTACAATACAAAAAATCGGACTGGTCGAATATGTACTTAAATTTGCCGCACTTTTCAGAAATCCTTTTGCAATGATTAGTCCCTCCGTATTTGCGGATTTGGTTAATATCCCGGAAGGAAATTTTGATAAAATTACCGGTGATTTAATAATGAAAGACAATGTAATACAGCTTATGAAAATAAAATCCTATTCACCTTATCTTAGTGCGTTTATAATCGGCAGCTATAACCTTGAAAATTGCGATGCCATTTTAAGAATTTATACTAAATTCACAAATAAAAAGAAAGGCTTTGCGGGATTTTTAAGATATATTTCACTAAGCAGCCTTGCAAACAGAATTCCTTTAAACAGCAGAAATGACAGCAACTATTATGAAGCCGAATTATCCCAGCTTCCGGATATTGAAGCCGACGAGAAAGACTGTCAGGTATTCTTAACCAAAGTTGACGGAGATATCGAACATAACAACTTTATATCTTCTCTAAAGAAAATAAAATAAGCGGTTAATCAATAACGGCTTCAAAAGCAATTATATGGTCATCACAAATGCAGACACTATCTCTGTGTTCGGTCCGTTTGCAATCGTTCGTAAACATCATATCAACATTTTCAAGGCATACAATATCTTCGTCATCATAATCTTCAACAAGACAGCCTACGGCACAAAATTTAGAAGTACATATTCTGACCTTTTTGGTACATTTTTTATTCATTAAATCAATCAGCGATTTCTTTTTATTTCTCATTTCATTCATTCCTAACCCTATTTATACATACAGGACTATAGACCAAAATTTAAAATAAAACATTATATTAAAGTATTAATCGGTTTATCTGATGTTTTCTTTTGTAAATTTTTAAATAATATATGAAGATATCAAAAAGGAGAATGTATGGCTATTATAAATTATGATAATTCCGAAAAAATATTTTTATCAGAGGGAACATTTCTTATTGCCATCGGTTTAATGACAATATATTTATCCCAAATTTCGGAATTCCTTTTCGCTACCCTGTTCAGCTTAGGTTTGGTTTTTATCGGTTTATACAAACTTATTAATTCGATTATAACGGGAAGAAATATCGTTAACCCTTTTTTATCAATAATTTCTGCATTGTTTCTTATGCTGACGGGAATTTATTTAATATTAAATCCGATATTTGAAATCGTATTTCTCATAATCGGAACCATGATGTATCTTTTGATTGACAGTCTTGTTTCTTTTACCGCAGCGGTCGAAGCTAAAAGTCAAAAACCAATATTTTGGATAAGTGTATTTACAGGTCTTATTCAATTGGCACTTGCCGTTGCGGTATTTTATGCTTCACCCTTTTACGCCCTATGGATTAGCGGGCTTGCTTTGGGTATTGATTTTGTTTTTGCGGGAATTTTGTACATTGCAAAATACTCATATTCAAAAAAACTCGCATACTGCACTTGCTAAAAAAACACACAATTTCAATACCTCTAATAAAAGAGCCTGATAAACAGGCTCTTTTTCATTTGATTTCAAGAAGTAAATTGGTAAATTCAATATCATCAAAATCTATTGCGGATGTTTTATATAAATTACGCCCCGTCTTAATTGTTATATTATTTGGTTGATTAAATTTTATTAAATTATATGGAATATTAATTTTTTGATTATCGCCATTTATTTTGACATCCGCTATCTTATTATTGTTGAAAAATATCTCCGGCGAACTTGAATATGCGGTTAATACGTTCGACTGCCCCAATCTTTGAGCCTGAATTGTATCTATTCCGATTATTGAACCGATAACTAACGATAAAGTATCTTTTGGAGAAAATTGTTTAATATTAAAATCTTTTGAATAAAACGACCCCATTGACTTAATACTAAATTCGGAAGCATTTGCACTTCGATGAGAAAAAGAATTATCACCAATATGAATCATATCCGTATCAACAATAATATCCTTATTCGTCGTTTTTTCTATTCCGATATTTATCGTATCTTTAAAATCTTTTCCGAGTGTCATTGAATAAGGCTTGTAACCGGATTTTTCAAGCGACATTATTGTAGGTGCATTTATCTTTGTACCAAGTTGAAACGAACCGTTTTTATCCGTTTTTACGGAAAAATTTTTTGCAGGAATTTTTATTAATACACCTTCTATAGGTATATGTGTATTTGCATCATATATCTGATTTATATCGGTTCTTATCCGTTTTGAAACTTCGCCCGTTATCGTCTTTGCGAAACAAGGCATTACTGACATCATAAACACCGTTAATAATACTATACTCTTCATCTTTTCACCTTTTTTTACAGTGTAGTAAAGAATATAATATTTTTTATTAACGAACCGAATATAACTTTAAGCTAATATATTAGATGTTATAATATCACCTATTTGAGAAGTACCCGCAAGTTTTAAACCGGGTTCATAAATATCTTTTGTTCTGTACCCGTCTTTTAATGCTTTTCTGACGGCATTTTCCACATCTTTATACGCATTATCCATATTAAACGAATACTTTAACATCATAGCACCCGATAATACGGCTGCAATCGGATTAACAACATTTTGACCTTTTAAATCCGGAGCACTGCCATGTATCGGCTCATACATTGCCGATTTACCATCGGATAACGAAGCACTCGGAAGCAGCCCCAACGAACCCGGCAACATCGAAGCTTCATCGGATAAGATATCTCCGAATATATTTCCTGTTAATATTACATCAAATTGCTTGGGATTTCTTATTATCTGCATGGCGGCGTTATCAACGTACATAAAAGAAAGCTCAACTTCCGGATACTCTTTTGATACTTCCGTTGTAACTTCTCTCCATAATCTTGATACATCAAGAACGTTTGCTTTGTCTACGGAACACAATTTTTTATTACGCTGCATGGCAACACGAAATGCAACATGTGCTATTCTTCTTATCTCGCTTTCGTAATAGCACATATTATTAAATCCGAATTTTTCGTTATTCCTTATTTCTATCCCTTTTGGAGTTCCGAAATATACATCACCCGTTAACTCACGCACTATCATTATATCCGTACCCGATACTATTTCAGACTTTAAAGGTGATATATGTGTCAATTCCGGATAAACTACGGCAGGACGGAGATTGGAAAAAAGATTTAATTCTTTTCTTATGCCCAATAAAGCTCTTTCGGGACGCACCTCGGGAGGAAGTTTATCATATTTCCAATCTCCTACGGCACCCAATAATACGGCATCAGCCTCTTTGGCGGTTTCAAGAGTAACATCGGGCAACGGAGTTTTATATACATCATAAGCACACCCGCCGATTAATTGAGGTTCAAACTCAAAATCAACGGAATATTTATTACCTACGGCTTTTAATACTTTTACCGCTTCGTCGGTAACCTCTTTACCCGTACCGTCACCGGCAAGAAGTGCTATTTTATATGATTTCATTTTGACCTCCGCACCAAATTTATCTTCTGTATGACATATTTTTACTCTTATCGTTTTTTAAATTAAAAAATACATTATACAAAAATCTATTCTTAATTAAATCTGATTCCCCGACTTGCCTGTTTTGAAGTACATAGGAAAAAAAGCTATAAGTAAGTAAATTTACATTAAATTCTTTCGCCTTATATTTAAAATAGTCATCTAATAAAAATATATGCTCTGATACATCCTTATTATTGTATTTTTGTGCATATTGTACTTCAATATCAACGGCAACGGTAGTTATACCATAATCTCTTACCAGAAAGAAGAATTTGTCCACTTCATCAAGATTATCATTATACCCAGGAACTATTACATATTTTAAAATAAAATTTTCTTTATTACTACCCACAGCTTCAATATACCTTTTTATGGTATTTAACACATTATCAAAAGCATCAACTTGTTTTATTTTTTTGTAAGTTTCTCTGCAACCGGAATCAATTGAAATTACAACCGAACCATTATTATGCTTTAATGCTTCTACAACTTTATCACTGCATTTTATCCCGCTTGTATGGACACGAATTTTTGTTCCGTTTGTAATAAATAAGTCAACAAGATTATCAAAATTAAGCATTATTGTAGGCTCCCCGCCCTGCATGGTTGCCTCACCGCCCGGTTCATAATAACCTTTGTCAATTAAATCTTTTATTACCGGATATGTATCATAATTTTTTGTGCCTGAACTGTACAAATCAGAACAATAAACACATTTTGCATTACACATTCTGCTATGTGAAAAATGAAACTCTTTTATCTTCTTTTCACCTGAAAACTGATAATCATTAAGATGATAGCAGCCTTCACAATCATATATTGTTTTTTCCTGTTGCATTTTTATTCTGCGGGCTTTTACTTCAAAAAGTTTTTCCCAATCAATTAGCTCACCATGATAATTTTTGATTAACTTTGGAAGCCCTCTTCCGTCATTATGAGAAATACAACAGTCACAAACTGTATCTAAATCAAAATTTATACCTTTTTCTAAAAAACTGCATCCAAATTTATTCATTTTTACTCCAATAAAAAAAGAACAACCCAATTGGTTGTTCTTTTAGTTAAATTGCAATCTATTCAGCGGCATATACGCTGACTTGTTTTCTGTCACGTCTGTTAGGTTCAAATTTCACCACGCCGTCAATTAACGCAAATAAGGTATAATCTTTTCCCATACCTACATTAACTCCCGGATGTATTTTTGTACCTTTTTGACGCATAATTATATTTCCTGATGTAACAAATTCACCACCGAATTTTTTTACACCTAATCTTTTACTTTTACTGTCACGACCGTTCTTTGTCGAGCCGCCGCCCTTCTTATGTGCCATTTTATATTCTCCTTATATTATGCTTTTTATTCTTCTTCAGAAGCAGCTTCCTCTGCTTTACCTTTCGCACTGGTTCTGATTTTGTTTATCATCACCCTTGTAAAGTTTTGTCTGTGACCTTGTTTTTTTCTGTAGCCTTTTTTAGCTCTTTGCTTATATACTATAACTTTTTTTGCTTTGCCATGTTTTACTACAGTACCTTCAACACTTGCATTTTTTACATAAGGTTGACCTACTTTAGATTTTTTTCCATTAACAAGCATAATAATGTTTTCAAAAACAACTTTAGACTCTGCTTCATCTTCAAGTAATTCAATATCAACATAACGACCTTCCGTTACTTGATATTGCTTACCGCCTGTTTCAATAATTGCAAACATTTTATATTCCTTTCACTTGAGGTAATCGTAGCTTACGCATTTATTAACGATATACCTATCTACATACATGTACACTATGTACACTAATTTTAGTTTAACTTGCTGAAAAACCATTGTCAATAAGATTTTTAACAGGAAACCAAAAGTGTTTACACATTTAATTCGAATTTTTTAGAAAAAAAAGAGAAGATTTTTATCTTCTCTTTATTCACTTTGAAAACTTAAACTTATTCTTCTGTCATCAGGGTTAAACTTTAATATCTTAGTTTGAACAACATCTCCGACTTTCAATATAACTTCTTTTTTATTTTGGTATTCAATTAAATCTTTTTCTTGGAGCAAAGCCTCAACCCCCGGATATACTTCAACAAACGCACCAAAATGTTTTAATCTGGTGATTGTACCGTTTACAATATCTCCGTCTTTAAACTTATCTTTTGCTTCCAGCCAGGGATCTTTTTCAAGATTTTTTAAACTTAAACTTACTCTTTGTTTATCTTGATCAATAACAATAACTTCGACATTAATTATATCACCGACTTTTAATATATCAGACGGATGATCAACCCATCTCCACGATAATTGAGAGAGAGGAAGCAATGCATCAACACCCCCGATATCAATAAATGCACCGAAATCTGTAATTCTTACTACTTCACCTTTAACAACCTGTCCGACTTCAAGCGTATCAAATAAATCTTTTTTGTTAACATCTTTATCATCGGCATAAACTTTTCTGTTGGATAATATAAAATTCCCCTGTGAAACATCCATTGTAAGGATTTTCAACTCTAACTTTTCACCGATTATATTTTCATTTGATTTTAGTTTTAAGTGGCTTGAAGGAACAAAACCTCTTACACCTTTAACATCAACCAACACTCCGCCTCTGACGGAAGAAACAACAACACCTTCAACCGTAGCATCTTCAGCCTTAAGTTGTTCAAGTTCACGCCAGCTGTATGCTTGTGCAACTTTTTTATACGAAAGCATAAACCTTCCATCTTCATCTTCTTCTTTTATGATTAAAAATTCATACTGTTGGTTTTTCTTTAAAGTATCCTCAATAGATGTATTCTTATCCATAACTGCTTCTTTTTCGGGTACGTAAGCGGAAGTTTTAGCACCTATGTCTACAATCGCACCGGATGAGTCATAAGAACAGACAATTCCTTTAACCAAATCGCCTTTTTGAAAACTATAATCGTAATTAGCTAATAATGCTTCAAATTCAGCATCGGAATAATTTTTTTCTGTCATCTTTTTCTTACCTCTTTACTCTGTAGACATTTATTTATTATTCACTTATTTTACAATTTTTTCTACATTTTGTAAACCTTTTGAGAATTTTATATTCTATAAACCGAATAATTACAAGTATTATTAGTTTACAATATAAAAAACAATCATTATTAAGTAAATACCCACGCTTTTTTAAAGTACATTACAACGGTTCTTATCCTTTTTAGCTCTAATTTTTTTTAATTAAAGGATACTATTTAATACTTTTATCGTTTTAATCTTCATAAAATTTAACATTTATATTTGCTTAAATTAAAATTAAAAAAATACAGAATTAATCATTAATTTATTACCAAAATTTTTCGTAATATAATACGGGAGGGGTAGTTTTTATGAATAAGCAAGAAATTTTAGATGACGATTTTAAATATATTTGGCGACCTTTTACGCCCATGAAATCTTTGGAAAATCCCGAGAATAAACCGATAATAATAACAAAAGGCAAAGGTATTTATTTAGAGGATATCGACGGCAACAAATACATTGATTCCGTTTCTTCCTGGTGGACAAATACGCTCGGGCATGCTAACGAAAGAATTAACAAAGTTATAACCAATCAAATTAATGATATAGAACACGTTATATTCGGCGGTTGCACTCATATTCCTGCCGTTAAATTTGCAAAAAACATCATAAATTTAACAAACAACTCTCTTAAACATGTGTTTTTCTCCGATAACGGTTCAACATCAGTAGAAGTTGCACTAAAAATGGCATACCAATATCAGGTTTTAAAAGGTCACAGCGAAAAAAGGAAATTTATTGCACTAAAAAATTCATACCATGGTGATACGCTGGGTGCGGTATCTGTAGGCGGGGTTAATATGTACCATAAAGTATACAAGCCGCTTCTTTTTGATATCATGCAGGCAGAAAGCCCGTACTGTTACAGATGTCCTATGAATTGCAAAAAAGAAACCTGCGATACGGAATGTTTAAACTCCGTTGAAGAAATACTTAAATCAAATTCAAAAGAAATTGCGGGCATAATAATAGAACCGCTTGTTCAGGCTGCGGGAGGAATGATTATGTATCCTCCGAAATACATCACAAAATTAAAACACCTTTGCACAAAATATAACATACTGCTTATCGACGATGAAGTTGCAACGGGTATGTATAGGACAGGTAAATTATTTGCTTATGAACACGCAGGTATAGTACCTGATATTGTATGCAGTGCAAAAGGTTTAACCGCCGGTTATATGCCTTTTTCAATCACGCTTACAACCGATGAGATATATAATGCTTTTTATGTGGATGATACAGATGGATACAGGACTTTCTATCACGGTCACACTTTTACGGCATACCCCTTAGCTGCGGCGGTTGCTAATGAAACACTTGAAATATACAAAGAAATGAATATTGAAGAATATCTGAAACCCAAAATCGCAAAATTTAAACAAGAACTTGAAAAATTCCGCAAACATCCGAATGTGGGTGATATCCGACAAACAGGCATGATTTCCGCAATCGAACTTGTAAAGAATAAATCAACAAAAGAGCCGTTTAAATACGAAGAAGGTGCAGGCAAAAAAATATATATTGAAGGCTTAAAGCTTGGTGCAATATTAAGACCGATGTGGAACTGCATATATTTTCTGACACCGTATATAATAACGGAAGAAGAAATTAAAAAGCTTACGGATATAGCTTATGAAGCACTTACTAGAGTTCTTCCGTATAAGGAGTAAACATGGAATATTTTATTACGGGCATTGATACAGATATAGGTAAAACATTCATAACAAAAGGGTTAGCACTTGCATACCTTAAAGCTGGCAAGAAAGTAGGAGTATATAAGCCGCTTCAATCTGGAGCAATTAAGACAGAACAAGGCTTTTTAGCTCCGGATTTGGAAGCCGTTAAGGAGTTATCGCCACAAATAAAAACAAGATGTTCGTATTTACTTGAAGGTGAAGTTTCTCCCGCTTTAGCGGCAAGACTTAGCGGAATTGAAATTGATATAAAAAAAATCAAAACCGATTTTAAGTCGTTTACAAAAGGAAATGATATCACTCTAGTTGAAGGAGCAGGCGGCATTTTAGCTCCTGCAACGGATAACATGCTTTGTGCTGATTTGATAAAATCACTTAATCTACCTGTTATAATTGTTGCAGTGCCATATTTGGGACGTTTAAATCACACTTTATTAACCGTTTATTATGCAAAAACGAACAGAATACCGATAAAAGGCATAATAATAAATAAAATTCCGTCAAATACAAACGATTTGGCAACAAAAAACTTTATAAAAGAACTTACAATGTATACGGATGCCGAAATATTAGGAACAATAGGCGAAATGCAAAATTACACAACAGATGAAATAACAAAAGTTTTTTCTAAATTTGTGAAATAGTAAATATAAAAGGAAATAAGCTACAAAATAAAACCTGAAAACGAACGAGTTTTTGGGTATGTGCGTGCGTGTATGTATATATATATGTGTGTGTGGGGGGGGGGAAAAAAGAGGAAAAAATACAACGCTATATAATCATTTCAGAAAGATTTCTGCTTTCTATAAAATCAGCAGCCGTTGAATTTCTTATTTCTCTAACGGAAAACATAGGATTAATTTCAGTAAGAACAAGTCCGTTTGGTGCAACCTGAAAAACACATCTTTCTGTAACAATCATATCAACTTCACCAAATGCAGTTAAAGGCAAAGTACATCTTTTAACGATTTTTGGTTCATTATTAGAGGTATGAGTCATTGCTACAATAACCTTTTTAGAACCGACAATCAAATCCATAGAACCACCTATTCCGGGAACAAATTTACCCGGTATCTGCCAGCTTGCGATACTGCCCTGTTCATCAACCTGCAATGCTCCTAAAACAGTTGCATCTATATGCCCGCCTCTCATGATTGTGAAAGCCATTTGAGAGTCATAAAAAGAAGCACCAAGATTAACATACACATAAGCACCGCCGGCATTAACTATTTTTTTATTATAATCAGGGCCCTTCTGTGTCCGTCCGAGTCCTAAAATTCCATTTTCAGACTGAAAAATAATTTGCATATCTTCTTTTACATAATTAGCGGCCTCGGTCGGCAAGCCTATGCCTAAAGTGACTATATCATTTTTTTTAAATTCTTTAGCTATTCTTCTTGCTATAATTTCTTTTATTTCATCTTTTGATAAAGATTTTAAAGTTAAAGACATTTATAACTCCCTGCGTTCAACAATATAATCAATAAAAATTCCGGGGATAACAACTTCATCAGGATTTAAACATTCAACAATTTTATCGGCCTGAACAATAACGACATCAGCCGCTGTAGCCATAGAAGTATTAAAGTTTCTTGTTGTACCTTCAAACTTGACATTACCGAATTTATCAGCAACAGTACCGTATATTATAGCGAAATCAGCCCCCAGAGGCTCTTCAAAGATATACTTTTTTCCTTTAATTTCAACTATTTTCTTGCCGTTTTCAAGAATTGTTCCTATACCTGTAGGGGTAAGGACACCGCCTAATCCCGAACCTTTTGCGTGAATTTTTTCGACTAAAGTTCCCATTGGATAAAATTCAACTTCAATCTGACCGGCGTGCATCTTTTCACCGGTAACGGGATTTGTGCCTATATGAGTTGTAATAACTTTTTTTACAAGATTATTAGAAATAAGCTTGCCTTTATCCGCCTCAGGAAAAGACGTATCATTACAAATCATAGTTAAATTATTTATTTTCAGAGAAATCATAGCATCAATAATTTTATCAGGGACGCCGCAACTTAAAAAACCACCTACCATAATTGTAGAATTGCTTTTGATTAATTTTGCAGCTTCCAGTGCCGATATTATATTTTTCAAAACATAAATCCCTTAACAGATTACTCTATAAGTAAATACTATCACAGATTATTTTTTTTGTATACAAATCAACTGTTTAACAGATTTCAAAACGGGCATAATATAATAATATGACGAATATGAATTATAATTTTATAAAAGATATCTATACACCCATTGCACAAGGATTAAACTCGGATGTTTCAATTCTTAACAGTTTTATTGAGGAAAAAGAAAATCGTTTTATTTTAAAACATAATATTTATGCCGTATCTCAAATAATAAACTTTCTAAATTCGCCGGAAAATAACATTTTTATTCTCAACGGATTTATGGGTTCAGGTAAAACATCCGTCACAAATTTTATTCTTGATTTTGTAAATGAAGATGTTTTAATATTCAAAAATGAATACAAAGATGCAATTAATCTTGATGATGTACTGCTTTCTTTGTTTAAAGATTTTTCAGTATATCATAATGAAGGCAAAATAATTTTACCGAAAGCAGAAACATCAATCTTTTCGGAAAAAATTAATGCATACATAAAATACTGCAATATTCCGATGTTATTCATTTTTGACTCTTTTGAAATAAATACAAAAAGCAAAGACTCGCAAAAAGATATACTTGATTTTATAAATTATTTATCGAGATTTGAAAAGGTTAAAATTATAATTTCATCAAGAAGCTTTAAGCAAGAGGATTTATATAATTATGACTCAACATTTTCTTATACTTTAAGCGGCATAACAAAAGAAGAAATGTATGATTATCTTGAAAATAACAAGGTTGAAAGCAGCAATTATATAACAGAAGACCTCTATAAAGAAACAAGAGGGCATTATCTTTTACTTGAATATTCAATATTAATCATAAAATTGTTAAATATATCCTTAACCAGTTTTTCGACGGAATACAAAAAATCAACCAAAAATTTTCTGGAATTTGTAGTTTCAAAAATGCTCTCACTTTCAGCCGAAAGATTTCTAAAACCGCTAATTTTATTAACCGCAGTAAGACATGGTTTGAGTGAAAAATTTATTATTGAACAAAATTTTGCTACTGAAGATGAGTTATCTTTTTTGAAACAGAAACATATAATATCGGAAAAATACGGTAAATATTACATAAAAGAGTATATCAAACACGAATTCATCAAATCTATCAATATTGAAACTCAAATAAAAATACATAATTATTTGCTTGAAGTATATGAATCCGAATTGCCTTTAAAACCGTTTGAAAGAAATTTATTCTTATCAAGACTTACAATGCGACAGGAAATTGCCTACCATACAAAAAAAATCGAAAGCCTTGAAGAAGAACTTACAAGAACAGGAAAAACCGCTGTATTAGGAAGCAACGAGCTTTCTTATATGACATACAGCAGAACTAGCGGATACAACAATCAAAACGACAAACAACCGCAAAAAAAACGCTATATTGATAAACTAAGAAATAAATCGGAAAAGAATAAAAGATTTCAACTTACAAACGAGGACTCGCTTATCTTAAATTCAATATCTGCCGCTGATGCAGTAACTAAAGAATTTGAAACCATTGTAAATGAAGAAGATATAAAAGAGAACTACGAAAGCAATATAGCTGATATTGTTCCGAATTCATTAAATGAATATATCGATATAGCTCAAAATTATGAAAATGCGTTTAATTTTTCTAAAGCAATCGTATACTACAAACAAGCTTTAACATACTCAGATGATGAAAATTTCAATATAAAAGAACCAATAATATATACTAAATTGGCAATATGTTATAAAAAAATACAAGATATTGAACAGGCAATACAATATTATGAAAAAGTATATGAAATCTATTTCAATTTGAAATCGGAAAAAGCAAATGATACTTTATTAAGCATTGCGGAAATTTACACCGAAAGCTATAAATTCGACAAAGCAAAAGAAATCTATAACAAAATTTTATATTCGCCCATAACAGCAAGAGAAGAACTAAAAGGACGTATATACCTTGATATGGCTGAAATAGAAGACAACAGTCTTAACCCGAAAGAAGCTGCAAAATATATTCAAAAAGCACTTATAATAGCGGAAAAAAGCTCTGATATTAAATTAATTTCGGAATGTTACTTTAAATATGCACTGTTATTAGACGATAACGATGATATAGATTTGGCACAAAAGTATTATCTAAGATGTATACAATCATCAGATAACCCTGAAAATAATACATATCTTGCATCCGCATATTCAAATTTAGCTGAAATTTCATTAGAAAAGAGCAATATTAACTCAGCAAAAATGTATTATGAATTATCTATAGAAGCAGATAAAAAAATAAATAACTATGAAGGGTTATACTATTCTTATACAAAGCTTTCAGATATATACAAACACGAAGATAATGAAAAAGCCTATGATTATCTGGTAAAGGCATTATCTGCGTCAAAACGTTTTGACGATATAAACTATTCTGTTACAATATATCTTAAAATAGGAAACTGGTACGAATCTAAAAATAATTACAAAAAAGCTTTAAAAGCTTATATTCTCGCAAAAAAATTAAATCCTTCTCAAATAAATTCAGATAAACTCAGAAATATCAACATCTCTATAAACAAAATAAAACATACAATCGGAGAATTTGAATTTTCCAGATTATTAAACGAAATAAAGAAACAAGTATAATATGCAATTAATAGATTTAAACATTGATTTAGATAATATCAAAACAGAAAAATTTAAAAACTATATAAAATTTTTTTCTGAATATAATGAAAAAATTAATCTAATTAGTAAAAATGATATAAATTTAATATTTCAAAAACATATTTTCGACAGCTTATCAATAAATTTATTTTTTGAAAAATATTTAAAAAAAAATACGAAATTGAATATTATAGATATAGGTACGGGAGGCGGTTTTCCCTCTGTACCACTTGCTATTAATTATCCCGAATTTAAAATTACGGCAATAGACTCAATCAATAAAAAAATTAACTTTTTAAAACTTGTAAAAGAGGAATTTGACCTTCAAAATTTTTATCCGCAATCCTGCAGAATAGAAAATTTACCGGCAAATATGCGTCGAAATTTTGATATAGCAACCGCAAGAGCATTAGCTGAACTTAAAATTCTGCTTGAATACTCAATTCCCTACGTTAAAACGGGAGGCTATTTCATAGCATATAAATCTAAAAAAGCAGATGAAGAACTTAAAAATGCACAAAATGCATTAAAGATTTTAAACACAAAATTAATTGATAAAATAGAATATAAATTACCATTAAGCGAAGAAAATAACAGAGTTTTATTGGTTTTCAAAAAAATGAAAAATACTGACAACAAATACCCCAGAACGAATAATTTAATAAAAAATTCTCCTTTATAGTTTTTTTAGCAAAATTAAATTATAATAAGAATTCTAATACATCAAAAGCAACACATATAACACAACATAATAATTTTTTATTATGCTATACTTTTTCTAAAAGGAGTTAATATGGAACTAAAAAATTATGTAACAGGGCCGCTTAAAGTAAATACTTATGTGTTAAAAGATGATATTTCAAAAGAAGCTATAATTATAGATTTAGGAGGTTCCTTCAGTCAAATAAAGAATGAGCTGGATAAAGAAGGATATAAAATTAAATTTATATTAAACACACATGGCCACTTTGACCATATACTGGGAGAAATCGAAGTGCAAAAAAACTTTCCAGAAATTCCGATATTAATTAATAAATCAGACAGTATTCATTATAACAACATGCATAACGAATTAAAGATGTGGGGGTTTAACATCGAAACTAACATTTTAACTCCAACAGATTATATTGATGAAAATTCAAAAATTACAATCGGAGATAAAGAAATTAAAATTTTTGAAACGCCGGGACACTCAAAAGGAAGCCTGAGTTTCTATATCGATAATAAACTTTTCTCAGGAGATACACTATTTCTTATGTCCATAGGCAGAACCGATTTCGTTGACGGTGATTACGAAGCAATAATATCATCCATAAAAGAAAAATTATTTACACTTCCTGATGAAACAAAGGTATATCCCGGACACGGGCCATCAACAACAATATTAAATGAGAAACAAAAAAACACTTATTTACGCTAAATAATTATAAAATTTCATAAACCGGCGTATTTCCATTTAAATAATCTTGTAAGCCTTTAATTACATCATCTTTAAATGAAAGTAAAAACATTCCTAAATTGACGGCTAAGTTTTGATTTTTTTCGTCCATAAAAAATCCTTTAAATATATACATAATATATATCGTAAGATAAAAGAAAAAACTTTAGTACAAATAATAAAGTTTAATTTTTTTGTAACAAAAATATAAAAAAACTCCTATAAAAAGAGTAAAAGGTGTGAAATTAATTTCAAATGTGAATTAAAATTTCAACCAAAAGAATGATATTTGTATTGAACAAATATGATAATCTAAATGTACAAAAAAGAGGAATGTAGAAAATAGAAAGGGCTGTTATGCAAATAGGAAAACTAAATTTACAAAGGACAAATACAGTACAAAACACAACTGCACAGAAAAAAGGCAACACAAATAAATTAACGACAAATCCGTTTGGAGTAAGCTTCAAAGGAAATGTTATTCAAGCTGATGTGTTTGTAAACGAGAAGGTAAATAAAGATAAAAATTCAAATGGAATAGTGGAGAAAAGCAAACTATTTGCAAGTGCGGTAGTAAGTGGCATTAACAACTTTAATGAATCATTCAAATCAAGAATAAATTCAATTGTATCGTTCGGTAAAAAAATAACAACAGATGTTTGTGATTCTTTAGAAAGAATAGGAAATACAGAAATTTCATTCGATATGGAAGGAATAAAAAATAAACTATTCCCTGACAGACAATACAGTGTTAAAAACTTATCAAAACAGCCGGTAGAAGATTTAAAAACAATGTGGCAGGAATTAACACCGGAAGAAACTGAAAACGAAACAGAAACAGAAGAAAATGCAGCATAAGAGTGGGAGATAAAAAATGGAAGACAGCAAAAAAATAAAGAATATAATACAAGCATTAGGGGAACATCAAGATTCAAAAGCTGCCATAGAAGTATTAACAGAGCTTGGAACGAATTCACCTGATGATGAAATCAGAGAAATGACCGCACAAACTTTAATTAAAAAGAATACTCATGAATCATTAAGAGTTGTGCTAATTTCAAAAGGAAAAGGCATAAACGATTTAAGTGCAAGAGTTGCAATGGCTTCAATAAATGAATTATTATCATTAAAAGATAAAACAGAAGCTATTAAAATATTAGATGATACAATTAAACTTCATTCTGATGAAGAAGTTAGAAATACAGCCCGCTCAGTAAGAGCATTGATGACATTTTCAGCATAAAATTATTATCCTAAATTGTTAGGTTTTTATATAAAAAAGCTCCACTCGTTGGAGCTTTTTAGCATGTGAATTATTTGTAAATTTTTGTAAATAGGAAAATACGTTTGAAAAAATCATCTTAGAAGTTCTATAATAGAATTTGGAGGTAAAAAATGGATAATAACTTTAACAATGAAAAACTACAGCAAAAAATTACTCAACTAAACATCAACATCAAAACAATTGAATGCATAATCAGATACATTGATAACGAATTTAATAACAAACTTTCATACAAGCATAATGATATTTCAAATCTGATTGGAATTCTTATTTACTTAATTAATGACTACAAACAAAAACTTTATAAATTTGATAACTCTTTTAAATTATAATATTTTTTATTATAATTTTATCTATGGATATCAACAATGTAAAAAGAATTGTATTTAAGTTCGGCACAAATGTTTTAAGAAATGACGACAAAGAAATTTCTTTATCAAGAGTTTATTCTTTTATTGAAGAAATATCTAAACTGCATAAACAAGGTAAAGAAATTATTATCATCACCTCTGGTGCAGTCGGCTTAGGAGAAAAAAAACTTAATGTGGATTCTTCTTCAAGTATTTCAGTTAAGCAAGCTTGTGCTGCAATAGGGCAATGTCAGTTAATGTCTATTTATGAAGATGGATTTGGCAAATATTCAATAAATACCGCTCAAGTTTTGCTTACAGAGGACGATTTTTCAAACAGAGTCAAATATTTAAGCTTAAACAATGTTTTAAATACATTATTAGAAATGAATGTTATTCCTGTAATTAACCAGAATGACACTGTGTCCGCTTCAGAACTTGAATATTATTCTAATCCGGTGTACGGATTAAGCTTTTCTGACAATGATAAACTATCTGCACTTGTTGCAAGCAAATTAAATGCTGATTTACTTATTATACTTTCAGATATAGACGGATTATACGATGATAATCCGAAAGAAAATAAAAATGCAAAGCTAATTTCAGAAGTAAATGGTATTACAGCAGAGATTGAAGGTTATGCACAATCAGCCTCAAAAGGCGGAAGAGGCGGTATGATTACAAAACTTCAAGCCGCAAAAGTAGTTACACATTCGGGCGGATTTGTACTAATCGCAAATGGGAAATCACCGCAAATTATAACAAGAATTTTTTCAGGCGAAAAATTAGGCACACTTTTTGCTCCGGTTGAACAGTTATCTCAAAAACGACGCTGGATTGCGTATGCAACTAATATCACTGGTCAAATTATAATTAATGACGGGGCTAAAAAAGCTATTAGCAAAGAAAATAAAAGCCTTTTACCTATCGGTATACTTAAAATTAACGGTTATTTTGATTGCGGTGATGTAATTTCCATTATAGACGAAAACGGAAATGAGTTTGCAAGAGGAATAGCCAATTATAATTCAGCTGACTGTTCTAAAGTTATCGGAGAACATTCTGATAATATTTTTCAAATACTCGGACATAAAAATTACGACGCTATTATAACAAAAGATAATATAGCTATTCTTTAGGAGTTTAATATGGCTGATGTTTTTAAAATCGCTCAACATGCAAAAGAAGCTTCAATCAAAATGCTTCAATTATCGTCTGATATTAAAAATCAAGTCCTACTTAAAATTGCGGATGAGCTTGAATTAAATAAAGACAAAATTTTTTTGGCAAACAATTCTGACCTAAAAAAAGCAGAAATTAATTTAAAAGAAAATAAGATTTCTAATGCACTCTACAACAGGCTAAAATTAGATGAGAATAAATTTAAAGACATGGTAAAAGGTGTGCGAGATATTGTAAAGCTTGACGACCCCGTTAATAAAATTCTATGGCAAAAATATATTGCAGACGGGATTATGCTGAAAAAAGTATCTTGTCCGATTGGCGTTATAGGCATTATCTTTGAAGCAAGACCAGATGTTATTTCGCAAATTACATCTCTTGCAATTAAATCATCGAATGCCGTAATTTTAAAAGGCGGCAGTGAAGCAGAAGAAACTAATCTGGCAATATTTAACATAATTAACAATGCATTAAATTCTTTTAACAATTTTCCCAAAAATACAGTTAGCCTTATATTTTCAAGAGATGATGTCAAAGAAATGCTTAATTTAGACAATCTTATAGATTTAATTATTCCACGAGGCTCTAATAATCTTGTAAAATATATAAAAGAGAATACAAAAATACCCGTTTTAGGACACTCTGATGGTATATGTCATATTTATATTGATGAGTTCGCAGACTGCAATAAAGCATTAAACATAATTATTGATGCAAAATGCCAATATCCTTCAGCGTGTAATTCGGTTGAAACAGTGCTTATAAACAAAAAAATCGCAAAAACCATTTTAGAACCGTTATTAAAAAAACTCAAAGATAACCACGTAATAATTAATTCAGACAGCGAAATTAAAAGTTTATATCCTGATTATATTTCAAATATTGTTGCCGACTGGCATAAAGAATACAGCGAAAAAGAAATTTCAATAAAATTTTCAAACAATACAGAAGAAGCCATTAATCATATTAATACTTTTGGTTCAGGGCATACAGACTGCATTATTACCGAAAACAAAGAAAATGCGGAAAAGTTTATGACATTCGTTGATTCTGCGGGGGTATATCATAATATTTCAACACGTTTTGCCGACGGTTTCAGGTATGGTTTTGGTGCAGAAGTAGGTATTTCTACAAACAAAACTCACGCCAGAGGCCCTGTTGGATTAGAAGGTCTTACCATATACAAATATAAACTTATAGGCACTGGAGATATAGTTAGTGATTTTGTTTCGGGGAAAAGAAAATTTCTCTAATTCGTTTCGTCTAGACTTACAAAAACACAAACCGTAATTTTATAAAATATCTGAAGAATTAAAATACGATATTTAGTTTTATAATATATTTTTTTTGATAAAAGAAGCGGGAACAATTTTGTTCCCGCTTCTTTTATTATTAAATTAAACTAAACTGTTTCAGGTTCGTTAACAACAACTAATCCTTTATCAATGAACTCATTTACAATATCTGGATTAACTTTTTTTGCTTTCGGAGCAACCATAACTTCACCATCAACATCATATTTACTTTCTATTTCCTGTTTTTGTTTAGGGTTAGAAGTAACAAGACCTGTTTTAGTGTTAATACTATCTAAAACATGCTTTCTTTCAAAATCTTCAAGTTTGAAATCACCACTGGCAATTTGCATTGTAGTATGATAAAGTGCATTTAAAGTACCGCAATCAGCCCAAGGTTCATTTGTCGGTACTGCTGATACCGTTTGATTACCTAAAACTTCTTTTGCTTGAGCTACTTTTTCCATTGGTATTTCAAATTCGGATTCTTTTACAATCTTTGATATATCTTTAGCAATATCTTCTTTATCTAATTCAATAGAAGCTTCTTTTAAAACTTTTGAAATTTCATCAGAAGCAGTTTCAATATTTATATCAAAATCCAAAGAATTGTCTTTAATAGATTTTACAATTTTGGGAGATATTTCATCAATCTCTATTTCAGGATTGATATCTTTTACTGATTTTGTAATATTATTGGTAATTTCTTTTGAAATTCTGTCAAATTCCATTGATTTGACAACTTTTGTTATATCGTCGGTAATTTCCTCTATTGGTTTATCTTTAGATAAAGCCATTAAAATCGGAGTATAACATTTAGACCAATCTCTCGTTTCTTTACCTTTTCCGGCGGGTAAAACGGGATCAATAATATCTAATGCGTTAAATGCTTCATCTGAAACAGCGAATTGGAAAGTATTTGTTAAACAATTACCATTTTTTTCATAACCATCCGGAATAACTTTCGGTTTTTCGGCAAACTCTTGAATTTCACTATTATTTCCCAACTTCATAATGCCGAAATTGGATTTAGCATCTTCTGATTTTATTTCTTTTGCAATCATAACAATAGAAGATTTTCCTTCAGCCATTCTGTCTACGGTTGTATCTAACGCTGTTTTCATTCTTGACATTGAATCATTCGGGAATATTGTAATACTTTCTCGACCGGGGCGTGCCATTTTATGATACAAATCACGTGTAAACCCGCCATTTCCTTTATTAACGCCGGAACGATTTATATATAATTTTATATTTTTTCCTATTTCTAAATTATTACAATCTAACAAACCTTCTTTATGAGCAGTTATAAAAGTTGTTTCCATAGGCGTTAAACCTGTTGCAGTTCTGAATACACCTTTTGTGGATTGTGCACCGTCTTCTTTCGAATGGAATATACCATCAGATGAAGCGTTTGTATATTCGGCTCTTGAACCAAAACCACCTGCTAACATTACAAGCTGTGTCTTTTTAGCACCTGGTTTTTCTATAAATTGAGGTAATATAATTTCTTCAGAATCTATTTTCCTTTTAAATTCTAATATTGAATCAATTATTTCAGGATTAAAACGACCATCTTCCATGCCTATTACCATATCCGTACCTTCTCCAATTGAAGGTAATTTTTGTCTTTCTTGTACAGTTTGAGGTTCCGGAACAAAAGGAACAAATACATTTCCGGTTTCTTCCATAGAAACGTGAAGCTTGCTTCCGTTTGAATCTGCTTTTTTAGTTATTTGACCGGCATTAGTCAAAATTACATTATCACCATCTTCTATAACAGAAAGCAATTTTCCTTTTGTATTCAATACATAAGCTTTTTCTTCGGCATCAGGTTCCTGAACTATTTTTATAGAATACTGTAAAGGCTTTGTAATATCAGTAGGAACATTCATTGGAAGGGGTTGTCTTACCGCCATTTCGTACATTATACCGTCTTCTTGTTTTTTTACCTGAGTTCTTGCCTTTGTTACAATTTTTGTTGAACTTGGATTGATATCTTTTGCAGGTTTAAACTTATTTCCGTCTATTATAATATCTGTTTTGATTGCGTCATTAAGATAAGGAAGTTCATCTTTAAAACTATCAATAAGATCGGAAGCGGAAATTCTTGACCCTACATCTTCTGCACCGCCACAAGTAGTCATTGAATTGTTCAGCTTACCAAAAACCTCATGCAGACTTTGTCCAAAACTTACACTTTTTGCAAGCTTAATGCCATGATATGCCTGATAAGCATTAACTAAGCCTGTTGAAGTATAATTGCCCAAGCTACCTGTCGCATTATTCGGCATAGTTAAAGTTTCTGTTTTCCTCACATGTCCATTTTTTTGCTGTTTATTAACATTACGAGTGCTTAAATATATTGCACCTGCGTCAATTTTTCCTATCATTTTTACCCCTTTCTTACACGCAGAAACTTTTATATTTTTCTATTATTATAAAAACCCCTAAATACAATTTTTGCTAAAAAACAAAAAGGAAACTAAATAAAACTTTCAGTTTCCTTTTTAATATAATACAAACTTATAATTTAATCAATTCCAAGACATAATTTCAAAATATTATTTATTTTACTAATATTTGCAAATACAAATGCCTTACGTTCAAATTTAGAAGTATCTTTTGTTAATGTTAATGTTCCTATTTCTTTATTTTTGTACGAAAGAAGCCACTCGGAATTATCTTTATAAGTATATTTATAGGTCTTATTACCATTAAATATGTATATAACACCCGGACTATACATACTCTGCATAGCCATAACATCACCATTTTCACTGAAATACATTATGCTGTCTTTATTACTAGCCTTAAATACCGTTTGTTTCTTAAATTCTTTTGCTCCCAGATATATATATTCAATTGGAATAATTAATTTATCTTTATCATTTTTTAATCCAACAAAGGAATTTTCATAAACGATATAATATTTTTTTCCGTTAAGAGAAAGAACTTGATTAGCAGGTACAAGCTTATTCACGTTTTGCTTGTTATATTCAGAAACTTTATCATTCTCATTTTTATTTAATTGATTTTTCGTTTCTGATGTTCTAACAGTACCTGGAACTTTCAACTTTTGAATTTCAAATACTTCTTCATTTGATTTATCTAAATCATCTGCAGCAATTTTTTCATGGACGATTAAATTAAATCGCTTGTTAACTCTAAGCTCCGGACGCAAATCTCTTGCAAGCATGTATTGAGCTTGTTCTAATTTATCTGAACTTGAAACCAAATATAATTCAGATTCCGGCACTAATTTACCATCAAGAGTGTATAGCAAGTATTTTCCACCCAATTTAGCCGCAATATGTTTATCACCATTACTATTAGATGTAAGGAAAAGTTTATCATATTTTATATCAAGTATAATATTTCCTTTTTTATCAATAAGCCCATACTGACCCGAACGCTTAACTTTTAATAATTCATCAACTTTATATATATCGTCGTAATCAGCAAATATATTATAGTGTTCGTCTAAATTCATATAACCGGTATGCCCGTTTAGAGTTATTTTATATTCCAACTTATCAGTATTATTCATACGTACAATTTTATCCGCAATGGGATTAAAAATATATTTGTTCGTTTTTGTATCTAATAATCCGTACTTTCCATCATCTTTAAATTTGATAATTTGAGCCGTATCATTACTTTCTACTACAATATAATTACTTTCGATTGTTTTTGTTTCTTTTTTATTTAGAGGGTTTAAATTTTTTAAATTAAAATCAAAAGCAAACACAGATTCATTTATACTCAAAAAAGTAATTATAAAGAAACTCACTATTAATATCTTTTTCATAAACTCTCCTTTATTCAGCTTTCATATTATAACATTAATTCAAGCAAATTTCTTATTTCTGATGTTATATCAGTTTCATACTTAATATTTTTTGCAATAATTTTAGAAAATTTGGACTTTTTAAACTCGCCTAAATGTCTTGTTCTATAAAAATTTTCAATATTTCTGCACATTCTGTCAAAATCACTCAATTCACTTTTTGTTACAGGTACTGCAACTTCAAACTCATTATTCAATGTTCTTTTAATTAAATTTAATGATAATATATCTTCAAATTCACCCTTTTTTATTACTACAGATTTATCCTTTTTTTGCAAATTACTTTGTAATACTTCATTAATATCATTTGCATCTGCATCAAAAAGTATAGTTACCGGAATCTTAAGCTTATTACGCATTAAAGCATACAAATTAGGACTTTTACTTTTTCCACCAGCCCCAAGAATATATATTCCACATTTAGAAAAATTATAACCTAACTTATCTGCAAATACGGGAAGTAAAATTTCCTCGGTAATACCCTCCACTATAATTAATCTGCTTATAGGAAATTGTAGACTATATTTTTTTCTTAAATCTATTAAATCTTGATATATAAATGCCTCTGTTTTAATCTCATCATTCACTTTTATAAGCATTTTTATATTCAACGGAGATTTTTCAAACGATAACCCGGATAATATTTCAGTAAACTTTAACCCGGCATTTATAAATGTTTTAGTTCTTTCATCAATGTTTGTATATGTTTTGTTGATTATTAGTTTATATGCCTTATATGGAATATTCAACTTTTCGGCTTTACCATAAATATTTTCAACCGATTTATTCCATATTTCCTTTACTACTTTGGCAATATATTTCGCAGGCAAAAGTTCAATATCTTTTTTACTATATTTTGGATATATTAGATACTTTAATAATATAGAACAAAATACTCTGTTATAAGTATATTCAGGGAGTTTAAAACGGGTTAATCTGTCAAGATTAATAGCAAGTTCCTCTTGGGACATTAATTTATATTTAACGGACGTATTCAATAACAATTTAACCAACACTCATTAAAAAACAGGGAGTGAGATATCTCACTCCCTTACAATAATTAAGCTTCTATAAGTTCAGATTTAGAACTCTTTGAAACAGATTCAACAATTGATTTAACAACGGCAACCATTGCAATTGTAGAATTCAACTTGTTTACACAAGAACCTACACCTATTGCACTTGCACCTGCTGCAAATGCCATTGGAGCTGTTGTTGTTGAAATTCCTGAAGCAGTCATTACAGGAATTGAAGTATTTCTTGTTAATTCAATTGTGTTTGAAATTGATACTTCAGCTGTTTGAAGCAAGCCTCTTGCTCCTGATTTTGTAGGTGTAACAGTTGCAGCACCTTCTGTTTGAATTAAATCAATACCAAGTTCTTCCAATTTTATAGCTAATGAAATTTGCTCTGAAATTTCTATATGTCCCGGTACTGTTACACAAATATATGTTTTTTGTCCGTCTAAAAGGCTTAAAGTTTCATTAACAATATTTAAAACATCTTCTGCACTAACTCTTTGACCTTTTTTATATAATGCATCAAAATTACCTACTTCAATTGCATCAGCACCTAATTTTACTGCACTTGCAAGTTCTGAAGGAACTATTGATGATACAAAAACAGGAAGCCCTGTCATATCTTTTACCATTGATATAATTTCTTCATTATAACAAATATCAACAGCACTTGCACCACCCATTTCAGCAGCTGATACTACATTTTTTATGGTTTCAATATTGAAATTATCTATACCTGCAATAACCTTTACAGCTTTTTTGGCTTCAACATCTTTTTTAAATAAGTCTATTCTATTCATAATACCTCCGATTATATATTAACTACGAATGCTATTATAACATATTACAAAAAAATAAAACAGGCTTTGAAAAGCTTGTTTTATTTTATACTATTTATTCATAATAATCATTAATTGTTTTTATGTCCAATCCACCTGTGGTCAACATCTGAACGCCTTTGCGTAGCATTTAATGAAGCAGTCCATAGATTTACAAGAACCGCACCTGCTGCAGCCACAATTGCTAAAGGTTTACTAGGAATTTTTGAGTTTGGCTTAAAATGTTTTACTACCTGCCCGCCTGTATATATTAAAGAGGCAGCAATACCCCCTGTGAAAACACCTTTTGACAAGCCCTTAGCGTATTCTGTTGTTGAAACGGCACACTTTTGAACATTCGCAATAAATGTCTTTATTGTTTTTATTGGCCCTTTCTTCTCTTTATGTTCTTGCTGACGTGAAGGTTCAAAAGTATCCGGCATGGCATTCAAATCAGGTGATGCCGGTAATACTTCATTTATTTTTACATTAGGCGTTTTTACTGATGAAAAGGTTGAATTTGCACCTTTTGTTATTTTGTTTTGTTCAGCAATCATATCTGAAAAAATTGAGTTCATATTTTCCCTCACATATTTTGCAAATATACTAAAACATATAATACTAATTTTTTGATATAATTAGATATTTTATTAAGAAAATTTAACAATATATAACATTTCTTTTACGGCAGTTTCAAGTCCTTTAAAAACTGCTCTCGAAATAATGGTATGCCCTATATTTAATTCATTTAGACCATTAATTTCCTTCATTCTGAATACATTTTTGTAGTTCAACCCATGCCCGGCATTCACAATCAAACCATTTTCTTGTGCAATTTTTGAAGCAATTTGCAGTTTTTTGAATTCTTGTTCTTCATCTCCAGACCCAAAAGCTCTGGAGTAAGCACCGGTATGTAATTCTATATATTTAACCCCTGTCTTAACGGCGGCAAGAACTTGTTGTTCAGAAGGATCAATAAACAAACTGACATTAATATTATCAGTTAGCAATGGTTTTACAAACTCATTTATCTTTTCTTGCTGAGAAAATACATCAAGTCCACCTTCAGTGGTAATTTCTGCCCTTTTTTCAGGAACAATACAGCATGCTTCAGGATGTAGTTTTAATGCAATTTTCTGCATTTCGCCAGTAGCAGCCATTTCTAAATTTAATCTACAGTTAATTTCATTTTTAATTCTAAATACATCTTCATCTACAATATGCCTGCGGTCTTCTCTTAAATGAGTAGTAATGCCATCAGCACCTGCTTCAGCACATATCTTAGCTGCTTCTATAACAGAAGGCTCATTTTCTCCCCTTGCGTTTCTCAAGGTTGCAACATGATCTATATTTACACCTAACAACATTTAAATTTCTCCGAATTTATTTATCTTTAATATAATTTGCTATATCGATAACATTTGTAACTTCCATAGGAATAAATTTTTCGCAAGTTGACCAAAGCAAAGTTTCAGGTGCTTCTGAAGCATTTTGTTCCTGCATAGCTCTAATATTGCAATATCCTTTTACCATATTATTTGTACCGTCAATTTTAGGCGAGAAATAAGCACAAGACTGACATATTTTCATTCTAAAACCATGCTGGGATAATATATCAGCTATATTTTTAACAGCATCACACATTCTCACATAACATTGTTCGGTTTCTTGTTTTTTATTCTTATATCTGAAAACAGCTTTTTTAAAACCATCTTCCGAGATTAAATCAATAGAACACGAAAATATACTTTTTCCGTTGGTAACAGTTACGGGAACGGTTATTTTTTCAATATTAAACTTTTGCTTTTTCTTTGCAACCTTAAACAATTTCTTCACAAATCTTAATTCACATAATAAATCTTTCAATGTAAATAACGGACAAAATGAAAGAAAGAAAAGCGACTTCAAGTACAAATTAGACCTATATGCCGATGCAACAAAAGCAAATAGCAAAATAAATGCAACGAAAACAGCCCATGGAAAATCAAAAAGGAAATAATAATTAAATGAATATACTCCGATTAATACAAGAAGCGAAATCAAAACTATAGGATTAGGCTTAAATAATGAAAACAAAAATTCGGCAAACTTAAAGTTTAAAAACGATTTTATTCCTATACAATGCCAAAACAATGACATTTTAAACTTAAAAGAAGGTCTTTTTAATTCATAATCTACAGAAGAAACATAGGTTTGAACCTGAGGAACGAATTTCGGAACAGCATTTACACTTGTTAACAGAAAAGAATATTTCAATTCCGAATCGGCATCCTTGAAATCAATACATTGAACTTTTTCCAAAACCTCATGCCTGATAACCGTAATATCAGAATCAATGGGAACTGCAAGCCCTAATTTTGAACGTCCATTTTTCATAACATTACTGTTATATTTGTTAACATTAGACCATACTGTATCATAGAAACCGGCATCTTCCAAAAATATTTCCGTAGAACCAACAATTACGGAATTATCCTGAAGTGCTTCATTGATATTGGCAAGGAAATCAGATTTAACATTTCTTGTAGCATCTAAAAAAGCATAAGCATCAACTTTTTTAAACGACATAAGATTTTCTAATAACCATGATATTGCCTTATCTTTGCCTACGGGGGTATCATCGGTTAACCGCCACAACTTAGCTCCACCGACAAATTCAAGCTTATTAGATGAATTATCACAGCAATTATCAAGAATTATATGAATTTGATAATTTCCTTTTGGATAATTCTGCTTATTAAGCTGTTCAAGCAAGTTTACAATAGTCTTTTCATTATTGTGAGAATATATAATAACTATGATATTTTTATACTCTTTACGTATTTCCAATTCGTCTTTTTTAGGAAGTTTAATATAGCTTGCAAATACAATTATACAGAAATAGATAGTAAATATAATTACATATAGAAACAATAAAGAAAGAATAATTATATATATGTTATTTAACATAAAACACCTCACATTATGATTTTAGTGAAAACAGAAAAAATTTTCCAGTAAAGAAAAATTAATATAAAATCAATATAATGTAAATTTTTATTAAAATTATAAGAAAAATTATAAACATTTAGGCTATTCTGAATTATTATAATTGTAACAAATCCCCAAATCTCCTCCCAAGATTATTAAGTATTAGCTGCATAGCAGCTTTTTTTTTGCAAATTACTTGATTAAGAAAAATTATGATGTAATATATAAGCAAAGATGTTTATAGCAGAATATTTTATATAAGACAGCTCAGAGTATATAATATATATAATAATTAATATACATGCTGCCGGTTATAATATATTAAGACATAAGTAGCAAAAAATAGATTTAAAAATTTAATAAAAACTAAATGCGCCTGTAGCTCAGCTGGATAGAGCGTTTGGCTACGAACCAAAAGGTCGGGGGTTCGAATCCCTCCAGGCGCGAATTATAAAAAGCCCAATAAAATCGGGCTTTTTTAATGTTTTTTTGACTTAAAATTCTTAAATATAAGAGAAAATTTTTATCTTTTGTGTAATATTTGTGTAATGAGCCAGTTTGTAAAATCAGTGTACATTTAAAGTCCGTTTGGGTTGAGCATGCCGTTCTATTGGAAATAGTAGTTTGC
>CANPYW010000009.1 GCA_947588745.1 Candidatus Gastranaerophilales bacterium
TTCGCCGAGTTTACAGATATCATTAGCCTTGAACGGAGTTCTATTTTTATTATTTTTTTATTTTCCTTAATTTAAAATTTTAAAGAATAAGAATAACAAAAGAAATTGAAATCAATTGCGGAGTGTAGTTAAAATTGTTTACCAAAACAACTATGAAGCGTGCGTATTTTAGCACGCTTTGGGTTGAGGTTAACAATTTACTATACGTAGCTTCTTGATTGAAATTTATTTTGTTATTCGTTTTGCTTAAAAATTAAAAATAAAAGCCGCAAAATTGCGGCAATTCGATTTCCAAATCTCCTCTCCCTAATTATTAATTAGGGCTATTTTGTTTAAGAATCGTTTATTATATTAAACCATTTTTATTGTAAATTGTACAGTTATTTTTTATCTAATTTTACTAAATTTTAAAAATGTTATAGTCAACAATCAGTTATATTAACAAATTTGTAGAGCAGCAAATTTGTTAAAAAACTTAACAATATAATACATATAATAATTTAATAAGGTTGTATAATTGGTCGTAAAATGATATTATAAATAGGCAGGAAAAAGTATGCATAAAGAATTATCAGTTGCTTTTATATGGCATTTTCATCAGCCTAACTATCAGACCCAGCCTAATGGTATCCGTTTAATGCCCTGGGCAAGACTTCATGCTGTCAAAGATTATTTAGATATGCTGCTTGTACTTGATAAATTTCCCGCTTTAAAGCTGAATTTCAGTATAGTACCTGCATTATTGGATGCAATAGAAGATTATTCGAAAGATGCACACGATATTCATTCTAAAATTACGGTAACACCCGTAGAAGAATTGACGGATGATGATAAACTATATATTCTAAATTATTTTTTTGATGCCAATTATGAAAATTTTATCTCAAAAAACGAGCGTTATAATGAACTATATATAAAACGATACAGTAAAACCGATATCGGAATTAATGATTTTACGCCGCAGGAGTATTCCGATATTATGTTTTTATTTAATTTTGTTTGGTTTGACACAATATGGTTTGATGTATATCCCGAATTAAAAGAGTATGCGGATAAGAAATCGGGATACACATACCGAGACAGATTAAATATTATTGAACTTGAACGAAAAATAATAAGGCAAATAATACCATCATTTAAAAAATATCTGGATGAGGGAAGAATAGAAATACTTACAAGTCCTTATTATCATCCGATTTTACCTATATTGTTAAATCCAAATGATTTTAAGACACCGGCATTAAAGTATCAGATGCCCGATTGCAAAATTGCACTTGCTCCCGATGCAAAAGAGCAAATAAGAATGGCACAGCAAAAAATCAAAGACGTATTTGGTGTTGAACCGAAAGGAATTTGGCCAAGCGAGCATTGTATCAGCATGCGAACACTCGAGTTATTCTCACACATGGGTTTTGAATGGACGGTAACTGATGAAAGCGTACTTGCGAATTCAATAAACAAAGAGTTTATACGTGATTTCAGAGGTTGTTATGAAGACCCTTATGATGCGTGTTCTTTGTACCATTATACGACAAAGAAGAACAAGGATATAAGTATAGTTTTCAGAGATTCGTTAATTCCGAACCTTATAGGATTTGAATATCCGCACCATGACAGTGTTGCCTGTGCAAACGATTTGTTTGACAGAATAAAAACCGTATATGATAAATTAAAGAATTCACCTGATGAAACACATCTTTTTACAATAGCTATGGATGGTGAAAACAGTTGGGAGAGCTATCCTAAAGACGGTGTAATATTCCTTGAAAAGCTATATTCATTGATAAATAACGACGACGTAATTAAAACCGTTTTGGTTAGCGAATATTTAAGCAAAAACAAAAAATCTTCAAAGCAATTAAAGCGGGTTACTCCGGGGTCTTGGGGCAATCAGGAGTTTCAATTGTGGATAGCCGAGCCTACAAAAAATCTTGCATGGCAGTACCTTATTCAAGCACGTGATATGATTAGAGAGGCAAGTAAATCCGAATTTATAACAAAAGAGCAGGTAAACGCAGCAAAATTAGAAATATATATTGCAGAGGGTTCGGACTGGTTCTGGTGGTACGGCGAACCGAATAATTCCGGTCAAGACCACATTTTCGATTTCTTATTCAGAGAACATTTAAAGAATGTTTATAAAATTATGAATAGACCTGTTCCGAATTATTTAGAAATGCCGTTAATATCTATGATGGGCAAACCGCTTAAAGAGCCACAACGGAATATAACTCCAAAAATCAACGGTATTGCAAAAGATAATGACGAATGGATATATGCGGGATGTATAGACATTCCAGACGGCCCTGTTTTGCAGGAAAACAAGCTTTATAACAGAATATATTTCGGTGTTGATTATGATAATTTATATTTAAGATTTGATATAAATAAATATATGCTTGAAAGCAAAGAGTGTTTCAAAGAATATTTTTCCATTTACATATACGTAAAAGCACACAATGAAGCATTAAATCAAACATCATCAGTAAGAACAACCAATAAAGCAGATAACATTCTGCCTGTATTATTAGATTGCTATACAAATGAAATAAAAGTTGCAATAACAGGAATAAGAAAGTATCCGCTTCAATTTTCGAAGGCGGTAAAAGACGGATTATGGGAATTGCAATGGGGTCATCACGTAAAATTTGCACATAAAGAAATTTTGGAAATTTCTATACCGTTTGACGATTTAAGAGTAAAAGAAGGAGAAAGTTTCGATTTCTTCATATTAACCGGCTGCAGCGGTGTAACAGAGGGGGTATATCCTAAAGATATTCCGTTAACATTAACCCGCCCCCAAAAAGAGTAAAGAAAACCCTTCTTATAAAAGAAGGGGATGAGCACTAAGAATAAGCAATCAGAAGAGTTGAGGATTTACCTTTTTATAATAAATTATTATGCGTGTTTCTTCATTGTACGTAATAACTATATTTTTAAGTTATACTTTTGTTTAAAAAGAATAATATAGTATATTAATTAAAAGTAGAGATAAAGTGAGAAAATATGAAAGAAAAAGAACTTGAAGGGATAAAAAAAGAGTGCTGTAGCTGCTTTAAATGCAGTTTAGGCAAAACAAGGAAAAATGTCGTATTTTCAGACGGCAATGCCGATGCCAAAATATTATTGATAGGAGAAGCCCCCGGTGCAGATGAAGATGCAACAGGTATTCCGTTTGTGGGTCGTGCAGGCAAGCTGCTTACTAAATTAATAGAAGAAAGCGGATTATCCCGTCAAAAAGATTTCTATATTTGTAATACGGTAAAATGCAGACCGCCTGAAAACAGAGTGCCTACCGACGAAGAAAAGAAAATTTGTGAAAATTATTTAATAAATCAAATCAAGACGGTAAATCCGAAAGTAATTGTGCTTTGCGGTGCAACAAGTGCAAAATCGTTTTTGGGTAATAAAATAAAAATTTCAGAAGTAAGAGGCAAGTGGTATAAGCTTTTTGATAACATAGATGCTACCGTAATATTTCATCCGTCTTATTTATTAAGAAATCACTCGGAGCTTGAGGGTTCACCAAGATGGCTAACAAAGCAAGATTTATATAAAATAAAAGAATTTATAAAGTAATAAACTTAAACATTTGTAATATTTTTTATTTTAAAATTTGAGTGATAGTAAGGATTTTAGCTTATAGGGGATAAAGTATCAAAAAATAGAGGACAGTTTGTGCCGTAATGATATAAATTTGATAAAATAAAATTATAATGTCGGAAAATTAGAGAGTAAAAAATGTCAAACGATAATAATTATGATGAAATTTTTGAAGATGTTTATAACAAGATTGATAAACTCGATAAAATTGATGAAATGGATGAGAATTTAGTTGAGCGTGATAAGAAGAAAGCGGCAAAACACAAAGATAAAAAGGCGGCAGCCGCAGGTCTTGATGAGTTAAAAGAGGCTGTATCATCAGTAGAAGCATTCATTGATGAAACCAGAGCTTCGTTAAATTTAGATGACATAAAAGAAAAGCTTGAAGATATTTCGCTTCAAGTAGACGGGTGCAACAAAACTGTTTTAACAGATTTATACAGCGATATAAATTCTCTGAAAGAATTGACCGATAAAGTTGGAAAGAATATAGAAGATTTACAAAATGCCCAAAATACAGCATTAACGAGTGCTGAATTTGATGAATATCAAAAGCAGCAACTTGATTTGGCTTTAAAAACCAATGAAAACATAATAAAAGAAATAGAAAAAATACAAGAAAATTCTAAAACTATCAATAATCAGATAGAAAGTTTACAAAATGTACAAAATTTAGCATTAACAAGTGCCGAATTTTCTGATTATCAAAAACGTCAATTAGATTTAGCTTTAAAAACAAATGATAATATATTTAAGGAATTAAAAGACCTAAAAGCAGTATCAGAAAATGCCAATAGTGCTAACATTGACAATTTAAAAGAACAGCTTGAAAGTCTGCATAAAAGTCTTAAAGAATACATAAAACAAATTACGGACAAAATTGGAGAAACTCCGAATTTAGATGATATTAGTTCAATTATTTCGGATTTATCAAGTGTACATCAAAAAAGCATAAAGCAAACAAATACGCTTATAAAAGACTTACAGTCAAATTTTGATAAGTTTGAAAAGGATTTTCAAAATAAAGATTTCGAAAAGCAGATTATCAAAATCAGCGAAATATATGACAGTTTAAACATGATAAATGCCTGGATTGAAAAAGTAGGATATATAAATCAATCCATAGAAAATGTTTATTCAAGATTGGGCGAAAATATTGATTTTGATGACTTAGCAGAAAAAGTAGACATAGTTTACGATAATATATCCGCATTAAATGATTGGACAAAGAAGGTTGATAATATTGACGGAACCGTATCTGAAGTTCAATCAAAATTATCATCTTTAAATGTATGCATAGAAAATACCAGAAACATAGCAAATACATTAAATACAGTTAAAGAGTTTATAGATAACACTTTTTCTCCGGAAATTGATTTAGAAGATATTTCAAATAAAATTGATATCGTTTATGAAAATTTATCTTCCATAAACGAATGGGCAAATAAAGCTGATAATATTTCTACTGATATATCAAAATTAAGTGCTTCGTTTGAAGAAGGTGAAATAGCGGGAACAATAAAAAATATATCCGAAAAGGTTTCAAATATTGATGATGCTATTTCAAATGAAATGGTAGCATCTAAAATAGACCTCATTTATGAAAACATAGGGCTTTTAAATGAGTGGGTAAGCAAAATAGACGGAATTGCACATAAAAGCGAAGAACTCGACTTAAAATATACAAAAGCAAATGACGGTCTTAATATAAAAATTGATGAAATGGCAGAAACACTTGCTAATGCAAGTAAAATCATTCAAGATGTCCCCAATATGAAAGATAAACTTGAAGAATTATCAGGTGAATTACACGCCATTACTTGCACAACAACAAAAGATGATACAGAATCATATATATATACATTATTAGATATCGAATCAGACTTTTTAAAACTACACAAAGTTTTGGACGATAATGCAAAGATTACAACTCAAGATATAAATTCTTTAAAAGAATGTTTTGCCGAATTAACTGACGATATTTCAAGCATAAGCATAAGAACTAACAAATTAATCCTATCAGCAGATGATGCAAATAAAGAATTTAAAACCTGTTTGGATGAATTCAGAACCGTAATTGGCGAATTAGAAGAAAAACAAAAGACATATAATCCAGAACATAAATATATAATTCTTGAAAGCAAAATGCATAGTATGATAATGCTATTGCAAAAAAGCATTATTACAAGTAAAAATCTAAATTCTGCTTTTACATATTTAGCTGAATGGATTGATGCAACAGGCGTTATCTTCAACAATATCCAAAATGATATATCCGCAGTCAAAGAAGAACAGAAAAAAGAACCCAAAGTTCCTTATGCTACATTTGACGATATGAAAGTATTAGCGGAAGGACTCGATAATGTCAACGAAAATATTTATGGTTTAAACAAAAATATTTCTGAACTTCAAAATAATTCAATGGTAATGCTAAAAAGCACTGACAGCTTATTATCATTAAAAGACAATGTAAATAATATTGATGCAAAAGTAGACAATATTTCAGGAATAATTCCGAGTTTAGAAAATATAGAAAAAAATGTACAACAAACATTAAATCTAGAACAAAAAATTGATAATATCGCAAATATAATTCCTTCAGTCAATGATATCGAAGAAAATTCAAAGTCTATATCTACCATAGAACAAAAATTAGACGATATAGCAAATACAATCCCCAGTGCTAAAGATGTGGAAGAAAACTCAAAGTCTATATCAAGCTTGGAACAAAAAATAAACAATTTTGTAAATGTAATTTCGAGTGCAATTGATGATGAGGAAAACTCAAAAGCAGTATCAAATATAGAAGAAAAATTGGATAATATTTCTAATTTACTTACAAATGCAATAAAAGATGAAAGAAATTCAAAGTCTATATTAAACTTAGAACAAAAACTTGATAATATTACAAATATAATTAAAAAAGAAATAGAAGATGAAAAGAATTCAAAATCTTTATCAAGCATAGAACAAAAACTTGATAATATTACAAGTTTAATTCCGAACGAAGAAGATAAAGAAAAAAATAGACAGATATTATCTAATGTTGAAAATAAAGTAAACAGCATTTCGGAAATAATTCCGAACATAAAAAATATAGATAATAACTTTGAACAAGTTCGATTAATAGAACAAAAAATAGATAAATTTAGGAATGTAATACCTTATGTAAAACATATAGCAGAAAATGCTCAAATTGCAGCCGGAGTAAAAAAGACTATGGATGACTTATCTCAAGACATAGTCGAGGTAAAAGAACTAAATCCCGTAGTTGTTGAAATGGCATTAGAGCTAAAAAATAACACTTTGCAGGTAGAAGAATTTAAAAAAGGCATTATAGGCTTATCAAACAATATATCAAAGTTAGAAGATGCTTATGACCAGTATAAAACAGATAACAATTCAGAATTAAAAAGTATGATAACGGGAGTAATGGTACAATTAAATACCGCACTTACCCCCGAAATAGATACTTTAAATGAAAAAATCGATAAAATAACCGAAGAAAACGGCAATAAATTTACCGAACTTGAAACTTTGATGAAAGACAAAATTGAAATTCAAGCGAAACAAATAAATGTGCTTGAAGAAAAAATTGAAAATTTAAGCGGTAAATTTGATAAATTAATAGAGGCCATGAGCGAAAATAATATAAACTTTGAAATAAAAGATGTATTAGGCTACATAGCAGCACAAGTATCGGCAGCGAATGAAGCAATTAAAAATCAATCTGAATCAAAGGAAACTATACAAAAAGTTGCGGATAAATTAACGAGTTTTGATACAAATATCAACAAAATCGTTTCATATATTGAAGAAGAATAATAATATAATGTATTTGTAATAATAAGGAATATAAAATGGCAATAAAAGAAGAAGATAAATCAGAAAAAACCGAAAAAACACAAAAGCCTGCTAAAGAAGAAAAACAAGAAACTACAAACAGTATTTCAGAAGAAAGAAAAAAAGCATTAAAAACAGCTATAGATAAAATAGAAAAAGATTTCGGCAAAGGTTCGATAATGCGTTTGGGCGATAAACCGGCAGTTAATGTGGAAACAATACCAACGGGTGCATTATCGTTGGACGTTGCATTAGGAATTGGCGGTGTGCCGAGAGGCAGAATAATAGAAGTATACGGCCCCGAAGCAAGCGGAAAGACGACTTTAGCACAGCATATAGTTGCAGAATGCCAGAAAAAAGGTGGAATAGCCGCATTTGTTGATGCGGAACACGCTTTAGACCCCGAATACGCTAAGAATTTAGGCGTAAATGTTGATGAACTACTTATTTCTCAGCCGGATACGGGAGAGCAGGCACTTGAAATTACGGAAGAACTTGTTCGTTCCGCTGCCGTAGATATAGTAGTAGTTGACTCTGTAGCCGCATTAGTACCGAAAGATGAAATTGAAGGTGCTATGGAAGATAAACAAATGGGCTTGCAGGCAAGATTAATGTCAAAGGCTTTGCGTAAATTAACGGGGATTGTAAGCAAAACAAACACTACGGTTATATTCATCAACCAATTAAGACAAAAAATAGGCGTAATGTTTGGAAACCCGGAAACAACGACAGGCGGTAATGCACTTAAATATTATGCGAGTATAAGACTTGATATAAGAAGAATTGAAACTTTGAAAAAAGATGATAAGGAAATAGGAAACAGAGTAAAAGTAAAAGTCGTAAAAAACAAGGTTGCACCTCCGTTCAGACTTGCGGAATTCGATATTATATACGGAAAAGGAATCAGTAAAGCCGGATGCATACTTGATATGGCGGTAAATTTGGATATTGTCAAAAAATCGGGTGCGTGGTTCAGTTATAACGACGAAAAACTGGGTCAGGGGCGTGATAAAGTAAAAGACCTTTTTGAAGAAAATCCGCAGCTTCAATCCGAAATCGAGATGAAAGTAAGAGAAGCATTAAAGGAAAAAGAATAAAATCTAATAAACGATACAATAAAAAAGCTATCTGAATTTAAAAGATAGCTTTTTATTTTTTATGCTTATTTTTGTTTTGATTTTTTTCTTTAACTTCTTTCTTGCCGGTATTTCGAAGTTTTTCAAGATAATCTTCATCATCAAAAAGAACACTGCTTTTTCGATTATTTTGCCTTAAAAGTGAAACCACATTCAAAAGTGCAAGAGAGTTCAAAGAAGCACGAAGCTGAATGCTTCGGTCAACAAAATCAGGCGAAGAAGCCTGTTGTTCTTCTTCTTGCATAAAGTATTCAGTACCCTGACTTGCTCTGTCATCAGCAGTTTTAGCTGCTGTTCCGGAAATATCACCGCTTTTAAAGTTGATGCCTCCGGCAATACCAAAAGCACCTGCCGACCTATTGTCAACCACTTACTTCTCTCCTTATATTCTCAAGCTGTATTTTACTATTATATAATAAAATTTAGTTTTTCACAACTCGGCATTAATACAAAACACAAAGAAAAAAAAATTTGCCACTGAAAATTAAAAAAGTAAAAAGCGGGATTTTCTCCCGCTTTAACTTATATTAATAAAGAATTTCCGTCCATTTCTTTTGGTTTGGGGATGTTGAGCAAATCAAGAACGGTAGGTGCAATGTCACACAAAGCACCTGTTTCTTTAAGCCTGATATCTCCCGCATTCATAATAAAGAGCGGAACTTGATTTGTGGTATGTGCAGTATATGGAGCGTGTGTAACGGCGTCTTCCATACATTCAGCGTTTCCGTGGTCTGCTGTTAAAATAACCGCTACATCATTTTCTTTTGCTTTCGCAACAATTTTTCCGACACAAGTATCAACCGTTTCGCAAGCTTTAACTGCGGCTTCCAAAACACCGGTATGACCGACCATATCAGGGTTTGCGAAGTTTACCAGAATAAAGCCGTAATCTTTATTATCCAATGCTTTTAAAACTTCTTCACAAACGGCATTTGCACTCATTTCGGGCTGTAAATCGTAAGTTGCGACTTTAGGCGAATTAATTAAAACTCTGGTTTCAAGTTTATTCGGTTCATCGATACCGCCGTTAAAAAAGAATGTAATGTGTGCATACTTTTCGGTTTCAGCCGTTCTGAACTGTTTAATACCGTTTTTATCAAGCACTTCACCGAGCAGATTAACAAGCGGTTGAGGCTCAAATGCTACAGGAAACGGAAATGAAGCATCATATTGCTTAAACGTAACATAATAAATATTTTTACGAACCGCTTTTCTTTTAAATCCGTCAAAATCGGCAAAATTAATCGCTTTAGATATTTCTCTCGCTCTGTCGGGTCTAAAATTAAAGAATATTATAGCATCATTATCCCGTATTCTTGAATTAGGAACATTAATAACCGTCGGTTCGACAAATTCATCGGTAACGCCGTTTTCATAAGAAGCTTTAATGGCTTCAACAGCTGAATTTGCTTTATTACCTTCACCAAGAAGAAGCATATTATATGCTTTTTCAACTCTATCCCAGCGATTATCCCTGTCCATAGCATAATATCTTCCGGTTACGGAAGCAATAGGGGGTAATGAAGCTTCTTTAAGTTTTTCTTCAATCGGAGTAACAAATTCCAATGCACTTTTAGGCGGAGTATCACGTCCGTCCAAAAATGCGTGAAGATAAACTTTTTTTAATCCCTGTCTTTTTGCGAATTCAATTAAAGCGTAAATATGTTCCAAAGAGCTGTGAACACCGCCCGGTGAAACCAAACCGAACATGTGGAGAGATGAATTGTTACTTTTAACGTGCTTAACGGCATTTAAAAATTTTTCGTTGGTGAAAAAATCACCGTCTTTAATGGATTTGTTAATTCTTGTTAAATCCTGATAAACAATTCTGCCGGCACCGATATTTAAGTGTCCCACTTCGGAATTTCCCATTTGACCTTTCGGCAGACCGACGTGTTCACCGTCCGCATAAATTCTGATATTTTTTTCCTGCTTATAAAATTTGTCCAAATTAGGGGTATTGGCAATTTTTGTAGCATCTTTAATACTGCAATCGCTAATTCCCCAACCGTCCATAATACAAAGTAATACTCTTTTTGACATGGTAATCCCCTTTTATCTGTTATATATTAATTATCCATTGTAAAAAAAAAACTTAAAGCATAATATTAAATTGTGATAGAATTATTTTAAACAGCTTAAAGTTGATATGAAATAACTTAGGGGTTGTGTATCAATTGAATATAAAAATTAGTGATTGAGGTTATAAATTGTATGAGAATGTCAAAATTATTTGTGCAAACTCTTAGAGAGTTTCCCTCCGATGCGGAGGTTATCAGCCATAAACTGCTTGTTCGTGCAGGTTATATAAGAAAGCTTGCCAACGGAATTTATAATTACTTGCCTCTTATGTGGCGTGTATTAAAGAAAGTGGAAAATATAGTACGTGAAGAAATGGATGCGGCAGGGGCTCAGGAACTTTTGATGCCGTTTGTTCAGCCGGCAGAATTATGGCAGGAATCGGGCAGATGGGATGTATACGGCAAAGAACTGATGAGATTAAAAGACAGACATACAAGAGAAATGTGTTTGGGGCCTACTCACGAAGAAGTAATTACATCGATTGGCAGAGAGGGAATACACTCATATAAACAGCTCCCCGTTAATTTGTATCAAATTCAATCAAAATTTAGAGATGAAATAAGACCGAGATTTGGGCTTTTAAGAGGACGTGAATTTATTATGAAAGACGCCTACAGCTTTGATGCGGATGAAGCGGGTCTTGATAAATCTTATGAAATAATGGCAGAAGCTTACAGAAAAATTTTTGAAAGATGCGGACTTGAAACAAAAATGGTTCAATCGGATTCGGGAGCTATAGGTGGAAGTGTTTCACACGAATTTATGGTGCTTGTAAATGAAGATGCGGAAAGTAATGCAGGTGAAAATGATGTATTTTATTGCCCCGAATGCGGATATAGTGCTAATTCAAACCACGCAGTTTCGGTTTTAAAAGAAGTACAGACTGACGGTAAGTTCGAAAAAGCACAAATTATCGATACTCCGAATACCAAAACTATAGAAGAACTTGCAAAATTCTTAAACATAAACGCTTCGGTTATATGCAAAACATTAATTTATGTTGTGGACGGCAAGTATGTTGCGGCTATGATAAGAGGCGACAGAACAATTGAAGAAACAAAATTAATGAATGTATTTGCAGGCAATGATATTAGAATTGCAAGAAATGATGAAATCGAAGAAATAATGAAAGATAGCGGATTAAACGCTATTGCGGGTTTTATAGGCCCTAAAGGACTTAAAAATATTCAAATTGTTGCGGATGAAACGGTTAAATCGTTAAAGAATTTTGTTATAGGCTGTAATCAAACGGATAAACATTTGGTCGGTGCAAATTGGGGAGTGGATGTTGAGCTTCCTCAAACAATTAAAGATATTTGTTTGGTTGAAAAAGATGATAAATGCATCCACTGCGGTGCAAATTTAAAAGTTACGAAAGGTATAGAAGTCGGCAATATATTTAAGCTCGGAACAAAATATTCAAAAGCAATGAATGCAACGTTTACTGATAAAGACGGACAGGAAAAACCCTTTATTATGGGTTGCTACGGCATAGGTATTTCAAGAACGGCTGCGGCAGCAGTAGAAAGACATCACGATGAACATGGCATAAAATGGCCGCTTGCAATTGCACCTTATACGGTAATAGTTGTACCCGTCAGCGACAGGGATGAAGTTCAAATGAAAATGGCTGAAGATATTTATAAAAAATTGTGTGATAATAAAGTTGAAGCTTTAATTGATGACAGAGCCGAAAGAGCCGGTGTTAAACTGAAAGATGCCGATTTAATAGGTATTCCGTACAGAATAACGATAGGAAAAGATATCAAAGATAATTTGGTAGAATTTAAAACACGTGCCGATGATGTAACCGAATTGATTACACCCGATGAAGCGGTTAAAAGAATTTTGGCACTGTAAAATCAGTTATTTTAAATAAAAAGGACAGCTGTATGCTGTCCTTTTATAACTGTTTTAAGATTTGTATAAAACAGGTTTTATTTAATTAAATCGGCTAAAATATAATTGAGAGGGTAGTGTATAACAATGTCAAAAGTGGTTTTGATATCAGATAATGAAGCGAGAATAAATAAAATCAGGCAATTTACCTTTCCGGATTTTGTTGAACTTGTTATAATGTCAAATTCGGATGAAATAGAGAATTCTTTGCCCTCCGATGATACAGATATAGTCATTTATGACTACGAGAGTAAAAACATAAATATAATTTCTTTAATAACAAAATATAAACTGATATTTCAGACAAAAGACATTCGTTCGATAGTTATTCTTCCCGAAAAAAATACGGATTATAATATTTTAAAGTATGTAAACTCTTATATACTATCACCCGTAAATGAAAATTTATTTATTGCTCAAATTAATTCCAATCTGCAATTGAGAGATACACTGAGAATTTTATCAAAAAACAATAATGATTTGGCAAAAAGTCTGTATCAATTAAACGTGCTATACACAACAAGCACACAGCTTGCGGGTTCACTCGATAAATTAAAATTAATCGAAATAATGGACGACGGAATGGACCAAAGTTTAGCACTGTCATTAAGTTATGCATTAATTTTGAATGATGTTAACGATATTAAATTAATAATAAAATCACTGTTTCCCATTACATCAAAGCTGGAGAATGCAATAAAATTAAGGGCATTATTAAATTTCAAAAATTTATTTTCAATAAATCCGCAAATGGGAGATATAAAAGTAATAAAAAATTCCAAAGATAAATTCGGCGAATATGACTTGAATGTATTTAATTATGATAACCTTTTTGCCCCTATTAACATAAAAAATAAATTTTACGGAATTGTGGAAGTATTCAGAGAAAGCGATTTTACGCAGGATGATACAAAATGTTTTAATACGCTGGTAAAGCAGGTATCTTTGCCATTGGAAAGTGCCATTTTGTATGAAGAAATAAAAGATACAAATATAAAATTGGAAAAACTCGAAAGATTAAAATCGGAATTTATATCAATAGTTTCTCACGAATTGAAAACACCGTTAACCTCGGTTAACAGTGCATTGGATATCATATTAAACGGAACGGCGGGGGAAATCAATCAGGCGACAGAGAAGTTTTTAAAACTGGCAAAAAGGAATGTAACAAGACTTTCTGCCATTATATATGATTTACTCGATTTATCCAAAATTGAAGCAGGTAAAATGGAATTCAGATTTGAAAAAACCAATATTAATCTGCCTGTAGAACTTGTTAAAAATACGCTTGAAAGCTGGGCAAAAGAGCAAAAAGTCAGTATAGTGCTTAATTTAGATAATACATTGGAAAATGTATATATAGATACACAAAGGATGGAGCAGGTAATAACCAATTTAATATCAAATGCCATAAAATTTACGGGTGAGAACGGAGTTATAGAAGTAACCACATCAAAGATTTCGGGAGATAATATTAAAAATAATCCGTTTTTTGATTACGAATTGGGAAATTTAAAGAAAGAATATGTTCAAATTAAGGTAAAAGATAACGGAATAGGTATTGCCAAAGAGAATTGGACAAAGGTATTTGAGCAATTTAAGCAGATAGAAAACTCGTTAAGCAGAAAAGTAGGCGGGTCGGGGCTTGGATTACCCATAGCAAAAAGACTTATAGATGCACATAAGGGATTTATTTGGCTAAACAGTGAATTAAATAAAGGTTCTACATTCTTTATAGCAATTCCCATTTTAAACGAAGAAGAAATCTTTCAGATGTCACTTGAACAGGAAATCCAGAAAAATAAACAGGAGCATATAAATATAGGTCTTATTTTTTTGTGCGAAAATTTAGTTGAAGGAAAATCTTTAATAGATAAAATATTATCAGAAGATATAATTAGAAAAACGTCTGAATTCAAAGAATATTCGTGTATAAAAGAGGGGAAAAGGTATTATTACTCATATACGGTGGATATCGAGTCTTTTGTGTTTGATTTTGAGGTTAGAAAACTTGAAACATTTATAAAAGAAAATCAAAAGGAGTATGCCCAAAACGATTTGGAATATTCGGCGGTATTATACCCGCAGGATTTTACGGATAATACGGAAATATCGGATGTAATTAATAAATTTGAAAAAGTAAAATAAAATATTAAGAGGGAAATAATGAAAAAAGTATTAATAGTTGATGATGAAGCTGATATAATAGAAATTCTTCAATTTGTGCTGGAGGCTCAGGGGTATGAGTGTATAACGGCTTTTGACGGAGAAGAAGGATTAAGATTGGCAAAAGAAGCAAAACCCGACTTAATATTACTGGATGTTATGATGCCCAAAATAAACGGATATAAAATAAGCAGACTGCTAAAATATGACAGCAAATATAAAGATATACCCATATTAATGCTTACGGCACGTTCACAGGATGAAGATAAAATTCTGGGCGAAGAAACGGGTGCGGATGAATATATTACAAAGCCATTTAAAGTTGATTATGTTGTTGAAAAAGTAAAAGAATATTTAGGGTAATAACATGGAAACCGTAACAAATAAAACCCTTGAAAAATTAAAATATGATTTGGTTCGTGACGGACTTGTAAGCTATGAAGATATCGAAAAAGCTCATGAACTTGCGATATCACAGAATGTAAACATCGGTCAGATATTAATAAAATCCAATTTAATAACGGAAGAAGTTTTACTTAAATTTTTGGAAAGTAAGCTTCATATTCCTTATGTGGATTTAAAAGACTATACTTTGGATACAAGATGCTTATCATATATAAATTTTAACGATGCCCAAAAGTATAAAATCATACCGCTGTTTAAAATAGAAAACGTTTTAACAGTTGCAATGGCTGACCCGCTTGATTTATTTGCCATTGATAAAATAGTTGAGAAAACAGGGTGCGAGATAGACCCGGTAATTTCTGCCGAAACACTAGTATTAAAAAAGATTGAGGAATATTATAATTCGGACAGCTCGGTAGGCGAGATAAATTTAGAGAATTCCGAAGTAAAATTCGATTGGAGAGAAGAATTACACAACGATGTATTATCGGACGAGCATACGCAAATATTAATCAGAGCCATATTAAAACAGGCAATAATTAATAATGTCCACGAAATGTTCTTTGAACATGTTCCAAACGGATTAAGCGTTAACTTCAGATACGGAACGGAAATAGTAAATACGGGGCAAATTCCCTCGGTACTTGTAGTTGCATTTATATCAAAATTAAAAACATTATCCGCATTGGATGCAAATGTATGCGAATTGCCCCAGCTCGGAAAACTTGTATTTAAAGTTGATGATATACTGTTAACGGCAAGTATTTCGGCATTTCCGACAATAAACGGCGAAAGAATTTCATTAAAAATATATAAACCGCCAAAACGGTTAAGCGAAATAGGATTTACCGAAACTCAAATAAATACAATATTAACCGAAACGGAACGCCCCGGAATAACACTCGTTTGCGGTTCTAACCTCTCCGGCAAAACGCATATAGTTTATTCCATATTACTTGAGCTTGCAAATTCCAAAAAGAATATAATGACCATTGAGTCGATAGCAAAATACAATTTAGCAAACGTAAATCAGTGTGAGCTAAACGAAAATATCGGATTTGATATAGATAAAGCCATGCGGTTTATCGAGTTTCAATCTCCCGATTTGATTTATTTTGAGGGAATAACAAGTAAAAATGCACTGGATTATTTCAGCTCGCTGGTGTTCAAAAACAAAGTATTGATAACGGAATTTTTAGCCGATAATATGGCCGATTTGAACAAAAAACTGTCATACAATGATTTTGAAATGTTCAGACCACTTATAACAACAATAATATTTGTTCACGGTAAAAATAAAATAGAAGTTTTTGACAGACAAGATTTGAAGAAATTTATAAGATAATGTAATCAGGGATTGGATTGTAACATTATCGTAACATGGTTTTAAATAACTGTATAAAAAAATTTTGGTGTGTTTTAGAGCAAAAAGAATGTAAAAGGTAACAAAATGCAAATCTCTAAAATATTATCAATCCCCCAAATAAATCCGATAAAAATAAAAAAAACAAGTTTTAAAAGCAGCGAAAATCAAACTAATCCGATTGAAAACAGTACGTTTTACAACGGATATTACGGCAGGGAACTTATTAAACCTCAAAATCTTGATTTTGAAAACACTGTAAGCAAAAACTATTTTAAACTCCCTGAAGGTGCAAGCCCCGATACTTTTCAAAAAGAATCAGCAAAAGCATTATTAAAAGGATACGACGTACTTGCGGGAGCACCAACCGGAACAGGCAAAACAGCAATTGCACATTATGTAGTTTCCAAAAATATGAATGAGGGCAAAAAAACATTCTATACCACCCCCATTAAGGCTTTAAGCAACCAGAAATTAAACGAATTTAGACAAGTATACGGAGATGAAAATGTTGGTATATTAACGGGTGACAGACGTGAAAATGTTGAAGCCCCTATCATAATTATGACTACCGAAGTATATCGAAATATGGTCTTATCTGATATGTACGGTGAAAAAAATCCTATTATGGATAATTTGAAAACTGTTATATTTGACGAATTCCACTATTTGGGAGATGAATCAAGAGGCCCTGTATGGGAAGAAGCCGTTATGATGACACCTCAAAATGTTCAAAAATTAGCATTAAGTGCAACAATAGGTAATTTTGACAGCCTAAACAGCTGGTTTAACGAGCTTTCTTCATCAAAATCAGAATTAGTTACAATACCAGAAAAAGACAGGCATGTTCCGCTTAATTTTGATGAAATGCCGACAAGTTCATATAAACAGGAAGAAAAACGCATAAAAAAGAGTATTAAAAAGACGGGTGAAGTAAAATTGGGCGTTATGTCGGGCAACGTTACAAAACCTCTGCTTAGTGATTTTAAATACGCCATTTATAAATTAAATAAAAAAGAGCAGCTTCCCGCAATTTTGTTTGTATTCAGCAAAAAATATTCAAGGGAATTACTTGAATACCTGAATGAAGAAGGCGAAGATTTAACGACTTATGAAGAAAAAGCACAAATTGAAAAAATAGTTAATGAATACAAAACAAAAAAGAAATACATCGGTTCAGATTTGGATTTAGATGCATTAAAAAAAGGATATGCCATTCATAACGCAGGAATTATTCCCGCACAAAAAGAATTAATAGAAGAATTATTCCAGAAAAAACTTATAAAAGCTGTAATTGCTACGGAAACACTTGCGGCAGGCATAAACATGCCCGCAAAAACGGTAGTAATTTCAAGCCCTTATAAACCATGTGATGATGAAGCACCCGAAGCTTACGGTGGTCGTCCTTTAACCGCAAACGAATTTAAGCAAATGGCTGGCAGAGCGGGAAGACGTGGAATTGATACAATAGGCTACGTATATACAATGCCGACATCAAAAGAAGCGGAAGCAGTATTTAAAAATCTTGAATTATCGCAGAGTAATCCCGTAAACAGTCATTATAGTCCGGATTATGCGTTTTTGGCAGGATATTTTGAGCATAATGATGATACCTTAAAATTAAAAGAAATATATGATAAATCATTTTATGTACATTCTGATGATGAAATTGTGCGTGAAAATAAGCTGGAAGAACTATTACATGAAACCGATAAAAAAATGCACATTATGCAAAAACGTGGATTAATAAAAGATAATAACGGCAAAATCGAACTTACGAATACGGGATACATGGCTTCAAAAGTCAGAGGATATAATTCCATAGTTTTAGCAGAAACAATTCAATCAAAAGCGTTCGATAAAATATCTCCGGAAGCACTTGCAATGATTGCGGCAGGTATTGCGAACCCTGCTTCATACAGCGAAACATCAATAAATTTAAACACAGATTTCAGTCCTTTGCTTGAATCAACTCAAGATAACATAGATAGTGTATATAATAGACTTTACGGCAGAGTAAACAAATCGCTGATGAGACTGGGTAAAAATATAAACAGCTTTTCATCTTACGATGAGATAATCGATTTTGTTAAATCGATAGAAAAACCGCAAATAGATGATACAAGTGAATTAAATGAGTATTTTTTAACATTAAAAGAAAAAATGGCAAAATTAAATATTATTGAATCCCAAGAAAAATATTCGCAAGAAAGTTTATTTAATGATTTAAGAGCCGGAAAAACAATTCCCATGCAGGTATTAGAGGAAGCTTCCGAACAAATAAAAGAATATCAATCCTCCTTAAAAGATAAAAATATTGATGAATATATTGAACGCTTAGAAAATGAATTAAATTCTTTAAGTGAACAAAAAGGTAATAAATCAAAATTATTAACAGAAAAAAAACGCATAAAAATTCAAAATGATATAGAAAAAGCAAAAGAGATGAAATATCTTTCAGTTCGTGTAAAAGGAGAGATTAATAAAAACAACCAATATCTTGCTGAAAATAAAACATTGAAATCAGATTATAGAGAATGTGAAAAATTAATCATTAAATTAACATCAAATGATGTGCTGCTATCTATGGTAAAAGGTTTAAAAAGCATTGATGAATATCAATTTGAACACGATATGTTAAACGATAACTTCCAAAACTATATAAAAGTAAGCGGATGTTTTAAAGAACTACTTACACGAAATGCGGAATTATTCTCCGACGAAATGAATGAGGGCATAGAACAATCTCCTGACAAATATAATAAAAATGCATTGCGGCACGTATATACCTGGGCAATATTAAACCGTATTAATTCTGATGGAATGTCCAATTGGAAACAGGTTATAAACTCTACGCACGATGAAACTCAAGAAGGCGTAATATATCGTGAAATACTTCAAAGTGCCGATTTATTAAGCCAAATAGGCGAAATAGCTCAGGCGGGATATGAAAAAGCAGATAATGAAGCTGATTTACAATATTACGCACAACTGAAAGAAACAGCCGCAAATGCAAGAAAATTACTTATAAATGAACCCGTAACCGTTTAAATATCCATATTTTTAAGTTCTTTTACTAAACATTTATTTGATTTTGTTGTATAATTCAAATACATTAATTCAGATAAAACTAGAAAGAAAAATATGCTTGACTTAAATGCGGTTTATGAAGTAATAACATTTGCAATCGGGGATACCAAAGCAGGTTCGAAAATGGGAAAACTTCAAGTAAGAAATCTTGATGATAATTCGCTGCTCAATTGTATTTTATGGGAAGAAACACTAAACAGGCTTGATTCAAAACTGTTTCGAACAAATAATTATATAAAAATTACAAATGGAACATATAATGAAAAATATAATAACTGTTTAGTTTCCGATATAGAACTTGTAAAAGAGGCTAAATTAGGCTTAAGTGAAGAACAAAGAGATACACTTTTTTCAGAAATACTCGACTATGTAAATAATATATCAAATAAAAATCTGTCTGAATTTTTATCGTCATTGCTTTTTGAGTACGAAAACAGATTTAAAAATGCACCGGCGGCAAAATTAATGCACCATAATTATATAGGCGGGCTTTTACAGCACACTTATGAATGCTTGGAGTTCGCTAAAATCGTATTAACAAAGTGCAACAATAAACTAAATGACGATAAAGTTTATGCCGCATGTATCTTGCACGATTTCGGAAAAATATTCGAATATAGTGTTGATTTGGAAACCGGTTTAATTGAATATAATGAAGATTTCAGAAAAGATTGGCGAAGCCACTCACAATGGGGTTTTTCAGTATGTATGAGCAAGGGATTTAAAGATATCGCTAAAATGATTGCAGCACACCACGGCAGAGCTGAATGGGGTGCACTTATTGATTTAAACGAAAAAGATACAGAACCTTTTATGTATATTATTCATCACGTTGATGATTTATCTGCAAAATTTGGTAAAATATCAATATCAGATATAGATTAGAGGTTGAGAATGAAAAAAATATTAACTTTAATAATTATTTTAACTGCATTTTTTACTTATATGCCAATGTGTGCAAATGCTGAAATAAGCAAAAAAATTAATGCAAATATAAAAACTAAAAGAGTTCCCGAAGGTACTGTTTTAAAATTGAAAGTTCTTGATTCTGTCAGTTCCGGTTCGGCTTCTTTAGGCGACCAATTCGATATGATGGTAATTGATAACATTAAAGTAAATAACGATATAGTTATTCCAAAAGGAAGCGTAATAAGAGGTTCCGTTGAAGAAGTACAAGCTCCTAAAATGCTTTATAAAGGTGGAGTTATAAGATTATATTTTGACCATATAGTAAGTGCAACAGGTAAGCAAGTTCCTTTTTATGCCGGTATTTGCAACAATAAAGCGGTTACCTATGACGGAGCATTAAGTTCAAAAACAACTTATTCCACTGCATTACAAAAAACAGCAAATACCACAAAAAATATCGTTGTAACCCCCACAACCCGTGCTTGGGAAATGGGGGAAGATTTGGGAAGTGTTCCTAAGTATATATTTGCACCAATTACCGCAATTGTTACAGTACCTATAGCGGGTATATATTTTGCAGGCGGTGCAATTGCAGATATATTCAAAAAAGGTGAAGATATTTCACTCATTCAAGGTGATATAATTCAGGTTCAGCTTTTAAAACCTATCGACATGCCGGTCTACTAGTATGTTTTTAGAGAAATTCTTCGTAAATCTCTTATTCATAGTGCATAATTTTTATAGATTTGTTTCTTTTAAAAAAGAAAAAGAAATTGCGGAGTTGCTTATAAAAAATGCCTTAAAAATTTCTTCGGCAGAATCCTGTACGGGTGGACTTTTAAGTTCAAGACTTACGGATATATCGGGTTCTAGTGCATATATTTTTCAAAATTTTGTTACTTATGCAAATTCGGCAAAAGTGGAAATATTGGGAGTAAATTCGGAAACAATAAATAAAAACGGAGTGGTAAGCCCGGACGTTGCACATGAAATGGTTAAGGGCTTACTTTCGGGCTATGATTGTTCGGTTGCGATATCAACAACAGGCATAGCAGGGCCGTTAGGTGCTTCCGAAACAAAACCAATCGGGCTTGTATATATAGGGATAGGGAATGATAAAATACAAAAATCGTATAAGTATGAAGCAAATCCGCTGTTAATTCGTCCGATTATGAAATATGCATTTGCATTTAAGGCTTTAGATTTACTGCTTCAATTTTTGAAAGAAAACTATTAAAATTACAATATTAAGATATATCAAAAAACGAATTAACATAATAATGTAATTCGTTTTTTTAACTCGCTTAATTTATCGTATTTATTTTTAAATTTGATTACTATTTAATAGTTCAGGGGTGAATTTTGTAAAATTACCGTCAAAATATATGTGAATACAATTTTTGCCGTTTTCTTTAGACATATATAATGCTTTATCGGCATAGTCAATAAGCTCTTTGATATCTTCGGAAGCATTCGGATATTCAGATAAACCTATGCTTACAGTAGGTCTTATTACTGTATTATCATCCACTTTAACTTCAATTTCGCTAATTTTTTGTCTTACTCTTTCCGCAATAATCATGGCATTTTTAACAGCAGTTTCGGGCAGAATAACCGTAAATTCTTCACCGCCGTAACGAGCGGGTATATCAACGTGACGTATTGTTTTTTGAATTGTTGAGGCAATTTCCTTAAGTACAATATCACCGATTAAATGCCCGTATGTATCATTAACGTGCTTAAAGTTATCAATATCCATCATTAATAATGACAGTACGTGACGATATCTTTGAACACGTTTCATTTCCGTTTCAAGTAAGAAATAGAAATGTCTGTGGATATACAATTTTGTTAAACCGTCTTTTGTTGCGAGTTCGTACAATTGAGCATTATCAACAGCAATAGCCGCCTGATTTGCCAAAGCTTCAATAAACTCCAAATCTTTTTTATTAAAGAGTTTTCCGTTCTTTTTATTTGTGATGTTAATAATACCGATACATTCGCCTTTTGCAATCAAAGGTACGCAAATTAAAGAGGAAATATTTGTATCGCCCGTATATTGATTAAACCTTGGGTCTTGTCCTCCTAAATTTGTAATGATTGATTTCTTTTCGGTAAATACTTTACCCGCAATACCGCTTTCGGGGCTCATTTTCTGACATTCAATAATCCCGTTATTAATGTCATTTTCTTGTTTTTTATCCTTTAACCCGTATACAACTTTAACTTGCAAAGTATTATCACTAGAATCATACAACATCAATGAGCCTTTTTCGGCATTAACGGTTTCAATGGCTTTATCAAGAATTACGCTGATTAAACGTTTTAAATCATCAATAAAGTTAACCGCCTGTGAAATATTATAAAGAATTGAAAGATTATGAAGTGTTTTATTTAAAGTTTGAATTTTTTCTTCTTGCTCTTGATTTTTAATAAATTTTCTTAAAATAGGTTCAATACAGTTAAATACCTGTTCAAAGTATTTAAAATCGTTTTCGGTAAAATCTGTTTCATCAGCTTTTTTGCTTATTGTACAAACACAATAAGGAACTTCTTCGTCGTTATAAAATATTTTGATATATTCACATTGAAGCCCGAATAAATTATTGGAATTCCAAAACGCCTTATAAATATAGCTTCCGTCATTATTCGTAACTTTAATCAATTCGTTATTTACACTCTGTAAGAAAGGTGCATTATCAGCATCAAATTCAAAATCTAAATCACATTCCGTAGTTATGTTTTTTGTTTGAAATGTTCCGCCGTTATTAGTAAAAAATCTTATTTCTTTTAAATTAATAGATGATTTAATTAAAAAAGATACTTTTGAAAGAAGTTCTTCTATTGAATGAGATTGATTTGCCGCCAAGTTTAAATCAAAAAGGTTATGAAGCTCAAGCACGCTTCTTTGTAAATTGTATACTTTATCAGTTAAATCTTTAGTTATATCTGTATTTGTCATATAAATTAGTTCCGTTTGTCTTGTTATTTTAATTACCGTCTGTTATATAATTCTCAAATATTGCTGTTACGGCTGATGATACCAGTAATATGGGAATAAATATACGTGCATTATTTTTTAGTGTTTTTGTTAAGGGAATTTTATGACTTTTGGTTTGTACCAGACTTATTGCTGCGGCAGAGCCAATGAGCAAAGGAGCTTCTTCAGCCGTATTTTTTACAAAACTGTCAACTAACGTTATTCCACCTTTTTTTGTTTGAGGTATCATATTATCCGGTTTTGAAAATTTCAGCTGACCTAGTCTGTCATTTATTGAAACAGCCTGAATCATTTTTCCCTTTCTAACTTTCTTATTAATGTAAAAAAGTTCCAGTTATAATTATATCGTTTTTTAGCCGTTTCGTCGAGAGTATGGTTAAATTGTTACATTGTGAAATTTCATTTCTTGTTTCTCCTTCTGCAATATTTATTCCCGCTTTATCCGCAAGAATTTTAGGAGCGGTAAATTGAATTAATTTATCTGCCAATCCGGTCTGAATAAATACATTGTTCAATGTTCCGCCAGCCTCTGTCATTATACTGTAAATACCCCGTTCATATAATTTTTTAACAGCCCAATTTATATCAATATGTTTGTTAATTACCGGACACTCAATAATTTCAACATATTTGGGGTATTTTTTATTTTTATTTTTTTTTGTTAAAATAATAACTTTTGTTCCGTCATCATTGTATATTTTGCTGTCGGCAGCAGTCTTAAGATTAGTATCCAATACTATTCTTACAGGGTTTCTTCCCGATTTTAATCTGCAAGTCATGGCTGGATTATCATTTATAACGGTATTTGAGCTTGTTAAAATTGAATCATAGCGGTTTCTTAATTTCTGAACTTCTTTTCTCGAATATTCATCCGTTATCCATTTTGATGAACCGGTTGATGTAGCAATTTTGCCGTCAAGCGTGCATGCTGTTTTTATTGCGATAAAAGGCAGATTTTTTTCCTGATTTTTTATAAAAATTTCATTCAAAAGCCTGCACTCGTTTTCCAAAACTCCGGTTATTACTTCAATTCCGGCATTTTTAAGCTTTTTTATTCCATTTCCTGCTACTTTCGGGTTAGGGTCTATCATTCCCACTATAACTTTTTTTATTCCGGTTTTTATAATCAAATCAGCACACGGAGGAGTTTTTCCAAAATGCGAACAGGGTTCTAAATTCACTATTAAATTTTTCCCCGCAAGATTTTCTTTAGCATTGAGTATTGCATTTCGTTCGGCATGGTTTTCGCCGTATTTTTGATGATATCCTTTTGAAATTATTCTGAAATCATCGTCAAATATAATCGAACCAACCAAAGGATTAGGCGAAACTCTGCCTTCACCTTTTTTTGCAAGTATTATACATTGCCGCATCAGTTTTTCGTATGCTTTTTGCTGCATCATTTAACTTTCTTATAGAATGCTTCCGTAATAATTTGAGAATATTTACCTTTTTTATTTGCGGAAATAACTATTAAATTTTTACCGTCTTTTGACTGTGCAACACCAATAATACCTTCCATATCTTTGAATGGAAGATTAGAAATTTCCACTTCTACTTTAGCAAAAGGAATTTTTTGTCCAAATCCTTCAAATTCACTTCTTTTGGTTACTTCAAGTCTGTCAAATTTAATTATTTGATATTTTGCGTTTGTTAAGAAGTTATTGATTTTTTCCTGAAGTTTATCATCTTGAATATCTTGTTTTGTAAGAATTGTTTCATCTTTAGGCTCAATAATAATCATTTTTTGTCCGCTTGCTTTATGTTCCGCAACAATCATTCTGTTTTTTAAGAATTTCATATTTCTTTCAACGGAATACTCGTCGTCAATTTGAGATAAATCGACAACATCTTTTGTTTTATCCAAAATTTCTTCCTGCGAGGTGCTTTTGTTTTCATTAATTTTATCTTTTATAAAATCTATAACCCCCAGATGAAGCAAACCGAAAAAGACAAGGATTAATATAACCAATTTAACAATTAAACTTAAACAACCTTTCATTAAAACTCCTTTACTAAAAAATATGTTTTTATTGAAATTATGTAAAAATTGTAATACATTAAGTATAGCTATGATAAATGAAGAAATCAAGAATTCAAATAGTTTTGATGTTGATTATGAACAAGCAACACCTATGTTCAAACAGTTTCTTGATATTAAAAGAAAATATAGAGAAGTTGTATTATTGTATCGAATGGGTGATTTTTACGAAGGTTTTTTTGAAGATGCCATTCTTTTTGCAAAAGAATTAGGTCTTACCCTAACCCACAAAGACGGAGGAAACATCGGAAAAGTGCCTATGGCAGGCATTCCCGTCAAATCACTTAACACATACATTCCAAAACTTTTAAATAAAAATATCAAAGTTGCCGTTTGTGAACAACTTGAAAATCCCAAAGAAGTTAAAGGACTCGTTAAACGTGATATTGTTAAAACAATTACGGCAGGCACAATTACGGAATTAAATCTGTTAGAGCCGACAGGGAACAATTTTCTGGCCTCGGTTATAAATGTTAATAACGTATTCGGATTGGCTTATACCGATATTTCAACCGGTGAATTCAAAGTTACAAAAGGTTCACTTGATGAAATCTTATCGGAACTCGCAAGAATAAAACCATCCGAACTTTTAACTCCGACAAAAAAGCAAAAGTTACAACCGTTTCAAATAGTTCCCGAGGAAAAAATCGATTTACCAGAAGAAATTACTTCCGTTTATCCTTGTACAAAAATGAGTGCTTCTTCATTCAATGAGGACAGGGCAGTTCAAAATATAAAACAGCTGTTTAATGTTGTTTCATTGGAAGCATTCGGATATGATGAGTTTAAACCCGCATTCTGTGCTGCGGGTGCTGTTATTGAGTATATTATAGAAACTCAAAAAGGCAATCTTCCAAAGTTTGATGTCATAAAACCATATTCTATATCCGAATTCGTTTCTATAGATGCAAATACAAGAAGAAATCTTGAGCTTGTCGAAACATCAAGAGATAAACAAAAATACGGAAGTTTATATTGGACTTTGGACAAGGTAAGAACCCCAATGGGTTCAAGGTTATTAAAATCGTGGATTACTCAGCCCGTAAAAAATATTGACGAAATTACAAAACGCCTTAATGCCGTAGAAGAACTTTTAAATTATCCCGAATATAAAATGGAGCTTGAAAATCTGCTTGATAAAATAACGGATATCGAGCGGCTTGCTATAAAATTAAGCAACGGCAATATAAATCCACGTGATTTTTTATCTTTTAAAAGTTCGTTTGTTTTGTTCCCTAATTTTGAACGGATTACAAAATGTTTTAAAAACGAATACCTTACAAATTTTATTGATAAAGTTAAAGATTTGGTTGAATTTGCTTCTATTATAGAACGTACGATTAAAGAAGAACCGCCCGTTTCGGTTAAAGACGGCGGTGCAATTAAAGATAACTTGAGTGCGGAGCTTGATTATTTCAGGAGTCTTATTAACGGTGGAGAAGATTGGCTGAAAGAGTATGAAGCAAAACAAAAAGAAATTACGGGAATTAAGAATTTAAGAGTCGGATATAACAGAAATTTCGGATTCTTTATTGAAATTACAAAGGCAAACATCAATCAAGTTCCCATGAATTATGTACGCAAACAGACTTTGATTAATGTGGAAAGATATATTACCGAAGAACTTAAAAAGCACGAAAATGATGTTTTTTCTGCCCAATTCAAGATAATCGAACTGGAACAGAAAATATACAATGATTTGATTGAATATTCAAAATCATTTGTTGATGTTATTAAAGAAGCTTCTCATTTTATTGCCAGACTTGATGTTTTAATATCATTTGCAGCTTGTGCAGCCGAATATAATTACGTTAAACCCGAAATTACGGATACAAACGAGTTATATATAAAAGAAGGACGTCATCCGGTCGTGGAAAAAATTCTGCCTATGGGTCAGTTTGTTGCCAATGATTTAAAATTGCAAGCCGATAGCGATAATCCCGAAGATACCCAATTTATGATTTTAACAGGCCCTAATATGGCTGGAAAATCTACATATATGCGTCAAAATGCTTTAATTGTCCTTATGGCTCAAATAGGTTCTTATGTTCCGGCTTCTTACGCACGTATAGGTATTGTTGATAAGATTTTTACAAGAGTAGGTGCAGTCGACGATTTATCGCTGGGGCAATCTACCTTTATGGTGGAAATGAACGAAACGGCATTTATTTTAAACAGTGCCACCGAAAAAAGCTTAATTCTGCTTGATGAAATCGGAAGAGGAACTTCCACTTATGATGGAGTTGCAATAGCCTGGTCTGTTGCGGAATATATTGCAACAAAAATTAAGGCAAGAACAATCTTTGCCACTCATTATCACGAGCTTAATGTTATGCCTAATTCAATTGACAGAATTAAAAATTACAGAATTACACTTGCGGAAGAAAACGGACAAATTCAGTTTTTAAGAAAAGTTGTGGAAGGCAGTGCAAGTAAGAGTTACGGTATTCATGTCGCTCAAATGGCGGGGCTTCCCGACGATGTTATTTCTAAAGCAAAAAATATCATGAATAAAATGCAGCACGATTATTCCAAAGATTTATCATATAAAAAATCAAAAACATCCGTACAAGTACCTCAATTGACTTTGTCGTTTGACAAGGATTAATCAAATGTTAAAATTATTCAAAAAAGATTTAGCGTTTATATGTTTAATCGTTGCGGTTTTTGCGATTTTGGTTCCCGTCTTTTATCTTCATCAGGGGCTTTTGCTTATTGATACTGGGCGTGAGTTTTATATCCCCGTTCAAATGCTTCAAGGTCAAGTCCTTTATAAAGATATTTATAATATATACGGGGCATTATCTTATCAGATTAATGCGGTTTTATTTTTTCTGTTCGGGCAAAAAATAAACGTTTTATATATTTCGGGAATAATAAGTTCACTGATAATTGTTGTGACATGCTATTTGCTCTCACGTGAATTCTTAAACAAAAAATTATCTTGTTTATTGTCCTTTTTAATTATGTTTGCTCTTGTTTTCAGAACTTTTTTATACAATTCTGTTTTAACATACGCTTTTGCAATAGTTTATGCCCTCTTAGCTTTTTTATTATCCGTATTGTTTTTAATAAAATATTTAAAAACGGATAATAAATCTCAAGCATATTTATCCTGCCTTTTTGCGGGAATAAGTATTGCCAATAAATATGAATTTTCACTTTATATATTTTTATTGTTCGGCGTTCTTTTATTTATTAAACCGATTGGTAAATCGGGTTTTATTAAATCACTTGGTGCATTTGGCATTATACCGCTATTAAGTTTTGGAAGTCTTATTATTCAAGGACTTAACATCAATGATATAATTCAAACGGTTAAATTGACTCAAAATTTAGTGCATGCACCTTTATTAAAGTTATTTTTTAATCATTTCGGAGCTTTCCCCGATTTAAAAGGATTATTTTTACTCGTATTAACAAATAAAATATTCGGCATTTTTGCTTTTCTTCCCATTTTAAACATTATTTTGTTTATTCATCAATTTAAAGATTTATATAAAGATAAACCGTTATTTATTTTTATTTTATGCTCGATTATAGCGTGTGCAAAAAATTTATTTTATTTAAACGTTAATCACATGGGAGTTTTTCTGTTTCCCGTCTGCATTATAGCTTCAATTATACTTTTAAAAAGATATATTAATAAATTTCTGCCGATTTTACTTTGTGCCGGCATGGTAATTTTTTTATCGGATGATTTTGCGGGTTTAAAATATAAAAATTACCTGCTTAAAACGGATAAAGGCAATATTTATACGTATCAAAAAGACGGTATACCGATTAAATATGCCGCTGATTTTATATTAAACAACACTAATAAAGATGATAAAGTCGTTATCATGCCCGAAGGAAGCTTTATTAATTACATTACGGACAGGAAAGGAGATAATTTTTATTATAATTTAAGCCCGCTTTTCTATATTGATGTATTAAAAGAAGAAAATATTATTCCGCATTTTGAGAAAAATATGCCGGAATATTTTATAATTTTGCCCATAGATAACAGTGAATACGGAAGTAAATTTTTCGGATTGGATTATGCACAAAATTTTTATAATTTGATTGTTAATAATTATGATTTAATAAAAGAAGAAAATAATATACAAATTTTTAAGAGAAAGAAAATATAAATGAAACAGATAGCTTTAATAAACCATGGATGTGCGAAAAATTTGGTTGATTCGGAATTAATGCTCGGTAAACTCGTGCAGGAGGGCTATAAAATTACACTGGATGATACAAAATCAGATATTGTAATAGTTAATACCTGTTCATTTATTCATGATGCCGAAAAAGAATCGGTTCAATCAATATTTGAGATGATAAAAGCTGGAAAAAAAGTTATAATAACCGGATGTCTGGCTCAAAAATACAAAAAAGAGCTTCAAGAATTAATACCCGAAGCATCAGCTTTTTTAGGTACATCTGAAATTGATAAAATAACTGATGTTATAAAAAATTTGAATAAAAATACTTCTTTTTATGATGTTAATGACAAACCGACCTATGTCTATCCTGAAAATATTGAACGCCAACAGATAACAATGGGAGCAAGTTCTTATATAAAAATAGCTGACGGATGTGATTTTCAGTGCGGATATTGTGTAATTCCTCAATTAAGAGGTGCTTATAGGTCTAGGAAAATTGAAAATATAGTTAAAGAAGCTAAAGAACTTGCAAATAAAGGCGTTAATGAAATAGTTTTGATAGCACAAGATACAACAAGCTACGGAAAAGATATTTATAAAAAGCCTTCGTTAAAAGAACTATTGATTGAATTGAACAAAATCGAAAATATAAGCTGGATTAGAATTATGTATACCTATCCTTCTTTATTGGACGATGAACTTTTAAAAACAATAAACAAATTGAATAAAGTGGTTAAATATATTGACATTCCGCTGCAGCACGTAAGCAAACACATGCTTGAACTTATGGCAAGACCCGTTTTGGACAACAAAGAGTTAATTAAAAGAATACGCAAATATATTCCGAATGCTGCCATAAGAACCACATTTATTGTAGGATACCCCGGAGAAACGGAAGAAGATTTTAACGAGTTATGTAATTTTATAACCAAGATGAAACTTGACAGAGTCGGCGTATTTGAATTTTCAAGAGAAAAAAATACGAAAGCATATTCCCTTAAACCTCAAATTCCCGCCAAAATAAAAAAACAAAGACGAAAAAAATTAATGGAATTGCAGCAGTCCGTTTCAAAAGAGATTAATAATAAACTTATCGGCAAAAAAATTGACTGCATAGTTGAAGCAATTTCTCAAACAGGTGAAGTTATTGCAAGAACTTATAAAGATGCACCTGAAGTGGACGGACTTATATATATAGATACAACAACTCCCGTTACACCCGGTGATATAATCACCGTTAAAGTAACGGGAGCTGTTGAATACGATTTAATCGCTAAATTTTAGAAGTTATTTTTACTCTTGATTGTGACTTATATCTTGCAACTCTTCTGTCATAAATAGCTTGAGGATTATTTGATATTAATTTATCTATAGTTGCATCCTGAGATTTTTGGTCTTCTTTCTTAAAATATACTTCAACCAGTTTTAAAGCAACTTCTATATTATCAGGATAACTCTTTTGAAGTGCAATTAATTTCTTTTCAGCAGTGTCTAATTTATACTTATTATTTGTTTTATTGAATTCTTTAACATCAAGAAACGCATCTAATAATTGAGTATCAAAATCATCACCCAGTTGTACAGCTAAATCCAAATATTTTCTTGAATTATAATAATCTTTCATTTTATAGAAGTTAGCAGACATATTATATAATACAACAAATTGGTTTTGAAAATCAGTGCTTACAAGCGGTAATATATTTTCCAAAATATAGTTTGAACGTGAATAATCTCTCAAAAATCCGTAATTTATAGCTAAATCTACCCACGCTGCTATGTTTCCTTTATCTTGTCTTAATAATTCAACTATTCTTTGAATATCCTTTTCAAAGTTTTCGCCTGCATAAGAGGTTAATATATTGTGGAAATATAAATTCGACAACTGTTCAGGAGCTAACGGTTTATCTATAATATCCGGATTCATCCTGTATACGGCTCTTAATGTATTCAAATCTCTTGTCGTAATCATCTTTGGATTATGATTTCCGCTTAAATCACCGTCATAATACATAACATCACTACTATCAGCACTGTGTCCCCACAAACCTAATGCGTGTCCTATTTCGTGCTGAGCTATGTTAAAGACTTCGTTTCTGTCCATATTTAAACCGGTTTGATCTGACGGTTTTATATAAATATCAACTTTATTTAACATATTATTATTTATAGAAGGTATTGAACTTCCTGATTGCCTTTTATCAAGTGCAGGAGTATTGGTTTTTAACGAGTTTGTAAATGAAACTGTTATATTAGCATTTGTATTTCCGGGTGTATCTCTGAATGAAATTTCACCATTTGTAGCATTCTGCCAGTTTTGGAAAGCTTCTCTAACAGCATCTATATACTCGGGAGGCGTATTTCCATTATAAGAAATCGAATATGTTATGGGTTCTCTGTTATTCCATCTTATTAAACGTTCTTCATACAATACGTTATCTACAAAGTTTGCACCTATTTCATTATTTAAGTTTTGTCTTATTTGAGAAAGTACCTGCTCAGCTCTTTCTGTTGCGGCATCAAAATCATCATATTGCGATATTTCATATAACGCTTTTTGGTTTTCATAAGTCGGCGGTAATTTTGACAATGCTTCTACCTGATAATTCACGGGTCTTTCATCCAACGGAAGCATGTTGGCTACTGTATCAAACATACCTAATGCTTTTTTATAATTACCTGACTGCATATAACTGATACCACGTTGTAACAAGATATCGGGCATGTAGTTTTTGATGTATATAAATACACCTGCTATCAAAATAAGTAAAACAGCTAAAACAATATAGGTTGTTTTACTGCTTTTGTTTGGTTTTTTCCTATTCCTACCGGAAGAATAGCCATTCTGTTCATCATAACTTTCGCTTATTTCGTCTGTCATATTCTCTCCTTTTATTTATTTAATTCCAATAATTCGGATAATTTTTGCGTTTCGAGCTTGGAAAGCAGCTCCGAGTTACCTTTGATTTTAAAGTATTCCTCAAATTTAGGCGTGGTCTTTAAATTGAAAGATTTCCCGTTTTTATCTTTTTTTCTGCTTATTAACCCTTTTTCCACAAGCTCCTTAACATGTTCATAAGCATTTGCACCTCTTAATTCTTTTAATTCCGTTTGTCTGATTGGGCCTTTTAATGCAATTACGGTTAATGTTTTTAAAACCGCATTTGATATATCAACCGGGCATAATTTTTCGACAATATCCATATATTCGTCTTTTACCTGTAATATATACCCGTTTTCATCATCAATTTCCAAAGCACCACCACGTGATGAATAATCAACTATTAAAGAGAGCATTGCCTCCTCCGTTTCCTGTTCATCCGTTTCCAAAATTTTTGAAATCTCTTTTATATCTACAGCTCTGCCCGTTACAAATAATACAGCTTCAATTCTCGATTTTAAATCCATATTATTGCACCTCTATGCCGTTTCTTCATCCGGCTGCGATTTTATGACGTATAAATCGGAATAAAACTCTTTTTGTTCAAGCTGAAATTCTGAAGATTTAACGGTTAAAAATAACAGTGCTATATATGCCGATACCTTATCAAGCCCAAGCAGCGTTAATGTATTTAACTCTACTTTTTCTTCTTTTTCAAATATTTTTATCAAATTTTCGTGTAATATTTTTACGCTGTTTTCTATATATTCTTCCTGAGTCAGATTTATTATGTCATCGGAAGATAAATTTGCATAACTTCTTACTCTTTTTTTTGCACGCTCAAGTGAATTTTGAACGGATTGCTTTTTATCCAGCCGTTCATAAAATTCCAGCTGTCTGATTAAATCTTTTAATGTTACTATTCTGTTTCTGTTCTGTTTAATACTTGTACGTCTTTGAATAATACTGTCAATCGGTATTACATTATCTCCAAAATCATAATTTTGATAGTATAAATCATCTGAAAATCTTGAATCATCACTATCATCATATTCGGCATCAACCGGCTGTTCTTCTTCAAATTGCATCGGGTCTATTCCGACAAGAATATTAGATTTAAGCTTTAACAGTACTGCCAGAAAAAATAATGCACGCCCGCTTAATCTTAAATTATTCGATTTATTTTCGGCGAGATGCAGCATGTATTTATCTGCTATATCCGCTATATCTATATTCCAAGGGTCAATTTTACCTTGTTTTGCCATTTGCACAAGCACTTCAATCCCGTCTAACTCATCATTAGGCTTATCCAATATGTCATCGGGAGTAAACCCTAAATCTTGCACATAGGATTTATTTGAGCTTTCTATATAAAATTTTTCGGTTTCCTTTGGGTTTAACATCTGCTTAATCTCTGAGTTTAACGCCTGTTACACATGTTTTTCCTCGGTCTTTTTGAGTCACACCGATTGTCCTATTAGCTGATTCTATCATAGAATGCTTGTGACTGACTACTATAAATTGCGTATTTTTTGCTTGCTCCTGTATCATATTTGCAAGTAAATTTACATTTATTCCGTCTAAACTTGCATCAACTTCATCCAATGCATAAAACGGTGCGGGCTGATACTTTTGGATTGAAAATACCAATGCAAGTGCGGTTAAAGATTTTTCTCCGCCCGATAATGCCCCAAGCTTTTGTTTTTGCTTATCTCTTATTTGAGCTTTTATTGTTAATCCGCCCTCAAAAGGATTTTCGGGGTTTTCGAGCATTAAAGTGCCTTCACCTTCCGATAATTGAGCAAAAATACTCTTGAAATTCTCGTTTATTCCGTTATATGCTCTCATGAAGCTTTCTTTTTTAATCTGCTCATATCCGTTCATTTTATCAAGTATATCTTTACGCTCGTTTGTTAATGTTGAAATTTGCTCCTTTAGGGCATCTTCTCTTGCTTTAACTTCATCATATCTTTGTATTGCAAGCATGTTAACAGGTTCCATGTCTTCCATTTTTTTCTGAAGTTTTTGGATTTTTCCCGTAATTTCTTCCGTGGATATTTCGGTCGGAATAAGAGTATTTGTATCTATATTATTTTCTTTTAATACATTTTTTATTTCTTCAAATTCCGGTTCAAGCTCTCTTCTTCTTGCTTTGAATGATTCTATCTGCTCCGATATTTTATCCGTTTCGTTTGTAAGCTTATTTTTATTGTTTTGAGTAGCCAAAAGTTCTTCCTGAACCAAATCTCTTTGTTTTTGAAGCTCTATTAATTTTTCACCCAAATTTTTAATCTTTTCTTCCAGCTCATTTGCTTTTATTTCAATTTCTTTTATTTCGTTTGCAAACCGCTCTTTATCTGACTGAGATAATTCATTATCTTTCAGCAGTTTTTGTATTTGTTCTTCCTTTTGCTTAATTAATTCATTATTAAAATCAATATTTCTTTTTGCGTCATTAATTTCGTTATTACATCTTAAAATTCTGCCTTGATAATCTTTTATTGTATTTTCAATCGCAGCTGTCATTTCTTTAAGCTTTTTAAGCTCACCTTCCGTCATTTTTGATTCGATTTCGGTAATTCTATCTTGAAGCACAAGCATTTTATCGTTCAAATCAACAAGTTTTATCTCTGTTTTTTCAAGCTTATCTTCCAGTTGTTTAGCTTTGGGTTCCGCTTCCGAAAGAATTTTTTGATTTTCGCTTATTTTTTGTTCCGTACTTTCAGCCGTTTTATTTAAGTTATTTAATTCAATTTTAGCACTGTTTAATGCGGTCATTGTGTTTGAATAATTTATTCTTATTTTTTCCTGTCTTGCTTCAAGCTCTTTTCTCGCTTTTTCGCAATCGGAATATTTTTGTTGGAGTTCTTTAAAACGTGTTTTATATTTCGTTAATTCTTCATCCTGATTTTGACTGAATTTTAACCCTGTATCACGTCTTTCACCGCCCGTTATCGCACCCGATTTTTCAAGTAAACTGCCATCAAGCGTTACCAAACGATATTTGCCTATCAACTTTTTGGCACAATCATAATCTTCCACTATTAAAGTGTCACCAAGTGCATAAAAAAACGCATCCAAATATATGTCATCAAAATCAACAAGGTTTATCGCAAAATCTATTACACCTTTATCTTTAGGTATTCTTAAACCCGACGGTGCTTTTTTCATTTTGTTTAACGGTAAAAATGTTGCACTTCCGGCTCTTGCGGATTTCAAATAATCTATACAATTTTTCGCAACATCTTCATCATCTACAACTATATTTTTCATTCTGCCGCCCATTGCGACTTCAAGTGCGGTTGAATATTCTCTGTCAACACTCCCGAGCTGCAATAAAGGAGCATGGACTCCGCTTATTTTAGCTTTCATTATTGCTTCTATGGAACGACCAAGGTTTATTTCCTCATAAGCACTCTTTTGAGCCTCCATGGTCACAATCTTTTTTTGTGCTGTTTGAATATCAAACATTATATCCGATAACTCGTTTTTATTTTTATCAAGATTGTATACAATATTTTCCTGTGCTATTTTAAAATCGTTAAGCTCTTTTTGAAGTTCTTCCGTTTCCAAGCTTAATTTATCTTTGTTATCTTTAAAATTGGCTTTAAAATTCGCCAAATCATTTAACGTCTTTTTTGCAAGCTCTATATCTTTTTTTGTTGAAACAAGCTCTGTTTCAAGCGGTATGGAATTCGATTTTATGCTCCATTCTTCTTCTTTCAGCTTTTCGAGTTCTTTTTTAAGATTATTTCTTTCCTCAAGCTGTTTATCGGCATTTTTATTCAAACCGGATACTTCTTCCAATATTTTAGATAATTCAATCTCTTGAAGCTTAATATTTGCCTCTATTTGTGCAATTTCGGCTTTCTTTTCTTCAATATTCGCATTGATTTTTACTATTTTTTCTTTATGATTTTCAATCCCGTTTTTGGAATTTTCTATTGTTCTTAAGTTATCATGAATTGTCTTTTCGGCAGCACTTATTGCCAAATTTTTTCTCGATATTTGACCTTTCAATTCTTCAAGCTGCTTTTTTGTTTCTATTTGCTCGGCTTCACCGTTATTTTTAACAAGCTCCGAAACTTCATTATATCTTTTTCTTATTTCGATTAATTGTTCCTCAAGCTGTTTTAACTTATATTCTTCTTCCTTTTTCTTTTTATTAAATTCAAGAATATTTTGATGTGTAAGTTCTAAATTTCTTTTAATATCGAAATATTTAACCGTAGTAATTTGACTTTCAAGCTGAAGTTTTTCATTTTTTAATTTTTCGTATTTTAAAGCGGTTTCTTTATCCTGTGCCAAACGCTCTATAGAAGAACTTATTTCGGTTAACAAAAGATTTGCTTTATCTACTCTGTCCTCTACGGTCAGTAATTCTTCTTTTGCCTTGTCAATTCTACGGTTAAAGTCAGCCACTCCTGCAATTTCATCTATTATTTTACGGCGTTCCGTATTGGAACAATTTACTATTCCCATTACATCATTTTGCATCATTACATTATAACTGTTGGGAGTTATATGATATTTTTCAAGCTTTGCGTGAATATCCGTAAGCGTTGAAACCTTATCATTCATATAATATATACTGCTGTAACCCTGTGATGATTTTTTTAAACGTCTGGCTACGCTTATTTGTTCTTCCTCTTTATTATCGGGTTCAAATACAACTTTTACATAAGCTTCGTTTTTCTTTGTATGTGTGGAAATAAAATCCGACAATTGTTCCGTACGCAAATTCCTTGCACTTGCTAAACCGAGTGCAAATAACACACTGTCTATTATATTGCTTTTGCCAGAACCGTTCGGCCCCGCTATGATTGTAAATCCTTTTAAAAACGGAATTTTTATATTTTCTGCAAATGATTTAAAATTGTCTACTTCAAGTTCTTTTATATACATTAATTTTGATAATACCTTTTTAGCGTATATATAGTTAATTACACAACAAATAGACGTAATAGTCAAAAACATTAAATAATATTAACTTTTTAGGGGCAATTTTTTGTAATTTACTAAAAGTGATATACTATTGTAAAAACATATAGGAGTAGTTCAATGAGTGAGTTTGATATAAATATGTTATTAAAAAAGGCTGTAGAGATTAAAGCTTCGGATGTTCATTTTATTGTGGGGGAGGTTCCTTCATTTCGTATTGACGGTAAAATAATTAAATCAAAGCTTCCTCCGGTTACGGAAAATGATATGCTGAAATCTATTGATGACATTGCACCGGTATCTATGCGTGATAAAATATTTAAGTCTTATGATTCTGATTTTCCCTACGAAATAGAAGGAATTTCACGTTACAGAGTTAACCTTGCAATGACTTTCGGTTATCATTCCATGACTATTCGTCTTGTTCCTTATGATATTCCGACTTTTGAACAATTGAAATTACCTAAAAATATTGAAAATTTTTCTAAAGCGGATAATGGTATTATTCTTGTAACAGGAGTCGCAGGTTCAGGTAAATCCACCACAATTGCTTCAATGCTTGAACATATTAATTTAACTCAAAAAAAACATATTGTAACCATTGAGGACCCTATCGAATATGTTTATAAAAGTAAAAAATCCATTTTTACCCAGCGTCAAATCGGTGTCGATACTTCAGGTTATTTAGACGGACTTAAATTTGCTTTAAGACAAGACCCTGATGTTATTCTTATAGGTGAAATAAGAGATATGGATACTGTTCAAAGTGCATTACACGCAGCTGAAACAGGGCATTTAGTTTTTGCAACACTCCATACATTTAATGCAATTCAGACCATCAATCGTATTTTAAGCTTTTTTCAGCCTACGGAGCGTGATGCCGTACGTGGACAATTTGCTGAAGTTTTCAGAGGTTCTATTTCTCAAAGACTTTTGCCGTTAGCTCAAGGCAGCGGCAGAATTCCTGCCGTTGAAATGCTCTTTTCGACTGCCACAATCAAAGATTTTATTATTAAAAATGAACTTGAAGAAATCTACAAGCTTGTTCAAAAAGGTTCTTACGATGATATGATTACGTTTAATATGTCTTTATATAATTTGTATAAAAAAGGATTAATCACAAAAGAAGCCGCTATGGCCAACAGTGATTCTCCAAATGAGCTTATGCACTACATAAGAGGTGTTTATTCAGGCAGCGATTCCGGTTTTTAATTATGAAAGAACAATTTACAACAAATGCTATCAATTTAAAATCGTACAGTATTAGTGAAGCCGATAAGATAATTGTTATGTATTCAAAAGAAAAGGGCATTATCAAAGGCGTTGCAAAAGGAATTAAAAAGACAACCAGCAGGCTTGGCGGTCGTATGGATTTATTTGTGGCAAATAAAATGATGCTAAATAAAGGTAAATCTCTTGATACAATTTGTCAGGCAGAAGCTTTAAACACTTTTTTGAACCTAAGAACAGACATGAACAAGCTTTTTTATGCCATGTATTGCTCCGAAATTGTTTCTAATTTCGGCATTGAAAATGACCCTAACAGCTCGGAAATATATGAGTTATTCTACAAATTACTCGATAATCTGTCAAAATCACGCACTATCGTGAAATCTATGCTTTCCGTTATAAAGTTTCAGCTTAAAATTATGGATATTACGGGTTATTCAATAGAACTTGAACGTTGCGTTAAATGCTTAAAGCCCTTGAATGACACTGATATTTATTTTTCAATCGAACAAGGCGGTATTTTATGCGGAAACTGTGCTTTTGAAATTACAAAAAAAGTCAAAATTCATAATAAAATCAGGATATTTTTAAATACTTTATTAAAAGAAGATTTTGACATAACTACAAAATATGATGAACTTGCTAATGAAAAAGTATGTTCAATCTGTTTGAATTTATTAAAAAATTATATTGAATATTATTCACCTAAAAGGTTTAAAACTACACAAATATTGGAGAATATAGGTTAAAATGAAATTAGAACAATTTATAGAACACACTTTATTAAAACAGGATGCAACGAAATCGGAACTTAAAAAGTTATTCGATGAAGCCGTAAAATATAACTTTTTTGGAGTTTGTGTTAACGGCTCAAATGTTAAATATGCAAAAGAATATTTAAAAAATACGAAAGTTAAGGTTATTTGCGTGGTAGGATTTCCTTTAGGTGCATGTTTAACCGAAGTTAAAGCATTTGAGGCTCAAAAAGCAATAGAATCGGGTGCCGATGAAATAGATATGGTTATTTCCGTTCAATCTTTAAAAGATAAAGATTACGAATATACTTTAAATGATATAAAAACAGTAAAGTCCGTATGCGAACAAATTCCGCTTAAAGTTATAATTGAAACCGATTTATTGACTAAAGATGAAATTGTAAAGGCTTGCGAAATAATTATTCAGGCAAAAGCCGATTTTGCAAAGACATCCACCGGTTTTGTAAAAAACGGAGTCGGTGCAAAAACGGAAGACATAAAACTGATGTATGAAACTTTAAAAGGCTCAAATGTTAAAATTAAAGCATCCGGAGGAATTAAAGACGGACAAAAAGCCCTGGAACTTATTAATGCCGGAGCTTCAAGACTGGGTACAAGTTCCGGTGTTCAAATTGTAACAACCTCTGATATTATATAATCAATAAAATTTCATTACGTTCAAAATGTTTTAAATTAAAAGAACCATAAGTTTTAATTTCAGTTATAATTATGATATTATTTATTAATAAATAGTAAGAAATTGCAGATATGGAAAATAAATCAAGATTAAATCAATCGCATAATTTACCCGGTACGCTTGTTTGCGTTGAGGGTATTGACGGTTCTGGCAAATCAACACAATTAATTATATTAAGGGATTGGCTTAAATCACTTAAGCAGGATGTTATTTTTACCGAATGGAATTCTTCCGATTTGATTTCTCAGACAACAAAATTAGCCAAAAAGAAAAACCTGCTTAGTCCCAGAACTTTTTCGCTTCTGCACGCCGTCGATTTTGCAGATAGACTTGAACAGGTTATTATTCCCGCATTAAAAGCAGGGTTTATAGTGCTTGCAGACAGATATGTCTATACGGCTTTTGCACGTGATGTTGCAAGAGGTGTTGACAGAAACTGGGTTCGTAAAGTATACGGATTTGCCGTAAAACCTGATTTAACCTTATATTTTAGAGTAACGGAAGATGTTTCTTTGGAAAGAATTTGTTCAAATCGTGCACCAAAGTTTTACGAAGCAGGTATGGATTTGAAAATAAGCAGCGACCCTTACGAAAGTTATAAAATTTTTCAAAAAAGGGTAAATGATGAATATAAAAGTATGATAAACGAATACGGGCTTGTTGAAATCGATGCAAATGAAAGTATTCATAATAAGCAGGTATTTTTTAGAGAAAAAGTAAAAGAAGTTTTATCACAAAAAGGAATTTTTCTGTAAATGACGGGATATAAATCAAAACATGGCTATGACGGCTTATTAATAGTAATTGAAGGTACTGACGGTTCGGGTAAATCAACTCAAATCAGCAGGCTTAAACGCTGGATTGAAGACCAATCTTACGGTGCCATGGTTAGCGAATGGAAAACTTCCAAATTTATTGCCGATGCTATTAATGATGCCAAGGATAGAAATCTGTTAAATGCAACAACATTTTCTCTTTTATATGCGGCAGATTTTGCGGACAGATTGGAGCAGGTTATTATTCCCGCATTAAAAGCAGGGTTTGTTGTAATTTTGGACAGATATATTTATACCGCTTATGCTCGTGATACCGTAAGAGGTCATGATATTGAATGGCTCAAAAATCTTTATGATTATGCACCTGAACCTGATATGGTTTTTTATCTTGATGTTCCCGTTGAAATTCTTTTAAAAAGAATTATAGGTACAACAGGGCTTGATTATTGGGAATCCGGCAGGGATATCGGTTTAAGCAACGATTTTTACAAAAGTTTTCAAATTTATCAAAGCAAATGTCTTGAACAATATCATAAAATGATTGATGAATATAATTTTATTTCCATTGACGGAACTTTAAGCGAAAAAGATATTCATAAAAAAATTATTGAAAAAGTTGAAAATATTTTAGAAATTTAATTTGTTAATTTTTTGGAAAAAATGTTAAGATATATTATAATTAATATACTATGAAAAAAATAGATTATTCTAACTTTGAACTAATAGAAAATATAATTAAAGATATTAATTTTAATTATAAAAAGGACAGTTATGAAAAATTAGATAATATTAAATATTACTGGATTGAAACCATTGGTAATAAAATTTCAAAATTAACTAAAGTTTACAAAATAACGGACGATAATATACTTACAATAATATGTGCAGATTCTTATGCGGCAAATGAATTATATTTATCTAAAGAAAAAATAATTAAAATTTTGAATGAAAAAATTGAAAAAATGGGAATTAAAATAGAAGATATAATATTTAGTTATAAACAATGGAAAGAATAAACATGAGCAACAAAAATAAAAAAGGATTTTCTCTTGCAGAACTTTTAATATCATTACTTATTATAAGTTTGGTATTATCTGCTGCAATACCTACAATAACAAAGCGTTCCGGATCAAGTAGAGAGCAAATATGGCATTGGGTTGAAGCAAATTCTGATATTTTTTATGGTACAGGAGAAGAACAAACTGCAATATTAGGCTTTCAAGCTTTACCTGCTAGTATGACTTATTTTTTTAGTCAATATGGTGATGAACCAACTATAAATGCCGATGCGGATAAACTTGCTATCTTTCAACAAATTCAAGATGGTAAAAGAGTTTTTGAAAAATCTCAGATAGGTTTTTATACGGTTAATAAAAATTCCGGTTCTTCAGGAGGAAACGATATTAAATATGCAGGAAGATTAGCCTTAGATAGAACTAATATGGCACTTGGTATAGGCTCACTTCAATCACTAGAAAATAATGTTTCAAGCAATACAGCATTAGGTCATTATGCTTTATATCATAATGATAAAGGAGGTTCAAATACTGCCGTTGGTTATTATTCACTTGCTAATTTAAGTCGTGCTGCTGATACTAACAGTAATAAGGCTAATACTGCTATTGGTATGGGTGCTTGTTCAAGTATTTCTAACGGAAGTAACAACATTTGTTTGGGTAATTATTCGGGGTATGATCCTAATGGTGGAGAATTTACCGTTAAACCGGGTATTGTTTACACAAATAATATAAGCAACAGAATATTTATAGGAAATAATAATATTAAAACTGATGGTTCGCCGGAATATTATAATGCCGATATAATAACCGGCTATACATATTATTTAAACGGAAAATATGATAAAGAATTAGATGTTAATACAAAAAAATTCCAAGTAAGAACATTTGACGGCATGCAGCCAATGTTTAGCTTAATAGCCGATAGAGGTTCTATAACGAGTGATGATGATATAAGCAAAATAGGTATAGGTTATAATAATACCCAAAATGAATACAAAGGTAAATCCGAATTCAAATATTATATAAACGGAAATTCAATAGAATCACCTGCAAGTAAAATAGAAACTACCGGTTCAGGTAATGAAATTAGAGTCAAAACATTCTTTGCCTCTTCAGCATCTGATCCAAACTTAAAAAAATATAAAGGTTCTATTAATATAAATGATAACGCTTTATCTTATCAATTTACAGATTCTACAAAAGATCCAACAAAAAAGAAATATAAAGTTGAAATGAGTTCAGATTATGAACTTGGTATTTCTTCTTTAAATTCTTCCGTTGATATTGGTGCTAAAGACGAAATGAATTTAATAGCTAGTTCTTCTACAACTGCAAGTGCAGGAATTTTATTATCTTCAACATCAACAGAAAATAAAATCGAAGTAAAAGCTTCAAATAATGATTTTATGAAATTATCATCCAAAACAGATGAAGGATTTAAAGTTTCTACAAACCAAAAAATTAATCTATTTGCTGCAAAAGATAATAATATCAGTGGTAAATCTGTTAACATAGCAACTTCAGGTAAAGACGACGGAAATGATATAAACCTTTCTTCTGAAAGAAATGTAAATATCAGTTCCAAAAACGCAAGCAATATTAGTTTATCTTCAGCAAAAGATATTAACTTAATAACAACAGACGGAAAATATATAAACATAGGTTCTCAATCAAATCACATTAACATTGTAGATAGGAAAATTGATAACGTTGCAGATGTAATGATTAACAACTTAGGTTCTGTTAAAACAAAACTTAACGAGCTTTTACAGAATTATTATTCCGATATTAGATTAAAAGAGAATATCAGCGATAATAATGCCGGTTTAAAAGAAATAAACGAGTTAAAGGTTAAAAATTACACTTATAAAGATGATAAAGAAAAAATTCCTCACGTAGGTGTAATTGCTCAAGATTTGCAAAAAGTATTTCCTAATTCGGTTACCGAAGATAAAAATACTGGGTTCTTAAAAATCAGAAAAGAAGAAATATTCTATGCAATGGTTAACTCCATTAAAGAATTATTCTCTCAACTTCAAGAATTAACAGCAAAAATAACAGGGCTAGATAAACGCATTACGGAACTTGAAAAAGAAAATCAAATGCTCAAAAAACAAAATGAAGATTTTGAAAAACGTTTATCAAAACTTGAAAGTAAAAAGTAAAAAAAGAAAAATATAAATAAAAAAAGAGTTAAGAAATAAATCTTAACTCTTTTTTATAATAACAATTAAGGAATAATAATTATTTATCATCCAAAGCAGCTACACCCGGTAATACTTTACCTTCAATAAATTCCAAAGAAGCACCGCCGCCTGTTGAAACGTGTGTAAAATCTTCCGTTTTAAAGAACTTCTTAGCGGCACTTACACTATCACCGCCGCCGATAACGGATATTGCACCATTTTTAGTAGCTTCAACAACCGCAGTTAAAACAGCCTTTGTACCTTCTGCAAATTTAGGATTTTCAAAAGCACCTACAGGCCCGTTCATCAATATTGTTTTTGAAGATTTTAGAACATCCGCAAAAGCTTTTCTTGAGTCATTACCTGCATCTACGCCTTCAAAACCGTCCGGAATTTCACTTATTTTAACAAATTTATTAGTTCCGTTACCCGAAAAATCATCCGTAACAAGAACATCTGTTGCCATAACAAGCTTAACACCTTTATCTTTAGCTTTCTTTTCAATTGCTTTTGCAACATCAAGCTGGTCATCTTCGCAAATTGAATTACCTATTTTTCCGCCGTTTGCTTTTACGAATGTATAAGCCATTCCACCGCCTATAATAAGGTTATCTACTTTATCAATCAAGTTTTCCAAAACACCTATTTTTGAAGAAACTTTTGCACCGCCGACTACCGCAGTAAAAGGTCTTACAGGGTTATCAAGTGCTTGAGATAAACATCTCAATTCTTTTTCCATTAATAAACCCGAAACGGCAGGTTTTAAAACCTTAGCTAATTTTGCGGTTGAAGTATGATTTCTGTGAGCAGCACCAAAAGCATCATTTACATAAAAATCACCTAATTTTGCAAGTTCGTTTGCAAATGTCATATCATCGTCCTTAGCCTCTTCAGCCTTGTAATATCTGATATTTTCAAGTAAAGCTACCTGACCGTCTTTTAAATTAGCAATCATTTTTTCGGCATCTGAAATATCGGGAATAAACATAACTTCTTCACCCAAAATTTTAGACATATATTTAGCTACGGGAGCCAATGAAAATTCAGGATTTTTTTCACCTTTCGGACGTCCTAAATGAGCCATTAATATAATTTTTGCACCTTTTTCTTTTAATAAATTTAAAGTAGGTAAAATTGCCTGAATACGTGTATCATCCGTAACATTTTTATCAGCATCCAAAGGAACATTAATATCAACTCTGACAAGAGCTTTTTTTCCTTTAATATCCGTCAAATCTTTAATGGATTTTTTCATTTTTCCTCTCCTTTATATTACTTTAGTACCCTCATTTTCAACGCTTAAAGTTTTTATATCACAACTTACATTTAAACTTTCAAATAAGTTATTTACATCATTCTCAACTTTTTCAAAAGCATTATTTTTCGAAATAACAAGTATTGTAGGGCCTGAACCTGATATTACACAACCTAAAATATCTTCATTATTATCTAAAAGACTATTTAATTCTTTAAATCCTTTAATAAATTTTTCCCTGTAGGGTTGATGAAGTTTATCTTTTAAACATTTTTTCATTTGTTCCGCATCTTGTCTGTAAACGGCATCAACAAGCATTGCACATTTTCTTAAATTAAATGCGGCATCCTGCAAGGAAATTTTTTCAGGTAATACAGACCTTGAAATTTTAGTATCCAGCTCATAATCAGGAATTATAACGGTTAATTTCCAATTTTCGGGCCACTGAATTTTAGAATAAACCACACTTCCGTCATCTTCCATAGAAGCAAGACAAAAACCGCCAAACATAGCAGGTGCAGCATTATCAGGATGACCTTCAACCTCGGAAGCTATTGATAGTAATACGGCATCATCAGCGGGATTACCCAAAAGTTTATTTGCAGCCATTAACCCGCCTACTATAACAGAAGCACTGCTTCCTAAACCTCTTGCGACAGGTATACCGGTCTTAATTGTAATCTTAATATCGCTTGCAGTTTGACCTATAAAATTATATAAAAGTTCTATAGCTTTATATGCAATGTTATTTTTGTCTTTTGGTACTGATAAAATATCATAAGAATTTGTATTTTCAATAATATTAATTTCAATGCCGCTACCCGGCATAACGGTTTCTTCAACAGTTATTTCATTATAAATAGGCAACGCAAGACCCAAACAATCAAAGCCCGGCCCTAAATTTGCTGATGTTGCAGGAACTTTTACACTAACTTTCATAAATTAACCTTATCTTATCTGTATTGGCATAATTAAACAGATATAGTCTTCATCACTTTCGGGTTTAAATACGGTTGCGGATAAACTGCCGTTTAATCCTATTTTTACATTTTTCGCATCCATTGTTTTTATTGAATCTAAAACATATTTATAGTTAAATGCAATAACAAGTTCATCACCCGAATATTCACAATCTATAACATCTTCACTCATACCGGAATTGGGAGTTTCGGCTTTTAACAAGAGTTTATTATCGTTAAATGAAAATTTAACTATGCTTGTTCTATCATTAACCATTGTTGAAACTCTGTCTAAAGCAGAAATTAAATCATCTCTTGAAACAACGGAGTTATTTGCGGTTGTTTTTGGTATTAATTGTGTATAAGGAGGATATTGTCCTTCTATTAACCTTGAATTAATTGAAAAACTCATTGTTTTTAAAATTAATCTTGATTTATCAACAATAAATATAACATTTTCTTCTGAAACAAAAGAAGATATTCTTACAAATTCGTTTAAAGTTTTAGACGGAATAACCAGTTTTGCCGTTTTATCATTTATATTTTTTATATTTTCAATAATTCTTGTAAGTCTGTTACCGTCAGTTGCCGCCATTTCAAGTTTATTGCCTTGAATTAAACAAAAAACGCCCGAAATAACATTTCTATTTTCATAATTTGCCGCAGCATAAACCGTATTTTTAATTGATTTTAATAATGGTTCGGTTTCTATTTCTATTTCGGTACCATTTTCAATATTATCTTCTATTTTAGGAAATTCCTGAGCAGAAATACCTATAATTTCAAACTTAGAATTACCGCAGGTTATATTTACAATATTTGTATCTTCGTTAAGATTAAATTCAACGGGTTTATCGGGAAGTTTTGCCGCAATTTCGAGTAATTTTTTTGCGGGTAACGTAATACTTCCTTCTTTTTTAACCGCAACTGTTGTTTGAGCTTTAACTGATATTTCCAAATCTGTTGCACTTAAGTTTAAAATGCTGTCTTTAACCTCAAATAAAACATTTGCAAGAACGGGCTGTACATTACCTCTTTGTGCGGTTACTTTTTCAACTATTTTTAGTTTATTTACCAAAGAATCTTTATCTATTGTAAAAAACATACTATAATCCTTATTATATTACATTCTTATTATATAAGAAAAATAAAAAAATGATATTATTATAAACAATACTTTAAAACAGACTTTTTAATTTTTTTTTTGTTTTTAAACATTATTTTTATATTAACTAATTATTATTATTTTATATATATATATTTATAACAGTAGTAATAAGTAATTCATTTTATTGTATAAAACTATCTGAAATACTGTTTATTATTGAATTTTAAGCCTGTATAAAACCTGTTTAAATTAATTCAAATTGTGTATAAAATTTGTAGAAAATCATTTTTTTATTCAAATTTGAATTAAGTTTTGAACAGAAAAAATAATTTTGAACAAGTTATTAAATAGTTTTCTACAGGTTTTCTACAAAGTTATTAAATAATTCAGTGTAAATTTTTGATACAAAAAAGGCATGTAAACATGCTATTTTACTGTTTTTTTATTATTTTGTATTTTTCAAAAAAAGTCATGTTTTTAAGGTTTATTTTTTTACCTGTTCAAAACTTTTAAATAATAATTTTTTACTTATTAAAATCATTAGATTTTTTATTATGAAGAAATTTTGCCAATTTATACTGTTCAAAGCTTAATGCAAAATTATATAAAGCTTTTAAAAGAGTTCTTCCCGTTTCACTTTTGGCTATTATTAAGGTTTTTTCATTATTGTTTTTAAGAAAATACAGTTCGGTTTTTAAAATATTATCAACTTTGTTTAACGATGGTTTTTGTAGTCTTTCGATTATCCATTCGTTTAATAAATTAAGCGAATTTTTATCTTTATTTTCTTGCAGATATTTAGAAAATTCTTTAAGTATCATAATAAATTATTATACTCAAAATTTATTTTATTTATAATATCTAAAGAGGTGGAATATGAGTGTAAAAGTTTCAATAATTTTAGCCGTTTATAATGTCGAAAAATATATAAGACAAACCCTGAACAGTGTTGTAAATCAAACTTTTAAAGATATTGAAATAATTGTTGTAGATAATAAATCTACCGATAAAACTTTGGAAATTGTTAATGAATTTGCAAAAAATGACAAAAGATTTGTTATATATAAAAATACCGAAAATTTAAAACAGGGTATAGCAAGAAATTTCGGTGTTCAAATGGCAAGGGGCGAATACATTTTTTTTATAGACGGTGACGATTATATGGAGCTTAATGCCATTGAAAAACTTTATGAAAAAATAACTCAAACAAATTCGGATATAGTGCTTTTTACCTGGAATCAGTTTGATGATTTAACGGGTAAGATTGATAAAAATCATGTTTATGCAAAATTAAAACAAATTCCCGAAGAATTTGACAATAAAACATTTAATTGGCGTGATATTAAATATTCCGTTTTTTGGCAAACAAGCGTACCCTGGGATAAAATGTACAAACGTGATTTTCTTATAAAAAAAGATGTTAAATTTCCGGGCGGAATTTACTTTGAAGATAATGTTTTTGTTTATGATGCTCTTTTTAAAGCGGAAAAAATGTCCGTTTTAAGAGAAGATTTAATGTTTTACCGCTGTAACAGGAAAAATGCCGTTACAAATTCAAGAAATCATTTGTTTTTTGATTACTTTAAAATCTTTAATTTAATAGGTGAAAATCTTAAAAAAATTAATTTATTTGATGAAATGAAATATTTTTACTGGGATTATAAAGTTATAACCTTATATTGGTGGTTTATGAAAGTTAGACTTCCTTATAAAAAAAAGTTTTTTAATATGATGAAAGAAGATTTTAAAAACCTTGGTATGAAAGATGAGGATAAAGAATTTGTCAGAAACAGAACTTTATTTTTAATGGATAGGTTCATAAATTTACCGTTTTTTGTTTATTATCCTTTATTTTTCTTTTTTGATAAAATTTTCAGAATAGAAAAAGGCGTAAATAATTACGCCCTTATATTCTTTTCTACGTACGAAAAATGGTACAATTATAAAAAATAAAAAGGTTTAAAAAAAATTCAAACTAGCGTATAAAATGAGTGAAAACGGTATCTTCCTGTTTTGGCAGTCCGAATTTTTCTTTTCCCAATTCGATACTACGCATTAAGAAAGTCATATTTTCGGCTAATGTACGCATTGTCTGTAAACCTTCCAAATCCTGTTCGGCTTCTCCTTGAGTTCTTCCGTGTACGCTGTTCCAATATTGGCTTGAAGCAATAGGCATGCCCGTAATTGTAAAAAATTTATTTAATTCGTCAAAGGTTGATGAACATCCTCCTCGCCTTGCAACCGTAACACTTGCACCTACTTTCATTTTTTTACTGAAAGGAGTTGAGAAAAATAATCTTTGAATTAGTGCAACCAAAGTGGCATTTGCGGAAGCATAATATACCGGACTTGCAATTATTAAACCGTTTGCCTGTTCAAATTTTGGTGCTATTTCATTAACAATGTCATTGAATACGCATTTTCCTATTTCTTTACATTTACCGCAGGCTATACATCCTCTTATATCTTTATTTCCGACTTGGATAATTTCCGTATCAATATTATTTTTGCTAAAAGTTTTTTCAAGTTCTTTAACTGCAATTGAAGTATTACCGTTAACTCTGGGGCTTCCGTTTAATATTAATACTTTCATTATAAATCTCCTTATTTTAAATTTACCAAATTTATTATATTCTAAATATATGAATATATGTAAGAGTTTTTTGCCTCAAATAAATAATAAGTCTAAAATACTTATTTTAGGCTCAATGCCCGGAATTAAATCGCTTGAAATGCAGCAGTATTACGCTCATCCTCAAAACAGATTTTGGAAAATCATGGCTTTAATTTGTGATTGTGAAAATTTGAATAATATGAAATATGAGGATAAAATAAAAACGCTTTTATCAAATAAAATTGCTCTGTGGGATGTTATAGCCGATTGTAACAGAACGGGAAGTTTGGATTCCGATATAGAAAATGAAATTCCGAATAAAATTCCCGAATTATTGGAAAAATATACCGGGATAAAAAAAATTTGCTTTAACGGAAGTAAATCTTACATCGAATTTAAAAAAAATTTTCCCGAATTGTTAAAAGAATACGAATGTCTTAAAATGCCTTCCACAAGCCCTGCTAATGCAAAATTTAGTTTAAATGATTTGTATAACGAATGGATTAAAATAAAAAAATAACCGTACAATAAATACGGTTATTTTTTAAATTCTTTGAAATCAATTAAACATCAACTTCTTCAAACATATCTTTGCCTACGGCACATAAAGGGCAAACCCAATCTTCCGGTAAATCTTCGAATTTTGTTCCTGGTGCTATACCGAAATCCGCATCTCCTTCTTCAGGAATGTATTCATAATGACATACTTTACAAACGTATTTTTTCATAATAAACTCCTTTACTTCTTTAGTGATTGTACTATATTATCCGCAAGTTTTTCAAGTTCAATTCTTCCGTTATTGTTTAATGCCGATTTAACAGTTAAAGGTTCACTGTTTATAAACTCCGTACCTTCTAATTTTTCAAGCATTGTTTTAATCTGATTTCCGCAAACGGGTGCCCAGGAACCGTTTTGTATTAATGCATATTTTCTGTTCTTTAAATTATGAGCCGTTAATGAATTAATAAATGTTTCCATCGTTTCAAAAATACCCGCATTATAAGTTGTGGAAGCAATTACGATATGAGAAACTCTGAATGCCTCCGCAATGATATATGAAGGATGTGTTACCGATGTATCATACATTTTAATATTTTTTATGCCCTTTTCGGCTAATTTATATGCTAAAACATTAACAATATTTTCCGTTCCGCCGTAAACAGAAGAATAAGCTATTATAACTTCATTATCTTCAGGCTCGTAACTCGACCATTTTATGTATTTATCAAGAAACAAAGGGATACTTTCCGTTAAAATTAAACCGTGGAGCGGACATATCATTTTAATATCCAAAGATGATGCCTTTTTTAACAGCATTTGTACTTGAAGCCCGTATTTACCGACAATGTTTGTAAAATATCTTCTTGCTTCTTTAATATATTCTTCGTCAATTTTTGTTTCATAATCAAACATATTGCCGTTTAAAGCACCGAATGAGCCGAATGCGTCTGCGGCAAACAATATTTTGCTTGTTTTATCGTAACTTACCATAACTTCGGGCCAATGAACCATAGATGCCGCAACGAATGCAAGCTCATGACGACCTAATTTTAACGTATCATTTTCTTTTATTATTAAGAAATTATCTTTATTTTTTATTTCGAAGAAATTTAAAATCATAGCTTGAGCTTTTTGTGAGCATACAATTTTAACGTCGGGATATCTTCTTGTAATTTCACCGACCAAAGCTGCGTGGTCGGGCTCCATGTGCTGAACAATCAAATAATCCAATTTTCTTTCTTTTAATACTTCTTCCAAGTTTTCAAAAAATTGTTTCGCACAGTGTAAATCAACCGTATCCAAAAGTGCGGTTTTTTCATCCGTAATTATGTATGAATTGTATGAAACCCCGTTATTTAAAGGATATACACCCTCAAAAATGTTTAATTTTCTCTCCGAACTTCCGATGTTATATATATCATCGGTAACTTTTCTGTAATTGTACATAATTTATCCTTTTCAAACTATCATAATTAACCTGTAACATAAACAATATTATATAACAAAAATAATATTTCACTAATACTGTAATATCTGATAGAATTATAAATATGACGAAAATAAAATTAAAAATTTCAATAATCTTATCCGTTTTTTTGCTTTTTAGTGTTCAAAGTGCAAAATCTTTGGAATTTAAAGATATTCCGCAAGGTTTTTGGGCATATAAGCAAATAGATAAGTTAACCGACGAAAATATTATAGCGGGTTATCCCGATAATACTTTTTTGCCATCTAAATATATAACAAGGGCAGAATACGCTTCCATGGTTATAAAAGTTATAGGTCGTGAGAATATGCCCGTTGATGTAATGTATTCTTTTGAAGATATAAATGTTAATCATTGGGCGTGGAATTATGTAATAAGAGCAGTTAATCTGGATATTATAAAACCCGTTAACAACAATTATTTTTATCCCGATGATTATGTAACAAGAAGTGATGTAATTACTTTTTTGGTAAATATATTAAAGACGGAAGATATAACAAAAAAAGAAGCAATTAATGCACTTCAAAATGCTTATGATGATTTTGACGATATACCCGATTGGTTTAAAGTAACGGCAGGTAAAGCCGAGGTAATAAATGTTATAGCAAAAGAACCCAAGCGTGAAAGATATTTGGATTATGATAAATATGTTACACGTGCTCAAATTTCGGTCTTTTTGTATAACTTAAAACAAACCATAGAAGGCTATAAACAGGAAAAAATTAAAGCCGCAATTACCCCTAAAAAGGGTGAGGGAATTGCGATTGAAAATGTTTTATATGATGATGATGTGGTTACAATTCCCGCAAAAACGGTGCTTCCCATTTATGTGACGGGACAGATAAGCTCTAAAGACTCAAGTGAGGGAAGCATGTTCCATGCTAAATTTGTCAATAATATCGTAGATTATGAGCATAATATACTTTTATCAAAAGATACAATACTCATAGGAAAAATTTTGGATATTGATAAAGCAAAATACTTTATAAAAAACGGAAGTTTGCTTTTTGAGCTTTCTGCAGCCAATAAAAATAATAATTATACAAGGATTATGGCTGTTGCAGATTGTGAACCCGCACAAACCGAATTTAATAAAATAGCAAGAACCGCAAAAAGCATAGTAAAAGGAAAAAACTTTACCGCAAAAGACGGTCAAATATTATATATAAAACTTTATAAACCTATAAGAGTTAATATAGTAACGGGCGAAATTCTGGATTAATTAAGACTTTCTTTTTTATGAATACCCATATCATTAAGTGCTTTCAAAAAACTTTGAGCAGTCGCTTTTTGAACATCAGGAGGCACAACCCTTAAAAGCTCAACGGTTCTTGAAATAACAGGGTCTTTATCATACCATCTGTTACAGACTTTTGGTCTTACCATTTCATAAAACTTATCAATAGCTTCTTTAGAAACTTTCTTTTCGATTTCCTGCAAAAAAACTTCTGCTTGAGCTTTAAGCTCGGTTTGATAATCTTGTAAAAGATTAATTACCTCAAGCAAAACAGGATCATGATCATACCATCTTTTATAATTTTGACTCACTTAAATTTCCTTTATTTTGATTAACAACATCGGGTTCATCATCATTAAATCTTACAATATCTGCACCTATCATTCTGAACTTTTGCTCTAAAAGTTCATAACCTCTGTCTATATGATAAATGTTATCGATAATGCTCTCGCCGTTAGCCATAAGAGCGGCAATAACAAGAGAAGCTCCGGCTCTTAAATCGCTTGCTCTTAAGTTTGCACTTGTTAAGCTTTTAACACCTTTTATAAGAGCGTGATTACGCTCCTGATGAATATCCGCACCCATTTTTCTGAGCTCGGGTACTTGCATAAATCTGTTTTCATATAAACTTTCGGTAATTATACTTACTCCGTTTGCAACGGTGGCTAAAGCCATTGCCATTGATTGTAAATCTGTAGGAAACCCCGGATATGGCTGCGTTATGATATTTACAGCTTCTAAACGCTTTTTACAGCTTACTTCTATGGATGTAGGGTCTAATAATTTAATATCAGCCCCCATTTTAGTAAGCTTGGACGTATAAAATGTTAAATGTCCCGGAAAAATATTTTTTATAATTCCCTTGCCTTTTGTGGCAATAAATGCCGTAGCATAAGTGCCGGCTTCTATTCTGTCGGGAATTGTCGTATATTCCACGCCATGTAAATCTGATTGTTTAACTCCGTTAATAAGTATTTCTGATGTACCTGCACCGTTAACATCAGCTCCCATTGCATTAAGGAAATTAGCTAAATCAACAATTTCAGGCTCTTGAGCGGCATTTTGAATTCTTGTTGCACCTTCCGCTAAAACAGCGGCAAGCATAATATTTTCGGTAGCTCCGACTGACGGAATATCTAAATATATATCTCCACCGATTAATTTTTTAGCTTTGGCATGAACGTATCCGTTTTCTATTTTTACCGTGGTACCGAGAGTTTCAAGCCCTTTAATATGAAAATCGACTTTTCTTTCGCCTATTGCACATCCGCCCGGCAAGGCAACAACTGCTTCTTTACATCTTCCAACCAATGCACCCAAAACAACAAACGAAGCTCTCATTCTGCTGACAAGTTCATAGCTTGCTCTTACGCCCGTAAGGTTTTCCGCATTAATTACAATGGATTTTTCAATTTTATTATATTGAACTTTTGCACCTAATTGTTCCAAAACATTAAGCATGATAATAACATCGGTAAGCTCCGGAACATTATAAAGTTTGGTTTCGCTTTTAGCAAGAAGTGCTGCAGCCATAAGTTTTAGTACAGCATTTTTTGCACCGCTGACAGAAACTTCGCCTTTTAATTGTTTTCCACCTATTATCCTAATCTTTTCAGTCAATGTTCCTCCGCAGCAATTCAAGTTCAAAATTCTTTTCCGATTATAATTTTAATCCTATACTATAATAATATAACTTATTGCTATTATGGTAAATAGATTAACTATTGTAAACACAATATAATTATATCATTCAAATACACTATATTCTAACGTTATATTTGATTATAAAATATTCTATAAAAGGATTTAATAATGATTTCAAATGAAGAACTGTTAAAAATTGCAAAAGAAGCTTCAGAAAATTCATATTCTCCATATTCAAATTTTCCGGTAGGTGCTGCCGCTTTATTTGAAAGCGGAAATGTTTACAGCGGATGTAATATTGAAAATTCAAGCTACGGACTTACATTATGTGCTGAAAGAAATGCTATATCAACGGCAATAGCTTCTAAAGAAACCGGTAAGCTTATTAAAATAGCAATTTATTCTCCCAAATCGGCAAAATGTTTTCCTTGCGGAGCTTGCAGACAATGGATACAAGAATTTTCCAAAGGGTATAACAGTGAAATTATACTCGAAAATGATGATGCTTCAATTTCGATTTATTATATTAACGATTTATTACCTAATTCATTTGTACTTAAATAATATGGTATAATCAAGTAAAGTTTTCTATAAAATAATGAAATTGGTGGAAGTATGCAGAATTGTATAAAAAATTATAATAAAGAGAGAGGTAGATGGTTAATGCCTGAATATACCATTAATTATGATGAAATTGGCGAGTGGCTTAATTTATATAAAACAACTAAGGATGAAAAACAAAAAAAACATTTACAAAATATTATAGTGGTTGCCGCTATGCCATTGGTAAAAAAAATTGCAAGAGGTCTTGCCAGAAGAAATACAGACCCTGTTGAAGATATTATTCAAGTGGGCAGTGTAGGACTCGTTAAGGCTATTCAGCTTTATAACCCCAAAGTTAGCAATAATTTCAGAACCTATGCTACTTATCTTATAACGGGTGAAATAAGGCATTATTTAAGAGATAAAGTTTCAATGATAAAAGCTCCACGTGAAATTTATGAGCTTGCATATCGTGTTAATAAACTTATGCAGCAGCTTAAAGATGCAGAAGGTAATGAACCTTCCGAAACTATTCTGGCTGAAGAACTCGGTACATCCGTAGGCAAAATAAAAGAAGTTATTGACGTTGAAAGAAGAAAACAGACTATTTCTTTAGATCAAATTATTACTACGGGAAATGATGAATCTCTATCTTTGTTTGATAAGATTGCGGACGATAATCATTACAATCTTGAAACATTTCAGGAAGATAAAATTTTAATTAACGATGCAATTCAAAAATTGGATGAAAAACTTCAAAAAGTTGTTATTATGAATTATTTTGAGGATTTAAGCCAAACGCAAATCGCCGCAAAACTCGGTATTTCTCAAATGCAGGTTTCAAGGAGGCTTAAAAAAGCATTAAACATGCTTTTAAATATACTTTCAGAAAAAGAAAACAAAAGAAATGATGAAAGATTATGATTGAAATTATTTTAGTAATTTGTTTATTCGTATTTATTACAGGTGCGTGTATAGGGAGTTTTTTAAATGTAATTGCTCTGAGAGCATTATCAAAAGAATCTATAATTTTACCGCCTTCAAAATGTCCGAAATGTAAAGAGCATATTAAATGGTATGATAATATTCCCATAATATCTTATTTTTTGATATTTAAAGGTAAATGCAGAAGTTGCGGATGTAAAGTCAGCATTCAATATCCGATTGTTGAATTTTTAACGGCAGTTATATTCTTATTAGTATACTGCTTTTACGGTTTTTCAATTAAATCTTTGTTATTGTTAATTTTATTATGTACATCAATTGTTATAATAATTACGGATATTAAAGAAAATGCCGTTTTTGACCGTCACAGCTGGATATTAATAATAACGGCACTTATTTATTCCGTTTATATAAAGGGTATAGAAAATTATTCGTTTGCTGTTATAGGGCTTATAACAGGTGTTTTGGCTATGGAAATTATAGCCAGATTATCTTATTATTTGGTTAAGAAAAAAACGGTGGAAGATAAACCTCAAATTGAAGAAAATACCGAAAAAGCTTCCGATTCTGATAATCAGGAACAAAATCAGCAGGCAGAATGTAAATCTGATAATGAACAAATTGTTGAGCAAAATATAGAACAAAATGTTGAACAAAAAGAGGAACAAACTCCGGAACAAAACGATGAGCAGAATAATGATATTGACTTAAATATAAATGAATATGTAGAAAAAAATAAACGTGCATTCGGAGAGGGTGATACATATATAGTTGCAGCTTCAGGTGCAATTTTAGGCTGGAAGTATTTACTTTTGACCCTATTTTGTTCAATAGTATTACAGGCATTATGTATATTGCCCCAGTTTATTATGAATTTATACAGAAGTAAACAATACAGATTATTAATATCACTTTTAGGGTTTTTTGTATTTGCGGTTATTTATTTTACAATATCTAATATTATAACCATGAATGTATATATGGCAGTGGGTATAATTGTATTTTTAGTTTTCTTTGCGATTGATTCAATTGTAAATCTAAAAAAGATGACAAATCAAGAAGGTTTTATAGCTATTCCGTTCGGGCCGGCTTTATTATTAACCACCTATATAGTATTGTTTTTCGGTAAGTATATCGCAGAATTCTTAAATAAACACGTGTTTATGATGATTGTCTAAAAAATCTTAAAATACTTTGATAGGTTCGTAATTAAGGTAAATAATAAGTATAACTATAATGTTCTTCTACACAGTTATAACAGTAACCTTGAATAGTACCGTAAGGTGCACAAGAATCATAATAAGAACAATATCCATCTTTATAGCTGATACAACTAGCGTAAGATTCTCTATAACACGTTTTTAATGCCAATAAAGCACCGCCGGTTTCCAATACATCGTTATAAATTTCATTAACTTGCATATCATCTAAAAACCAAAAATCATTGTCGTCCATTTATTAAACCCTTCCATACCTACTATCCGCATTAATATCAAGCAATGAACCTAAATATTCATCTGTATTTTTATTCTTAAACTCAAAAAATCCCGAAAAAGGTGTGAATGTCATTTCGTTAAAATAAAGCTTATCTTTACATTTCATCCAATCAACCCTTACAAGAGTATAATTTTCTGCCAGACTTGAAGAAAGTTTTACGGCTTCTTTTAAAAATTTATCAGGCTCTTTTTTAATTTTTGTATAACCGGGATTAAATTCAATATCTGATATTGAATAATCTTTGTTAAATACGCAGCATACAGGCTGGTTTATGTATTTTATTTCTTGAAAAAACAGCGGCTCAGAGTTAAAACAATATATTTCAAACTCACAAGAATCATCATCATTAATAGGCAGAAGTTCTTCAATTATAATTTGAGGCTCAATATCTTTGTATTGAAGTTCAAATCCGCAAAAAAGGTGGAATTTTTGAGACATCCAGCCGTCAAATCTGAATTTTACATAGTTGAAAATTCGTTTATTTTCTAAAAACTTTGTTTTATCTTTAATTTTATATTGCCATTTGCACCCGTTATTTGCCTTGATAATAAACCTATCAGGCAGATTATCAAACGGAATATTATTAAAATTTTTTCCAATCCATAAAACAGGTTTTAAATATTTATCGCCTATTTTTTCACTAATCCAGCCTCTTACAAGAACTTTATCAGTTAAGAATGTCTTAAGCGGTGATAAATCATATAATTTTAACCATTGTATTTTTTCATTAAAAGTTTTAGGGCTATCTAAATTTAAACTGTAACCTGTTTTATATTTGAATATTTTTTTTAAATAATTAGGATAATCTTTTTCACTTAAATTGGCTAAAAGGCTATACGGATAAAGCAAATTTCCGGGGGGGGTATTTGTTAAATCGTTTTTAAATGTTGATATTAAATTTTTATCATTAAACACTAATAGTAGCCTCTAGATAAAGTATAATCTTTATAAACGTATCTAAATAATACAACAGGCTAAAATGAGATATTTTGTATAACTTATTTAGAAAGTTTATTCACAATAATTGAGTTTTCCAACTATGAAAATAACATAGCACACATCCATACCATTGTCAAACGTGTGCTATGTTATATAATTTTATTCATATTTAATTTATAAGTTGTTTAAGCTTCAATCAACTATATTATTTTTCATACCCGACAGGTATTAATTTATCCGGACTTAATATAGTATCTTTTGTATAATAATCAGCTGCTTCTCTTGTATATATTTTAGAAAATGGCGGATTATTTACAGTTGTTGTTATAACTGTTGGAGGTTGGTTTATTGTTGTGGTGTTTGTAGTTGTTGTTTGTGCTGCTTCTAAATTTGGATAATACCACGTAGTACCAATTAGTTCACCTCTTATATTACTTTTTAAAAGTTTTAAATCGTCTAAATTTGGTTGAATAAACTGTCTGTTTCTGTTTATTTCAGTTCTTGTGGTTGTTGTTATATAACCGTCTCCATAATTTATATCGTTATAATTATAATATTCTTTTCCTGATGAACGTGAAGGAACGGTTCTATCAGAAGTAGAGTTAACGATTATTTTCATTGCATATACCGGAGCGGATGCAAATAACAAAAGTACTAACATTGAGAAAATCTTTTTCATTTATTTTTACCTCTTTTATTTCTCTATTAAAGACTCTTATTACATTCTTTTCCACAATTTAATAAAACTTAAACACTTTAAAAAAAAAATTTTCTTAACAAATTTAACCAAATAGTAAATTTAGAGTAAAAAAAATACTTTATATATTTGGAAGAAAAAGGAATAAATATGATTAATTCTCTCAATTCAATTTCTGCAAATGGAGTTTCAACTAACAATATTGATAGAAAAGAAAATATAAAAAAATTAATCAGGTATAAAAATAATACTGTTTTGAATGAAACACAGGATACATTTGTAGGTCAGACAAAAAGTGCTGCTTCAAGTGCTACATTTTTTGAGGGTATTCCTTTTATAAAATATTTACTGAATAATAAACGTGTTGAAGATACTTTTAAATCTTCAAAAATGATTGAACTTGATAAAATAACCAAACAATCGCTTAAAAATGTATTTAAAGGTGAAGGCTCTTTAATTTCAAGAATAGGAAATTTTATAAGTACGGCAAATACAAATAAAAATATATATCGTGATTTAAAAGATGAAACAAAATATGCGAGCAAGGCTTTAAAATTGAATAAAAAAGCTGCAAAAACAACAGCAAAACTTTCTAAGTATAATTCTAAATTGGATATGGCTGCTCAAAAAGTTTTGGATGGTGAAATGCAAAAAAAATCATTCCAAAAATTAAATAATAAAGTTGCTAAAGTTACAAAAAAACTGACAAAAAAATCAGGAAAAATTAATGAAGCAATAGTCAAAAATGCTTCTAAAGTAACTAAATCTACTGAAAATACAAGCAAGTTAATGAATGAAGTGCTGAATAAAGCGGGTAAAACTGCTGCTGAAAGTACAGGCGTGTTAAGCAAATTGGGAAAATTCGGTAAATTTATAAAATCCAGCGGAGCAGGTATGATGCTTGTATTTAGCGGAATATCAGAATTTTTAACCGAAGTTAAACCAACATTTAATGAACTTGGCAAAGAAAAAGGAATGAAACAGCTTGGTAAATCGGCTATAAAAGTTGCTGGTGATACATTCGGATTTATTGCAGGTGAACAAATAGGTACTGCAGTAGGAAGTGCCATAGGTACGGCAATATTCCCCGGAGTAGGTACTGCCGTTGGTGCTGTGGTCGGATTTATAGGCGGTTTATTAGGTTCATTTGCAGCCGGAAAATTAACAGGTGCAATAACTGGTAAAAGTGAACGTGAATTAGCAAAAGAAGAACAAGAAAATTCAGATGTTTTAAATGCCTTAAATAATAATGATGAATTACAAAAACTTAGAGATGAAGTATTTAATAAAATTAAATCTGATTTTAATTCCAATAATGGTCAATTGAGTAATGAGGCTTTGGAAATTTCAAATATAATCTATCAAACATAATTTCAATTATTGTATTTTTTTATTCCAAAATATTTAAAATGAGTGAAAGGCCAGAATAAAAGTTTGGCTCTTCCGATAAATCTGTTGCTTTTTAAAACACCCCAGTATCTTGAATCGGCAGAATGACCTCTGTTATCTCCCATCATAAAATATTCGTCATCACCCAAAACAATAGGCCCGCAAGTCATATCTTCATTGCATTTTGGATATTCAAATCTATCCATAATATATGGTTCATTAAGTATTTTATCGTTTATAAGAACGTCGCTTGAACCGTCGGCATTTTGAACGATTTCAATTTTCTCGCCCGGAAGCCCTATTACTCGTTTAATATATGCAATATCATTACAGAAAAACCCAGTTAAACGGGTAAAAATAGCTATAGGATTAATGGATAAATTTTCTTGCGGCGGATAAAATACCATTATATCGCCTCTTTCGGGTAATTTATAAAATCTGCTGACCCTTTCAACAAATACTCTGTCGCCTTCAATCAGTGTAGGTTTCATGGAAGCTGACGGAATCCATCTTATTTCTCCCAAATAAAATCTTATGATAATAATTGAAATAACAACAAATACAACAGTTTCTACGATTTCTTTTATTACAGCTTTATTCATAATTTATACCTTATAAAGATTTTTTGTAAGATTAATTATTTCTTGTTTATAATCATTATCCGGAATAAAATCTATTGCCGAAATAGCTTTGTCAGCATATTTTTTTATTAATTCTATCGTCTTATCAAAGTATTTTTTGTTTGAATGTAATTTATTAATTATTTCTTTTTCCGATAAATCAAGAACATCTTGAACATCTTCGTTCAAATATATTACTGGAGCAGTGAAAATTCCGTTATGAATATCACTTAATGCAGGCTTAGTATTATCAGTTTCCATAAGATTTAACAAATCATCCTTTATTTGAAATGCTATGCCGAAATTTGTTGCGAACTCATTTATTGAACTTTTTTCTTGTATATTGAAAATTTCAGCTAAAGAAACTAATGCTGCTTTGTATAACTCTGCAGTTTTATGCTCTGATTTTAAAATATATTCGTCTAAATCAGGAAGCAGCCCGATTGAAAAATTCTGATTGATTTCACCTCTGCACATAAAATATATGGAATTTGCAAAAGTCTCAATTGCAGCTATGTTTTGACATTTGACCAGCTCCTTTAATGCAATTGAAAGCAATGTATCTCCCGCAAGTACGCTAAGATTATTCCCAAGCTTAATGTTTAACGATATTTTCCCTCGTCTTGTATCTGCATTATCCAGTATATCATCGTGAACAAGTGTCGAATTATGAATAAGCTCTACAGCACACGCAAGAGTGTATATCTCTTTTGTTATTTTTATATCTAATGATTTAGCAAAAAGAAAAACTAAAGCCGGTCTTAAATGTTTCGATTTCGCATTCAAATAATCACAAATTTCTTCTGAAATGTGGTTATTGCCATCAGACAAACATTCAATAATATGACTTTTTAAAAAATTTAATTCATTTTCTATTAATTTCACTATATATGCCTTTTTATCTTATAAACTAATAATAACAAAAAATTTTTTGTTTGAATATTTAATTAATTATAAATTTCTTCTAGGTGGAAAAAATCTATGAATATTCTCAATAATATTTACAATAAAACATCTGCTAACCAAAATTTAGTAAATCATAAAACTCAAATGCCGAATTATCAAAAAAATAAAGATGATATTATGGATATTTTTAGCAAAAAAGTTATAAATAAAAATGATTTGACTGATATGGTTACATTACCCCGTACAATTTTTAAAGGTTATTTGTGCTTCACCGCCGGTACTTCTTTAAATGCAATTGCCGGACTGCTGAAAGGTAAGAAAAAATCTTGCTTTTTAAAAACTGTTGGCTCTATTTTGACGATTTACGGTACTTATAATTTCGTAAAACCGTATCTTATTAAAGATGATAGGTTGACTAAAAACGAAAAATAATTTATAACATGATAATAACAAAGAAAGGTTGATTATTATGGGTAAATTGGTCGGATGGATAGTCGTGTTGGCTGTACTATTTTTTGCATATCAGGCAGGATATTTTAATCCAATATTGGATTATTTCAAATTGTCGGCTGCAAAAGCAGGTCAAGAAGAAGTTATAGAGCATGAAGACGGCTCAATAACAACGGTTAGATATAGAAATATATTTAATATATTGTTTGATAAATAAAAAAATACTTGAAATAAAAAATTGTGTATGTATAATTAATACATACATAAGTGCGAGAGTAATTCAGTGGTAGAATGCTTCCTTGCCAAGGAAGATGTCGCGAGTTCGAGCCTCGTCTCTCGCTAATAAAAAAGCCATACTTTGAGTAGGGCTTTTTTATTGCGTTAATATAAATTAAGTGCAAGTGTGAGATGAGAGATTTTGGGCAAATATCCAAATATATAGCCATTCATGGCATTTTTGGAATGTTGAGATTTACTTGCACTATTAGGACTTTATCTGCACTTATTTACTAATTATTTGCACCCAATTTTTATCTTTTTAAAAATAAATTACTAATTTTGCCTCTATATTTGGCTTTTAGCCAAATAAAATTAGTGCAAGTAGATTTTTTACACAAGAATTGAGATTTTCATAAATATCTTTGAGATTGAGATGGGACTTGACTTTTATCGGAACATGAGCAATTAATGTCATTGCACTAGGTCTTTATTTTTGGAAAAGGCATTCTATGAATAAATTACATTTACTCAAAAAAGCAGAAAATTTGTATTGCATTGAAAATTATACTCCGGATATGATTGCTGAAAAATTAAATATTTCACGCAGAACTGTTTTTAATTGGAAAAAGAAATATAAATGGAAAAATTCTAACCGAATAAAAGATTTTTCAAAACAGTTTACAGGCGAAATTTATTCTCTTGGTGCAAAATTGCTCAAGAAAATCAATGAAGATTTAGATAATAATAGGATTTTAAACAAACATTCAATTTGTGCTTTAGAAGAAATTATCAAAATTATAACTAAATATGAAAAAGAACAAGCCTCTGCGCCAATTGACATTACTAATGATAAAAAATATATAGAAAAATTTACTCCTGATTTTATACATCAAATACAGAAAGATATTTTGGGTTGGAATGGCACATATTAATGTGTCGAAATGTCTCCGAGATTGAGATTTAGGACTTGATGTTTCTCTAAAAACGAGCAATTAATGTCAATGCAAGCGAAAGGAGCATGCAATGACAGAAAAAGACTATCAATTATTTGGAACAAAAATTTTAAACCCAAAAACTAAAGAAGTAGGTTTATTAATTTGTATTTGGAAAAACAAATTTGCTGATATAGATGTTGATTATGCAATCTGTGTTGATAGACAGGGAAAACGCTACAACATTGAATTAGATAATATTGAGGTGTTAAATGATTATCAAAAATAAGCTAACCGGAGAAACATTAAATATTCCGTTTTTGAATTTAGAACAACGTTCTCTAAGGAAATTAATGTAGCTTTTGAAAGCTATCGTAAAACCCAGTTAAATAAGTATTCTTACAAATTTAAAGATGATAATTCAATGGAATTTAACTTCTATTTTGACCTTCAATGGAATTTTAATCATTTTGGAATAAGCAACTGGTATATAGAAAGAATGTGATATGGAAAATTTACTTGAACAAAATCATATAACTTTTACACCTGAAAAATGTAAACAAATTGCATTAGCAAGATTAGATTTAATCCACCAATGGTTTGAGTTTAGAAAGAAATCAACCAATAAACTTCAAGCAGATTATGATTTTGTGAAGTTACATAATACAGCTAACAGTCACTTATTTGAGATTTTAGGCAAAATTAGTCGTGGCAGTTTGCACCGCTGGTATGCAATGTTAAATGGTACGGAAGATTATACGAAACTATTGCCACAATATAAATACAGCAGTGTTGATGATTATAGAACCGTATTAACTGATGAAGAAATAAAAATATTTATGGGATTGCTTTTGCACCCAAATAGAATTTCTATCGGAAAAGCAATTGCTCTAACCAAATATAAATTAAAAGAGAATGGACAAAATTTTATTCCTGCGGATATTACATTCCGTCGTTATGCAAAATGGTTTAAGGATAATAATTATGACAAGTGGATTTTAGCAAGAGATGGAGAAAAAGCGTTATCAGACAAAGTTGAGCCATACATAAAACGTGATATAAGTCTGCTTGAAGTTGGAGATATTCTTGTCGCAGACGGGCATAAATTAGCGTTTCAAGTAATTAATCCTTTTACTGGTAAACCCACAAGAGCAACACTTGTCGGATTTTTGGATTGGAAGTCAACCGCTTTGGTTGGTTATGAAATTATGCTTGAAGAAAATACGCAATGTATCGCATCAGCTCTAAGAAACGCAATTATAAATATTGATATGATACCAAAAGTTGTTTATCAGGATAATGGCAGAGCATTCAGGTCAAAATACTTTAATGATGATAAGGGGTTCACGGAGCTAGGATTTCAAGGTTTGTATTCAAAACTTGGTATAGAAACTGTTTTTGCTCGACCATATAATGCAAGAGCCAAAGTTATTGAAAGATTTTTCAAAGAATTTCAGGAAGGTTTTGAAAAACTTTTGCCTAGTTATATCGGCTCATCAATAAACAACAAACCCGCCTACATGATGAGAAATGAAAAATTGCACAAAAATTGGCATCGTGATTATATTCCAACAATTCAAGAAACAATAAAAATGATTGATATGTGGTTGAGTTTTAAAAATTCCCAGCCTTGTCCTAACGCACCAAACAAAACCATTGCGGAAGTTTTAGCAGAACGAAAAACACAAAACATTGACATAAATACTCTTGATGATTTAATGCTAGCAACGGAAGTAAAAACAATTCAGCGAAACGGTATCAGGTTTTTAAATTGTGATTATTTTGATGAAAGGTTATACGGTTCTAAAAGCAAAGTGTTGATCAAATACAATCTTTTTGACCTGACAAATATCAAAGTTTACACTACAAAAGGCGAATATTTATGTACTGCAGAGCGAGTAACCGAAACTCATCCTATGGCAAAATTACTCGGAGAGGTCAAGGACTATGAAGATTATAAGCAAAAAATTGAAAAACAACGTAAATTAAGACGTAAAACGATAAATTCCGTCAAACAATATTTTTCAAATGATGAAGTTAAATTTTTAGAAACAAAAATTGTGGAAGAAAATAATGAAAATTTAATCCCCGTTCAAACGTCGTTTAAAAGCCATTTAAATGGTATTCAAACCCTGTTCAAAAATAATTCAGAAAAATATGAGTATTTAATAATTCACAATCCGCAGGATGAGTGGATAGAAAAATTCAAGCAAACAAAGGAGTATAGACTTTTATATGAATAAAACATTTGTAAAAACTACTAACGTCAAAAACTTTATAGGTTTAGTTGAAAATTTGATAAACAAACCGAAAAATATTCCGAAAATGGGACTTGTTTATGGCGAGCCGGGACTCGGTAAATCGCAAACGGCTTTGTGGCTTGCTTGCAAATATGATGTGATTTATTTAAGAACGTCAAATTTAATGACTGGACGATGGTTGTTAGAAGAATTAGTTAAGGAACTTGATGAAATTCCGAGATTTTTGACTTCGGATAATTTTAATATTGTTGTAAAAAAGTTAAAAAATAATCCACAGATAATTTTTATTGATGAAATTGATTACCTTATCAATAATTACAAAACCATTGAAACTTTGCGAGATATCCACGATGAAACCAACTGCCCGATAATTTTTATTGGAATGGGATTGGCACACAGAAAACTTGAAAGATACAAGCATCTTTATGATAGGTTTTCAGAGATTTTAAAGTTTGAAACTTTTGGAGTGAACGATTTATTGCAGATTTTTAATCAATTGTCAGAAATTACATTTACTCCAGATGCAATTGAGTATATTTACCCCAAGTACAACAGATTTAGGCAAATAGTTCAATTAATAAATCAGATGGAAACATTTGCTAAAGATAATAATTTAGCAGAAATAAATACGGAGGTCATAAGTCAAATTCTATGAACATAGAAAAATTAGCAAAACACTTAAAAGAATTTACCCTTGATGAAATTGATATGATTGCTGAGTGTGATTGCAAAACAGAACTTGAACAGCTTTTGAACGAGGGTAAAATATTATTTAAACAAGGTTTGTATAAATATATAGAAAAATCGCAAATAGTTGATTTTGGAATATTTATATCCGCAGATAATAAGCAAGAACTTCGTTTTGAAGAGGCGGTTCATATTTTTATTGAAGATTATGCGAAAAAACATTGTAGAAAAAGAACTTATGAAACATATGAATCAATATTTAAAGTAAATATTATTCCATTTTTTAGAAAATATTCTTTGAATAATATTAATCAGGAGCTTGTAATAGACTTTTATAAAAAATGCAAGTCTAGGCAATTAGGAACAAGAAGACTAAAAAATACAATGACACTTTTAAATCAATTGATAAAATATTTCCAAAATTTAGGTGTGATTGATAAAAGTTGCAATTTCCAAGTTCGTAGGTTAACAGATAAAAATAAATTTAGTATTAATAGAATAATTTTTGAGGAATAAATATGACTAAAATGAAAGATTATAAACAGGCTGAAAAGATGTATATTTATGACAAAACCCCACTTGAAGAAATCGGAGGAAGATTAAACATATCCCGCAGGACTTTGTTTTA
>CANPYW010000010.1 GCA_947588745.1 Candidatus Gastranaerophilales bacterium
TCGTAACGGCGGTAGAAACGGTGCCGCTCTCTCCTTCGGCCTTAACTGGAAACTCGGTAAATATGATAAGTTATAATTCTTATAAATAATTCAACTTTAACAAATAAAATTCTATCTTAAAGATAGAATTTTATTTATATGTATCATGACTGAAAATTTGAATATCATCTTTAGTCTGTTGAAGTTTCATGTTTAATTTTGTTCGTGCAAAATATTTAAGTTTATTTTTTATCGAGTGCTTTAAAGTTACAGGTTTTAAATCTCTTAAATAACCCGGAAGAAAACAGTGGTCTTCATCATTAAATATTGGATTTTTAAGCATTTTTACAAAATCATTATAGTTATGGTGATTTTGATAAAAAACGGCATAATCTTCTCTGTTTAATATATATTTTGCATAACCGCCAATACAAGCAGAAAATGCGGCACGTGCATCCAGTTCTTGAGCTAATTTTACAAATTTTGGCATATCTTTATAATTTTCTGCCGTAATCACAAACATAATTTCGAATTCTTGAATTTTGCCCGATTTCTTTAAAGAGCTTATAAATTGCACATTTTTCATGACTTCATCAAATTTATCAACCCTAAAAATTTTTTTATAGGTTTCCCTTGTTGCCGCATGAAGTGAAATATGGATTTTGAATACTTTATCTAACAAGTTGTATTTCTTTAAATTTTCTTCGTTACATTTTATTCCGTTTGAAATAAAATCGACCTTAATATTAGGATTATTATCTATAATCGCCGCATACATTTTTTGTGTATGTTTAGAATCAAAAAATTCACCCCTACAGTTAATAAACATATATTTAACATTTTTAGTTATCGGAATAATATGCGTTTTAAGTGCATCTTCCCACTTTTTACACGTTTCAGGTGGTAATGCATAATAATCATCACGACAAATTATACACCTTTGCCCGCAGGTATAATCATATCCGATATTTATATATTCTGGCAATGGTGCTATTGTGTCGTTATATTCAAGTGTATTGGTTTTATTTCCGTTACAGTTTTCGTAATTACAGAAAGTATACTTTTTTTCCATAACATCACGTCTAAAATTCTGTGCACGTTCACCGTTCCATATCTCTTCAATGCTATCTTCAAATATATTTCCGATTGAATTAAAATTAGAAAAGCATGGGTTACAGAAAAAACATTTTCCGTCATTATTTAGTTCTATACAATTCCATGGGTTTTTACAAAATAATTCTCTGCTCATAAAAATATAATATCACAATATTGATGTTTTGATTTAATTTTTGTATGATTATTTTAGAGGTGAGAACATGAGTAATACAGGATTTTGTATAAAACCATATATATTTTTTGAAATAGGTACTGACGGTTTTTGTTATTTTTGTTCCAGATTATGGAATGACAGCTATTGTATAGGTAATATTCTTGAAAAAAGCTTTGAAGAAGTTTGGAACGGAGAAGAAGCAACTAAGTTTAGGCAGTCAATAATTGATAACACTTTACAATTTTGCGATACACACCTTTGTATTATGCCGACAGGAAAGCCGTTTGATACTCCTATTGCTCCTTATCCCGAAGAAGTAAGCCTTTGTTATGATAATACCTGTGTTCAACAGTGTGTATACTGCAGAGATAAACCTCATATAATGTCAGAAGAAGATCAAGCAAAATGGGATGCTTTAATTGAGCCTGTTTTTATTCCGATGCTGAAAAATGCAAAACTTGTTACCGTAAATGTAGCAGGTGAGGTTTTTATAAGTAATCATTCAAAAAAACTTATTAAACGAATTGCTGAAGTTTATCCGAATATTAAATTCGCTATTATTACTAATGGGATTCTATGCAGTGAAGAAAATCTTAATAAACTCGGTATCGCCGATAAAATTAATGATATTAGAATATCCATTCCTTCCTGCATTGAAGAAACTTATAATAAAATAGTCAGAAACGGCAATTTTAAAGCTGTTATGGAAAATCTAAAATACGTTAGCAAACTTAAAAAACAAGGATTAATACACGTTTTTCACCTTAATTGCGTGTTAACATCCTGGAATTACAAAGATTTAATTCCTTTAACAAAATTTGCAAAAGAAATTGGTGCTTGTGTTCACGTAATGATTGCAAAAGATATGGGGCAAGGTACAGAATTTTTGAGCAAGCTGGATAAATATATAATTACAAATCCTCATCATCCTGAATACAATAATTTCGTTAAAATAATGAATAATCCTATTATAAAAAATAACGATGATTTTCTTATTAATGACTCGTTCAAGCATTTAAGACCTAATTCTTTTGCTGAAGTTATAAAAAATAAACTTGATTTTTATAAAAAATACGGCTGGAATTAAACCGAATTAAATTTTCGTACAAAAATTCGAAAGCATAAATTAATACAAAATTTGAGTTTCTTTACAAGTTATTTTGCAAAATATTCATCCAAAGTATTATAATTTTGAAATTTGTTTGCAATCATAAAATAAGTGGGAAGCTCAATTTTGTATTCTTTTGCAAGTTGAATAACTATAAAGAATAAGAAATCGATTTCGGATTTCTGCCCTATCTTCATATCATTGAGAATAGAAGAATAAACATTCGCCTCATCTCTTTCTTTGTATTTTTCAAAGTTATCATAATATTCATCAAGAAATCCGTCCCGCACATTTATATTCATTGCTTTGGCAAGCAACAAAAGTTCGGAACACAGTTGTTTAAATGTCTTTTCTTTTTCATCCGTTATTTGATGAGCATTAATACCGTAATATATACAGCACGCTTCAAAAGGTGAACGTGTAATAAGCCGCTCAAACGCAAGTTCGTAAAACTGCTTTTCCGGTATCAAATGAGTATTCATTCCGCTTTGTGCAAAGTCTTTTTCCATTCTGTCAAGAATATTATTGGAAATATTGCCGCAAGGTGAAAACTGAAACTCAACATATTCACGCTGCTGTAAATACTCAACATCCTCTCTGTTATACCAACGGCATTTTCCTACAAAAACAGAGTTAATAACCTGAACATTTTTTAATCTTTTTTTTAGGGCATATCCTATTCCAAAACCGTTGGCAATGGAGGTCACAATTGTTTTTGAATGGGAAACCTTTTCTATAAAAGGAATTGCAGATAATATATCGGGGGTTCTTATACATAAAATAATAACATCTGCCTTCCCTCTATATTGTCCTTCTGTCAGAACTTTTACGTTATACCTTTTTTCACCTTTTACGGCTGAAATAAGCTTTATTCCACCTTTCTCTTTTGCCGTTTTAACAACAGATTCATATTTTGAAATAAGTGTAACATCTTTACCTGCGGAATATAAAAAACTAGCAAAAGTTGCACCTGTAGAACCAGCCCCTATTATTAAATATTTTAATTCTTTCTTAAATAACCTTCCAAACATCCCAATAATTATATAAACAAAATTTAATTACAACAATCGCTATTTTGTTTAATATACTCCTTTTTCCATAAGTGCCATTGAAGTTTCATTCTTTCGAAGTTTTAAACCCATTTCAGGTGCTTTTCTTTCGACATAATCAAAAATTTTATAATTATAATCTTCTATTTTTTGTCCGGCTTTCGTCTGAATACCCCAGCAAAATTCCATACTTATTTCAACTTGAGTTAAACCATATTTCTTACTTTCTGCAAGCCATTTATCAATTTCTTCATAATTATTATTAAAACCGTTTAAAATAATAAATTTTGATACTACTTTATCTGAATTATTAAACACTTCTTTATTCTTTTTTGCAGCTTTAACATATTTGCCAAGATTTTTCATGACCTGATTATATTTATCTCTATGTTTGATTTTTTTGTATGTTTCTTTACATCCGGAACAAACAGCAGCGGTAATTCCACCTTTTCCACGCCTTAGCAATTTTTCAACGGCTTTTGAATACCTTATGCCGCTGGTTTCACACCATACATTCATTACGTTATTATCTAAAAATAAATCAATTAGTTTTGGGAATTCTTTTAAAACACCAAGTTCGCCGCCGCCAAAATTTACGTGCAAATTATTTTTATCTATTTGATTTAGTTTATATAATTCTTTTAACGTTTTATATATTACGGGATTTCCTTCTTTTACCTTATCAGAAAACTCGCCTTTTGTTACATCACGATACGAACAATAGAAACATCCGCAATTACAATGATACCAATAATATAAATCAATTCTCTTTATTTTGTCATTTTCTTCCGCTTCGGTTTTCCTATAAATACAATCTTTACAACCTTCCGGAATTACACCTTTTTCCATACCGTCTTTAACTGATTTTCTTAAATCTGTAATCTTGTTTGCTAATTCCACCGGATTTTCTTTGTATTCCGAAATAACCTGTCCGAGCTGAAGTGTTGTACAAAATCGAACATGAAGTTGATGAAAACTAATACAATTTAATAAAAAATTACAATAATTATTTTGCATAAACTCTCTCTATTATTATTATATACAATAATATATTTTTAATAAATATTTTTTTCTCTTATTCTTTGCTTTCAAAATATAATTTCTCATATTCCGTATTTTTAATATCTTTAAAATATACATATACATCATATTTATTAACACCAACATCATATCTGTTATGATTATATTTATGCAGATATTCTATATTTTGATTTACATATTTAATCAAGTCCATTCTTTGTTTTTTTAAAACATCGTTAACATTACTTTTGGTAACATATACAGTTAGGTTTTCATCAATTTGATTTTCAAAAATACAACTTGAAATCTTTTTTCCAAGTATTGAATAATTAGGATGAAAAACATCTTGCCAGAAATATTTAAAAGAATGAGCCGTATAATAATTAACAAAAGACATATCATAAAAAGGAGTAATTGAGGCAATCCCTCTTTTAAAGGTTTCTATTGTGGAATATTTATGATCTAAATATAGTAACGATAAATAATTAGCGTGTGAGGGTGGAATAAAATAAACTGCTTTAATATTTCGGTCTTTTAAAAAATTATAGATTTTTCTTACGTTTTTAATTCCGTCATGTTCACACGTTATTTCATTAAAACAATAATGCCTCTTTTCATTATACAAAAATAAAAATTTATTATCGGGTTCTTTAATTTGTTCTGGATTTATATTCCCCGCCTGTTCATTATGTGTTATGTTCTTATTCCGGTCTAAATTTTCGCTCTGATTTCTGGTTTGGTGAAAATTCATATTTTCTTTTTTATCTTTATTTCTTTTCTTTAAATATAATAAAATATCGTTATAAAAATACTTTAAAGATTTTTTTGTTGAATCAAACGAAAAATATAATTTTATAATATCAGAACACAAATTGCCGGGTTTACTGGCTTTCCTCTCTGAATAACATTTAATATATCCTTGATATTCAAGTGAAACTAAAACTGTTTTTATTTCAGGATGCATTTTCAAAAAATAACTTAATATTTCATATAATTCTAAAGAAGAAGCATAAGGCAAATTTAAAAATACAATCTTACCGTAATGATTATTTAAAAATTTTTGTATTGCAATCATGTGTGAAGCTGAACCGCCAATTATTAAATAATCATATTTTTTATTCTTTGTTAAATTTATTGTCGTATAGTATAAATCAGGACTTAATGAAAAAAAACTTATATTGTCGCCGAAAAAAGTATCTTTAAGTATTTTTGGTGCTTCAAATCTATTCAATGAAATTATACCTATACATAACATTGAAAATATGCAAAAAAAGATTATATTATTTCTACATAAATTTTTCATACCCAAGTTCTATTAAAATGCAAATCTGCAAATTTATAAAGTAATTTTATATATTTTTACATTTTAATTTTCACGATACATTTGCTTTAAATATTCCGGAAAATTCTTTAAATATGTTTTTATATGCGTAGTTTCTGACTCTGAATTATTTCGATGTTCAATATAATCTTTATTATTTTTTATATAATCATTCAACAACTCGGATTGTTTTTTTAGTATTGAGTCTACATTATTTTTTGTTACATACATTGCAACTGAATCATCCACTTCATATCCATATATAATATTTTTTATTTTATTGGAAACAAAACTTCCGTTAATATGATAAGCATCCAAAAACAAATATCCGATAGGCAATGTTGTCCATTTATTAATAAATGAGAAATCCCAATACGGAGTAATTTTTGCTATTTCCTTTTTAAATGTTTCTATATTTTTTAAATAATTAAAGTGTACACAATCTGTTAAATATAAAGCATGAACCGGCGGAATAAAATATAAGGCATACAAGTTTTTTTCCTGAATTAAATCATATATTTTTTTGAAAGCAGCAATGTTATCATATTCACATATTTCTTCATATTGAATTTTTAAATAAGGTAAAGAAATAAAAAACCTACCTTTTCCTTTTTCGCTCCCCGCTGATATTTTTGTATCTATTTGTTGCTTATTTGGAGTAATACTGTCTATAATATTTTGGAAAGAAGTTTTTGTCGCTTCATAAGAAAAATATAGTCTTAAAAAATCTTCAAATGCATTTGTAGGTCTTTTAGGAATTGTATATTGATGAAAACAAGTAAAATAAGTATTAAATTCTAGTGCAACATATATTACTTTACATTCCGGATGAAGCTCTAAAAAATATTTTAATAAATCATACAATTCTATAGGCGAAATTCCATTCGGATTGATACGCATAGTGTATTCATCAAAATAAATAGCTGCTGATACACCGGAACCTCCAATTGCAACACTTCTATACTGTTGCTTTTTCCCTAAATTCATTGCTGTATAATATAAATCTCTCTCGTATTCATGTATATCCGTTGGATAAAGTTTAATTGGAACCACTATCAAATTCATTATCAATATGGAAAAACTAAATATTAAAAAAATTATTAAAAATATTATATTTTTATTCTTTTTCACCTTCTGTAGCCTCAAATAAAAATACTTAAATTCAATTAAAATTACTATATTTATTAATAACGGTTTACAGTTTCTGTAATTTAATCATATCATAAAAAATAAAAAAACTTGATTTTTATTTTGAAAAACCTCCGCAAATAGACAATCTCCGAAAGTTATTATATAATTCTATTTAATTATTGAACCACTATACAGAAGGTTACGAAGGGGTAGAGGATGAAAAAATTTATTCATTTTATATTTTATATTATCATAACTTATATTATTTTAGATGTGATTACAGCTACATTAATAAGAACTGATGTACTGCATATTCCTTCAGCAAGCACTACTGACAGCTTTCACAGACAAACAGTTCCTTATGCACAATTTGCATTCCGCCAGATAATGACAAAAAGTTCATTTGATAAAATTACTTTTTTTAAATCCGATAGTAATACCCTTAAAGTGGCTTTCTTTGGAGGCTCAACAGGTCAGCCTATTGATGAAAGATACTTTTCTAAAGTTTTAAGTAAATATTTAGATACAGATGTGGAAGTTGTGAATTTCTCTTGTTCTGCAGCACATCACAGACAGCATTTACACATGATTCCTGAACTTTTTGGCACACCTGAACGCCAGCCCGATATTGTAGTATTTTACGGCGGATACAATGAACTTATGAATCCTCTTATCTATGATCCAAGACCGGGATATCCGTATAACTTCTATTATAAAGAACAGCCATTATATATACAGGCGTTAATCCGGTATTCTGCAACATTTTATTTATTAGAATCTCGTACGAGAAATATAACAAGCTACAATAGACTGGCTGACGAATATCAAGTAAGAAGCGATGAGTGGACAACCAATATAATTAATAAATATTTTGAAACATTAACACTTGCAAATAACTTTACAAATACTCTGCATTCAAATAGATATGGGCATACAAAGTTTATTGCATTTTATCAACCGTATAGGGAAGATCTTTTACAGAAAGATATTCAATCACCGGATAATTATCTTGAAAGTATAACAAGTCGTGTAAAAGAAAAAATAAAAGAATATGACTATATATATGATGTTCATGACGCATATAATGATTTACCCGATAGTATATGGGGAGATGATTGTCACGTAAATGACTGGTCAGGTGCTAATGAACATATAGTAGAAACTATGTCTAAAATTATCGGAGAAAAGTTTAAACAATAATTGTTTTTCGCAATAATTTTTAAAAGTTAAAATAAATAAATTCCGAACCTTTTGTTATAGATAAAGCAGAATATATAAATACAACAGCTAAAATTATTGTAAAAAATATATTTTTTGATTGTACATATTTCGGTGCAAGTTCATTTGAATTTTTAAAACAGAATATAATTATAAAACTTGCAACAAAGAGTATTATATTCAATTTCAGCTGCGAATTTGAGAATACGAAATTAAAGTTGTTTATATCGGCGGGGATAAAGCTTGTATTTATGCAAAGCATAGATTTTACGGATAAAAAGTATTGATGAACATGCTTTATCATAACGAGAGGTGCAATAAACACCATAGTTATAAATGTGATAAATATTGCAAGTTTATCATTAATTTGTATATTTGTTTTTTTCCATAATTTGTTAATGCTTACAAGTATTCCGTTAAGAGTGCCGTATAAAATACAAGGCCAATTAGCACCATGCCAGATACCCGTTACAAGAAATACAAAGAACAAATTCCAGTATGTTCTTATTTGCCCCCGACGACTGCCGCCCATCGGAATATATACGTGATATTTTAAAAATCTGCCCATTGTAATATGCCATCTTCTCCAATAATCGGATATATCTTTTGATTTATATGGAGAATCAAAGTTGATGGGTAATTCTATATTAAATAGAGAGCCAATACCCAAAGCCATATCACAATAGCCTGAAAAATCAAAATATCCTTGTAGTGCGATTGAGAAAGCAAATGCCCATGCCGTATAAAACTCAGTCATTGCTTCCAGATGCATTACATCTTGTATAAAATTAGTGAAATTATCAGCGAGTATAACTTTTTTAAATAATCCGATCGTAATTAAAAAAATACCCCTATATATATTATCTCTATTTATAACTTTTTTTAAATTATCCTGAAATTGAGGAATTAATTCTTTATAAGTGCAAATCGGCCCTGCTATTAATTGCGGAAAAAATGATACAAATAATGAGTAATCTATAATATTTGTCTGTTTCGCTTCTCCTTTATATGTATCCGTAATATATGAAATTTGCTGAAAGGTAAAGAAACTTATACCCAAAGGCAATAATATCTTCATAGTGTCAAAATGAGTAAATGATAAATCATTTATTGTTTCCACTAAAAAATTAAAATATTTATAATAGCATAACAGACTTAAATTCCCGACAATTGAAAAAATTAACAATAATTTCTTTATATTTTGGGAATAATCCTTTTGAATAAAAAATCCCATTGTATAATTAAAAAGTATTGAAGATATTATAATCGGAAGATATTCAATTTTATAATAAGCATAAAAGTATAAAGAAGCTATTAAAAGCCACAAATTAGAATATTTAATTAATTTTGTTTTGGATAATAAAAAATATACAATAAATACAATTGGTAAAAATATAAAAAGAAATTCCAGTGAATTAAAAAGCATTGTGTTCCTCTAAATAACTATTCTTTTTTGCATTTCCTTAAAATAGCATAAAGACTTATAAGCATTACTAAAATTCCGAGTCCTTCCGCAATGGGCAAACTTAAATTAAGACCTATTTTAGCATTAAATATAAACGAAGCTATTATAAATATATAAAATAATCCGGGGATTAAAGTTAACAAATAATTTTTCTTGTTTTTAAAAAGTATAATTGTTGCAATTAAAAAAGTCGGAATTACAAGCAGCTGATTAAACAGCATAACATATTGCCAAAGTGCCGCAAATTGGTTTTGATAAGCTTTTGCATAGAAAAGACACAAAAATACTCCTAACATAGCCGGAACAATTATAACAAGTCTGTTCTTGATTGGTTTTTGATCTAAATCCAATGCATCTGCAACTACCATTCTTAACGACCGAAGAGCTGTATCACCTGAAGTCAAAGGCAGGCAAAGTACAGCTGCAACAACAATCAATGATAAATTAAACGGTGTAAACTGTTTTGCAATAACATTTACAACATTAACTGTGCCGAACATACTTTCATCAATCAAGCCGTTATGATAAACGAATAATGCTCCTGCAGCCCATATCATTACTATAAGACTTTCAAAACACATCGTTTTAAAAAATACTTTTCTGCCCTCGTATTCGTTTTTCATTGTTCTTGCAACAATTGCTGTTTGAGTGGCATGCGAACCTGATAAAAGCCCGCAGCTTACAGTCATAAAGAAAAACGGAATAATGGGTATATTCTTAAAATGCCAATTTAAGTGATGAATATCAAATTCCGGCAGTGTTAACCCTTTTGATACATACCCGAAAAGGAGTAAGATTGAACCAAAAACAAATAATATTCCAATAAAAGGATATATCTTTGCCATTAATTTATTAATTGGAAATAATGCTGCAACAAAGAAATATATTCCGACAATTATATATGTTATAACTGCTACAGGGTTTTTGAATGTAAAATCCGTTTCATTTAGTATCTTGCCTAAGTATAAATCACCGGCAGAATATATAAAAACAGTTATCCACAATATAGACATAATAGAAACTATTATAGTAAATGTATTAAAAAAGGTTTTGCCAAAATATTCTTTTGTTATTTGTGTAATTTGATATCCTTTGTGCCTTATTGAAATCATACCGCTGAAATAATCGTGAACACATCCCATTAAAATGCAGCCTATAGGAACAATAAGAAAAAATATCGGCCCGAATACAACACCTTGCAATGCTGATAGTATCGGCCCCATGCCTGCAATATTCAATAAATTAATAAGTTGATTTCGCCACGAAGGCAATGGAACATAGTCAACCCCGTTATATAAATCCTGTGACGGAACACTTCTTTCATCCGGCGAAAATTGTTTTTCTATATATTTTGAGTATGTAAAATAACCAATAATCAGTATTAATAAACCTATAAAAAAAGTTATCATTAATTATTTTCCTCATCATCAAGATATAAATACATAGAACATTTTGCACAGTCAAATTCAACTTTAAATTTATTTCCGTTTTCAAGCTGTTCCAAATGCCAGGGTAACGGAGGAATATTTTGAGGATTTGTTTTTGAGCAGACCCCAAGTTCATTTCTTAAACAATATCTTGACGAAAATACTTTTTTACCTTTAAGCGGGATACCTGTTTCAAGTCCCGGTTCTATTTTATCTACGCCATGTCTTTGATAAAATGCCTTTGTACAATTATTTGTAACATTAGCAAGATAATTAAGCTCCTTTTTATAATAAGGATAATTGTTTTTTTCAATAATTGCTTTTTTGACAGGACGATTTTTAGCTCTTTCCGCTCTCAATAATGCAAAAATTTCATCTTTGATTTTTTCAGGATTATCAAGAAATACATCATTTTTTGAATTGATTTTATCTATGATAAATTCGCAATCTATATCAAGTTTACATAAGCTTTCTTTTAGTTTATCTGCAATGTATTTCGTATTTCCCTTAGTTACGGTTATTTCCGTATGATTATTATCTTCGTCAACAGCAATTATTTTATACTCATTATTTTGTTCTGTAATATCAAGCGTAACTGAAATAACACGATAATTAATCGAATTTTCTACTTCTTTAAACCCTTTAACATCAATATATCTGTATAATTCCAAACCTGTTATATCATCTTTTATACCGTCGGCATAGTATTTATTATCTTTAATATCAGTAATTGAAATAGTTTGAACCGGATTGTTATCCTTTTGATACCTTAATTTATCTCCAATATTAAGAGAAATATCTCCTTTAAGAATAAACGAATTTCCGTCAAAATTCTCAACAATTCCGACTTTTGTACCAATCAAATGATATTTTGAATACATTTCTTTTTTTCTTCCATTAAAGAAAAAGTCGGTAAAACCTTTGTTAAAATTTTTAGATAAATCAGGCTTAAAACCTAAAATTGTTCTTCCTGATGATAATCTCTTAAGTCCTTTAGTTTGAACCAGATTATCCGCAATTTGAGAAAATATTGCCGTAGAATTTTTAACGTGTTTTAAATCCTTTTCTCTGCCGGCGATTTTAAATGAATCTACACCTATATCTACAAGGCGTTCAATTTCATTATTAAGACTTAAAAATCTTAAGTTGAACAATCTGTCATTTTCTCTTAGTATATTACCGTTGTTGTCTTTTAATGTCCAATTTCCCATACATCTTTCCGGACATACGCCGTGATTTGAAGCCAAATAGTGTGCCTTATCAGATGATTGGGTTTGTTTTAAATGTTCAACATAAGAAAGATAACAGTTTCCGCTGTATCCCACACATAAAAATCCATAACAGAATGTTTCTATTTCAATATTTGAATTATCCAAAATATCTTTAATTTCTTCAAATGTGAGTTCTCGTGGAAGGACTATTCTTGAAACACCGCATTTTTCAAAAAATTGTGCATCTTCTTTTTTGAAACACATTGCATTTGTACTTAAAATAATTGGAATAGGAGGCAAATCAAGCTCTAAAATACCTATATCCTGAACAATAAGTCCGTCAATACCCATAGAATAGAACTCATTTATCATTTGCATAGCGAGTTTTATATCATCGTCACTGAATAACAGACAGTTAAGCGGAATATATATTTTAACCCAATATTTGTGTGCATATTCAACAAGCTTTTTGATGTCATCCATTGAATTACCCTGCTCATGACGCAGTGAAAACTTTGGAGCACCTATATAAATTGAATCAGCCCCGCACCTAATTGCTTCTTTTGCATATTCTAAATTCTTTCCGGGTGATAATATTTCTATAGTTTTGCTATGACCTCGAACCAATTATTTCTCCTTATATAATTTTTCTATTTCTTTTTCGTATGTATTTATAACTTTTTTGTATTTTACTTTTAAAGTACCTGTTAAAAGTCCGTTTTCAACGGTAAATGGTTCATTTGCAAAATACACTTTTTTTAATTTTTCATAATATTTCCAGTCATTTTTGCGTTTAATTTTTTCATTCAAATTTTCAATGAGAAAACTTTTAAATTTTTCATTTTTATTCGGTTCTAATTCTGTTACAGAATTTTTTTCACACCACATTTTATATTCATCAGTATTGAGAACAATAACAGCAGTTAAATATGGCTTTCCATGCCCGGCTATTGCCAATTGATTAACGAATTCCGAATCTTTTGCTTCATTTTCAAGCAAAGGAGTGTATACATTATAGCCGTTTGACATAACTATAACATCATCATATCTGGATAAAACAACCAAATAACCTTCTTTATTTACATAACCTAAATCTCCGGTATTTAAGAAATGTTTTTCAAGAATTGCTTTTTTCGTAGCTTCAGGATTTTTATAATATTCCTGTAATATTTCTACTCCGCCTAAAGTAATCAATCCTACTTCTCCAGCGGGCATTTCTTTATGTGTTTCAGGATCAATTATTTTTATTGTTGTTCCTTCAAATGCCACCCCGACAGTATAAGGATGTTTCTTTTGACTTTCAAGGGAATTGCTTACCGCAAGCCCTGTTGTTTCCGTAAGTCCGTAATGCTGAACGAGTGGTATTCCGATTATGTCAAAATAATCTTCAAGCGGCTTTGCCAAATGTGCTGAACCGACAAATACTATGGTTTCATCAGTTAAAAGTGTATTTCTTATCTGTTTATATATCTTTTTATCAAGTAATTTTTTAACAGGTATTAATGATTTTGAACAAAAAGAATATTTACGTTCTAATCGTTGTATAATTCCGGATATTTTAAAAGCAACAGCATAAGTATATTGAAAAATTAAACTCTTATTCCTTAATGCCGTCATTAATTTTTCATGCATTGTCTGCATAATTTTTGGTGCACAATGAAGATATTGAGGTTTATATTTATCAATTACTTCATAAAATTCCTTATACGGAGTGTACATAATTCTGCAACCTTGAGAAAAACAAAGCAGATTAAAGCTTTTTCCGCCGGCACTTGAAAGAGGAAACGTAACAACAAAAGTATTTCCGGCTTTTATATTATTAAATTTTTGAAGTTCTTCCACAACATAAGACATCCCTATATTCGGAAGCATTGCTCCTTTCGGAGATGAAGATGTTCCGGAAGTATAATTTATATAAGCAGTATCGAATGGTTCTTCCTGCCAATCAGTTTTAAGCGGGGTTTCATCTGTTAAATTTTTTAAAATATCATTCAAATTATATATCCTGTTAAACTCATCCAAAGATGAATATTCACAACTTTCGTTCCCGATATATATTACAAATTTAACATTTTGTCTAAAATTATCCAAAGCAAGAAAATGATTAATAATTTCTTTTTTATCGGTAATTAAAGCCGAAGAATCACTGTTATTAAAGACATAGTCAAGCTCTTTTATATTAATCTCAGATGTTTTAGAAACACAAACAGCACCTAAAGTTATAATAGCTTGTTCTAAAATAAGCCATCTTGGCGTATTACAAGCAAATAAACATATATGGTCATATCTTGAAAGACCAAATTTTTTAAATTGTTGAGTTAAAAAGCATAATTCTCTAAAAGCTTGTTTAAAGGTAATCTGTATTTGTTCCTGATTATCAGAAAATGCCGTCAAATCGGAATACTTTATACAACTTTTTTCCCACAAATCAAATAATGACTTATACTTATAATCCATTTTTAATAACCTAATTATATTTTTATGATATAGTAATTATATTAAATAGTAAAGTTAAATTTATCGAAACAATAAAATATTAATTAAACTAGGGAGTTGGAATTGAACGAAGAAAATAATAAAAACAACAGGAAAGATTATCTGTTGATTATCATATTCATAACTTTAATAATTGTTGTTGTATTATTTAATTTTATTGTAGATCCATACTATATACTCAGAGATTCAACAATTAAATGTTTTAATAACGTAAAGACACATAAATATTCCAATAAAAGAACAATAGTATATTCTGATATAAAGATAAACAGCCGGAATAAAGATACGGCATTTACGGGTAATTGTCTTTTATCACACTATGGTTTAGGATTGGATAATGTTGCATTCTTTACAATACCTGTTGCAAAAGTATATGAAGTAGCACAGGTCATTTTCAGTATTAATAAATTAGCTCCCGATATTAAAAAAATATATTGGGGGCTGTTTTATGATGATTTTTGGAATGATAAAAATGACGAGGTAAATGATAAATTACCCGAATTACAAAGCAAGTTCTTTACTTTTCAAGATTTTATAAATCTATTTTTTTCTTACAATACTACAAAATACAGCATTGTAACCGTAAAGGATTCTATAAAAAATCAAGGTAAAGATATAATTTATGTTTATCCATATCGTGAAATCGCAAAAAAAGTTTACAATTCCGAGTTTAACTTTGATGAATTAGATATTATTAAACAGGTAAAAGATTTTGCGGAAAAAAATAATATTGAACTTATAATTTATTATTCTCCCATACATATAACAAAAAAAATTCATTTGTATGAAAAAGGCATGTGGGAATCAAATCAGGAATTAAAGAGAAAACTTGCCTCCATAACTCCTTTTTATGATTACTCATTTGCCAACGATTACAATATGACTCCTTTAGATAAAAATAATTTTAATTTTGTGGATAATATTCATCCTTCTAATACATATAACAATATAGTTGTTAATGATTTATTATCTAAAGAAAAGACTTTAGGTGTTTTATTAAATCAAAATAATATTGAAAAATATCTGCAAGAAGATTCTGTACAATTATTAGACTATATAAACAAAAATAAAGATATGGCAGAAAAAATAAAAAATGTAAAAAAAGAAGATGCCAAAATAGCAGTAAGGAGAGAAAATGCTGTTTAATTCAATAGAATATTTATTACTATTTCTTCCGATAGTATTTTGTGTATACTTTATTTTGAATAAATTTAAATTATTCAGAATTGCAACAATATTTTTGTTGATTGCATCTTTAGTGTTTTACGGCTCATATAAAACAGAATATGTATATATATTAATAGTATCAATATTAATAAACTACACTGCAAGCTGTATATTCAAAAAAGATATATCGGAATTAAAAAAGAAAATAACACTTGTACTGCTGTTAATAACAAATATAGGAATATTAGTCGGATTTAAGTATTTTGTATTTTTAGCAGAAATATATACAACTTTAATACATGCCCCGTTTAATGCCATGGAATATATAATGCCCTTAGGAATAAGCTTTTTTACATTACAGCAAATATCATTTGTGATAGATTGCTACAAAGGAACGGTAAAAGAATATAACTTTTTTGATTATGCACTTTTTGTTTCATTTTTCCCTCAATTAGTAGCAGGGCCTATAGTCAGGCACGAAGAAATGATACCCCAATTCAATGATAAAAGTAAAAGAGAAATAAACCAGCAAAATATATTTATAGGAGTATTTTTAATAACTGTAGGTTTGCTGAAAAAAGTAATATTTGCGGATAGTTTTACAACATTTATAGATACTGTTATGAAATATCAGATATATCAAGATTTTGGCATATCCTGGCTTTTTGGCTTATCAAAGGTATTACAAGGATATTTTGATTTTTCAGGATATTGCGATATGGCGTTAGGGTCGGCATTTTTATTTAATATCAGCTTGCCATGGAATTTTAATTCGCCTTATAAAGCCGAGAGTATTTTGGATTATTGGTCAAGATGGAATATGACATTAGTAAGATTTTTAAAAGATTACATATATAATCCGTTGATGACAAAAACAAAAACGCTGTTTGGAACGTGCATAAATATCATGATAGTATTTTTTATATACGGATTATGGAAAGGAACAAACCCTGTAAACGTAATATATGGCTTACTGAATGGTGTGCTGGTATGTATAAATAAATTGTGGATAAAGCTAAATATTAAAATACCGAAGGTAATATCAGTTTTAATGACATTTGCAACATTAATATTGTTAACTCCATTTATCGGGATTGATAAATTCTCAGATAGTTGTGCTATACTAAAAACAATGTTAGGAATGGCAAAAACATTCAAAACAATCAAACTGAACGGAATAGAGTTAAACTTTGAACTGCCATTTGATTTATCATTAAATTTGATAATATTGATAATGTGTATTTATATAGTATTAATAAGCAAGAATTCAACACAGCTGGCAAAAATATATTCGGAAAAAAATAACATAATTTATACAATAATTCTTGCGATAGTATTTTTTATAAGTTCATTAATGATAACGAAAAGTACGGAATTTATTTATTTTATATTTTAAGGTATTAAATAATGAAACGAATAAAGAATAATATAATATTTTTAGTGATTTTTATTATTTTAAGTATAGGTATTATTCGATTAAATCAAATTGTAGAACCTTATCAAATGTCTTTTAAATATATCAACAAAAGTAATGATATGTTTTATGTAAATAGAGATTTGGTATATACATTTTTAAATCAGCAAAAAAATATTAAATATCATACAGTGATAATTGGTGGTTCTTCTTGCAATGATGCACTTAAAATTGGAGCGGCACAAAATGTTGCCTTACTCAATTTACCCGGCATATCAGTTCTGGAAGATCGTGATTTATTGGCGTATTTCTTAGAGCTTCATCCTGAAACAAAAAATGTAATAGTAGCTTTAGAACCTCATGCTTATTTTCACTGTGTAAACAAATATACACTACCTAAAAAACCGACTAGTGAATTTGAAGATTTTATTAAACTTTATTTTTCATTTGATGCTACTCAAAAATCTTTAAAACAGTTGATTAACAATATCAAACAATACAGTTTATGTATTGATTACAAAGAAATATTTAATAAAAACAATGATGAACAAACACGTTCAGCGGAAAGGATACGGTATAAAAACTTCATAAAAGACAATAGTGAAGAAACGAATGTGGGATTAGTCGAGTTGCAAGAAGGAGGAAAGTATGAAAACATAATCGAAGTGCCATACAGTGATGCGGACGTACCTCGTGAAGTGAAAAAAAGAATGAAAAACAGCAACATATTAGTCAAGGAATACGTTGCTGTTGATAAGGATACAGGGATAAATAAACGTATTAAAATGATATATGAGAATTCAAACGAATTACCTAAATATGTGATAGAAAAGCGAGAAGACATAAAAAAAGAACCTGTTGATAATAAAGAAATCCATCAGCACAGTAATAATAGTAATAATAGTAACAACGTTACACAAAAAAACAATCCTAACGTTCAAAATATGCAAACTAAGCACCAAAAATCAAGAATGCCTGTATATTTTAAGAGAACAAAACCAAACGAAAACGAATATGAAAAGAAAAATCCAGACGGATCACCTGTAAACACTAGAACCGTTTTTTACTCACGATTTGATATTCGATATTATTACTCTAAAACATGCGAGTATGATAGTGTTAACGGATTAAAAAAGATTAAAGAATTAATCGATAAACATAAATTAAATGCAATATATTTTATACCTCCGGCACACAGTTTATATTTAGCCCATTTAAAACAGCAAGGATATTATGATGATTTATTAAATATGAAACGAGAATTGTCAAAAGTCATATCATTTTACGATTTTTCATTTACTAATAAATACACATCCTTACCGCTGGATTATTTATGGACGGATGTAATACATATAAACGGATTTATTATTTCCCAGAAAATATTGGATATTTTGACTCACAAAAAATCAGATACAGATTTTTGCGTTTATATTACAAAAGATAATGTTGATAAAATATTACAAGAACAAAGTATAGCTCTTGAAAATTATATAAAAAACAATCAAGAATTAATTAATTTATATATTAACAATGAAATCGACTCGTTATCAGATAAAGTTATTGGTAAAAAAGTTTATGTAAAAGACTTACCGAAAGAGATACAAGAATTACGTTACTAAGAAAATAATAATGAATATAATAATCAAACATCCGGGAATAAAAAAACAGTTAAATGACTTTTATAAAAATTATGACATAAGTTAAATAAAGTTGTAAAATATAATTATTATCAATACGGAGATTAGAAATGAAAATTTTGGTTTTAACTGGAAGTCCACGAAAAAACGGGAATTCAAATATATTGGCAGAAAATTTTATTCAGGGTGCAATTAAAGCGAGGCATGAGGTTGTAAGGTTCGATGCCGCTTTTAAAAGAGTTCATCCCTGCATAGATTGCAATAAATGCAGAACGAACGAAAATTGTGTATTTGATGATGATTTTAACTTTGTAAAAGAAAATATGTCTGATTCCGGTATGGTTGTTTTCGTATCGCCTATGTATTATTTTGGGGTAAGCACTCAACTAAAAGCTGTTATTGACAGATTTTATTCGATTAACGAAAAAATTCATGTCCCTAAAAAAGCCGCATTAATTATAACCTATGCCGATACATTGGCAAAAGAAGCCGAACCGATAAAAAAACAGTATGAAGTGTTATTAAGTTATTTGGGCTGGCAAGATATGGGGCAGATTATTGCAAGCGGTGTTTGGACTGAAGGTGCGGTTAATAATACAAAATATCCTAAAATGGCTTATGATTTGGGCAAAAATTTATAAGCTTACCTGAAATTCATGAAGGCTGATAAATATATTATCAGCCTTCATTTTATTTGAATTTATATTTCATATTTGGAAACTTGTTCTAAAGATTATAAAACTTTTTATAAAATTTCTTCTGCCCATTTTTTAAGTTCTTCTGTAGTCGGGTTATTATTAAATAATTTTCCTTCTTTAATTTCGGTAGAACTTGAAACACTCTTTTTCAGGTTTTCAATGGTTTTTCCAAATCCGCTGCCGCCTGAAGTTGCAAAAAGAATAATTTTTTTGTTTGTAAAATCATGTGCTTCCAAAAAAGTATTAACAATGGTAGGTGCTATATACCACCAGATAGGGAAGCCTAAAAATATTGTGTCATAATTATCCGTTGAAAAATTATCGTTGACCATTTCGGGACGGGAATTATGGTCATTCATTTCAATTGTGCTTCTTGATTTTTTATTTGTCCAATCTAAATCAGCACTTGTATAAGGAACTTTGGGGTTTATTTCATAAATATCAGCATTTATTGCAGTCGCTAAATTTTGAGCAACTTGTTTTGTTGTTCCCGTTGCACTAAAATAAGCCACTAACACTTTTTTATTCATATTTGTATCCTCCTTTGCTTGTGTCTTATCGTTCAGAGCAAAAACAATCCCTGAAATGATAACAATTAATCCTAAAATTATAGATAATATATTTTTCATTTGAACCTCCCGCTACAATTTTAATGTATCGTGAACCTGTAGTCAACCGATATTATGGTGTCGTCTATAAAACTTGCATAAGCAAAATAAAACCGCATAACATCATCTAAAATTTTTTAGGGATTTTCTAATCATTCTTTCTGAATTGTGGAAAAGAGAATAATGAAAAATTCATTTTTTAAAACCATATTTCAGAAAAGCTTTTATCAGCATGTCGTTTTTCAAAAAAATATGGTAATGAAAACGATACTCACTATTTAAGAAATAATGGTCATTTGATTTTTAAAATCGATAACTTGAATTCCAAAAAAATTTGATATAACATTTTTGCTTAATTTTAAATTTTATTACCGAGTTTGCAAAAACAATATTTTGAATATAGCATTAAAAGAAAACATTCTATAAAAAAATTTTATTAAATAATATAAAAGGAGATAGTTATGTCATTTTTAGAATTAGCAAAAGCAAGATATTCATGTCGAAAATTCAGCGATAAAAAAATTGAACAGGATAAAATTGATAAAATTCTTGAAGCGGGAAGAGTTGCCCCTACTGCTGTTAATTATCAATCTCAAAGAATTTTTGTTTTACAAAGCGAAGAAAGTCTTGAAAAATTAAAAACGGTTACAAAATATCATTTTAATGCACCGCTCGCTTTTTTAATCTGTTATGATAACACTGTTAGTTGGAAAAATCCTTTTAATAATTTAGATGAAGGAATAGTTGATGCAAGCATTGTTACGGCACACATGATGTTAGAAACCGCCGATTTGGGTTTGGGGTCAACCTGGGTAGGATATTTTGATTTAAAAGTTGCACAAAAGACATTTAATCTGGCTGATAATATTATCCCGGTTGCGATACTTCCCGTCGGATATCCTGATGGCACAGCTTCAAATATGCATAATAACAGATACGAATTATCAAAAACAGTTAAATATTTATAATCGGATTATAAAATAAATTATTCAAGGAGCAGGAATGAAAAAAGTTATTTTAGTTAACGGTTCACCGAGGAAAAATCAGAATACCGCAAAAATGTGCGAAAGCTTTGCCTGCGGTGTTAAAGAAGCGGGTGGCGAAGCCGAGATTGTACATCTTTATGACATTGATTTTAAAGGATGCAGAAGTTGTTTTTCGTGCAAATTAAAAGGGGGTAAAAACTTTGGCAGATGTTCTTTTCCTGACGGTTTAACTCCCATTTTAGATAAAATATCAGAAGCAGACGGACTTGTTATTGCAAGCCCTATATATTGTTCAGACGTAACTGGAGTTACAAGGTGTCTTATTGAACGACTTACATTCCCCTTCTTTGAATATAAAGCCGGTTATCCGTCAATTGCACCCAAAAAACTTAAAACGGCAATGATATATACAATGAATGTATCAGAAACTCTTTCTAATCAAATGTATACTGATATGTTTGATAAAACGGAATTTATGATTACAACCGTATTTGAAAAGCCCGTTAGAATTTTTGCATACGATACATATCAATTCTACAATTATGATAAATATGTTGTTGAAGTTTTTGATAAAAATGAAAAATTAAAACATAAAGAAGAACAATTCCCGCTCGACATAAAAAAAGCCTTTGAAGCGGGAAAAACAATGATTAAAAATATTGAAAACATGCACAATTAAAGTAATACACCTAAACTACATATTTAAGAAGCAGTCATCCTCACTTTACAGGGATGATTTGCTTATATAATGAAAATCTAGGCAATTTATGAAAAAAATTTTATGTTTTGGCGACAGTAATACCTGGGGGTACATCCCGAATTCGGCACAAAGATATGATAAAGATACAAGGTGGACAAAAATATTACAAAATCTTTTGGGCGATAATTATGAAATAGTTGAAGCGGGCTGCTGCAACAGAACATGTTTTATTGATAACCCCGACGGAATGGAGCAGACAGGATATAAAATCTTGCCGAAATATTTGGATAATAGCTTTGATATTGTACTTTTGGCACTTGGTATAAACGATATTCAAAAATTCTTTAATCCGAGTTTGGATGAAATGAAAAAAGGGATTGAAAACTTAATTAACCAGACAAAAAATATATGCCCAAAAGCAAAAATTATTGTAATTTCTCCCGCCAGATTATCCGCTTTTGTCAAAACGCAATATTTTAAAAGACAGTTTGACGATATTTCCATTGAAAAATCAACACGTTTCGCAGATATATATGAAAATATTGCAAGAAAAAATGATTGTTTCTTTTTTGATTGGGATAAAATCGTTGAAGTTTCACCACTTGACGGACTTCATTTTTCAAAAGAATCCCACTATAAAATTGCTCACGAATTATACAATTTTTTCTTAGAATATATTAATTGCTAAAATTATCCGTTGTAATATATAACTTAAATATTCTTCCCCAGATTGTATGCAGCTTCTAAAAGGTCGGTTCTTTTGCGAACATCATTCGGAGCTTCAAGTCCGCTTGCTTCCAAACATCCTTTTAATTCTAAGTTATCAAAACAGGCAATCCAACCCTTTACCCCGTTTAAAACCGTATCAATAACGCCTTTTGAACGGTCTGCCGATGTCGTAATTACATAAATTTCAGAGAAATTTTTGCCTGTTGCAAATAATGAATTAGCTCTATCTATTAGCGTTTTCATTTGCCCCGACATCTCATAATAGTATATGGGAGTTGCCCAAACTATTACATCTGATTCTTTCATTTTTAAAGTTATTTCATTAGCATCATCGTCAATTACGCATTTTCCGAGTTTTTGGCAGGCAAGGCAACCTTTGCAAAAATTGATTTTTTTATCTTTTAATGTTACAAATTCAACACTATGTCCGGCTTCTAGTGAGCCTTTTTCAGTTTGTCGTGCCAAAATTTCCGAGTTTGAATTTCCTCTTAGGCTTGTAGATATAATTAAAACTTTTTTCATACTTACCTCTATTTTAAATAATTTTTATAAAAGCTCTCAATTTTATTAAATGGAATTTTTTCTAAATTATCATATAAATCAACGTGATTTGCGTCTTTTATAATTAAACATTCTTTGTTATCACCCTTTAATTTTTTGAAGGCATCTTCACCAAAATATCTGCTATGTGCTTTTTCACCATGGATTACTAAAACTGCACTTTTTATCTCAGGGGCATATTGTAATATCGGCTGATTTATTAAAGATAATGATGAAGTCATATTCCATTTGCCGTTTGAATTAATTGAGCGGGAATGAAACCCTCTTTTTGTTTTATAATATCCCCAATAATCCTGTACAAATTGGGGTTCTTCTCCTGTTAATTTTTCGGGAAGCCCTTCTGCACCTTTATATTCCCCGGTTTTAAAATCTTCGCTTCTTTGATTATTTAGAGCTTTTTTCATTTCATAACGAGCATTTTCATCTATAGTATCATTATAGCCGTATGCACTTACTCTTGTCATATCATACATTGTGCTTGCGACTGTTGCTTTAATTCTTGTATCAATGGCAGCAGCATTTATAGCGAAACCGCCAAACCCGCAAATACCTAATATTCCTATTTTATCGGGGTTAACATTTTTATTATTGACTAAATAATCTACTGCTGCAGAAAAATCTTCCGTATTAATATCGGGGCTGGCAACGTGCCTTGGTGTACCAGAACTTTCGCCTGTATATGACGGGTCAAAAGCAAGAGTTATAAAACCACGCTCAGCTAATGTTTGAGCGTATAGACCGCTTGCCTGTTCTTTTACTGCACCAAACGGCCCTGAAATAGCAATTGCAGGAAGTGTATCGGTTTTATTCATATTTTTTGGAGTATATAAATCACCAACCAAAGTTATACCGAATCTGTTTTTGAATTCGACTTTTGTAACATCAACTTTTTCAGATTTAGTGAATACTTTATCCCAATTATTTTCGTAATTTTTACTCAAACTTTTGGCTTCGCTCATTAGATTGCCTCCTATTATAATTAATATTGTAAGACATAATAAAAAAAATTTTTTCATCATTTTTTAATCCATTCTTAGAAAGTTATGTTAATTATTTAAAATTCAGATTTATCATAAAAATTAACGCTTATTGTGTCTTTTATTATAAAGGAAAATTTTTAATTTTATATTTATCATAAGTTGAATTTTTACGAATTTTTACATTGAAACCATAATAAAATAAGTAAAAATGAACGAATTTTGATATCACAATTTGTGATTTCAAGTTTTCAAATTTTTAGTTAGCTGAAGCAATGAAATCTTTCTATTTTTATTTAAAAGATAAAAACCGGACAAATTAGAATATATAAAACATTTATTAGTTCGTATGTTAAATTTTATTGAATTTTATATAACCAATTATCGACATCCTGTTGTGCTTTTGTTCCGCCGTTTTGGTAGATAACTAACGGCTCTGTTACTTTTGAACCTTTTGCCATTTCTTTCATATCTTTTGTGATTGTATATTTACCACCGCCACCATGTGTTATAAATGGAACAATTGTTTTTCCTTCAAAATTATTTTCCGATATGAAAGTTTTAACTGCAGGAGCCATTTCATGCCACCAAACGGGTGTTCCGACAAAAATTACGTCATATTTTGAAACATCACAGTTATTTTTAAGTTCGGGTTTTATTTTGTTATCGTGCTGTTCTCTGGCAATTCTATAAGCTGTTTCGATATAATCATCAGGATAGGGAATAACCGTTTCAATCCTGCACATATCACCACCTATTGAGTTATGGATTTTTTCAGCGATTAATTTTGTGTTGCCACCATACGAAAAATAAGCAATTAATTTTTTTGAGTCCATAAGTTCTACTGGCGAATTTTCGTTTTTTAATAATATATAACTCGTAAAAATTAATATAATCGGAATAATCAGCAGTAATAATTTTTTCATATCAACCTCGGTAAATTAATAATCATCTCAATATTTATTGATAAAACTTCGATACAAATTTTTTTAATGAAAATTTATTTTGTATATATTGATTTCTCATATCTATTAATTTGTTCTCTAGTGTACAATGAGGCAGAACTATATTAGGATTTGATAATACCTTCAAAAATTTTTTATGATTTTTATGATAAGCAGAAAAAATAGCTAATTTGTCATAATCTTTTGAAAATGGAGCATATTCCCAAGGCATAAAACATGTATAAACCAAATTTATATTATATTTCTTTGTTATTTCTGCCATTAGTGGCATTTCTTTATAATTTAAAGCATGAATCACCATTATAATTGATATTTTTTGTATATCCTGCTTTGTTAAAAAATCTAAATTTTCCATTACTTTATCAAAATTGCCATTAACAACAATTTGTTCATACGTCTTTTTCGTTGCACCCGGTATAGATATATTTAAACAACCAATTTTTCCTTGTAAATCTAATTTTTCAAATAAATTTTTATTTAACAATATGCCGTTTGTATCAATATTAATTTTTATATTCGGATGATTATTCGAAATATATAAAATTAAATTTTTGCCATGTTCGCTTGCAAAAACATCACCGCATAACATTAATTGAATTTCTTCAACATTAGCCAGAACATCCTTTATATTATTAAATATTACTTTGTTTTTTTCCTTATCTCCGCTTCTTAATTGATTTCGGCAGGTTTTACAAGCTACGTTACAACCGTAATCATAAGCTAATCTTAAATATTTAGGTGATTTATAATATGAATTATCTATAGAATTTTTATCAATAAATTGATTGTATACACAGATAGACCTGTCACATAAAGAATAATCGTTATTTAATATCTTATTTCTGAAATAATTTGCTTTATCAGAATTCCAAATTTCTTCTAAAGTATTTTCAAATATATTGCCAAAAGAATAAAAATTAATATATCTGGGACAACAAGGAAAGACTTCTCCATTTTCTGAAATTTCCGCTAAATAAAATGGAGATTTACATACCTTTTGTTCGATATCTTCACTCATAAATTTTCCTTTTAATATGATATTTTATATATTGCATATTGTAACAGTATAAAAGAGAGCTTCGATATGCTGAAACTCTCTTTTATTAATTGGTTGCGGGAAGTGGATTTGAACCACTGACCTTCGGGTTATGAGCCCGACGAGCTACCAAGCTGCTCCATCCCGCGATATTTAGTTAGATTTTGTATTACTCTACTCCGTCAGAACATGACTTTTTTCTCGATAGACATTTTGTCCTTCTCGCCGTTAGAGTATTCTACGTTATTAAATTGTCAAATAAAGCAAACTCACTTTACTCTTAAATTATTAAACGCTAAAACTAAAAAATCAACCCTTATAAAATGTTGATAATTTTAATATTTAACTTTCAATTATTGGAGGAATAATTGTAGGCATGGCTGATAACAATATTATTGGTATTCAAATGGTTTCTTTTGGTGTTATGCTATAGTTATTATATTGGAAAATGATTATTCCTAAAGCGGTAAAAGAATTAAAAAATATTAGACAATAAAAAAATAAAAGAGGCAGTTATGAAAGAAATTATAGGATATATCATTGCGGTGATTTTGGTAATAATTGCAGTAGTCAGCGATATAAATATGGTTCATAGTCATCGAATAAATAATACAAATACAATAGAGCAAAATATTTAATAATTTGAGCTTTAAGTTTTAAATTTATATTGGATAATGATATTATAAAAATATTAAATATAAGGGTTAAAATATGAGTTCAATAAAAATCGAAGATTTACCAACAGTATATGATGCAAAAGATACAGAAGAAAAAATATACAAATTTTGGGAAGATAATGAATGCTTTAAAGCAAATTCGAAATCGGAGAAAGAGCCATATTCAATAGTTATACCGCCGCCAAATGTTACGGGTGTATTACACATGGGACATGCTTTGGACGGAACATTGCAGGATATTTTGGTAAGATATCACAGAATGTCGGGTTATGAAACATTATGGATGCCCGGAACCGACCACGCAGGAATTGCCACCCAAAATGTGGTTGAAAAAAAATTAAGACAAGAAGGTAAGACCCGCTTTGATTTAGGCAGAGAAAAGTTTGTTGAACTCACGTGGGAATGGGCAAATGAACATAAAAGTGCAATATTAAATCAGTTTAAACGATTGGGGGCTTCGTTTGACCGTTCGAGAGAACGTTTTACGCTGGATAAAGGATGTAGTGAAGCTGTAAAAGAAGTTTTTGTTAAGTTATATGAAAAAGATTTAATATATAAAGGTGCATATATAGTAAATTGGTGTCCACGCTGTCAAAGTGCCATTTCGGATATTGAAACGGATTATGAAACCGAAAAGAGCAATTTATGGGAAATTAGTTATCCTTTAAAAGATGAGCAGGGGGCAATTGTTGTTGCAACATCAAGACCCGAAACAATATTCGGCGATGTTGCGATTGCAGTTCATCCTACGGACTATAAATACAAAGATTTAATAGGAAAAACCGTTTTAATTCCTTTAACGGGACGTGAAATTCCCATTATTGCTGATGAGTATGTTGATAAACATTTTGGAACTGGTGCAGTAAAAATTACGCCTGCTCATGACCCTAACGATTATGAAGTGGGTAAAAGACATAATTTAAAGCCTATATGGGTAATTGACGAACAGGGCAGAATGAAGTATTGCAGTGAAGTCCATGTTGATATTCAAGGTTTAACAAGAGAAGAAGCCCGTCAAAAAACGGTTGATTTGCTGAAATACAATAACAATCTTATCAGAATACTACCGATTGAACATAATGTAGGGAAATGTCAAAGATGTAACACAACCATAGAGCCTCTTTTATCCGAGCAATGGTTTGTAAGAATGAAACCGTTAGCCGAAGCGGCAATAAAAGCGATTGAAACGGGAGATATTAAATTTATTCCGGAAAGATGGACTAAAAATTATTTAGGGTGGATGACAAACATTCGTGATTGGTGTATTTCACGTCAATTATGGTGGGGACATCAAATTCCCGCATATTATAATAATGAAACGGGAGAAATGGTTGTAGCGAAAGAAAATCCCGACCCTAACAAATATACGCAGGATTCCGATGTGCTTGATACATGGTTTTCATCTGGTTTATGGCCGTTTTCGACAATGGGATGGCCGAATACGGATGCCGAGGATTATAAAAAATTCTACCCCACAACAACGCTTGTAACCGGTTTTGATATTATATTTTTCTGGGTTGCTAGAATGATTACAATGGGTGAAGAATTCACCAAAAAAGCACCGTTTTCCACAGTTTATATCCACGGCCTTGTAAGAGATGAATTCGGTCAAAAGATGTCAAAATCAAAAGGAAATACCATTGACCCCGTAGGTATTATAGATAAATACGGATGCGATGCACTGAGATTTACGCTTACATCCCTTTGTACATACGGCGGGCAGGATATCAAAATAAGCGATGATAAATTTGAATACGGAAGAAACTTCGCAAATAAAATATGGAATGCTTCAAGGTTTGTGCTTATGAATCTTGAAGGTATTGACGATAAAAATATAGATTTTTCACAGCTGACACTTGCCGATAAATGGATATTAAACAAATTAAATCAAACGGCAAAAGAAACAAATGACAATATTAGGAATTACAGAATAGGCGAAATGGCTCATACTCTATATGATTTCTTCTGGAATTCTTATTGCGATTGGTATGTGGAAATAGCTAAAATTCAACTTCAAGACGAAAAATTAAAGCTTAATACTCAAAGAGTATTGAGATATGTGCTTGATATGACATTAAGATTATTACATCCGGTTATGCCGCACATTACGGAGGCAATTTGGCAGCTGCTTCCCAATAATACGGATATTAAAGCTATTATGCTTTCTAAATACCCGGTATATGAAGAAAAATTAGCATTTACGGAAGAAAATATACAAATGGAACTGGTATTTGAAACAATAAAATCATTAAGAAATGTCCGCCAAAGTTTCAATATCCCCGTTTCGACAAAAATTAACATAGAAATTCTTGCGGCAAAAGATGAAGAAAATATATTTAAAAAAGTTGAAGCATATATTTACAGATTGGCAAAAGTTGAAAACATAAAATATGTTGATGAATCGCATAAAACCATAAAACAATCGGCTTCAGCAGTTGTAAGCAGTTCAAAAATCATTGTACCGCTTGCAGGTTTAATCGATTTGAATGAAGAAATTAAACGCCAAAACAAAAAGTTGGAAAAATTATTGAACGAAAAAAATTCATTGCTTGCAAGAACCAATAATGAAAAGTTTATGGCTAATGCCAAGCCCGAACTTATAGAACAAACAAAACAGCGTATTGAAGAAATTACAGTGCAGGAAAATGCTATAAATGAATTAATAAGTTCCTTAAAATAAAAAAATCAGTATATCTTATTGAAAAAAGTTAAAAAATTTGTTACATTATTTAATAATAATATATTGAATTTATTAGGTACGGAGGGCTATTATGAGTGAGGCATATACACTATATACAAGATCGAATTTTGACGGGTTAGTTTGTGCTGCATTATTAAAAGAGATAGGTTTAATTGAAGAAGTTATGTTTGTGCATCCAAAAGATGTGCAGGACGGAAAAATTATATTATCTCAAAATGATATAACAGCAAGTTTACCTTATACGAACGGTGTTTACATGGCATTTGATCATCATTCAAGTGAAACAATAAGAACACAAGACGTAAAAGAAAACTATATAATCGAGCCGACAGCCCCGTCATCAGCAAGAATAATATATGAATATTTCGGTGGTGAAAACAGATTTTCATCAAGTTTACACGACTTAATGGATGCTGTTGATAAAGCGGATTGCACGAATTTTACAGAAGAAGATATCTTAAACCCGCAAGGCTGGGTTCTTTTGAATTATTTAATGGATCCAAGAACCGGCTTGGGAAGATTTAGAAACTTTAGGATATCAAATTATAATTTGATGTTAAAGTTGGTAGATATGTGTTCTCAAATGTCAATAGAACAAATCTTGCAAGATCCTGATGTTCAAGAAAGAGTTCATTTATATTTTGCGGAGCAGGATAAGTTTAAAGAGCAAATAAAAAAGTGTACAAGAATTGAAGGTAAGATTGCTATATTAGATGTAAGAAACGAGGATGTTATTCATGTCGGAAACAGGTTTATGGTTTATACATTGTTCCCAGAAACAAATATTTCCATTAATATTTTAAACGGGAAACAAAATCAGAATACTGTTTTAGCAGTCGGTAAATCGATTATTAATACGGAATATAATATTGATATCGGTGCATTAATGTATGAATTTAATGGTGGAGGGCACATGAATGCCGGAACATGCCAGGTTGAAAACGATGAAGCTGAATCAACGATAAAGAAACTTATTAGCAGAATTAAAGAAATTGAAATTCAAACAAATAATCAATAAACAAAAAAGGAGGAACAAAAGTTCCTCCTTTTCATAGTGAAGGTAGTCTTAGCATTTTACCTTCACTCAGTTGTTCACAATCCTTTTCAATCCATATTTGATGTGTTTCATTGTTAATTTGTTTAACAACTTCCTTTACTAATACAGTATACGGAACATCTATAAAGCTAATTTTGTCAAGTTTTTGAATATAAAACTCCGTAGAACCGCAATTAGGGCAATATTTTGTATCTGGTTTAATTTTTTTATATTCAAAATGGGCTGTTCTTTTAATATTGCAGCAAGAGCATCTTATAAGATACCATTCGTTTTTGATAAGTTCGCCACAATCGGGACAGTATGCGTAATCGGTATCAACCGGAATTTTTGTATGTTGGCATTGAGTTTTAAAAAAATCTATAATCATATTTTTTATTTAATATTTTTTTTAAAAAAGTCAATTCTAAGTTAAAAATTTGGCAAAAAAGCTTGATTGATGTAAAATTTAAGGATAAAGATGAAAAAAGTAGGGAATATGAATATTACAGATATAAATAAAAAAATAAACGTTATAAAATCTCCTCAATTTTTAATAAATGCACTGTTAATAATAATCTTTGCCATAATTTTTATAAGTATTTTGGTTTCAAAATATGTCTTTTTTCAAACAATTATAAGTTCGGATAATACCAGCAAAATAAAAGTTATTGCAACCAAAGATATAGAAGTTATAGACAGCATTAAAACGGAAAAAAGGAAAAGAGAAGTTGCACAAAAAATAAGCCCTGTATATTCACCTGCTGATGACACTTATATAAAAAATAACTTAAACGAACTTTTTGACTCAATAAAAAAAATCAGACAAACAGATAGTGATGATAAGTACAAACAGCGTAATTTGGACATACTGTTTGATATTTCAGACCCAAATACAAAATCTTACGTATTTTCTTTCTTTATAAACGTTGATGATGAAACATTAAATAAAATTTTTCAGGTTTCAGAGCAAACATTATCTTCTGTTTTGAATGAAGGTATTACTGAAAAAGATTTTGAAGACAATACTTTGGCTAAAATTATAAGAAGGAATGTTGAATCAAATACAACCAGAAATCAGCTTCAGGTTATTACCGCACTTCTTGAGCAGGTAATCGTACCGAATATGATTATTGATGAGGAAGCTACCGAGCTTGCAAAAAAGAATGCAAGAGATATGGTTTCTCCGATTAAAGTTAAGTTCAACAAAGGCGACACCATAGTTGATATAGGCGAGCCAATTACACAGGTTAAAAAAGAAGCTTTGGGTTTAGTCGGCTATAACATATTAAGAATTAATTATTTTGGTGTGTTAGGAATATTGGCATTGGTCGGAATAGGCATTTTTTCCGTAATGTATTATTTAAAATCATTTGAAAAAAGTTTGTATGACAGAAAACATCTTCTTATTGCGGCAACAATGTCCATACTTATGGCGGCATTATCCGTCACTCTGCCTTCTAATTGGTCTGTATTCATCTTACCGTTTCCGTTTTATGCCATTATATTATCGATATTTTTAAATCCTAGAAGTGCATTTTATATAACTGTTATACTTATAACAATTTTAACATTATCGCTTCAATTTTCGGCACTTTCTATGTCTGTTATGATTTTATCAATAATCGTTTCGACTACGGGCATGACAACGGTAGTATATTCAAGAAGATTTGACTTAATAAAAGTAGGTTTTTATATTGCATTAACTATGACAATTATTACATCTTGCGTATACTATGATTTAGAGAAAGGAAAACTTATTCAGGATATATTAGCCGGAGCAATAAACGGATTAGGTTCGGGAGTATTGGCTTTAGGAATGATACCTGTATTTGAATATATATTCAAAGTTATGACAATGTTCGGTTTAGCGGAACTTGGCGATTATAACCAGCCTTTATTAAAAAAATTGCACGAAGTTGCCCCCGGAACATACGAGCACAGTTTAAGAGTATCAAATTTAGCGGAATCTGCCGCTGAAGCAATCGGAGCAAATCCGATACTGGCAAGAGTAGGTTCGCTGTACCACGATGTGGGTAAAATAGTAAGACCGCTTTTCTTTGTGGAAAATCAAACATATAGCGGCATTGAAAATCCGCATGAGAAATTAACCCCACGTTCAAGTAAAATGATAATCACCTCCCATACAAAGGATGGAATAATAAAAGCAAAAGAATATAATATTCCTCAAGAAATACAGGATTTTATACTTCAACACCACGGTGATTCGCTTGCAAGTTATTTCTACAATAAAGCGGTAGCGGAAGAAGGTATTGAAAATGTTAAGGAAGAACAATTCAGATATACCGGGCCGAAACCAAACACTAAAGAAACTGCAATTTTAATGATTGCGGATGCGGTTGAATCAGCTTCGAGAACTTTAAAAGACCAATCACAAGAAGAAATCGATAAACTCATAAATAAAATAATCAAAGACAGACTCGATGATAATCAATTATCAGAAAGTCCTTTAACGCTAAAAGATATAAAAGTTATTGCACAAACTCTTTCAAGAGTACTTCGCTCTGTATATCACAAAAGAATTAAATATCAGGAATCTATTGAAGAACTTCAAAACAAAGATATCAACGGAAATCAATAAATGACAGAATATAATATTTTTATAGAAAATACTTTCACAGATTATGAAATTGATGAAATAAAAATATATAATAATATCAAAAAGATAACGGAATATCTTTTTAGCATGCCTGATGTTTATAATAATTCTTGTTTAAAGGATGTAGAATATAAAACAGTATGTTTTGATATTGTACTTACAAATAATGAAGAAATTCAAAGAATAAACTATGAATACAGACAAAAAAATTCTGCTACAGATGTTATAACCTTTGCTATTTTTGCGGATTCTCCGCAGGAAGAAAGATTTATTTTTGACGGTGAAGTGAATTTAGGTGAAATAATTGTTTCAATAAATAAAATTGAAGAACAAGCGAAAGAAAATGATGTATCATTTGAAAGCGAATTATATTATATTCTTTCTCATGGTGTACTACATCTGTTGGGTTTTGACCATCAAAATGACTCGGATTACAATTTTATGGTACAAACACAAAATAAAGCAAAGGCAATTGTTCTATGACAAAATTCAAATCATCAAATATATATGAAAGTATAGCTAATGCCATTCATGGCTTAAACCTTGCTTTATTTTCTCAGCGAAATTTTGCTTGTGAGGTTGTTATTTCAGTCATCACATTTGTACTTACATTAGTATTTCATTTTTCAATAACAGATATTTGCATAACCGTTGTTATGATAGCACTTGTTTTAATTTGCGAACTTATAAATTCCGTAGTTGAATTTACATTAGATGCAGTATACAAAAATAATTATTCCAAACTGGTGGAAATGGCTAAAGATATGTCCGCAGGCATGGTTTTATTATCCGTAATATTCAGTGTAATTATAGGCATTTTATTATTTGGTAAATATATTCTAATTTTTATACAATCAATAAAAACATAAATACAATCAGTATTTTACTGATTATATATTTATCAGAACTGAATTATAAATTTTAGTTAATGAACTAAAGCTTGAGCTTCAGCAAAACCTTCTTCCAATGCCTGGATGTTACTTTCAAGCATAGCAGCTTTTTTGCCCGTTAATTTATTTTTCATGGTTTCAATAATGGCATTTTTTCCTACAATAGGAAAAACACTTAAAAAAGTACCTAAAGATACTATATTTGCCATTTTTTCATGGCCGTTTCTGTGAGCAATATCTGTCATTGGAACAAATTTATAAGTAATATCAGACCTTTTTGGTTTAGATTTAACCAATGAAGAATTAGCAATCATAATTCCTCCGGGTTTAATCATACTTTCAAATTTTTCAAACGACGGGCCATTAAGAGCGATAACATTTTCGGGTTTATCAACATAAGCACATGCCACCTCATCATCAGACATACAAACGGTACAATTAACAGTTCCACCCCTCATTTCAGCCCCGTAAGCAGGTGACCATGTAACATTTAAACCTTCATGCATACATGCATTAGCAAGTAATTGTCCTATAAATAATACACCCTGTCCACCAAAACCCGCAATTAAAACATTAGAATTCATTATACAACCTCGCTGACTTTATCTTTATAAATACCCGGTTTGAAAACTTCGGACATTTCACCACGAACTCTCGCATGGGATTCTTGCGGAGTCATTTTCCAATTGGTAGGACAAGTCGAAAGGATTTCGACAAAACCTGTTCCCAACCCTTTTAATTGAGCTTCAAATGCTTTTTTTATGCATTTTTTTGCATTCATTATTGCCTGCGGGCTATCCAGAGTGACTCTTGCAACAAATGCCGTACCGTCAACTTCTTTTAGAATTTCGCATATTTTTAAAGGATAGCCGGAAAGTTCAGCTTGACGTCCTTTTGTCGTTGTTGTGGTAACTTGTCCGAGTAATGTTGTAGGGCCTGCCTGTCCGCCGGTCATACCGTATGTTGTATTATTAATACAAATTGCGGTAACTTTTTCGCCTCTTGTCATTGCGTGAATAGTTTCCGCAAGACCGATAGAAGCTAAATCACCATCACCTTGATAAGTAAATACAACTCTATCGGGTTTTGTACGTTTAACACCCGTTGCAACGGCTAAAGACCTGCCGTGAGCAGCTTCCACTATATCAACATTAAAAAAGTCATAAGAAAAGACACTACAGCCTACGGAGGCAATGCCTATTGTATCTTCTCTAACTCCAAGTTCGTCAATAACTTCAGCCACCAATTTAACTGCGACACCGTGGTCACAACCGGGGCAAAAAGTTATTCTAAAATCATCTCTTATAGCATCAGGTTTTTTATATACAAGCTGTTCCATATTTCTTTTCAACCAACTTTCTGTAAGCAGCTTCAATCTGCTTATAAATTTCTTCAACTGTCATCATAACACCTGCCGGACGTCCGTAGAATTCAACAGGAATGGTTGCGGCACTTGCAATACTCGCTTTAATATCATTAAGCATTTGACCGCAATTTAATTCGACATCAAGAATACCGTCGACTTTTTGTGCAATTTCGGCAACAATTTTTTCAGGGAACGGATTGAGTAAAATCGGTCTGAATAAACCTACTTTTAACCCGTTTTTTCTTGCCATTTTAACTGCTGCTTTCGCAATTCTTGCGATACTGCCGAATGCTGTTATAACGAGCTTTGCACCTTCTATTTCATATTTTTCAAAAATATTTTCATTTTCCAATATATGATTATACTTTTCAAAAATCTTTTCAACTCTGTTTTTAAGAGTCTGCTGGTCACGTTCAATAGAAGCTATATGACGTACTTCACGCTCTTTTGCACCTGTTATTGCCCATGATGATTGGTCAACTTCCGGATATGGATATTCACCTATAACGGCAGGTTCCATCATTTGACCCAGCATGCCGTCAGCCAAAAGACATACGGGGGTTCTGTACTTTTGTGAAACATAAAAAGATTTATAAGTTAAATCAATACATTCCTGAACGCTTGCAGGAGCATAAGTAACCAATTTATAATCGCCGTTTCCACCGCCTTTTGTTGCCTGATAATAATCACCTTGAGAAGGATAAATATAACCTAACCCCGGGCCTGCTCTCATAACACTAACAAGTACGCAGGGTATTTCATCTCCGGCAATAAAAGATAATCCTTCTTGCATAAGGGCAACCGCACACGATGATGATGATGTCATGACTTTTTCTCCGGTTGCACCGGCACCTAATACCATACTTATTGCAGCAACTTCACTTTCAGCAGCCACATAAGCACGTCCTAATTCCGGCATTTTGGTACTTAAATATTCACCAATTTCGCTCTGGGGCGTAATAGGATATCCAAAATAGCTTTTGCAACCCGCTTCAATAGAAGCTTGTGCAATCGCATAATTACCTTTTAATAGTTCTTTCTGTTTTTTCATCTGTACACCTTTTCAATTGCAATGTCAGGGCAAACTCTTGCACAGACAGTGCATCCCACACAATTCTTTTCTGCATTTACTTTTACGGGATAGTATCCCAATGTATTGACTGTTTCATCCGCTTCCAAAACTTTATTCGGACATGCATCAACACATAAGTAGCATGCTTTACATCTGTCTCTGTTAATAACTATTCTTCCCATATCAACAATCCATTTTATCCTTTACATTATATGTTACTACTGATATATTTATTTTGCTACTACTTAATAGTATAATTTTAAATATTTTCTTATTTTTTGCTTGTCTTGAAAGTTTATGTTATCATTATAAGTGTATAGGGAGATTTTTTGTGCCGAGAAAAAAGTGTATTGAAATTGTTTTGGATGTCGAAACAACAGGCTTGGATTATACAAAAGAACGTATGGTCGAATTTGCTGCAATAAGGCTTGAAAATGGGAAAATAAAAGACAGGTTTGAATCTTTGATTAATCCTGAGCAGCATATCAGAAAATCCAGTATAGCAATTCACGGAATTACCGAGGATGATGTTAAAGATGCTCCGACGGAAGCCGAAATTATGCCGAAAATTCTTGAATTTATAGGTGATTTTCCTATCGTTGCCCATAATGCTATTTTTGATTATTCATTTATTAACGAAGCCAGTATAAGACAGACGGGAAACCCCATTACAAATCCCCGTATTGATTCACAAATGATGTTTAAAGAAGTATATCCCGAAATTGAATCTTGCGGATTGGAAAGTTTAATGAATAAATTCAATGTCGAATATTCCACAAGACATAGAGCAATGGCAGATACAGAGGGTCTTGCACTTGCATATCCGGCATTAAAAAAACTTTACGAGAAAAAATATGCCTGGCAAATTCAGCAATTTGATAATATTGATTACCTTTTTGAAAGATATTTGCGTATTCAACAGACCGTACAAATTATGCAGTCTGAAATGCAGGATTTAAAGTCGGTTTTCAGATTATATTTTGAAAAAGGCGGCGAAAGTATTCATTCTCCTAACGGTGAAACCCTTATTTATCAGTCAAAACAATCATATAATTATGATTTTGCCGAAATTAAAGATGTTTTGGATGAAATAGGTGCACTCACAAAAGCAGTAAAGCTTAATAATAACTTTGTAGACAGGCTTATTGCTTCGGGAAGCATTTCAAAAGAAACAAAAGAAAAACTTGCAGCAGCACGACAAATGTTAACCGAAACAAGAAATTTACACATAATTAAATCATCAGAGAATAAAAAACCCGAACACGTTTAGCATGCCTGTGTATCAACTTTTACAATGTTATTCATATAAAATTTTGTAAAATATTTTAAAACAGGTCTTTGAATTTTCAGATTAGCAAACCCCATAACTCTTCCGTCTTTACACACAATATAAATAGAGTTTGCCGTTTTTTTAACTATAGTTGAGGGTTTTTTATTTAAGATTTTAGAATACATTTTGTAATCTTTAAAAGTAAAAAATTCGTTTTTATAACAAATAAAACAATTCAGCCATGGGTTTAAAGCCCTAATTCTCCGGTTTATTTGTTCGGAGGTTTCTTTTTCAAAGTTAAGTATTGCATCAGATAAACCGACGTGATGATAATATGTTGCCTGTGTTTCATTTTGGCTTATTGGTTTTTTAAGTTTTATATCAAAATTATTAAGCAAAAATTGAAGTTCTTTTTGAGCGGCAATGCAGCAGCGTGCTTTTAAAGAAGCACCTGTGTCGTCAGGAAAAATGTTAACTTCTTTTTGATGAAGAATTGCCCCGGTATCATAATTCACATCCATTAAATGAAACGTAACACCCGTTATTGTTTCACCGTTTAAAATTGTCATTATATAAGGGTTTGGGCCTCTATATTTTGGTAAAAGTGACGGATGAACATTAATACAAGCTATTTTAGGAGTATTTATAGTTTGCATTGAAAACTTTTCACTCCACGAACCGACTATTAACAAGTCAACATTGTTTATTTTCAGAAAATTCCTAAATTCATCGGAATTAACACTTCTTGCCTTTATATCGGTTAAATTATTTTTTAAAATAAACTTATAATCATTAGACGGACTGAATTTATCACAATAAAATTTCATAAAAGGTGACAACATAACATTATCGTGTCTGTATACACCAGCTAAATTATGATTTGAAGCCAAAACCGCTTTTACAAGCGACTGGAACATCCGTCCGTAACCAACAACTACAATATTCATAGTTAATATTATATTTCAATTATTATAAAAAATCAAAATTAAAACTTTAATTAATGTAAAATAAGTATTAGTTTTTGTAAAAATAAAAAGATAGAATGTTATTATAAAACTTATTTTCAATTACAATATCATTAAATGATAAAGGAGTTTCTTTGAACGATAATTTTGATAATCTTGAAACAACAATGCGCAAGTCATCAGTAATACAAGAAAGAATGGGGCTTGTATCTGGACACATGTATAAACAGTTTTTAGAGTATCAGCAATCAAGTACAAATACTCTTATACTTTTTGACAAAATGGTTGAGAATATGGCACTTACTGTTGACTACCTAAAACAGTCATTCAGCATGAGAGGTATTCCGACGGAAAATATTTATTACAAATATGACAGACAAATGCATATTGCACTTATTAATATTCTTTGGCATTCCATAAGTTTTATATTTAACACGAAAGATAAGCCTAAAGCACTTCATCGTGAAAAAGACGGCCCTTTATTTACGGGCAGAATTATTGCTATAAAAGGTATAATCCCCGAACTTTCGCAAGGCTATAACGAAGAAACCGAACAAAAATTACTGGATTTGGAAGTGGCTTCTTTGTACGTTCCTGCTGATAAAAACGGCAAAGCAATTATAAAAATAAGACATCTCGGCAATCAAGAGTTCTACATTAACCAAATGGACGCTTCACGTGAGTTTTTATTACGGGTTATCGAAACAGTATGCGGCGGCGGTAATTATCATAAAGAGGGTTCAAGGGTTACAATAAGCATTTAACGAAATTACGGCCGAATTTTGCATTTGTTTACAAGTTATTTTCTTCTTTGGAATTCTGTTTTTTTAGCTCTTGTTTCGCTTGTTTCCATAGTTCATCCCATTCTTCGAGCGAGAGTTCTTCCAAGCATTTTGAGGCATTTTCTTCCATTATCCTAAAACGCTTCATAAATTTCTTATTAGCTTTTAATAAAGCTTGTTCCGCATCAATTTTATGCCATCTTGCAAGATTAACAATACCGAATAAAATATCACCGAGTTCTTCTTCTTTTTCTTCTTTGGTTTTTGCGGATTTAAACTCTTGAAATTCCGAATTAATGCAATCGTACAGAGAATTTTCATCGGGCCATTCAAAGCCTGCTTTTACCGCTTTTTTACTGATTTTTTGAGCACTCATTAAAGCGGCTTGTGATTTTGACACACCATCCATTAAGGATTTACGATGTTTTTTCTCTTCTTTTTTAATTTTTTCCCAATTATTTAGAATATCTTCCGTAGAATTAACTTTTACATTTCCGAAAACATGCGGATGTCTGTGAATGAGTTTTTCCGAAATTCCTTTAGCAACATCTTCTATATCAAATATATTCGATTCTTTCGCTATTTGCGAGTGAAGAACCACCTGTAATAAAACATCTCCCAATTCTTCACGAATATGCGGATAATCATTGTCATCAATCGCATCAACCGCTTCATAAGCTTCTTCAATCATATTGCTTTTAAGCGAAGAATGGGTTTGTTCTCTATCCCATTTACAGCCGTTTTCACTTCTTAAAATTTCAATTATTTCTATTAATCTTTCCAAATTGGGATAATTTTTCATTATTTCACCATTTGATCAACCGTCATTATTAAAATACCCTGTCCGCCGAGTTTTTTCAGCTTATCTATACTGTCAAACACCTTATCGGCATCCACAACAACGTGCATTACAACATTCTTATCATCCCCTGCAAGTGTCATAATGGTAGGTGATGAAAGCCCCGGCAAAAAGCTTCTTATTTCATCCAGCGAGCTTTTTGGCACATGTGCCATTAAATATTTTTTTTGTCTTGCATCTATAACGGATTTTATTGCTCTCAATACAGATTGAGTTTTTTCTCTTTTATATTCGTTCAAATTTTTATTTGATATTACAATTGCGGTTGACTCCAAAATTTTATCTATTATTCTCAATTTATTAGATTTTAAAGTTGAACCTGACGAGGTAATATCAACCACAACATCCGAAAGCCCCAATCTCGGAGTGATTTCCGTAGCACCCGAAACTTCTATAATTTTTGGGGTTTTACCCAGTTTTTCGAAATATTCTCTCGCTATATTGGGAAAAGATGTTGCAACTTTAAGATTTTGAGGCAAATCGCTCGATTTTTGATAACAGTCCTCTTCTTTAACCGCAACTACCATTTCGCAATATCCGAAATCTAAATCCATTATTTTATCAACATTTGATTTTAGTTCGGTTAAGATATCAAACCCTGTAAAACCTACATCCGCTATGCCGTTTTCCACAAACATAGGTATATCCTGAGTCCTTACAAAAATTATGGAATATTGCTTATCTTTTGTTGTAACCTGTAAAGTCCTTTCATCTTTAGACGGAAACACCATGCCTGCAGAATTTAATAAATCGTATATTTTTTCGGATAACCTTCCTTTATTAGGAATAGCGATATTTAAAACTTCCATAATTCACACCCTGTTAATTAATTTAATATTTTGTTTAATAAAATTATACAACAAAATAATCACAATTAATTTTACATTAAGCTGTCATTGTTATTTAAAGTAATTACAACGTCACTTGATTCGCAGAAATTTCTAACCGGAGAATGTGTATATGTAAAGTTAGCTATTTGAGGAACTTTTTCTTGCATTTGTCTAATAGTATCTATAGATAACTGGGAATTATAGCCTATGATTTTAGTATCGGAAATTTTTTCTGAATGTCCGTTACAATTAACCTCATATCCGGCGGCTTTTAATTCATCACGAATTGACATGGCTTCAATTTCTTTGGGTTTGGAATACATCAAACCAACAGTTATATTACTTTCGGTTGATACATCTTTTTGCCTGTATATAAGCCTGTTAATAACATTTTGAGTTTTTTCAGGGTCTAAAATCCAATAACTTACCATACCTTTTTTATTGGGTGCTCCCGGAAGCATCATGAATTCTACTTTATTCAGGTCAATTTCGTGTGCAATAGAAGCATATTGGGATAATTGGTACAAATTCAAATCAGACCTTGTATATAATCCTGCTATTTTTAAAGCTTCGGGAATTTTTCTTAAAGTATCGGGTGATTTTAACTGTTCTAAAAGAGCTTTTATGAATTTTTGTTGTCTGTGTACACGTCCTATATCACCATGCATATCTTTTCTAAATCTTAAATATTCTTCAGCCTGTTTACCATTTAAGACGTAATCTCCTTTATTAAAATCGACATGTAATTTAGCGGTATTATCGTGATAATGCATATTTTGGTCAATATGAATAGGAACTCCACCAATTACATCTATAATTTTACGTACACCTTCGGCATTAATGACTATATAGTTATGTATTTTAATTCCGAAAGTTTCTTCAATTGTCTTTTTGGTTAAATCGATGCCGCCTAAAGCATAAGCTGCATTAATTTTATTTATGCCTTGAGCATCTGCCAAATATACTTTACTGTCACGAGGAATGGAAATAGCATTTATGCTTTTCCCATGCAAATCAACACTTAATACAATCATAGTATCCGAACGCACACCGGAGAATGGAAGTGTATCAGGCCCGTTGGAATCAACACCCAAAAGAAGAATGTTTTGATATCGGCTTAACATTTTAAAACTGAATTTAGAAGGAGCTAAATCGAGTTTATCACTATGTCCTAAAGCAAATTTTCCGCCCGTTAATTCGTCAATTTTAAGCAAAATGCTGTCATAATTATTTATTGTGTGCAGAGTTAAAAGAGTTAACAAAACCATGAAAACCATTAACAAAATCAGTTTTAAAAAATTAAATCTGCCTTTTTTTCTGTTTTTGTGTTTTTCCTTCTTGTCTTTTTTGTCTTTATTATCTTTACTATCTCTATTATCTTCCTCATCATTATCATGTTTGGATTTTTTATATTTTAAAAAAATACTGTATTGTTCGTCTTTATCTTTTAACTCTGCCATTGTCTTATCCTATTAATATTAACAATATTTTACTTCAAAATATATAAAAAAAATATCATATAAAAGGGTAATTTTTATTTTAAATAAAAAAATATTTCCGCCTTGAATGCAAGAATATTTTAATTATTTATTAACCGATATCCCATCTTCCGCACGTACCGCCCCAACGAGCAATAATTTTATCAGATTTATTATTCAATTCATGAGATGTAATTTCACCTTCCACAATTGTGATAATTTCGCAATTGTTGGAGCAGCCACTGCATTGGTTTGTATACGAATTAAATGACATTTGACCTACTTCAAATCCTTTAAATTTAGTTTTTGTTTCATTAAACTGATAATTTTCCATGGCTAAAAGTGCCGCACCAATTGCCCCCATTGTTTGATGATTATTGGGAACAACAACTTTAGTGTTTAAAGCTTCTTCAAATGCTTTTACCATGCCGGAATTTGTGGCAACACCGCCCTGAAAAGTAACAATCGGCAATATTTCTTTGCCTAATGCAAGATTACTCAAATAATTTCTTACAAGAGCCTGACACAATCCGTACAGTAAATCTTCTACGGGATAACCCAATTGTTGTTTATGAATTAAGTCACTTTCGGCAAAAACGCCGCATCTGCCGGCAATTCTGGCGGGAGATGTTGATTTTAGTGCAATATCTCCGAAGTTTTCTATCGGAACATTTAATCTTGAAGCCTGTTGGTCAAGAAAGCTTCCCGTACCTGCGGCACATACCGTATTCATGGCGAAATCGGTAACAATACCGTCACGAAGTATGATAATTTTACTGTCCTGTCCGCCTATTTCAAGAATTGTTTGAACTCCGGGTACATAAGTGCTTGCTGCGACAGCATGAGCCGTAATTTCATTTTTAACCACATCCGCACCGACCAAAGCACCTGCCAGATTTCTTCCAGAACCTGTTGTACCTACGCCCAATATATTATATTCCAGTTTTGCCTGACTCATAAGGTTTCTTAATGATGTTTGAACAGCAACTACAGGTTTCCCCGATGTTCTTGTCATAAATCCGTCAACAAACTTGCCGTTTTCATCTACAATAGCGGCTTTTGTCGTAACGGAACCGACATCTATACCTAAAAATGAATTTAATGACATTAAAAATCCCTCTCTCTAATCTATATTATTCTACTAAAAACATAACATATCTTACAGAAATTTTGTAAAAATATATGAATAAATCCGTTCAAATTGTCAATTTTACTAATTTTTCGCTTTAAATTTAATTAGTAAAGGAATTATATGCTTGATGAAAAATATTTTTTCTTTCTATACATCATACAGAAATAATATTAACGAATACAACAAACTGAACGGTGAAGCGGAACTGAAAGCAAATAAACAAAAAAGCGAAACTGTTCTAAAGAATTCTAACGCCGAAATTTTGAAACAAAAAGCTAAAATAATTGCCGAACCTTTACTTGTTGCGGATAATTACGAACACGAAAAAGCGGAAGATTCCGAAACGTTTTATCAAACCTGCAATATAGAGCTTTTATCTGCCGTAACAGCCATTGCCGCCATGCCTGCGGCAATAACCAAAATAATTCCGTTTTTAAATAAACATCCAAATAATAATATTGAAAAAAATCTTGCAGCCAAACTAAATTCATATAAAAACGGTTCCATTAAAATTTTAGGCAAAAAAATCGGGTTGCCAAAGCTTATGACAGCCGCTTCCGCAGTATTGAGCATTATAATTTATGCCGCAGGCATAAAAAAATCCATGCAATCACAGCTGGGATTAATAAGAAAATCGAGCTTTGATGCTTCCCAAAATATTATTAATCAACCTGAAATGTATGCAATTCTTACACCCGAACAAAACGAACAAGTTACGAAAGCGGCTGAAAATTCAATCAGGCAATTTTCCGTCGTAGATAAAATTAAAGATAAAGCAAATATTAAGTCATCTTTTGACTCGGTAAGAGAATATAACGGTAATCATAAGCTATACATACAAAAGAAAAACGAATATTTAAACTCATTAGAAAAAAATTCAAACTCCAAATATTCCGACTCTCAAGAACAGGAAGCCAAAGAAAATCAACAATTGTATGAAAATATGCTTAAAAATGTCGAGTATAATTCTTTAGAAAAATTAAGAAAAATAGAAACCATTTCAAATATTGCATATTCATCCTTATTTACGGGCGGATTTTTGGAATATCTTATAACGGACAAATTGGTTGATGTTCTGCATATAAAAAATAAACCGCTTCAATGCGTTATAAAATTCGGAGCTCCTTTATTAACGTACTTATTAATGAACAAAAACATATCAGACATTGAAAACAAGGCAATACTTGCCACAAAGTATAAAAATTTAAAAAACTTTACGGAAAATCCTGCTCAATATGATATGTATGATGAAACGGTAAACCAAAGTCCCATTGAGTTTATAAAATCAACGATTAAAGATATGAAAGAATATGATAAATTCTCTCAGACGGAACTGCCTAAAATTAAAACAAAACTTCAGGCAAAAAAGACTCTTGAGCTTTCATCAAAACAATTAAAAGATGCTAAAATTATGCAAAAAAATACATCTATGGTTTTAAACAAGCACAGAGAAAATATATACAATCAATCGGTAGGCATAAAATCTCTTTCCGAAACCATTTTAGGCCCTGTTGATATTATTGCAACCGCAGCCGGCGGCTTTTTAGGCTCTAAACTTGCGGAATTTTTATTGCACAAAAACCAAAAAAACAAATTCTCCGGTTTATTAAAAGGGTTAGGTGCGGTTATAACCTTTATTCCCGCAGCAATTCTTGAAGCTAAACTTACAAAACAACAAAAACTTTCCGAAAAAACAGCAACGGCAATGACTATTAACAGTTTGAAAGATGAAAAAAAATTTGCGGATAATTTCGCCTCCGATACTTATACCAATTTAAAACTGCCCGGAAAAAACGGTATTTTCAGTGAATTTAATATTCATAACTAAACGGCGACCAAGCATTTATAAAAAACTTTTTCGGGATAATCATCCGGCAAATTATTCCAATACCTGTATATTGTGATATTCTTTTTTTCGCACTCTTTTGCAAAATCATTTGCAATATCTTCATTTTTAGCCAAATACGGGTATTTAAACGGAACCGCCCCGTCTTTTATATTCAATTTTAATATGTTTTCGGCAGATAATTTTTTACGGTAAAAATTAAATAACTCGATTTTCTTTTGTTTTTCTTTTGATAAATCAAGCTCTTTAAAATATTTATAAGTACAATCGGACATATATTTTATATTTTCATTATCAAGCATTTGCTCATTCTTACATATATCTTCAAACGATAACTCTTTCGGTTCATAATAATATTCGTCTTTTTTAATGTTTAAACACGCTGTTTTTACGGTATACAGGAATGCTCCGTTTCTTAGAGAGGGAAAAAACTTACGTAATGAATTAAAACAGGCAATGCCTCCCGGTTTTGAATAAAAAGAATGAGAATTATCCAAAATTAAGTTCTTATATTTCTTTTCAAGCTCCAAGACTATATCATGACACACACCAAAATAATCTGGATATAATATATAAGCATTTAAGGGAAATTCAATCGTCGGTTTGAAATTAATATCAACGTGATAAAATTTTACTTTGCAATTTTCTTTTAATGCGGAATTTTTTATGACGGGACAAAGATAATACGGTATATATAATTCTTCAGGCTTAAAAGCTCTTATGATATACCTTAAACAATTTCTTGCCGTATTCAGCTTTATAAGTTCATATTCCATACCGTTTGAAATTATTAAACATCTAACAAAAAAGAGAGTCAAACGACTCTCTTTATATTACTTTTTTGCTCTTTTATAGGCTTTTATTTGAGAATCCGAAAGTATTGCCTTAAACTGCTTTTCATAACACTTGCAAATTTCTTTTCTCTTTTTCTTTAAATCTTTTATAGTTCTGTTAACGTTTCTGATTTCACTCTTTTTTGCACAATTTTGCTTCAATGCATAAATTTTTTGCTCCTCACATTGAATTCTTTCATTTAAACTTAAAACTTCAAGTTCATATTTATCTTGAATTTTCATAGCCGTACACAATTGAGTTTCACTTAAATTCATACAATTAAATAATTCATCAATATTCCTGTTTGTACACAAAAAACATTCCGAACCGTAAGTATTTGAATAATTTTCATCACAAGGGTCACTGCAAGGTTTGTTGCAGGGCGTACTATATTGTTTTTGGCAAGGCTCATTGCATGATTTATTATAATATTGATTATATTGTTGATTATACTGCTGTGCGTATTGTTTATTATAACCATAGTTTTGAGCGGATTTATGACACGGGCATCCGCATGATGATTTTTTCGGCATATTAACTTCACTGTCACAAGGGCTGTCCGCATAACTGCCTAACATGCTCATACCTATAAATGCCAATAATAAAAGACAGACTTTTTTCATTTTTTATCTCCATAATTACTTAGTACAAAATAAGTATTTAATAGAAAACCGTTTTTTTATATTACAAAACAGTCTAATTTAAAAATAAAAAAGAACTAAGCCCGAACAACATAAAAAAGAGGCTTAAAATAAGCCCCTTTTTTAATCTCGTGTTAAAATAACTATTTGATTTCAACTGTAGCACCGGCAGCTTCAAGTTGTTTCTTGAGAGCTTCAGCTTCTTCTTTTTTAACGCCTTCTTTAATAGCTTTAGGTGCACCGTCAACTAAATCTTTAGCTTCTTTTAAGCCAAGACCCGTAATAGCTCTAACTTCTTTTAATACAGCTATTTTATTAGCACCTGCGGATGCTAAGATAACATTAACTTCTGAAACTTCTTCGTGTGCAGCTTCAGCAGGAGCAGCAGCTACAGCAGCAACTGCAACGGGAGCAGCAGCTGAAACACCGAATTTTTCTTCCATAGCTTTTACTAATTCAGCAGCTTCGATTAATGTTAATTTTTCAATTTCTTCTAATATTGTTTGTACGCTCATTTTATTTCTCCTTTTATTATTTTTCTATTTATTACTTTTAAGCTGATTTTTTCTTTGCAACCTGATCCATTGCACGAACTAAACCGCTCATTACCGCATTAACAGCACCAACTATACCCGTAGCAGGTGAATTTATGCTGCCAAGCATTTTGGCATAAAGTTCTTCTTTTGACGGAAGACTTGCAAGAACTTCGGTTTCCTTAGCATTTAAGAATTTACCGTCTAAAGCCGCACCGATAATTTCACCTTTTTTTGTATCTTTTATAAATTTTGCAACAATTTTTGCAGGTGCAACTTCATCTTTAAATCCAAACGCAATAGCAACCGGTCCTTTTAAAACATCGTCAAGTACTTCAAATTGAGTACCTTTTGAGGCAACTTTTGCCAAAGTATTCTTTGTTACCATGTAATCACTGTCTTCTTTTTGAAGATTGCGGCGTAATTTTGTAATTTCTTCCACACTCATTCCAATATATTCAGTAACTACAGCAACTTTAGCCTTAGCAAAATTCTCTTTTATTGCTTCTATTTTCTCTTGTTTAAAGGCTTTTGTTGTCATTTTTAGCTCCTTATTTGTATTATATCGACCTGTTTTAAACATAAAAAAATTTACGTTTTAACCGTAAATCTTCAACAAATATACCAATCCTGTAATTGACTTTATTTTTGTTTTCCTCGGTCGGGTGATTTATTAAGAAATCAAACTCAACTACCGTTAATAATTCGACTTCCCCGACTGTCTACGGTTATACTTTTATATTATAGAAAACATGATTTAAAATCAATAATTTTGGCAAGAGTATTGTTAACTTTTGTAAAATCAATTAATCGGATTTTAATTGGATTTTATCTCCTTTATAAAATTTGTTTATTAATAATGATGATAAACCGTTAAAAAAGATTTTTGACCGTAAAAAATTGAATTAATTCTTATTTACCGTTCCGGCAAAAAAATTCCTGCTCGTTTTTTAGTTATAATAATTGTATTTGCAAAGTTAAAGAATGTCTGATACAATAAATTCGTCAGTATTAAAGGAGGACAGAACAATTAGTAAAGATAATAACCAACTCAATTCATTATTAAACGAAAATATAAGAGCCAAAGAAGTAAGATTAATTGATGATGAGGGTAATAATCATGGTGTTGTGGCAACATCAAAAGCATTGTTAATGGCAGAAGACAGAGGGTTGGATTTAATTGTGGTTTCTCCTAATCAGGAGCCTCCCGTAGCAAAAATTCTGGACTACGGCAAATATAAGTACGAAATTGAAAAACGTGCAAAAGAATCTAAGAAAAAACAACATACGGTTGATATAAAAGAAGTTAAAGTCCGCTACAAAATTGATGTTCATGACTATAATGTTAAAGTGAATGCTATTAAAAAATTTATTGCAAGCGGAAATAAAGTTAAATTGGTGGTCATGCTCAGAGGTCGTGAAATGCAGCACAGCCATTTGGCTTATGATTTGGCTAACAGGTTCTTAACCGATTTGGCTAACGAGAAAATGACGGTAGAGAAAAAACCCTCCATGGACGGAAGAAATGTTATAACAATTCTTGCTCCGTAGTTACATTATGGTTTTATATAAATAAGCGGGTTCTTAATTTATTAAGAACCCGCTTATTGTCTACAATAAATCCGTATCGGAAGCCTCAAGAGGAATACCCATTATCTTTTCAAGGTTTGCTGCCGATACATGGTAATTTAACAGCGTATTATAATAATTTAACTGCGAATTTCTATACGTTGTTTCGGCATCTTTTAGCTCTATAGCCTCACCCAATCCGACTTTATATCTTCCTGAAGCCTGATCATACTGTTCTTTTGCTCTATCCATTGATAATTTCGCAACACCTATACTCTCTTGTGCGTTTTCAAGATTAATATACGCTTCCTTCACCTGATAATATATATTCTGCTTTGTGTTGTCGTAATCTGCCAAATCTCTTTTGTATGTAGCTTTTGCTTCATCAACCTGCTTTTTTAACCGCATTAAATTTACGGTCGAATAATTTAATTGTGCACCAAACTGATAACCGTAATCGGTATCAACTTTTTTTCCGCCCCTCGTATAACCTGCAAACCCTGAAATATCGGGAGTAAATGCACGTTTTGAAGAACGCACCAGCAATTCCGACGCATCAGCTTTCTTTTTTGCGGCCAAAAGTTCCGGACTTGTTTCAAATGCGGTTTTTACTGCCTGCTCAACATCTATATCATAAACTTTTTGGACTAAATTATCCGTTACTTCATAATCCGAGTAATCGGGCATGCCCATTGCATTACTCAATTGAACATAGGCGGTCTTTAATGTATTTTTTGCCTGTATTAAATTTAATTTCGCATTACCAAGATTATATTCGGCAGTTAAAACATCTATTTTCGGCTTTGTTCCTATATTATAATATGCCTTTGCCTGCTCTAAATGGAGTGTGTAATCTTTTACGGTATCTTCGTATACTTTAACCTGCTGTTGTGCAAACAATAAATTGTAATAAGCTTGTTTTACAGAAAATACCACATTGTTTATACTCGTTTGAAGGTTGTATTTAGCCGCTTCGTAACTTCTTTTTGCTATATCGGCTTGAGCCTTTGTTTTACCGAAGTCAAACAACAGCAAATTGCCCGAAACATTTGGAACATAAAACATATCATATTCCTGAATGGGGAATACAAAGTTTGACATCTGCATATTGTTTCTCGAATAGCTTATTCCGGCCGAAAATGTAGGAAAATAATTTGCCCATGCCTGAGCTATCTTGCTTTTATACACTTCCGCATTACTCATTGCATAGCGAATTAACGGATGATTTTCAAGTGCAATTTTTACACAGTCATTTACTTCTATAATTCTTGTGGTATCAACACTGCCCTTATAGGTAATATCAGTCAGTTTGCCGTTATCAATGTTCGAATTATTTACGGCAGGATTTTCCGCATAATTTTTTTGTGCTTCATCCACTAAATTATTTAATTCTTTAATATTTGATGAATTTTTTGCTTCGGTTTGTTTATTTTTTTTAGTATTTTGTTTTGTATTTTTTGATTGCTTTTTTGCCTGTTTTTTATTTATTGAGGATTGTTTTTTCTGTTCTTTTTTTACCGATTTAATTGTTTTTTCGGGTTCTGCTGCTTGAATTTCCTTTGCTCTTTTCACATTTTGTTTTGAAGATTTGTGAAAAATTTTTGTAAATTTCTCCGATACCGATGTTTTTTGAGCATTACCTAAGGTATCAACAGCCGATAATTCGGGTTGAAGTTCGTTAACAACCTCATCTCTAAACGGACTGTCATCCGCAAAAGCAGGAAGTACAACCATCATAAATAAAACTAAAAATAATTTTTTGTTCATTTTTTTCCACTCTACTCTATTTATTATAATTGAGATATTCGGGAGATTTCCGTATTTTAAGGAAATCTCACCGTCATATCACCGTTTGTTAATTTGCCTTTTTCTCGGCTTTTTTCTTTGCTAAGTTTTCAACCAAAGATTGAACAAGTACATAAAATACCGGAGTTAAGATTGTACCTATTGTAGCAGCCGCCGTCATACCGCCAAATACGGTTGAACCTACGGAAACTCTTGATTGAGCACCCGCACCCGTTGCGAATACCATTGGTAATACACCGAATACGAACGCCAACGCCGTCATCATAATGGCTCTAAATCTTATTCTTGCCGCTTCAATGGCTGCTTCTTCAATACTTAAACCTTTACCCTCATGTAAATCTTTGGCGAATTCCACGATTAATATTGATTGCTTTGCCGCAACACCTATCAACGTTATCATACCGACTTGAGAATACAAATCGAACGATTGCCCCAGCATCATCTGGAATACCAATGCACCAAGTGCCGCAACGGGGGCTATTAAAAGTACCGCTACCGGTATTGACCAGCTTTCATAGAGTGCTACGAGGAACAAATATACGAATGTTAAAGCCAATGCTACAACAATTCCCGTTTGGCCCGATGATTCTCTTTCCTGCAAAGATGTTCCCGACCAATCGTAACCTACATCATCAGGCAGAGTTTTTGAAGCAACTTCTTCCATAGCTTTCATTGCTTCACCGGAACTTCTTCCGGCAGCGGGCTGACCTGAGAACTGTACTGAACGATACTGGTTAAATCTCGTAATTGAAGCGGCACCAACCGTTTGTTCAATATCAATCATTGTGAGTAAAGGAACCATTTGTCCTTTCATATTTTTAACATATATTTTTGAAAGGTCTGAAGCCTTATTTCTGAAATCGGATTCGGCTTGCAATTGAACCTTAAATACACGTCCCAATTTATTAAAGTCGTTTACATAATATGAACCTAAAGTTGAAGCCATTGTTGAATATAACTCCTGTATATCAACATTTTGTGCCAAAACTTTTGCATAATCAATATTTAAACGATACTGCGGTACATTTGCCTGATATGTCGTGTATACGCTGGATAATCTTGAATCCGCATTTGCGGCGGCGGTTAATTGACCAGCATATTGTTCGATATCCTGCAAAGAATGCTCGCCTTTTGAAAGCATTTGGAACTCAAAACCGCCCAACATACTCATACCGGAAATGGCAGGAGGTGAAAATACCGCTATTGATGCTTCATTAATACCTGCGGCTCTTTTTCTTACTTCTTTTAATATGCCGTTATGCGATAAATCCGTAGGTCTGCCCTGTATTTTTCTTAATACCCAATCCCATGGATATATCTTTCTTTCACCCCATTCAGCTAACGGAATTACGCAAAATGCCTGATTGGTAGGCCCCATGCCCGCAAAAACAACAATTCTTTCTTTTACTACACCTTCCACATCTTCAATAGCGGCGGTATATTTTTCAAGAACCTGCTGGGTTTTATTTAAAGCGGAACCCGGCGGAAGCACAATCTGTGACATCAAAACAGCCTGGTCTTCATCCGGAATGAAGCCTGTAGGTATAACTTTAAACAGAAATCCCATTAAAAATATAAATGCAACATATAATGCAACGGTTAATTTTTTATTGTATACAAACTTTTTAACAATATCCAAATAATATTGCGTTATAATATCGAATTTTTTGTCGAATGCAACAAACACTTTTTTGATAAAAGCCGTAAAGAAGTTGCTCGGTTTACGGTTCGGGTCTTCGGCTCTTAAAATAATCGAACACATTGCAGGTGATAATGACAATGCACATATAGCGGATAAAGCGATGGATACTGCGATACAAACCGCAAATTGTCTGTACATTACGCCCGATAAACCTGCAACAAAAGATACAGGAACGAATACCGCCATAAGTACCATAGCCATTGCCACCAATGCACCGCCAACTTCCTGCATGGTAAGTTGAGTAGCTTCAACCGGTGTTTTACCTTCTTCAAGGTGACGTTTAACGTTTTCTATAACAACGATAGCATCATCAACTACAACCGCAACCGCCAGTACCATGGCAAACAATGTCAATAAGTTTATAGACATTCCGAATACCGGCAGAGCCGCAAATGTACCTATCAAAGATACGGGGATTGTAATACAAGGTACCAGCGTTGCTCTCCAATCGCCCAAAAATACGAATATTACTATAATTACTATCAACGAGGTTAATAAAATCGTGAATAATACTTCTTTCATTGACTCTCTGATAAATGTGGAGTCATCGTGCATCATTTTTATTTCCAAAGATTCGGGAAGCGTTTTATTTATTTCCGCATACTTTTTCTTTACCAAATTAACGATTTCAATTGTATTTGCACCAGGTAACGGTACTACCTGAATAATAGCTGCGGGTTTTCCGTCAACTAAACCCAATTTATCGTATGAATATGCACCCAATTCGACTCTTGCAATATCTTTTATCTTTATACTCGAACCGTCCGTATTTGACCTTACAATAATTTCTTCAAATTCTTCGGGTTCAAGAAGTCTGCCTTTTGTCATTAAAGTCATTCTTAATGTTTGGTTTGAATTACTTGGCAAAGCACCCAATGCACCGGATGAAACCTGAACGTTTTGAGTAGCTATAGCCGCCTTTACCTCAGAAACAGATACGTTCAAGTTTGCCATTTTTTGAGGGTCAAGCCAAATTCTCATACTGTAATCGCCCGAACCGAATACGTTTACTTCACCTACACCTTTTAAACGCTTGATTTCATCTTTAATATAAACGGTTCCGTAGTTTGTTAAATCCAATTGACTCCACGAACCGTCATTTGATACAAGGTTCAAAATACACGCACCGGCACCGGCTACCCTGTTTGTAGCGGTTACACCCAGTCGCTTAACATCTTCGGGAAGCAAAGCCTCTATCTGTTGTAATCTGTTTTGAACGTTAACAAGATTTATATCTTTATTTGTACCTACTTTGAAGTATATGTCAAGCTGATATGATTCATCATAACAGGTTGATGACATATATAACATATTTTCGACACCGTTTACCTGCGATTCTATGATTGAAGCAACGGATGATTCTATAACCGAAGCACTTGCACCCGGATATGAAGCAGATACTGTTACCTGCGGAGGTGTAATATTCGGATACTTTTCAAGCTGTAATCCAAACATAGACACAAAGCCCAGCAAGGTTATGAATATTGATATAACCATTGCGAAACGGGGCTTTGTTATAAAGAAATATAATTTATTCTTCTTTTTATTATCTTCCATTTTCTACCATTTCCTATCAGTTATTATTCGGCTGTTTTATTGTCTTTTTCTAAAGGCTGCGGATTTACCTTCTGCCCCGGCATAATAATACTTTGAGTTCCTTTTGATACATAAATATCATTTTCGTTAAGTCCTTCTTCTACGACCCATTTCTTATCAATTTCTTCTGAAACCTTAATATCTTTTCTTACAGCCTTGTTATCGGAATCTAAAGACCATACATAATAACCTTTTGCATCATCCAATGCTGCCGATTGCGGTATCAATAAAACTTTTCTCGGTGTTTTGGATGTAACAATCACCTTTACAAAATCACCGGGGATTAATAATTCATCCGCATTTTCAAATGTTGCCCTTAAACTTATCGTTCCCGTAGTTTTATCAACTTCATTATCTACGAACTCGATTTTTCCGTTTTCTAAATATGTACTGCCGTCGGCAAGCTGAATTTCAACATTCATATTGCTGAAATCAGCCGAAGAATCGGTTTTTCTGAATTTCAAAAATTCGCTGCTCTTCAGGTTAAAATAAACATATATAGGTTTAACACTGACTATTCTGGCTAAAGGCCCCGATGTAGTGTTAACCAAATTACCTTCTGTTATTATAATCTTACCTATTTTACCGTCAATAGGTGATGTAATTTTTGTATAACCCAAATTCAATTTTGCATCGGCAAGCGAGGCTTTTGCGGCATCCAGTGCCGCTTTTGTTCTATCTCTTGTTGCCAGTGCTTCATCATAATATGATTTGCTTACATAATCTTTTTGCACCAGTTCTTCCGCTCTTGAAAGCTCTTTTTGAGCATTAATATAAGAAGCCTGATTTTGTCTTACACTTGCCGCAGCATTATTAACGGCTATTTGATATTGATCGGGTTCGATTAAAAATAATGTTTGACCTTTTGCTATCTTAGCTCCTTCGTCAAAATACCGCTTTTGCAGCCAACCGTTAATCCTTGCAACAACATCTACCGAATATTTTGCCTCTATTCTTCCGGCAGACTCGGATTTTGAATATATTTCACGAACTTCAGGTGTTGAAGTCTGCACAACTTTCGGTATTAATTGTGCTTTTACCTGCATGTCGGAAGCTATTTTGGCACTTATCCGCTGATATGCAATCGGAACCAGTATTAATATAATTAAAAAAGCTATCCATCTTTTTTTTGTGCTTTTCAAATCACTCATTTATCTTCCTCTTTCCCTATTTAGTATTTTCATTCAATTTTAAGTTATCTTTATACATTTTTATAATTCGTATTAATGCTTCTCTGTTTTCCTCTCCGAGTTTGTCCAATGCTCTGTATTCAACTTCCGATGCACCTTCTATTATTTTTTGTGCATACTCTTTTCCGCTTTTTGTGAATGTCAAAACCTTATTTCGTTTATCCGTCGACGATTCTACGGGCGGGGCAATTATCCCTTTTTCTTTAAAACTCTTTATTATTGCATTAACCGTCTGCTTCGGTAAATAGGTAATATTGGCTATTGTTTTCTGTGTGCAATTTTTTTCCCTTAAAATTACCTGTAATACTGATAAAGATGCAAGCGTAAAACCTGCGGACTTCGCATAATCATTATAAAATCCGTTTATATCCCTATGATATTGAAATAATGTTTCGGCTTGTTTTTTTAATTCTTTTGAATACATTCATCTCCTCAGATAGTCCATTTTAGTACCGTCCAATTACAGACTATTATATTCGTAAAAAGTTTTAAGTCAATTATATATATAATATTTACAATTTATTTTAAATTCTTTAACATTCTGTTTCTGAAGTTTATATAATTATTAAGCTCCTCTTCTAAAACATCTGTGCTTTGAGAAGACAAGTATAATGAAAAAGAATGGTCTAATTTCTTATCAATCATAAATACAGTCGGAAATCCAGATATATGGTACTTCGTTACCATATCTATATTTTTTGGATTTTCACAATTTATGATTGCAAAATTATATTTATCTGCCAATTTTTTTGCAAGTTTTCCATATTCGGGCATAAACCTTCTGCAATAGCCGCACCAATCAACATAAAATAAAACAATTGAAGGTTTGTCAAAATCAGTAATCTCATTATATTCAACAACATATTCTGCAGGTATTTCAATCGGAGCTTGCAAATTTTGTTGAGGTTTTGTATATTCGCTACTTTTTAATACAATATGAGCAAATACAAACAATCCGATTGCCGCAACTACGAATAAACCTATAAAAAACTTTTTTTTCATAATTTTGCCCCCTTTGGAACTACCGTAACACCGCCTTTGGAAACCACAAAGCCCCTCGCCAGGTCTTCTTCTCTGTCTATTCCTATTTTTGTACCCGACGGAATATCAACATTTTTATCTATTATGGCTTTTCTGATTTCCGCATTTCTGCCTACATTAACATTTTCCATCAATATAGAATCACTTATTATGGAAAAGCTGTTTATTCTTACATTTGGAGATAACACACATCTTGAAAGACTGCCGCCCGAAATTATACAACCCTCGGATACCATTGAATTCGTTGCCATGCCCGTACGTTCAACTTCTTCCCACAAAAATTTCGCCGGAGGGAAGTTATAATTATAAGTTCTTAAAGGCCAATCTGCGGAATATAAATTCAATTCGGGTTCATAATTTAACAAATCCATATTAGCCTGCCAGTAGCTGTCTATACTGCCCACATCACGCCAATATCCACGTTCGGAGTCCGTCATTCCGGTATATTCGTTCTGTGAAAAGTCATAAATATAAATAAGTTTACCCTCGGCAAGCATTTTAGGAATGATATCTTTCCCGAAGTCGTGATTTGAATTTGGATTTAGTGCATCTTGTTGTACTTCTTCCACAAGATTTTTTGTTTCGAAAATATAATTACCCATTGAAGCGAGGCACATATCCGGTCTGTTCGGAATTGATTTAGGTTTTGTTTTTGGCTTTTCTTGAAAGCTTATAAGCCGCCAATTTTCATCCACTTCTATAATACCGAATTCGCTTGCTTGTTCTATCGGTATCGGAATAGCAGAAATTGTAAGCTCTGCGTTTTTCTTTTTGTGATATCTCATCATTTGTGAAACATCCATTCTGTAGATATGGTCGCCGCCGAAAACGCATACATGCTTAGGTTTTTCATCATTTATATGAGTAAGATTTTGGAAAACAGCATCTGCAGTACCCTGATACCAATGTCCGTCCGTCCTCATTTGTGCGGGTACTAAATCTATATATTGACCCAATATTGAAGAAACCGGCCAGCTTCTTGCTATATGCTGATTTAACGAGTCTGATTTATATTGAGTAAGTATTTTCAGCTTATAAAATCCGGAATTAATAAAATTATTGATAACAAAGTCGATAATCCTGTAGCGACCGCCGAATGGTACTGCGGGTTTAGCTCTGTCACGAGTAAGCGGATATAATCTTTTACCTTCTCCGCCCGCCAATATCATAACAAGTGCCGTATCAAGTGCCAATTTTAATTACCTCCTTAGTCATCTTCCAAAGTTAAAACAGCCATAAATGCTTCTTGCGGAACTTCTACTTTGCCTACCGCTTTCATACGTTTTTTACCACGTTTTTGTTTTTCCAGCAGTTTACGTTTACGAGAAATATCTCCGCCGTAGCATTTATCAAGCACACTTTTTCTTAATGCTTTAATATTTGTTCTTGCAATAATTCTTCCGCCGATTGCAGCTTGAATAGCCACTTCAAACATTTGTTTCGGGATTATTTCTTTAAGTTTTGACGTAAGTTTTTGCCCCACATAAAATGCATTATCCTTATGGACTATTGCACTTAAGGCATCTACCGTTTCATTAGCCAGCAGAATATCGAGTTTTACAAGGTCGGAACGTTTATAATCACTGAACTCGTAATCTAAACTTGCATAACCTTTCGAACACGATTTTAATCTGTCATAAAAGTCTGTTATAACCTCACTTAAAGGCATTTCATAGTGCAATGACACTCTTATTTTATCCAAATATGTCATGTTTTGAAAAATACCACGTTTTGATTGAGCCAATTCCATTAACAGCCCAACATATTCGCTCGGAGTGATAATCGATACCTTAACATAAGGTTCTTCTATATAATCACGATATTGAGCATCGGGAAGATTTGCGGGGTTATCAATTTCCACAACCTCTCCGTTTGTTTTGTGAACTCTGTATACAACACTCGGTGCAGTTGTTACGAGCGTTAAATTATACTCTCTTTCCAAACGCTCCTGTGCTATTTCCATGTGAAGCATTCCCAAAAAACCGCACCTGAAGCCAAACCCCAGAGCTGAAGAAGTTTCGGGTTCAAATGTTATACTGGAATCATTAAGCTTTAATTTTTCAAGTGCCTCTTTTAAATCCTGATATTGGTCATTATCAACAGGATATACTCCCGAAAATACCATTGGAAGTGCTTCTTTATAACCTTCAAGAGGCTCTTTTGCCCCGTTTTCGGCAAGAGTTATTGTATCACCGACAAATCTTGTAATTTCTTTTATGGAACATCCCATATACCCTACATCACCCGTTTTCAGCTCGTTTACGGGAACTCTGTTCGGATTAAGATATCCCAATTCCGTAACTTCATACTCTTTACCCGTAGCCATAAATTTTATTTTATCGCCGAGTTTTATACTGCCGTCAACTACCTTAAAGAAGCAGAGTGTACCTAAATATTGGTCATAAGCACTGTCAAAAACAAGAGCTCTTAAAGGTTTATCGGAAGTATCGGCTGGTGGAGGAATAAAATCAACAATTGCTTCAAGAACATCTTCTATGTTTGTACCGTCTTTTGCACTAACGGGAATTGCCATTGAAGCATCAATTCCAAGCACTTCTTCTATTTCGGCCTTAGTTCCCTCCACATTTGCGGAGGGTAAATCTATTTTATTAATTACGGGAATTATTTCCAAATTCTGTTCCGCAGCCAAATAAACATTTGAAAGTGTTTGTGCTTCAACACCTTGTGTTGCATCCACAATAAGCAATGCTCCCTCGCAAGCCGCCAAAGAACGTGATACTTCATAGCTGAAATCAACGTGTCCCGGGGTATCAATAAGATTAAGTTCGTATTCTTTACCGTTTTTGGCTTTATAATTCATTCTTGCGGCATTCAATTTTATTGTAATGCCTCGTTCACGCTCTATATCCATGGAATCAAGCAATTGATTTTGCATATCCCTTTCGGCTATCGTTCCCGTTTTTTCAAGCAGCCTGTCTGCAAGAGTGGATTTACCGTGGTCAATATGTGCAATTATGCAAAAATTTCTTACATTTTCTATATATTTCATATCTTTAGTCTATTACAGAAAAAATTCTTTGCCAATATTTTACTTTTGTTTATCCCTAAACATAATAAAAATAATTAATATACCGCTATTCACCGATGTTTATAAACTTCATAAACATTCAACCATTTTATACCGGTGTGCTATTATTAATATATGAAAAAATTTTTGGGATATGTAATATTAACGGCGGGGGCATTATCAATGCTTGTGCCTTTTATATATATGATTAGCATTTCCTTTATGCGGGAAGCTCAAATATTCGGCGGCAATATAAGTTTTATTCCAAATCCGTTTACGATTGATAACTATAAATACGTATTTAATTCAACGGATATTTTTAAATATTTTTTTAACAGTATGTTTGTTGCCATAGTGACAACAATAGGTCAGGTTACGATTTCTTCAATGGCGGGTTATGCATTTGCAAGATTTGAGTTTAAATACAAAGAATCTTTATTTATATTACTTTTAATTTCAATGATGATACCGCCGCAGGTAAATATAGTTCCATTATTTTTTCTTATGAAACAACTTCATTGGGTTGATACATATCAGGCATTGATAATTCCGGGATTATTCGGAGGTTTTGGCGTGTTTATGATGCGTCAATGGTTTAAAGGATTACCGAAAGATATGGAAGCTTCGGCACAAATAGACGGATGCAATACTTTTGAAGTATTTTATAAGATAGCTCTGCCGCTATCTCTGCCAGCTGTTATTACGCTTGCAATATTTACTTTTATAACCACGTGGAACAGTTTTATGTGGCCTTTAATAATAACTAATTCCGATACAATTAGGACATTACCGATAGGGCTTGCAAATTTTCAAGGAAGTTTTAGAGAAGTGACCGATTGGGGAGCTCTTATGTCATATTCCGTAATATGCTGTATGCCGGTAATAATAGTGTTTTTACTAGGAAGAAAATATTTTATCAACGATATTCTTAACGGTGGAATTAAAGAATAAAATTATATTATTTGTAATTAAGAAAAAGAATGAGCAAAATTTTAAATTAGATAAAAATTTGAAATATTAATTTTTTGTTTATTTTTTAAGAAAAGTTGAAAAACGGTGTTATAAAAAATATAGGGAAAAAATAAACACAATTAAAGAAATGGAGATAAAAATTATGGCAAAAACAATCGGTATCGATTTAGGTACAACAAACTCCGTAGTGGCTGTTATGGAAGGCGGAAAGCCTACCGTTATTGCTAATGCGGAAGGTTCAAGAACAACCCCCTCAATCGTCGGATTTTCTAAGACAGGCGAAAAACTTGTAGGACAATTAGCTAAACGTCAGGCAATCTTAAATCCGGATAAAACAATTATTTCTATTAAACGTCACATGGGTGAAGATTTTAAAAAGAATATAGACGGAAAAGACTACACTCCTCAAGAAATTTCCGCTATGATTTTAAGAAAACTTGCAGATGACGCTTCGAATTATTTGGGTGAAAAAGTTACATCGGCAGTTATTACTGTACCTGCATACTTTAATGATGCCCAAAGACAGGCAACAAAAGATGCCGGTAAAATAGCCGGTTTGGATGTTCTTCGTATCGTTAACGAACCTACCGCAGCTGCCTTAGCTTACGGACTTGAAAAAGAAAAATCCGAAAAAGTTTTGGTATTCGACTTGGGCGGCGGTACATTTGATGTATCCGTTCTTGAAATCGGCGACGGTGTTCACGAAGTATTATCCACCTCGGGTGATACACACTTGGGCGGTGATGATTTTGACCAAAAGATTATTGATTGGCTTGTTAACGAATTTAAAAAACAGGAAGGTATTGATTTAAGAAACGACAAACAAGCCATGCAGCGTTTAAAAGAAGCTGCCGAAAAAGCAAAATGCGAATTATCTTCAGTTGTTGAAACAACAATTAATTTACCTTTCATTACGGCAGATGCAAACGGCCCAAAACATCTTGATATGAGCTTAACAAGAGCTAAATTTGAAGAATTAAGCCACGATTTACTTGAAAGATGCAAAAAACCCGTTGCGGATGCACTCCAGGAAGCAGGTTTATCAAAAGGTGAAATAAATGAAGTCGTATTGGTCGGCGGTTCGACACGTATTCCTGCCGTTCAAGCTTTAGTTAAAGAATATACGGGAAAAGAACCTAACCAATCTGTTAACCCAGATGAAGTTGTTGCTGTCGGAGCTGCTATTCAGGCCGGTGTTCTTGCAGGTGAAGTAAAAGATATCGTTTTATTGGATGTAACTCCTTTAACATTGGGCATTGAAACATTAGGCGGTGTTTCTACTCCTTTGGTACCGAGAAATACAACAATTCCTGTTTCAAAATCTCAAGTATTTTCAACTGCCGAAAATAACCAAACTGCCGTTGATATTCACGTACTGCAAGGTGAAAGACCAATGGCAAGAGATAACAAATCTTTGGGTATGTTCAGATTGGAAGGTATAGCTCCGGCTATGAGAGGCATTCCTCAAATTGAAGTTACGTTTGATATAGATGCTAACGGTATTGTAAATGTTTCTGCCAAAGATAAAGCTACCAACAAAGAACAAAAAATTACAATTACAAACTCATCAAACTTATCAGAACAAGATATCGACAGAATGGTTAAAGAAGCTGAAGCAAATGCCGAAATTGATAAAAAACATAAAGAAGAAGCTGAAATCAAAAATAATGCCAACAGTTTAATCAGCTCCGCAGAACGTATTGTTAAAGATTTTGAAGGTAAAATCGCAGATGCGGATAAAACTAAACTTGATGAACAAAAGAAAGCTCTTGAAAATGCATTAAAAGAAAATAAATCGGTCGAAGAAATTAAAAAATTATCAGAAGACCTGCAACAAACCATGTATGCAATTTCCCAGGCAGCATATTCTCAAGTTCAACAAGAAGGTGCTCAAACGGCTAATTCCGAAAGTGCTTCTTCAGAACAAGCCAAATCAAATAATGATGACGACGTAATTGATGCGGAATACACAAAAGAATAATTACAAAGTTCATTAATTAAAATCTAAGCATTAAGCGGGCTAAATTTCATTTAGCCCGCTTTTATATGAACACTCGGTTTAATTTCTTTTAACCTCCATTTTACAAAGCGAATTATTGAGCCGTTGGCGAAATAAATGAGCCTGTAAGCGATAGCTGATTATTGCGGAAAGTTCACGGAAGTTTCCGTAATTGTTTGTTTATCGTTGTTTTCATTGATGTATTTCAGTTGTAAAGTTATGTAAAAACGGACAAGTTGCACAAGTTTTTTAAATTTTTGCAAAAGTAGTCAAACCCGGCCTTACTTTCAGATAAAATTTATAGAAAGTAAGTTTAAAAATTTGCGAACCGAGGCAATATACAAAATATCAGTTGAAAAAAATTTTACTTTTAACGGAGATATTAAGAACTAAATAAATCTTTACATATTATAAGAAATGATTATAATGAAAGATATAAAAAAGTTAGTCTGGCAGTATAGTTATTTTATATAAAATTTTTTACTTGTAATTTAAAATAGTTGAGGATAAGAGCATGAAGAAAATTAAACCTGTAAATTCCCCCCCCAGTGCAGAATAGGCTTATTTAAGGAGGTTAAGTCAGGTTTTGGGCTTTTACTTGCAGTATCAATTGTATCCGTGTTTAACTTATCTTCTCTTCCCGTAAATGCCGAAGGGCCAGATACCTATTTGAAAAAAACCGATTACGGTAACGGAGATACTACTGCTTATTTCAAATGGTTACAAAACGGGAAAGGGGATTATGAGCTAGAAGTTTCAAACGATCAAGATGCTCAAATAACCGTGCATTATGATAACAACAATAATCAAAGAAAAGTAATTGGTACCTCCCCTTTCGAAGATATAAAGCAAGAATTTGTAAACTTGGAATATAATCAAACTGAAGGCAATACTCTACAAGGCGGTGCTATATATAATGATGGTAGAAATACTATTACTAATATTATAAGTGATTTTATAAGAAACCGTGTAGATAATAACCAAGTTGACGGTGGTGCTATTGGCGGTGCTATATATAACAGTGGCAGCGGGGTAATACAAAACATAGAAGGCGATTTTATAGGAAATTATGCAAATAGTGAAACAGCTGATTCTGAAGCCGGTGCTGTATATAATGGCTGGGAAGGCACAATAAGTTATATTAAAGGTAATTTCATAGGAAATCATACATATGGTGGTGGCCAATATGTAAATGGCGGAGCCATTTCGAATTACATGTCTAAAATAAACAATATAAAGGGAAATTTTGCATATAACTATGCCCGTTCAACAAACGGTTTTGCAAGAGGCGGCGCTATATACAACAATGAAAAATCAGAAATAGAAAACATAGAAGGCGATTTTGTCGGAAATTATACTATTGGTGAAAAAGAGAATTCTTCAGGCGGTGCAATAGCTAATGTTAATAGCAAAATAGGTAATATTAAAGGTAATTTCACAGGAAATTATACATCCGGTAACACATCAGCATTAGGCGGAGCTATTGATAATTACGATTCTAAAATAGGCGATATAGAAGGAAATTTTGAATATAACTATGCCCGTTCAACAAGCGGTTTTGCAAGCGGCGGTGCAATTAAAAATGACGGATTTGGTAATTCCGGAAGCGAAAATTCAATAGGTGACATAACGGGCAATTTTATCGAAAATTATGCGAAAGGAAAAGAGACAGCAAGCGGCGGTGCTGTTTTTAACGAAAACAATGCGACAATAGGTAATATAACGTGTAATTTTATTAAAAATTATGCCGTATCAGACTCGGAGGCACATGGCGGTGCTGTATATAATTACACAGGTGCATTAATCGGTGAAATAAAAGGTGATTTTATAGGAAACTATTCTTCCAGCAAAGGTAATATCTCTCATGGCGGTGCAATTGATAACCGTGACAGTATAATCGGTAATATAACAGGTGATTTTATTGAGAACTACTCACAAGGTGCTAATGATTCATTCGGCGGTGCTATTTACAATTATAATACAGCAGAATATTCAAGTTCTACAATCGGTGATATAAAGGGTGATTTTATAGGAAATTATGCCGTATCCGATAAGGGTAATGCTTTTGGCGGTGTTATTTATAACCAAGAAGCGGAAAT
>CANPYW010000011.1 GCA_947588745.1 Candidatus Gastranaerophilales bacterium
GTTTCGTTATTCAGATAATATGCCTTAGCAAGATTTTCCGCAACATAAGCGGATTTGTTATACAAAAAAGCCTTTGTAAGCATTGTAATTGCTTTTTCATAATTTTTAAGCGAAATCAGCAATAATCCGTACAGATTTAAAACATTTGCATCATCGGGCCGCAATTCCAATAATTTGGTATATATCAGTTCGGCTTTATCGTAATCACCCTTTGAGTGCAGATTATATGCTTCGTCAACCAACAGTTTATATTTCGATTTCATTCTTAATCCTTGATACTACTTCCGCCCAGTCACCCGGAATTTTTTGTTTGAATATTTTAACACTATCATACCATGGAGTTTTATCCGTATCATTAAACCATCTCCATTCGGTTAAATAAGGCAGCATTAAGAATGTTTTAACGCCTAACGCTCCCGATAAATTTGCTATTGAAGTATCGATTGTAACAAGAATATCAATATTTTTTAAAAAAGCAGCCGTATCTTCAAAACTTTTGATATCGGAAGATAAATCGATAAGCGGAAGTTGTGATTTTAACTCATCGGATTCGCTGTCAACCGTCGATATTTGAAACGAATATATTTGTATATTTTCTATATCAAACAATGGTTTTAAATATTTAAGTTTAATTGAGCGGTTTTTAAATACGGACGGGTTTCCCTGCCAAAATATACCTATTTTTTTCTTATTTGTGTTCATATAATTCATATTTGATATTTCTTTTATTCTTTTATCGGATACACTTAAGTAGCCGCCGGAATACGGAATATTTTTTAATGAGGCATTAAGGCAATATATCAAAGTCATATACGGCACTGCATAATCGTATTCATCATCGGGAACCGTACTTTCACCGTCAATAATTTTTAAATTCGGGAAATTGAATTTATATAACTCATAACAAGATTTAGGAACCTGCAAAATTATTCGGGAAGTTTTTTCATAAACCGTTTTTATGTATCTTGAGAACATAAACATATCACCATAGCCGTGCAAAGAATAAATGAGCAGACTTTTACCCGTAATATCCTGATTTTTCCATGCTCTTGAAAGATAATGACCGATACGCTCTTTGACTTTTGTATCAATATTTGCCCGAAAAGCTGTAAAGAAATTTTCATTAATTCCGAATTTTTCTTTTACATTAAGCTTATAAAACATTGCTTTTGCTTTCTTTTCAACGGATTTATCCGTCGGAAGTTTTGCATTCCAGTTATAAAACCCCTCTCTGACATCTTCCAGCTCTTTATTTCTTAATTTCATTAATGTTAAATCTTCTTCAATATCTGATTTATCATTAACGGAATTATACATTTTATAAGCTTCTTCATTCCTGTTCGTAAAGGAATATATATAAGCAAGCTGAATTTTTGTGTAGTCATTGTTTTTATTTATGTTATAAGATTTAAGATAATATTCTTCCGCCAAATCATATTTATATAATTCCATATAATAATCGGCCGTAAGATTATAACCTAATGCTTTATCTTCGCAAACTGCACTATATTTTTTTGCCCAAAATAAAGCTTTTTCAAAATCTAAAATATCACTTGAAACTGTTGCAAGATTAAATAATACATTTTCGTTATTATTATCAAGATTGTAGAGCTTTTCAAAAATTTCAACAGCTTTCATTTTATCGTGATTTTTATAAATCAGACCGATATATAATAATGCACGAGTGTTGTTTGGCTCGATATTTAAAATTTGATTAAAATAATCGATTGCAGAGCCGTCATTGTTTAAATGAGAATATATAACACCTATTCTGTACAATATTTCCGTATTTTTTACCGTTTTTGAAAGATTTAACAAATATTTAAGTTCGTTATTTTCATCATTTTTTTGTTGGTAAATATTTGCGAGCAGCTTGTTTATATCGATATCATCAGGATTATGTTTGTATGCTTCAAGTGCGTATTTTTCCTCATCTTCTTTATTCCCCGATAATCCCGACAGATAAGCAAGATTATATAAATCCGAAAAATCAGCCGCATTATTATCGGCAAGTGCCTTATAATTTATAATCGCACGTTCTTTGTTCCCCGCCTTTTGATAGGTAATTGCATATAATTTTACCGAGTCCGCATTATTTTCTTTTAATTTTTTCAGCTCCGATATGACTTTTTCGTAATCCGATTTAAAAAAATATATTTTTGCGATATTTATTAAAATTGCATCGGAATTTGTTTTTTCATACACTTTGTCAAATATATCAAGTGCCAAATCATAATTTTTTAACGAAACGTTTAATTGGGCATAAAGGTTTAAAACATTTATATCTTCGGGATTTAAGGAAAGCAGTTTTTTATATATTGCAGCCGCATCATCAAATTTACCCGAAATATGCAAATTATAAGCTATATCCGCTAATTTAGAATAATTATCTTCCATAAAAATAATGATATTATATATTTCAAACAAATGCAAATAAAGCAGTAAAAATTACTGCTTTATTTTATGCTAAAATCAGAAAATTTCAGGTAGTGACTCTCTTTTAATACCTAATTTTCCTAAATAATCAAAAACGGGGCCTTTTTTACCCTTTTGTATCCAGCTGAAATCTTCATCCAACGAATCTTTTACCATTTTCTTATATTGTTCGGGTTCATTAAAATATATATTTAATGCACTTTTCATAGCTTTATATAAATTTTCTGCCGATAAATTTTCATCGGGATTTGTTAATATTCCGTTTGTTTTTCCGTTCCTGTTAACCGTATCTACAATCCCGCCGACTGCACTTCCTATAACCGGTGTTGCTACGGCAAATGCTTCACCTTGAGTTAAACCGCAGGGTTCAAAAACACTCGGAAGCAGAAAGAAATCAGAGGCGGCAATTATTCCCGCAACGGGTGCAAACCCATGGGCAAATACAACTCTGTCCGAATTTTCTTTGGAAAGTTTATTTTCTTTTAAATCTTCTATATATTTTCTCTGTCTGCCGTTTTCGCCGTCCTGACCGGCTATGTAAAATATCGGTTTTTCTTTGCCGGGAAAATCTTTATCCCAGTTATCATAAAGAATTTTTATGCTGTCTGCCATAATGTCAATTCCCTTTTGAGAAACCAACCTGCCGACGGATGAAATAATCGGAGTATTTTTAAGCTGTTCTTCAGTTAATTCGGGAAACTCGGTTTTCCTCTCACCTTCAACAAATTCAAGCCTTGAGGTAAGATTTTTTATTTCCGATACTTTTTTTGAATTTTGAACTTCAACGGGATTATTTACTTTTGAAAACGGAACCATATATTCATTATAAAATTTGGATTTATTTTCGGCTCTTGCACTCATAACCTCTTCAAGTGATGAAGATTTATTATAAAGCGTAAAATCTATACCCGTTAATGATTTAATTTGTTTATTTCTTGCTTCAACGGATAAATTGTTAAAATCATTGCCGTTAATTATTCCTGTAACACCGCCTGCTTTTGTTTTTTCGGTTATTGCCCACCTTAATTCGCCCGCAAGTTCCGGGTGCGAATTCGATATTATTTCTTTTGCATAGTTTTCCGAAACGGGATGGAAACAGTTACTCAAACAGATTCCCATATTTAATAAATTAGTATGATTGGCATTTCTGTCATTCATATTCAATATAAGAACGTTATCCAAATTGGATAAGCCATCATCCTTTTCATTTGTTTTTGTTGCACCTGTTACGGCGTTTGTAACGATATCAAAAGTAAAATTATCAAACAGAGTATTCAAAATGTTTGTTGTTGCTTCGTATCTCTGGGCATTATTGTTATCATTTCTTGTAGACCCCTGATACATTGTATTATGCCCGATTGTGATTATATTCATATTCGATAATTTTTCCGCAGCACTATCCGATAATTGAGCAAATGCGTTTTCCATCGGGGCTTTATATCTTGCAAGTGCCGCAACGGGCGATGCCTGCCAATCGTTTAATATTAAGCAGTCGGGAGATTTTATTGAATCAAACGCACTTCTATCGGGTATTTTTAAATCTTTCACACTTGATAAGTCTTCTTTTGCCTTTAAAAATTCATATACGGCTTTTGAAAAGAATGCAAATTTTTCGCTTTCTTCGCTTTTTTGGCTTGTTTGATAAATTGTACCGTTAAAATAATCATCATTTTTTACAAAAACAAGCTGTTTTTCATTGCCGGACTCATCATTTGTCGTACTCACATAAATTTCAACATCTTGCGATTTTGATTTACCGCCTTGAAAAGTATCAACTTTAAATGAAGCGGCCTTTTTTAAATCAAATTCCTTACCTTTGTAATTATATACGTATTTATCTCCGTCATGCCTGAAAGAAGCTAAACCCTTTTGCTGATACATAGGTATAAAAGTCGGAATATTTATACCGAGTTTGGTAACATTATTTTGAATTTCAACGGGAACGGAGCCTAAACCGCCTTCTTTAACGGGTGCAAATTCCGATGTAACAGACCATATAACGGGTTTTTCTTTTGTAATCGGTTGTATTTGGGGTTTATTGTACAAATATTTTGAAGCGGCGGTTTTGATTGCATCAACGGCTTTTTGATATTTTTGGTTATTTTTATTTATTGAATCGGTATTTTTCAATAACTGAATACCGTTAATATTTTCCGTATATTTTTTTGAAAGTGAGTTGCTGCTTAATGTGAGTGATTGTTCCGCAGTATTTATGGCTTGACGTGTTTTTGAGCTTATATCATCATATCTTTCTGAGGCATTTTTTATGATATTTTTTTTATCGTCATCGGTTAAATCATCGGCTTTTTTGCCTGCGGCAAAACCGGTAATGCCAAGTATTGCCGACCATAAAAGTGCATTTGCTTTGTTGCTTGTTTTTGCCTGTTCGTTTACGGACTGATTTACGAGTGTATTTTTTGCATCCTGAAGTGCTTCCAGTTTTGCCATATCCCTTGTAATATTTTTTATTTCATCACTTAAACCCGAAATACTTTCTTTTAATCCGTTAAAATTTTTGGATGAAACTTTATAAGTAATAATTGCCGTAACCGGTATTGCCGCAAGCGGTATTATAACGGGAGCGATTTTTTTTGCCTTATCGGCAACCGTTTTGAGTTTAATTTTTTTATCGGAACTCTGTTTATTATTATTTGTCAAATAAGTGTTATTAGCGGCATTATTAGCCGTTTGAAAATTTGAAAAGACATTATTACTCATATAATACCCCTTTTATACGGACACGGAAATACACATATATTTTATTTATATTAAAGACCAAAGTTTATTATACAATAATTTTCAGACCCCGTAAATATTTTATAATATATTGTGACAATAATTTAATATTGAAAGTTAACTGACAATAATATGATTTAATCGTATAATTATTTTATGGAAAACTTAACAGTAAAAAAATATACGTTAAAAAAAGTTGAAACTGCTCAAATATATAAAATCAATTACGAAAACGAACTAAATGAAAGACAATTGGAAGCCGTTAAACAAAAAGAAGGTTCGGTTCTCGTTATAGCGGGAGCCGGTTCCGGTAAAACAAAAACGCTTATATACAGAGCGGCAAGACTCATAGAAGACGGGGTTAATCCTAAAAATATATTACTTCTTACTTTTACAAAAAAAGCCGCAAATGAAATGCTTTCACGTGCTTCAGCCATTCTTGACTCCAGATGTGAGCAAATTACGGGCGGAACATTTCACGCATTTGCGAATATAATATTAAGAAAATATTCGGGCAAGCTTGAATTAAACAACAATTTTACCATAACCGACAGAACCGACAGTGAAGATATCGTTAATCACATTAGAGCTTCCGTCATAGGCAAGCAGGAAAAAAGATTTCCAAAAAAAGGAACAATACTTGATATCGCTTCAAAAGCCATTAATAAAGATATTCCCTCCGACGAAATTATATCAAAAGAATATAAACAGTTTGAACATTGTATTGAAAAAATTAATCAAATAATAGTTAAATATAATGAATATAAAAGAAAAAATTCTATTCTCGATTATGATGATTTGCTTTTATATTTAAGAACTCTTTTGGAATCAAACGTTGAATTAAGAAAAACATTATCAAACCAATATAAATATATAATGGTTGATGAATATCAGGATACAAATAAAATTCAATCCGAAATTATAGAACTGCTTGCCTCGGAGCATAATAACGTTATGGCTGTCGGAGATGATTCCCAAAGTATTTATTCATTCAGGGGTGCGGATTTTAAAAATATTATAAATTTCCCCGGGATTTTTCCCGATACCAAAATAATTAAATTAGAACAAAATTACAGAAGTTCACAAAATATATTGGCACTCGCAAACGAGCTGTTAAAAAAAGCAAAAGAAAAATATTCCAAAACATTGTTTTCAACAATAAATACCCCTATAAAACCTGCAATCATTAGTGCTGCAGACCTTAAAACAGAAGCGGAATTTATTACTCAAAGAGTTTTGGAGCTGAGAGAAGAAGAAAATCTTTCTTTAAATGATATTTGCGTGCTTGCAAGAAGTGCCAGAATGACTTATAATCTTGAAATTGAGCTTGCAAAAAGAAATATTCCGTATAAAAAATTCGGCGGCATGAAATTCGTTGAGGCGGCTCATATTAAAGATATTATTGCTCATTTAAGGGTAATTTTAAATCCGTCCGATATTATCAGCTATACAAGAATACTGCTGCTATTGGACGGAATAGGAAATCAAAGTGCAAATAAACTGCTTCCCGTATTAACTTCAAATAATGATATAAACGCAAAAAATCTGCCCGTAAAAAATCCCGAAGCGATTATGAAACTGATTGAATTAATTAATCAATGCCAAAAAGATATATATAATCCATCCAAAATCGTTCAAAGCGTTATCAATTATTATGAACCCGTTTTGAAAGATAAATATGATGATTTTTCAAAAAGAGAAAAGGATTTGGAACATTTTATCGCATTAAGCGAAAAATATACCGGTTTGGAAGATTTTTTGAGTGATTTGGCACTCGAACCTCCCGATACATCAATTACGGATGTTGAAGAAGGTGCCGTAAATGATGAATTCTTAACTCTATCGACAATTCACAGTGCAAAAGGTTTGGAATACAAGGCTGTATTTATAATTGGTGCTGTTGACGGCAGATTTCCTTCAACATATTCTTTTAATTCAGAAGATGAACTTGATGAAGAATTAAGACTTATGTATGTTGCCGTCACGAGAGCAAAAACACATCTTGCAATTACTTATCCCATAGATATGTTTGATTATTCCACAAATATGGTTCTGTCCAAACCCTCAAGATTTTTTGACAATATCAGCCGGGATATTCTTGAAAAATGGATTATTGAATAATATCTTATGCAATAGGAATAAATACTACCGGTGTTCCGTTTTGACCTACTCTTGTATATTGATTGCAAATATGGTCGCTTGATTCACGTCCGTCACCTACCGATATTGATATATGACCGTATAAGCAAGCTGCCGAACTTCCGGATGTCGATCTGCTCCAAACTATAACTGCACCTGCCGGTAATTTATTTAAGTCATTAACTCCAAGACCTTTTATTTCTCTGAAGTTTTCATTATTTCTCATTGTATCAAGACAATCTGCTGCTGCAGTTATACCTTGTCCGGGATTACCAAACGGGCTTGAACCGGTTGCTTCTATGAATGAACGTTTAACACCTCCCAAACAGTTGTGTTGTGATGACATGCTTGAACCGACTCTTAATGCCGTACTTCCCAATTTTTCGCCGGCTTCTTTATCATAACCGTATTTTGTCCAATCAACATTATTTATGTCATCTGTAAATTCAATCGGAGTTGAATCTGCTTTAATGCTGTTTTCCTGTAATATTTTTTGTGTTTTTTCATTTTGAATTAACTCGGTTTTTTCATTTTTTAATGTTTGAATATTATCATTAATGGTTGAAATGTCCGAATCGGCTTTTGATTGTATGTCTGCTATATTTTGTTGATACTCTTGTATTTTTGATTGTAATTCAACTGCCGCATCTTTATCCGTAGGATATTTTTCCGCTAAGGTTGTTAAAAGATTATTCTTTTCTTCCGTCAAATCTTCTTTTTCGGATTTTAATTTTTCAATGGCTTGTTTTGCATCATCGGCATTTTTTTCTGCTTTTGATTTCGCATTTTCCATTTCTGTCTTTTTTGCGTTTAAGTTTGAAATTTTTTGTGAATATTCGCTTATTAACGAAGCATCTTCTTTCGGGTCCAATGAAGCTTTTTTGCTTTCAATTTCCGATATTTGGCTTGAAATATCCGAAATTGAAGTTTCATAAGATTTTGCTTCCGCAGTATAATCCTGATATTTTGTTTCCTGCTCGGTTATTTCTTTTTCTTTATCGCTTATTAAACCGTCATATCTTTCTTTTTCGGACTCGTATTCTTCTTTGAATTCTTCGCTTAGTTCGCTTTCTTCTACTGCTTGTGCGATTAATTCTTCCTGTTCTTCTATTTTGGAAGCTGCCTCATCTTCTACGGATGTCTTTTTTTCTTCCTGTTCATTAATTTCACTGTCTATTTCTTCTGCTGTTCTTTTATTTTCATCTATAGATTGAACATTGGAATTTAAACCCGCACCCGAGCCCGCCGAAATTCCTCCGCCGCCGTATCCGCCGCCAACCGAACCTGATGAAGCCGCAGCTGCCGGTTGTGCTTCAGTTTCGGGTTCTACGGTTTCTTCTTCTTTTTCTTCTTCTGTTTCTTTAGCACCTAAAAATCCTGCCAAATCAATTAAAGAAATATTTTTTTCATCACCGTCACCCTTAGAAAGAGCATTTAATTCTTCCGATGATAATTTTCCGTCACTATCCGTATCTATACCTTTGAATACTTCTTCGGCATTTTCGGAGCCTATTAATTTCCAAAAATCGGAAGCATTTTCATCATTTGCTTTTTCAACAAATTCTTCCGAAGACATATCTTCCAAATCGGAAGTCTTTTCGGAGATATTTTTATTTGAAATTATATTATTTATGCTTTGTTTTAGTAATGTTAATATATTTGAATCAATATTTTCAATATCAAAATCGGGGTTAATATCAGCGTCGGATAATACCGAGCTTAAATCTTTTGAAGAAAAAATGGAAATTTCTTCTTCCGAAAGCTCGCCGTCTTTGTTTGTATCGGCATTTTCTATGCAAATATTCAATAATGAGAATAATGATAATGATTTTTCAGCTTCTGCTTTATTGTCATTTACTTTATTGTAATTAATTTCATTATCTTTAATTTTGCTGTCATCATAATTTTCAGTAAAATTTTTAAATAAATTATTAATTTGCATAATATTCTCTCTTAATTTTAACTCTCTATAATATATAAAACATTTTTCAATACAAAATTGCCTAAAATATATTAATTACGTTAAAATTAAAAAAGAATTTTAAATTTTACGGCTATTGAACGCTTGAAGCGATTTTATAACCTTTATTTATTAATGCCTGCTTAATTTGTTCAAAATGAGCTGCATTTTTTGTTTCCATGGAAATTTTGAGAAAACAATCGTTAATGTCGGTATTCTCTCCGCCCTGATTATGTCTTACACGAATTACATTAGCACCGTATTCGGCAATTATTGATGAAACATCTTTGAGTTGACCCGGTTTATCCAAAAGCTCTATAGTCAAATGGCATAATCTTCCCGCTTTCAATAAACCTCTGTTGATTACTCTTGAAAGAATATTAACATCAATATTTCCGCCCGAAACTATACAGGCTGTTTTTTTATTTTTAACGGGAACTTTTTCAAACATTGCGGCTGCAACGCTTAAAGCACCCGCACCCTCCGCTACAAGCTTTTGACGTTCCATCAACGATAATATTGCGGATGCAATTTCATCATCCGTAACCGTTACAATATCATCCACATATTTTTGACAAAATTCAAACGTTAAATCTCCGGGGCGTTTTACTGCCGTACCGTCTGCAAATGTATGTACAACGGGAAGTTCTAATACTTTCTTATTCAAAAACGATTGGTACATACTGCCCGCACCTTGTGCTTGAACTCCGTATACTTTACACGACGGTTTTAAATGCTTAATGGTAAATGCAATACCCGATATTAATCCGCCGCCTCCTATCGGAACAATAACCGAATTCACATCCGGCAACTGCTGTATTAATTCAAGCCCGATTGTGCCTTGCCCCGCTATTACTTCTTCATCATCAAAAGGATGGATAAATGTTCCTCCCGTTTCTTTTTGAAACTCGCACGCTGCTTTGTATGCGTCATCATATACACCGTCAATAAGCTTAATATCTGCACCATATTTTCTTGTTGCTTCCACTTTCGAAATGGGAGCGGTAGCAGGAATGAATATTGAGGCTTTTATATTATTTTTTTGTGCGGATAAAGCAACACCTTGTGCGTGGTTACCTGCAGAACATGCGATAATTCCTTTGTCTTTTTGTTCTTTGCTTAATTTGGAAATTTTATAATAAGCTCCTCTAAGCTTAAACGATCCCGTTAATTGTAAATTTTCCGATTTCAAATATATTTCATTATCTTCAGATAAATTTTTTGATAAAATCAAATCAGTTTTTCTTGCAACCTCGCTTAAAACTTTTGAAGCTTCATAAATTGTTTCTATATTAAGCACTTTTTTCTACTCCTCATTATTCTTTGTATAAAAATTTATTGAACTAATTAATTTTTTTAGCTCCGACTCTGTTATATCAGCCGTTAACGACAATCGTAATCTTGAAGTGTTAACGGGAACGGTAGGCGGATTTATCGGCAGCACATAAAACCCCTCATGTTGTAAATATAATGCAATATTACGAGTTTTTTCAGCCTCTCCTGTTACAACAGGTATTATTTGTGATGAACTTATTGTAGGATATAACTTGTGTGCGGTTTTATAAAGATTTGTAAGTTTTTCTCTTTTATATTTTAATAAATCAAATTTTTCTTCCGTCAAAAATTGTGACCATAATACACTGACGGACGGTATCGCTGTTGAAAAAATAAAGCTTGAAGCCTTATTTATCAGATAATTAATTACAGCTTTTGTCGAAATGCAAACAGCACCTTGTGAAGCAAGTGATTTTCCCAAAGTTATCGTAATTATATCTATATCGTCAAGAATATTCAATTGACTTGCGACTCCGCATAAATTATCGCCGAATACTCCGAATGCGTGTGCTTCATCCACCATCAGCATACAATTATATTTTTTCTTTAATTCCACAAGCTTTTTTAAATCGGCAATATTTCCGTCCATGGAAAATACGGATTCGGATATAATTATGGCATTATCAAACTTGCTTCTGTTTTTAACGAGTAATTCTTCTAAATTGTCACAGTCACATGATTTATATCTGAAATGTTCGGCAGGAGATAATTTAAGTCCGGATACAATACTTGCGTGATTTAATTTATCGGAAAAAATACAATCGGATTTTGTAAACAACGAACTTACAACCCCCTGATTGCATTGATATCCCGTGTTAAACAATAATGCAGCTTCTTTGTTAAACATTTTAGCGATATTATTCTCGAATTTATTATATATAGCGGAACTTCCCGTTAAAAGTCTTGCAGAGGCAGATGAAAAAAGAAATTCGGGATGATTTTTATACTTATCAATAAATTCATACAGTAAATCTTTATCAGTACTGAGATTTAAGTAATCGTTTGAAGATAAATTAAGCATTTGCTTATCATCAACAATAATATACTTTGAAATTTTTTCCTTTATGTTTTTTATTGTTCTGTAATTTGAAACCGATTTTAAATTTTCCGCTTTATCGATAATATTTTGCATAAAAAACCTATTTTATACTTTTAACATACAATTCTTCTATCAAAACAACAATTGTAGCCGCTATTGCGGGTGCAAAAATCACCCCTATTACACCCAAATATTTTGCAGTTATTAATAAAAACAAATATATTATGAGCGGATGTAAATTCAACATTTTTCCGAATATATACGGCCTTACAAAATTATTCTCGGTTAATTGTGCAATCGCAAAGATAATAACAGTTAGAATTATAGCCGTTACGCCGGATTTATATGCTGCTACAAGACATATCATAAGAGCTATGAACGGCCCTATAACCGGTACAATATCGCATATTGCAGTAATAAAACCCAATAATACTGCATACTCGGCTTTTATTATTAAAAGACCAATCATCATAATTATTCCGACGCTTGCCATTGTAACAATTTGAGCTATTACATATCCGCCTATTTTATCGGAAATAGAATCCATTATTGAACCTGCTCTTTTTTGCATATTAGACGGAAATAAGCTTAAATAAGTATCTCTCACCTGAGCTTTATCCGCCATAAAATAAAAAGTGATGATTAAAGCTATAATTGAATAAACAAGAGCCGAGCCGATATTTTTGCCGATGATAATAGACCCGCTTAAAAATCCACCCGTAAAACCTGTTGCAGCAGATACCAAACCGCCAAAATCAACATCGGATAAATTTAATTTTATAATGTATTTATTTGTTTGAATAAAACTGACAATGCTGTCTATATATGAGGGGAATGCATCTGCAAATGCTTTAATTTCGTTAGTACTCATATAAATAAGCGGAATTATAAAAGCACAAACCAAAATTATAAATGAAAACAAAACTAATGCTGCCGCAATAGAACGCTTAAATTTTTTTTCTAATTTATCAACAAGAGGATTAAACGAACACGCAATTACGTATGAAGCAAAGAATAATATTGCTATATCTTGAATTTTGCTTATGAAAATAACAAAAAGCACTGCTATAATTAAAAAAATTATATTTTTTATTGTTACATATTTAGGAAAAATACTGTTAAACATTACATTACCTCTTTTTTATCCGATAACGAATTAAATTTATTCATAATGGTATCTATATCAGTATAATTCGAACTTTCATTCACATAAAGTGCATTATTGGATAAATTTTTCGGCCCCCACTTTTTATATACATTGGAATAAAATAAAGCCAATGTCGGTACATTCCTAGCAATCGCCAAATGCATACAGGAGGTGTCAATACTTATAAACTTTTTACATTTATCAATCAGTGCAGCCGTTTGAGGAAATGTTGTTTTACCCGCAAAATCATAATATATTATCGTATTATCTTTTTTTAATTCGTCGGTCAACGGAATAATATCCTTTCCTCCAACTATTACGACTTTATACTCATTTTGCTTATTAAGTTCTTTTATTAAATTTACAAGGTCACCATATTCCATGGATTTAGCTTTTTTATGACAGGCGGGGCAAATACCTATGAATTTTTGATTGTATAAACCCGAATTTTTAAGTAAATCTGTTACTGCATTATTATCCTCATCAGAATAACAGAAAGAAGTTCCGATATTTTCTTTATAAAGATTTAAAGGCTTAAAACATCTTGCGTAATGCTCGATGACGGGTATTTCCATTTTCTTTTCTTCATCCAAATACGGCACAACATCCGTTAAAAAAAGCTCTCTTAGTTCTCCGCCTCTGCCTATTCTGTATTTTGCACCTGTAAAATAAGCTAAATACGCACTTCTTAATGAATTATCCAATACGACGATAATATCAAATTTTTTTCTGAGTGTAAGTGCGAATTTTATTGTATTAAAAACTGATTTTCTTACGGATTTATCGGCGGTATAAATATTATCAATACCTTTTATTCCTTTTGCTGCGGGAACGGAACTGTTTAAAGTAATCATAGAAATACTTACATCAGGTCTTGATTCTTTTATGCAATTAATAATCCCTGAAGTATTAATTACATCGCCCAAATACCCCAATAGTAATATTCCGATTTTTGATTTTTCTTTTATTTCTACCATGTTTATTCCAAAATTATTCTATAACAATATTTTGTTTTAGAAAAGCCTCTATAAATCCGTCAATATTTCCATCCATAACCGCATCAACATTACCCGCTTCAAAGTTAGTCCTGTGGTCTTTTACCATTTTATAAGGATGAAAAACATAAGAACGAATTTGAGAACCGAAATTTATATCAAAATTTTGTCCTTTCAGTTTTAACAGTTTTTCTTCGTGTTCGGCTTGTTTAATTGCGAGGAGTTTAGATGCCAAAATTTGCATTGCGGTTTCTTTGTTTTGAAGTTGAGAACGCTGTTGTTGGCATCTTACAACAATCCCCGTCGGTTTATGTAATATTCTGACCGCAGTTTCAACCTTATTCACATTCTGTCCTCCCGCACCTCCGGAACGCATTGTATCAACAACAATATCTTCCTGCGGAATTACTATTTTTTTACTGAAATCTTCTATAACGGGGCTGACTTCAAGACTTGCAAAACTTGTCTGACGTTTACCGTTTGCATTAAACGGGGATATGCGAACCAAACGATGAACTCCTCTTTCGGCTTTTGCAAGCCCGAAAGCGTATTTACCCGATACTTTTATCGTTGCGGATTTTATTCCCGCTTCTTCACCGTCAGAGCGTTCTATTAATTCAATTTTCCAATGTTTTGATTCTGCCCATCTCATATACATTCTTAAAAGCATTTGAGCCCAATCCTGAGCATCCGTACCGCCGGCCCCCGCATTAACCGTTATTATTGCATCCGATTTATCATATTCACCGCTTAAAGTCGATTCGATTTCCCATATTTCAAGCCCGGATTTTAAGGTTTTAATACGTTTATCGACCTCCGAAAGAATTGAGTCATCTTTAGTTTCGTCATATAATTCAAACAGAGTTTCTATATCGCTTACAAGAATTTCCCATTCTTTTATTTTATACAAATTGTCCTTATCCTCTTTCAGTTCCTGTGAAATTTTTGAGGATAATTCGGGGTTTGACCATACATCACTCTGTTGTAATTTTAATTCGTTATCTTGTATTGATTTTGTAAGCGAGTCGACATTAAAAACTTTTAATGCCTTATCAAACATTAATTTTACCTGATTATAAGATTGTTTTTCTTCATCATATAACAACTTATTAACCCTTTTTTTTGTCTAAAGCCAATTCCGAATCCAACCTGACGAAAACTGGCTTTATATTTTCTTTTTTAATTAACATACCTTGTGAAATCCCGCCCCATTTTAGCGTATTATATTTAAAATCGGGCTTTATGTTTAATTGAGATAATATATCTCCCGCAATATTTGGGCAGAAAGGATAGAGCATAACCGCAATATAACGCATTGCTTCAAGAACCGTATATAATACTTTTGCACATTCAAGCATTTTATTTTCTTTTGCCAATGACCACGGGGCGGTATCGGTAACATATTTATTTACCGTATCGGCAAATGAAACAACAGCATTTGCGGCTTCACCTATTTCAAACTTATTAAAGCAATCTATAACGGTTTTTGAAGTATTATTTGCCAAAACCGCAATATTGCTATCGGGGGTGGTAATGAATTCAGGTTTAATTTCACCGTTAAAATATTTAACAAGCATATTTAACGTACGATTCAATAAATTTCCTATGTTATTGGCAAGGTCTGCATTAACTTTTTCTTTAAAACTTTCATCCGAATAGTTGCCGTCTTTTCCGATTAATGCGGCCGATGCCATATAATATCTGAAAGCATCGGGTTTTTCAAGATGAAATTCATCCAATATATCTTTGGGAGCAATAACATTACCTAACGATTTACTCATTTTTGAGCGGTCTATGGTAATCCAGCCATGGGCAAATATGGTTTTCGGAAGTTCCAACCCTAATGACATTAATATTGCTATCCAGTATATTGAGTGAAATTTAATGATATCTTTACCTATAACGTGAACATCACAGGGCCAAAGCGTTTTAAATTTATCCGATGGATTTTCTGTATCATAGCCTATTGCCGTAATATAATTGGATAATGCATCTATCCATACATAAATGGTTTGTGACGGGTCATCGGGTACTTCAATACCCCATTCAACGGATTCTCTTGTTCTTGATACAGAAATATCCTCTATATTTTCAAGCTGATTTAAGATTTCATTTACTCTGATTGATGGAACTATGAAATCGGGGTGTGATTTTATATAGTCTGCAATTTTATCTTTATATTTTGTTAAGCGGAAGAAATAATTTTCTTCCGTAACTTCCTCGGGCTTTTTTTGATGGTCGGGGCAAAGACCGTCCGGTGTCAAATCTTTTGGATTTAAAAAGGATTCACAGCCGCTGCAATAAAGCCCTGTATATGAATGTTTATATATATCGCCGTTTAGAAGCAATTTTTTAAAAATTTGTTTAACTACTTTTTTATGTTGCTCATCGGTTGTTCTTATGATTTTGTCATAAGAAATTTCAAGTGTTTTCCAAGCTTTTTCAAATTGAGAAAAGTTTTCATCGCAGAGTTGTTTTGGTGTTATTCCTCTTTTAGCGGCGGTTTTTTGAATTTTTATGCCATGTTCATCCGTACCCGTAAGCATATAGGCATTATCGGTCAATTGTCTTTTGTGTCTGATAATAATATCGGCAAGGATTTTTTCATACGCATGACCGATATGCGGAACACCGTTAACATAATCTATTGCCGTAGTTAAATAGTACTTATCTTGCATAATAACACCTTCAAACTTATAAAACGAACTATAATTTAAAAATATGATAGAATAATTCTAACACAAATGTATTTAATAAAAAGGGGCAACTATGAGCGAACGTTTAAGCGGCAGAAAAAATAACGAATTAAGAAAAATTACTCTTACTAAAAATTATACAAAACATGCTTTAGGGTCAGTTTTAATAGAGTTTGGAGATACAAAAGTTATTGTAACCGCCTCCGTTGAAGAAGGTAAACCGAAATGGATGGATAAATCCGATACAAGAGGTTGGATAACCGCCGAATATTCACTTTTGCCCTCCGCAACTCACACGAGATGCCAGCGTGAAAGAACAAAAATATCCGGTAGAACTCAAGAAATACAAAGATTAATAGGCAGAAGCCTCCGTTCTTGCGTTGATTTGGAAAAGCTTGGCGAAAGAACCGTAACCATAGATGCGGATGTGATACAAGCTGACGGCGGTACAAGATGTGCATCCGTTTGCGGAGGTTTTGTTGCAATGAATATTGCTTTTAATAAGCTCGTTGATGAGGGGATACTTGAAGAAAATCCGATTATAGAACCGATTGCAGCCGTTTCGGTAGGCTTAATCGACGGAGAAATAAAGCTGGATTTGGATTATAGCGAGGATTCTCACGCACAGGTTGACAGTAATATCGTTATGACAAAGTCATCAAAAATCGTTGAATTTCAAACAACTGCAGAGGGAAGTCCGTTTGATAAAGCTCAATTGGATGAAATATACAATCTTGCAAGTAATGCCATACAAAAAATTATTGATTTATATTAACAATTTTCTCCCGAGATTTTTAAAATAACTTTGTTTTAATTATAATTTCCCTTGTAAGGAAAGGAGAAATTATGATAATTCCGAGTATAGACTTAATGGGCGGAAAAGCGGTTCAGTTACGTCAAGGCAAAGATAAAGTGCTTGAAAAAGACAATGTGCTTGAACTTGCAAAATACTATTCACGCTTTGGAGAAATAAGCGTTATTGATTTGGATGCAGCCATGAATAAAGGCGAAAACGAACATCTGATTAAAGAAATTTGTAAAATTGCCCATTGCAGAGTCGGAGGCGGAATTAGAGATAAAGAAAAAGCAAAAAGAATTTTGGCTAACGGTGCAAAACAAATTATAATCGGTACCGCTGCAAATGAAGATTTTTTATCAAAACTTCCTCACGATAAAGTGCTTGTGGCACTTGATTCAAAAAAAGGTAAAGTTACAACCGAGGGTTGGACAAAAGAAACAGAATTAACCCCAAAGGATTATATTAAAAGATTTGATGATTTATGTGCGGGCTATTTGTATACCATTGTCGATAAAGAGGGAATGATGCAAGGTACGGACATTAATGCAATAAAAGAAATTCGTGCCTTAACCGACAAAAAACTAATAGCGGCTGGTGGAATATCCTCTGTTAAAGAAATACAAACACTTATAAAAATGAATGTTTCCGTTCAACTGGGGATGTGTATTTATACCGGTGCAGTTAAATTGGAGGATGCATTTACTGCCGTTTTGGATTTTGAAAAGCAAAACGGACTAATCCCGACGATAGTTCAGGATATTGAAACAAAACAGGTATTAATGCTTGCTTATTCAAACAAAGAATCTTTAAGAAAATCTTTATCCGATGGGTTGGCAACTTATTACAGTCGTTCAAGACGGGAACTTTGGACAAAAGGCTTAACTTCAGGCAATACGCAGGAATTAATCAGTGCGAAATTTGATTGTGATGAAGATGCACTTTTATTCAAAGTTAAACAAAAAGGTAATGCTTGTCATACCGGAAGATATTCCTGTTTTGAGGACAGAGAATTTTGTATAAACGAGCTTTATAACTTACTTTTGGACAGAAAAAAGAACCTTCCCGAAAATTCGTATACAACAAAACTCTTTAAAAATGAATTTTATCTTCAAAGAAAAATTATGGAAGAAGCATTTGAATCCGTAAATTTTGAAAAAGGCGACGGGCTTGAATGGGAAGCAAGCGATTTAGCCTATCACATGCTTACTTTTATGGCAATGCATAATGTTACCCCGCAGGATATCATAAATAATCTTGCTTCAAGAACAAAATAGCAAATTAAATCCGGAGGTAAAAATGTTAATATATGACTATAAAAATACAGATAAAAGTTTTTTTGCAAAAATTGAGTTTGAATATATAAATTCCGTTAACGAAATTATAAATTCCGTAAAAACCGGCGGAGATAATGCGGTAAGAGAATATACAAAAAAATTCGGCGACGGAGATATAAATTCTTTCAAATTAAGTGATGATGAAATTTCCGAAGCAATAAATAAAATTGATAAAGATACAATTAATTCAATACAATATGCCATTAAAAATGTATCCGAATTTGCGAAAGCACAGCTTGCCTCGATAAAAGAGTCGGAAGTTAATATTTCGGGAAATATTTTGGGACATAAAATTATTCCGATTGAGTCTGTCGGTTGTTATATTCCGGGCGGGAACTACCCTTTACCGAGTACCGCCGTTATGACGATTGTTCCCGCTAAAATTGCCGGTGTAAAACGAATTGTTGCGGTATCACCCAAAATAAAACCTGTTACCGTTGCGGCTGCACACCTTTCGGGTGCGGATGAAATATATAAAATCGGCGGTGTGCAAGCAATTGCTGCACTGGCATACGGTACCGAGTCAATAAAAAAAGTAAATAAAATAACAGGCCCCGGCAATAAGTATGTTACGGCAGCCAAAAAGCACGTATATGGCGAATGCGGTATAGACTTTTTGGCAGGCCCTTCCGAAGTTCTTATAATAGCAGATGAAACGGCTAACCCCAAATTTGTTGCCGCAGATATGCTTGCTCAGTGCGAACACGATAAAGATGCAAGAGCGTTTTTAATTTCAACCTCAAAAGATTTTGTTTTAAAGGTTAAAAATCATGCCGAAAGTTTTCTTGAAACACTTCAAACAAAAGATATTGCAAAGGTTTCTTTTGAAAAATCAATTGCAATAGTCGTTGATAATATTAACAGGGCTGTTCAAATATCAAATCAAAAAGCACCGGAGCATCTTGAATTATGCTTCAAAAATTCAAAAGATTTTATAAATGAATTTACGAATTACGGTTCTTTATTTATCGGAAATTACAGTGCCGAGGTTTTTGGCGATTATGTTTCAGGCACTAATCATACACTTCCTACCAATCAGGTTGCAAAGTATTCAGGCGGGCTTAGTGTATTTGACTACTTAAAAATACAAACTTATCAAATTATTTCCGAAACAGCATTAAATAAAACGGCTGAATATGCTTCAAAACTTGCGAAAGAAGAAGGTCTTTATGCTCATAAGCTTGCTGCGGATATAAGGAATAATAAAGAATAATTTGAAATAAATAATATGCGTGATTAAATACGAAAAGCCGCCTTAATAAGGCGGCTTTAAATCTTTTTGCGGTTATTTGTTTGATGAAACAAGCTTCAAACTTACACCGATATCCGAGTTAATTTCTCTGACACTTGCAATTGCCATTGCTCTGCGTTTTTTCGCACTGCGTAAAAAGAATTCAACACCTTCCGAAATATTACTTGTGGGGATTAACATTTTAGTTTTCATTTGATTTTCCTAATTATCTCTGATATTTTTATAATCGGATGTTTTTTTTTAAACTTTAGTTTATAAAAATAAATATTACAATCAGTTAATAATTAAGAAGAAATCAAACTAAGTCAATGAAAGAAATAAAATTATTTACGGATGATAATGTTGAAATTGCCGTAAATCACTATGAAAACGGATTTAATAATGTTACCGTTATTGCCCCGGGATGGTTTATGACAAAAGACAGTAAAACATTCAAAGAAATGAGTGATATATTCTGCCGGTATTCCGATATTCTTGCACTTGATTTCAGAGGACACGGTCACAGTAAAGGCTTTTATACGTTTACAAGTAAAGAAGTTAAGGATTTGGATGCGGTAGTTAAATTTGCAAAAAGCCGCTATAAAGAAATTAATCTTATCGGATTTTCTTTAGGTGCTGCAATTGTACTCATAACAGGTGCAAAATACGATTTTATACACAAAATCATTGCCGTTAGTGCTCCATCATGTTTTGAAAAAATAGAAAATAAAGTTTGGAAAAAAGAAGCATGGCTTCCCACTTTAAAAAAATTCGAACTTGAAAGGTGGTGTTCAATACGCCCCGCACTTCTTACGGGCAAAAAAACAAAACCCATAGAAATTGTTGAAAATATTAAATGCCCGACACTTTTTATTGCAGGTGAAAAAGACCCTACGGTATGTTGCTGGCACACTCAAACACTTTATGAAAAAGCAATATGTGAAAAACAATATGAATTATTTCTTAATTGCTCTCACGCCGAAGATTTATTCATTCAGAACAAAGAGAGGTTCATAAAATTATGTACCGATTGGCTCTTTCTTAAATAATTAATTTTTCATTAATATTTTAATAAAAATCAAAATTTAATAGTATAAATTTATTGTATGGTAGAAATAAGGAGGAAAATAATATGACAATAAGACCATTAGGCGACAAGATTGTTATCAGAGTTATTGAAGATGCCGAACAAACTTCCGGAGGCATTTTTATTCCCGATAGTGCAAAAGAAAAATCACAAAAAGGTGAAGTAATTGCAATCGGTGAAGGCAGATTAAACGAAAAATCGGAAAGAGAACCTATGGACGTAAAAGTCGGTGAAGTTGTTCTTTTTGCAAAATATGCCGGTACTGATGTAAAACTCGGAAATGAAACTTTAAAAGTTATGTCTGTTTCCGATGTTTTAGGTGTTTTAGAATAACAGTTTTTTATAGGAGATATGTAAAATGGCAAAAAAAATTATATTCGATGAAGAAGCCCGAAAAGGACTTTTAAAAGGAATTGATGCAGTTGCTGATGCAGTTAAAGTAACATTAGGCCCAAAAGGCAGAAATGTTATATTGGAAAAGAAATTCGGTTCACCGCAAATCGTTAATGACGGTGTTACCATTGCAAAAGAAATTGAATTGGAAGATCCGTTGGAAAATTCAGGTGCTCAATTATTAAAAGAAGTTTCTTCAAAAACAAATGATGTAGCCGGTGACGGTACAACAACAGCTTCGGTTTTGGCTCAAGCTATCGTAAGAGAGGGCGTCAGAAATTTAACAGCAGGTGCTAATCCGATACTTATGAAAAAAGGTATGGATAAGGCTGTAAATATCGCTCTTGAAACTATTAAACACATGTCACAAAGTGTTGATTCAAAAGAAAAATTAGCTCAAGTTGCCGCAATTTCCGCAGGTAACAATGAAGAAGTCGGTGCTTTGGTTGCCGAAGCAATGGAAAAAGTCGGTCACGACGGTGTTATTACCGTTGAAGAATCGAAATCAACAGGTACAAATTTAAAAGTCGTTGAAGGTATGCAATTTGATAAAGGTTACATATCTCCGTACTTTGTTACAGACCCCGAAAGAATGGAAGCTGTACTTGAAGATGCTTATGTTCTTTGTGTTAACAAAAAAATCAACTTAATAGCAGATTTGGTCCCCGTACTTGAACAAGTTGCAAGGGACGGTCGTTCGCTTTTAATTATTGCAGAAGACGTTGAAGGTGAAGCATTGGCAACTTTGGTTGTTAATACAATGAGAAAAGTATTAAGAGCAGTTGCCGTTAAAGCTCCCGGTTTCGGTGACAGAAGAAAAGCAATGCTTGAAGATATCGCAATCTTAACAGGCGGTCAATTATTTACCGAAGAATTGGGCATTAAGCTTGAAAACGTTACGGTACAAATGTTGGGTCAAGCTAAACGTGTTACCGTTACAAAAGACGATACAACAATTGTTGTCGGTGACGAAACAAAACGTGCTATTGAAGACAGAGTTAAATTAATTAAACGTCAAATTGAAACATCAGACAGCGAATATGATAAAGAAAAACTTCAGGAAAGATTGGCTAAATTATCTGGCGGTGTTGCCGTTATTGAAGTCGGTGCCGCTTCCGAAGTTGAATTAAAAGAAAGAAAATTAAGAATTGAAGATGCTCTTAATGCTACAAGAGCCGCTAAAGAAGAAGGTATTGTTCCCGGCGGCGGTGTTGCTTTAATAAGAGTTATGCAAGACTTGGAAAAATCAATAAATTCAATTACATATTCAAATGACGATGAAAAAGTCGGATTTAGAATTTTACTTGATGCATTATACATACCTTTGAAACAAATTGCCGATAACGCAGGTGTAAAAGGTGAAGTTGTTGTTGAAACCGTTAAAAAATTAACAACAAATGAAGGCTACGATGCCATGAACAACAAATACGTTGATATGATTAAATCAGGTATTGTAGACCCCGCTAAAGTTACAAGAAGTGCACTTCAAAATGCCGTATCGGTTGCAGGCATGTTGTTAACAACGGAAGCTGCAGTTGTTGAAGTTCCCGAAAAGAAATCAGCACCTGCTATGCCTGATATGAACGGTATGGGTGGTATGGGCGGTATGATGTAATTATCATCATATTTAACATTTAAAAGAGAGTCAAATAATTGACTCTCTTTTTATATATGTTTAGATGAAGAATATTTTAAATAAGCCTTATAATATGCGATTGCATCTTCGCATAATGTTTTGGATTTCTTTAAAAAACCACTATCATAACAGGTATATATTGGGCAATAAACACAAAATCTGCAATAATCTTGTTTAAAACATTCTTTTAAGTTTTTACAGATTAATTTTTTTTGAAAATCAGGCACTATATTTTTTATAACATTTGCTAAAGATGATGTCTTATAATTTTCCAGAGGATAATTAAAATAATTACAAGGGTGTATATCTAAATTAGGTGCGATACTTATTCTGTCTATACCGCCTGAGCAAGGAAGTTTTTCTTTATTTTTAATATTTTCACGCAAATTTTTTATATCCATGTTTTCGTAATAATATTTGATTAAATCATCTTCTTTTACTCTCACATCAAAATTATTATTGCTTTTATTATTTATAAATTTTGACAGAGAAAAAAAATTTGCTCCAATAAATTTAGCAAATTCTTTTACTTTTAAATCTTCTTTAAAATTAAGAGCTATCCGAGGACAGGTTATAGCGGTTGATATATTATAGTTTTTTAGCTTTTTTATAACTTCAACTGTCTTATAATGAGAACCTTTAACATTAGTAATACTATCATGTATATAAGAGTTCATACTAAAAAGTGTTGTTTGAATAATTGCAGGATTGAGATTAACTATCTTTTCAAATAGATATTCATCATCATAGAATTTTTGTGCATTAGTATAAATAATTAATCTGAGGTCATTTTTTACAATATATTCGGCAATTTTCAAAAAATCATAATTTATTGTAGGTTCTCCACCGGTTAGTATAACCTCAAAAATACCAAGTGATGAAGCTTCTTTAATAATATTTATTGCATTCTCAAAGTTAATATAGTATTTATTCATATTTTTAGGGTTACAACAGTTAATACAATTTTGATTGCAGCTATAATTCAAATTCAAATAAAGCGATGATAAAAAACCATTTTTTGTTAAAAAATCAACTGTTTTATCCCTGAAAAAATCATAAGATATATCATTTTGTTTAATTGAAAATACTAAATTATTATCTTTTAGTACATACCAAATTTTATCCTTATTATTTTCAATATAAGTAACTATAGAACCGTTCTTCAAATGATAACTTTTTTGCATATTTTATTTGATTTTATTTTAATAAAAATTTGATTTACCAAGCTGTATTTGACATCTGACCTTTACAACGGTAAGCATCAATTGCTATAAACGGCCCGGATACTTCAAGTATTTTGTCATATAGTTCGTTTATTTTTTCTATAGATAAATCTGTAAATTCTACATTATTTTCATTGTTATCTGACATTTTGTCCTCATTTCAAAACCAGCATTTTACCATAACGAAGTTGTAATTCATCTTGCTTTTCTGCAAAGAAAATAAAACCTGATAATGGCGTAAAGGTCATTTCTTCAAAATAAAGTTTATTATTATATACCATCCAGTCAACCCTGACTAGTTTAAAATCTTTAGAAAGTTTTTTACTTAAATCAATAGCATTTTTTAATATATCAACACAGTCAATAAAATATGTAACACCATATTTATTTTCTGTTAGAAATTTTATATTTATATTTTCTAAATTTTCATCTAATGATGTTATATTTCCTCCATTAAAAACCCTTGATATAAGTGGTTTCCCGTTAAAACACCAAATTTGAAAACTAACATTTTTATCGTACAATAATTCTTCAATTATGATTTTAGGAATAATATTTTTATATTGTGTTTCAAAATCACTCCAACCAAAATAAGTTTGATTTAACCACCCCCAAAATAAATTTCTCGAAAAATTATATGTTTGCTGCGTGCTGAGATATTCATTTTTATTCTTAACAACAACGTGCCATTTGCAGCCATGATTTACTTTAATTATAAAGGAATTTGGCAGTGATGAAAAAGGAATATCATCAAAACTATCACCAATCCAAAGAACAGGTTTTAAATATTCATCTCCAATTTGAGTTTTAATCCAATCACGAACTAGAACTTTATCTGTTAAAGTGGTTTTTATTGGTAAATTATCATAAAGTTTTAACCATTGTATTTTTTCATTTAATGTTTTAGGCTTTCTTAAATTTAATTTCTCACCTGTCTTAAGAAAATAAGCTTGAGATAGATAATAAGGATACTCTTTATCATCTAAACTTAACATAAAACTATAATCATAAACAGATTCATCACTATGTTTAAAATGAGATTTTACCTGGTAAAGGCTCTTGTTTGTCCCCCCCCTTGAAGAAAATCAAGGAAATTAAAATTATTATTAACTTTTAGTTTAGAGAGGTAATTTTGAATACTATTAGAAATATCTTCAAAATTAAAAGCCATACTATTCTCTTATAATTCCAATTTGATTATATAATAATATTTTTTACATTTCAATATATCGTTACGCCTTATCAACTAAAATAAAAATAGACTCATAATAAATATGAGTCTATTACTAAAAAATTTAATTGTACAATAAATATTATACGGAAGTTAAAGCTGCCGAATTTTCAAGTTTTAATGTTTCCGTAGTAATATCACATACACTTGACGGCCCGAAATATTGGATAGAACCGGGGAATATATATTTATCCTCAAAAGCCCATTTTTCTCTGTTTTGCTCCAATACTTTGAATACGGGGCCATCCAATTCAACAAGAGCCTTTTTAATAACGGGTTTATATTCACCGTGACGTTTTTCCATATTCATCATCATTGTTAAAGGAATGCCTCCTGCAACCCAATCTTCAGCTGGAGCCGTAAGATTTTTAACAGATGATAAATAACCCGTCAAACCGAATTTGATTAATGCAAAAGCGTTAAAGCCCAAGGAATAACAATAGTCTGCATCAAAGTTAGAGGGGAATGCACATCTGCCTTCATAACCAAAGAAATGACTTTGTGATGAAAATTTACCTTTATATGTACCGGCTTTTTTCATTTCATTAAGCTTAGTATTAACCATTTCAATTAAAAGCTTTTCGGTTTCGATTTTGGAAACCTGAACATTGCCGTGAGGATCTCTATCCATTAATAACTGCTTTTTAATCATAACCGGCAACGAGTCATAAACAGCACCGTCCTGAGAATTTAATTTTGATTTGATAATAGCAAATTTTTGATTATCGTCCGCATTTTGGAATGACGTATCAGACTCTAATACGGCAAGTAAATCGTTAAGATTGGATATCATGGATTTAATTTCGGGTATAAATTCGATTAACCCCTCAGGAATAAGTGCTATACCAAAGTTTTTACCCATATCTGCTCTTTTTGCAATTATATCTGCAATATAGTCAACAATTTGCTTTAAAGACATTTTTCTTTGTTCAACTTCTTCAGAAATTAAAGTAATATTGGGCTGAGTTTGTAATGCAACTTCAAGACCTACGTGAGTAGCACTTCTTCCCATTAATTTAATAAAATGCCAATATTTTTTTGCTGAATTAGCATCTCTTAAAATGTTACCTATTAACTCGGCATAAGTTTTAGTTGCTGTATCAAAACCGAAAGATATCTCGATTTGTTCATTTTTTAAATCCCCGTCAATAGTTTTGGGGCAACCTATAACATTAATACCGGTATTATTTTTTACAAACCATTCGGCCAATAATGCCGCATTAGTGTTGGAATCATCTCCACCGATAATAACTATGCCCGAAATGTTTAATTTTTTACAAACTTGAAGTGCTTTTTGAAATTGTTCTTCCGTTTCAAGTTTTGTACGACCCGAACCTATAATATCAAAACCGCCCGTATTTCTGTATGCATTGATTTTTTCATCGGTGAATTCTATGTAATTACCATCAATTATACCTGACGGACCACCCAAAAATCCGAATAATTTATTTAAAGGATTTGCTTGTTTTAATGCATCGTATAAACCTGCAATAACATTATGTCCGCCGGGAGCTTGCCCGCCCGATAAAATAACACCGATATTTCTTTGCTCACAAACATTTTTATTTAAAGATGTTTTAAACGTAACTACAGGTTTACCATAAGTATTTTTAAATAATTCCTGAATTTGTTCCTCATCTTTAACAGAATGAGTTTTTGCTCCTTCTAAAAGAGTTAAATTATTAATTCCCCCCGCTAAAGAAGATGGGAGTTTAGGTTGATATTTTAACCTTTCAATTTGTAGTGAAGAAAGTTCTTTCATTTAATACTCCGTTCTTTTTCAACAAATAACAAGTTAATTGTACCACAAAATGAACAAATTATTAAATAAACAACAAAAAAAGAGTCCTTTTTTAAAGGACTCTTTTGATGATTAACTTAGCTATGCACTAACTTTTTTGCTTTGAGATTCATTAACCGGCTTCCAATTAGCAGCCATAATCTTTTTAAATGATTTTAAAGCGGTATCTTCTAATTCGCCTAATTCTTCAGCTTTAACAATTAATTCTCTTAAAGGAAGTAAAGCTCTTTGATCTCTAAGAACACCTAATGCAGCTGCTGCACCTGCTCTTACTAAATCATTTTCTTTTTCATTACGCATAACTTCAATTAATGAAGGAACAGCTTTTTTGTCATTTAATTTACCTAATGATGTAACAGCATAAATTCTTACGTTAACCCACTCATCTTTAAGCATATTAATAACATACTCAACAGCTTTTGGATTACCTATTTCACCTAAGGCACGTGTTGCATCGCATCTTACATTAACTTTTTCACTATCTAAAGATTCAATAAGAGCATCTGTAGCAACATCACCGATTTCAATTAATGCATCAGTAGCTGTAATGCAAACCTGTGGGTTTTCATCATTTAAAGCTTCAACGAGCGGTTCAACAACTTCACGACCGCCTAAACGACCTAAAGCTCTTGCTGCACGAACACGTACATCAACATTACGATCTTCTCTTAATGATTCAATTAAGGGAACTGTTGCAGAAACTTCACCTAATTCGCCTAAAGCTCTTGCTGCATATAATCTGACAGAACCATTTCTGTCGTTTTTCAAAACATCAATTAGAGGTTCTACAGCACTAGAGTCACCCATTTCGCCCAGTACTCTTGCTGCATTATATCTAACCTTTTCAGAATTACTTGTTCTTAAATCATTCAATAATTCATCAAATGACTTCTTTGCTTGTTTCTTTCTAGAGTTTACACTTATTGTCATTCTTCCTCCGACAAAACTTTACTTACTTACTATCACTTATATATAAAAAATTTTTTTTTGTATAAATTGCTATTATGTTAAATTAATTTAATAGTTTTTTTTCTTTGGAAACGCCGAGTTATTAAATGTATTTAATACACTAAACATATTCGGCATTTAATATATTATCATATTTTTTTAATAATTAAAACCTTTTTTTTAAAATTTTTTGACTATTTTATTTGATTGTTTTATTTTATATTAGTCTTATTTAGTAATAATCGAATTTTTATTGTAACAAATTTTTACAAAAAAATTATTTTTTTGAGTTATGATTATAGTATATTGGAGGGATTATTACACACATGCAATTTTCTTCTTTTACGTGTGTTTTAAAAAATTTATTTATTGCCGTAAGAGGTTATTCTCTTTTAATTTCTTTTACATCCTGGCTTGTAGCTTTTTTATATTCTTTTTTACATAAAGGTAACGTATTCTACGGGTTTATATCTCTCATTGGTATTTTATTATTACACATGGCTACTAATATTTTTGACGATACCGTTGATTATACTTTTACAAAAATCGATATCGATAAAAATTTAAAAAAAGATTTTAATTTTCAAAAAGGTAAATGCGAATTAATTTTTAATAATACCTTTACTATAAAAGAATTTTGGATTTTTTCTTTTATTTTATTTTTTCTCTCATTTATTATTTCTTGTTATTTTCTAAATATTTACGGTTTAGAGTTATTAAAAATTATTTTTCCCACAGTTATTCTTTGCTTATTATATCCAAAACTTGGTTGTCTGGGGTTTGGTGAACTAATTGTTGCACTTATATTTTCACCACTTTTATATCTGGGTGTAAATTACGTTATGACAGGGCATTACTCTCTTGAAATTCTTCTTATCTCTATTTCTACCGGCTTACTTTCAGTTGCTATTCTTCATAACCACATGTTACTTGATTATAACTATGATGAATTAAACAGAAAAACTACTCTTTGCCGTCTTTGCAAAACAAAACAGAATGCACTTTATCTTCTTGAAATAATTATTTTGCTTGCATATATAAATATTACAATTCTTGTGATTTTTAAACATTTAACTATTTATTATTTATTAGTATATTTAAGTATGCCAACTGCTATTGTTTTATTTAAAATTATGAAAATTCATATTAATAATCCGTCACAAAAAATAAAATATAATATTTTTATGGGGAATATTAATGATATAAATAATGTTCCCGAAAGTCAGAAGGATTTTATATTAAAATTTTTAATAATGAGAAATCTCATGAATTATTTCACGCTTTTAGTTTGTATTGCTATGGTTTTGTCATGTATATTATAGAAAAGTTAATAAAAATATTTTGCAAATTTAGAATAAATGAAAATACAATACAAGAACAAATAAAAGAAAATAATTTGGAAACCGAAGATGTATTAACCTGTAATCATATATTTATGCCGATTGACTCCGAAAAAAAATTTTTTGCTTGTACAAAATGCGGGTATTTAACAACAAAATCGAGAATTTTGAAATCACACAAAATAAAAAAGAACAACTGACAATTGCTCTTTTTTAATTATCGGTTGAATTACAAACCGAACTAATGTCTGAAATGCCTTATCCCGGTAGTAACCATTACAATATTATACTTATCCGCCGTCTTAATTACATCATCATCTTTTATGCTTCCGCCGGGCTGTATAATACCGGCTATCCTGCCTTGTGCCGCAGCTTGAATATTATCGATTGCCGGGAAAAAACCGTCCGATGCCGCAACGGCATCTTTTGAACCGTCACAAGCTCTGTTAAGTGCAATTTCAAATGCATCAACTCTGCTTGTCTGACCTTGTCCAATACCTATTGCCTTAAAATCTTTTGCAATAACTATTGCATTCGATTTTGCGTGCTTTACGATTTTCCAGGCAAAAATCATATCTTCGAGCATTTCGGCTGATGGTTTTAATTTAGTTACAACTTTAAAATTATCTTTATCCAATTCACCTTTATCTGCTGTCTGAACCATTGTTCCAAAAGGCGTAATTCGTATTTCTTCCGATAAATAATTTTTGTATTCATTTAAAGGTGTATTTAATTTTATTACTCTTAAATTTTTCTTTTGTTTTAATAATTCAATAGCTTTAGGTGTAAAATCAACTGCTATTATAACCTCTAAAAACATTGCAGTTAACTGCTTTGCTAAGTTTTCGTTAACAACTTGAGTAAATCCTACAATACCGCCAAATGCACTAATTGGGTCACAATCAAGAGCTTTTGCCCACGCTTCTTCTATATCTTTACCTAGTGCAACCCCGCAAGGAGTATTATGCTTAACAATTACACACGCTGAAACATCAAAAAATTCGCTCAAAATGTTTGTACAAGAACTAACATCTAAAATATTATTATAGGATAATTCTTTTCCGTTTAAAACTTCATAATCAACGGTATTTTTTGTAAAATACAAATTAGCCTTTTGGTGCGGATTTTCACCATATCTTAAACTTTTAGCTTTTTTCATATTTAATGAAAAATAATTATCCGTATCTTCTTCAAAACGATTTGACAATTCATTTAAAATTTTAGAATCAAAATCCAATGTTTTTTCAAATACTTCAAGTGCGAATTTACGCCGTAATCCTAATGAAGATACTCCGTTATGCTCGTCTAAATCAGCCAAAACTTCTTTATATTGTGAAGGCGACGAAACAGCCAAAACTCTTTTATTGTTTTTTGCTGCGGCTCTTAGCATAGCCGGCCCGCCTATGTCGATAGTATTAATTAATTCCGTATCATCTGCTTGTTTATAGACTGCTTCTTCAAACGGATAGAAATTAACAACTACTATATCAAATAAATTAATATTTGAGGATAATACATCATCATTTTCTTTTTTATTATCCGTATCCGCAAGAATACCGGCAAAAATATCGGGATATAACGTTTTAACTTTACCGTTTATAAGCTCTCTTCGTCCTGTTATTTCCGAGATTTCTTTTGCTGGAACATTATTTTGTTTTAATAAATCAAATGTTGAACCGGTTGCAACTATTTCGTAATTATACTTTTTAACTAATTCTTCCGCAAAATCAATAAGTTTATCCTTATTATATACACTTATTAATGCTCTTTTTACCATATTTCACCTATTTTTACCTAATTCACAAGCTTTTTGTTTTGTTTTTTCTATAGTTTCAAAAAGAATATCAGATATTTTATTTTCTTTTAAAATATCATTGCCGACTGCTGTACAACCGCCGGGGGTTGTGACGTTTATAATCAATTGTTCAGGAGATATACCGGAATTCAAAATCATTTTAGCTGAACCTAATGCCGTTTGAGCCGATAATTTAAGGCAGGTATCATAATCTAACCCCAATTTCTCACCGGCTTTTGCGATTTCATCTATAATATAATAGTAAAATGCAGGCCCGCTGCCAGAAACAGCTGTTATAACATCAATATATTTTTCTTCCGTTTTTATAACTGTTCCGACACTATTCATAATATCTTCGGCGATTTTTTCGTGTTCCGGTTTTGCGTAACTGCCGGGGCATATTGCACTCATACCTTCATTAACAAGAGCAGGCGTATTTGGCATAATTCTAATAACGGGGATATTACCGGCAATTTGCTCTATAGTTTGAATTGAAATCCCCGCCGCAATTGATAAAACTGTATGCTTAACAGTAAAATAATCTTTTACCTCAAGTAAAACATCCCTTAAAACAAAAGGTTTAACGGCAAATAAAACTATATTTGCATTTTTTATCACTGAAATGTTATCAGTGCAGGTATCGACACCGAAAATTTTACTTAAATTAATTAATGCATCATTGTTTGTATCAGAAACAATAATTTCATCGGAACTAAATAATTTAGAATTAATTATTCCTTTAATAATAGCCGATGCCATTTTCCCGCCGCCGATAAAACCGATTTTATACATATCTTAACCTTTTCTACCAAATATTGACTTTAGTTTATGTCTTATATATTATAATACAATGAAAATAATTACATTCAAGGAGAAATAAAATGAGACGTACTTTGGAAGGAACAAAAAGAAAAAGACAAAATGTAAGCGGTTTCCGAGCACGTATGGCTACACCCGGCGGCAGAGAAGTTATTAACAGAAGAAGAGCTAAAGGTCGTCATCAATTAGCTATTACTGCAAAAGAAAGAGCTTAGTTTATATCGAATATCATTTCAATAAATTGTAATAAATAAAGGATTGCTTTGTCAGTCCTTTTTTAAACTTAATTATGCTAAATAAAAAATACAGGTTAAAAAAAAGCTCTGCGTTTAATGCAACTTACAGATTAAAAAATATTGTTTCAGATAAAAATCTTTGCATATATTTGGGTAAAGAAAAAGATAACCCCGATATATTTACTAAGTTTGCCTTTATTGTAAGTAAAAAAATACATAAAAGGGCTGTTGTACGTAATCGTATAAAACGACTTATGAGAGAAAGTATTAGGCTTATGTTAAAAAATAATATTAATATAAGCTTTAATAAATATCTTTCAGTAATTTGTGTTGCTAAACAATCTGCTATTGAAGCTGATTTTACACAAATAAACAGCTCTATAAAACATTTATCAGAGTTAAAATAAAATTTTTTATACTCATTTCTTATACTTATTTTATATACTCAATAAATACTTTTGTAACGAATTGTTAACAAAAAATAGCATAAATAGCATGAATTGTTAACAAAAATTCTTTATATAGGTAAGAGGAAAATAACAGAGGGACAAAGAGATGGGTTACGCATTATTTGCACAAAGAAAACTTGTTTTGGATGGCGAACTGAATAATGCACAATTACAGCAAACACAAAGGTCTAATGAACAATATGCATTAGCTACTCAAACATTGAGTTTGCAACAGCAATTAACCAGTATGAACGCTTCTCAATCAGGCGAACTTTCTGCATTATATGAAGATTTGGCAAGTGCAAGCGGAACGGAAGCCCGAGATAAAATAAACAGCGAAATAAAATCAAGAGAAGAAGCGTATCAACAAGAAATAGACAGTATAAACCGCAGTATATATGAAGTATCAGTTAAAGAAAACGCTATAGAAATGGAAGTTAAACGACTTGATACTATGGTTACCGCATTACAAAAACAACTGGAAGCTGTAGAACAAGCAGAAGGTGCGGCAGTAGACAGAGCAACTCCAAAATTCGGCGGTGTAGGCTAATAAAAGTTATTATAATAACAAAGCGAGAACAAACTGTTCTCGCTTTTTGTATTAAAAAGTTTAAATTATTCAGCCATTGCTTTTCTTACTTCTTTTTTATAGATTTCAACATTAGGTTGTAATACTTCAGGGAATGCAGTTTCAGCTTCTGAATCAAAATCGCCCGAAATTTGTCTTAAAATAATACCCGTAAATAAAGTTTCAAAATGTTTAAATTCTATAAATTTAGCAAGTGTTGTCAATGATAAATCTTTTAGTTCAACTACAGAAACAGGGTGCATATTAGAATATGCATTAACAACACCTGTTACAACAGCTTTTGTAACTTTATCGCAAGGCGTAACATATACAAATGTGAAAAAAGAGTCCTTATTAGCACTGTCTAAATCAGCTTCGGCATTGTAATGTAAATATCCGGGGCCGACATTTGTATCTGTCGAAATTTTAGCTTTTAATGATTCATTTTTTAACTGTTTTTCCCACAAAGTCGTACCTTGAAAAGCATCACCAAAATACTCAACAAAATGTTTCGTTTTACCGTCTATTCTTGATTTTACATTAAATACAGCTTGTTGAAGTGCAATATTATTATTAATTTCATCATTTAAAAATTCATTTTGAGCAGATAAAGAAGCATTTAACATTGCAATTACTTCTTCTTTCGGGACACCTACGAAAGCTAAAGTAAATAGCGTAGCATCATCAAAGATAGAAAATCTTCCGCCAACATCGTCGTGTACACAACCCGATAACTTAATTTCTCCGGCATTAACTAATCTTCTTAAATTGCTTTTATCAGCAGAAACATCAGTCATAGCAATAAATCTGTCAGATACATCATCTTTTTCCAAATATTCCTGCATAACTTTTTTTGCATTTTCATAAGCAACAGTTGTTTCTATAGTGCCGCCGGATTTTGATACAACTAAAAACTGAGTTTTTGCCAAATCCAACTTATTAATAAATCTGTTAAAACTTTCAGTATCAACAGAAGAATAGAAATGAACATTTTCATCTTTACCAATCATCTTAACCAATGATTCGGTTGTATGTCTTGAACCGCCGATACCGAGTATTGCCAAATCGGTAAATTTGTTATCTTTGGCTTTTTCCGCCATTTCATAAATAGAATCAATATTCTTAATTTGTGAATTTTGAAGCACATTAATCCAGTTCAAGAACTGACCTTTTCTGCCTGCTTTTTCTTTAATAACATTAACTGCAATTATTGCATTCTTTTCATATCTTGAAAAATCAGTTTTATCCAATTTTAAAGTAATATCAGAAATCATAGTTTCAGTCATAATTATGTCCCCTATTCAATATATACATTTAAAATTATTATATGAACAGAGAATATTTGCAAATAAATTATTTATAATCAAATCTGGATTTACCTATTTTAATAATAACAAACTCACCAACATCTCTAATTGAACCATTTTGAGGATAAATTCCCATGTTCGGGACATTTTGTTTGAATATATCAAGAAAATATTCTTCAGAATGTGGTTCAGGATAAGACCATTCAAGCCAGCAGTTTACTTTATGCCCCAATAAATTCATAAATTCAACGCCGGCACAATTGTATATCTCCCCTTTAATAGAATTATATCTATCCCAATTGAATATTGATAAATTTATTTCATCTGCAATATTGTTATATTTGTATGGAAGGTCGTAATCTTCTTTTATACCGACAAATGCGATCGGCTTTTCATATAAATCCAATTTTTTCAAATCATAAACTATTGAATTTGCGAAAAATTTATCATTATCATTTTTTAAATTTTCAGTGAAAAAAATTTGATTCATTTCTTTTGCTTGATGAAAAACTACATAAAAACACAAAAATATGAATATTTTACTTAATAAGTAATTTTCTTTTAAAAGCCTGTACAAAATAGAAAATGTTAATCCGCAAACAAATCCGTATGAAATAAATGTCCTGTATGGCATTATGTAAAAACCGGTCAATAAAAAGAATGTAAGCGGAGTTAAAATAATTATTATATTTGTAAGAAAAATAATTACATTTTTATTTTTTATTGAATAATAAATACCAATTAAAGTTAATATGCTGCAAGAAAAGAGTACCATTTTACATCCAAAATTGTTTTGCAAGTTGGATATATACCTTTCGATAAAATATTTAATATTTGTTATTAAAGAACTAAAAAACTCAGAGAAGCCTGAAAAATCGTAATATAAATATTTACCGACTCTATTGATGACTACTTTGGGTATACAAGAAATAACCGCAGAAAATATAATTTCATATATTAAAAGTGATAAGATACAAAATGCTATAACATAAAGTAATTTTTTTAAAGATGATTTTATATTTTTAGTTTCATAATTTTCAAACACAGATTTATAGAATATTACAAATGAAGTTACAATAACAAAATAAAAAATTCCTGTTTCATACATTGATATTGAAAATATGAGAAGAAGTAATATATACAAAAGATAAATCTTCTTTTTATCTTCCAAAAAATATTTTAAAAATAGGTATGAAGCAAAGCAACACAGCAAGTATGATAAAGTGATATCTATAGAACTTATTAGAAAAATCACATTAAAGGCAATAAAAGGAAAAGAAATCGCAATTATGGAAAAGATTAATGATTGTGGTTTCGAAAATTCTTTTGTGTACTTATTTAAAATGAAAACCGTAAGTAATACAGATAAAATCATACAAGCCAGACATATAACATCATTTGCTACAGGATTAAAATCATACGAGAATAAAAAATTTATAATAAATTTTCCTAAACGATTTTCATTTAGATATGTTATCCCTCTTGAATAAATATACATATACTCATCATCAATTCCTATTACCGGATTTGCGAGAAAGTATATAAAGCATACAAAAATCGTTAATAAAAAAAGGAACCAAAAGTAATCAAATTTTTTGAATAAATCTTTAAACATAACAAACCTAATCTGCAATTATTAAGCTAACAGATATAAAAAATCATGTCAAATATTCAAATTTTGTTTTTAATTCACCTTTTTTATCAGCAATATCCGCTTCATGTTTTGTCATAGGGCCTGCGGTTCTCAAAATTTCGGCTGCTTCATTACATTTTTTAATGAGCTTTTTATTATCAATTTCCCGCATAATCAGTGCATTTGAAAGTGCTTTAGGAAAATTCAACCCGTATCCTTTTGATAATTGAGAGAAATAAAAACGCTCAAAATCGCTCGGTATGCGAACACTCCAATTATCCTTATCAACTTTACCTGAAATATTTATTCTTTCAGACATTCCAAACATATCGGGAAGTGTAAAAAACTGCTTCGGAGATGTAAATATTTCGGCAAATTTTGCATTTCGAAAGTTTTCACACTGTTTTGCTTGGTCATCGGAATTCACATATTCGGGTGCTTTATACTCCAAATTTTGTTTATTAAACCCATAATCCCGTTCCATCTGAGTTAAATGCAGCTCTCGTTTATATTTATCTTTTGAGAGATTAACAAGAGAATCATTATCGTGACAACCCGTACCTATATAAAATTTATCCGGTTTATATCCGTTTTGAATAAATTTAGCGGGTGTTTCGTCATATTCAGCATAAGAAGTGGTATATAAATGAGGGTACTTGTTTTTTGTCAGTGTTCTGCTTTTGTCGGCAGACATACCGACAAGCTCTAGCATAATGTTTTCGGGGTTTTCTTCATCAAATTTATCACCGTATACATTTTTTGCAGCAGCATTCATTATATTAAAAATTGTCATGTTTATTTCGGGCAGCGTAATTTGTTTATATTGACCGTCCTTTTTCTCATATACGAAAGGAGCTACAAACTGCCATGCCGCATCCATTCTGATACCGTCATAGCGTTTAAAAAAAGTTGTATATTTATCATAGAGGAATTTCCCCGTTTCGCCTAATTTAGTTATATCCTTTGAGTTATTACATTCGCCTAATTTTGTGTAATCAAGTGCCGCTAAATTCCAGGTTTGTATGCCGTTTGTATCCGAGCAGGCAGGATCGGGGCCGCCATAAAATACATTTTCCTTAAAACAATCTCTGTTTGCCCACAATTCACTGTCGGAAAAACCTAAAAGACAATCTCCATACAGTTTTATATTCTGTGAATTCAGATATTCTCTTGAATTTTTTTGCTGCTTATATGCAATAAACTGCTTAAAATTTTCATAATCTATTTGCGTTTTATTTTCATTAATCAGCTCATTAATTCGTGCTAAACGTTTTTCATCGGGAATATTTTTTGAAAATAAATGAGCATCCTCGTAAGGCCAGTCATAAAAATTTGAACAGTTATGTTTTGATTTCAAAACTTCAAACAAAGACTCTTTAATAAGCCAATTTTTATTTTCTTTTTTAAAATTTATAAATTCTTTGTTTAATTTTAGAGCGTCTTTGTCGGAATTTTTAATTTTATAATAAAAATTATGATAAGCCGACTTTAGTACTTGTTCATAAACTCCGTTGTCGGTATTATTGCCCAAAACGTACATATAATCCGTTTTATACTCTCTTGTATGTTTATCGGAGGGATATTTTTTATCGATATCGGTAATTGTTTCGGTAGAAATCAAAGAAGCGAATTGAGGTTTTGTAAGAAAGATTAAATCAATGATGTGCGTACCGAATGCAAAATTTGTACCCGAATATGGAGAAGTGTTTCCCGAACTTATTTTTCCCTGCGGCTGAAGCTGAATAGAGGTAATTCCCGTCATATCGGACAAGAATTTTGAAAAATTACGCATATTTTCCGACCAGGTAGAACCGATAGCAGTATTTTTACCCGTTTGAGAGGGAACATTAAAATCAAAAATTACGGCAGTCGTATCTCTAATATCCAATGCTTTTTTCGCATCGGCAATCAAAGAGTTATAGGCTTTTTGCTCATTTGACGAAAAAGCCCTGCCGAAATTAAGCTGTTTATTACTTTGCTGAATTTTAGTTATCAATTTTACCTCCGGATATATAAAATTTGTAAATAAAAAATTTGTTAAGAAAAAAAAATTTTTTTTGCAATACAATATAATAAAACAAGGACAAAAAAATGAAACATACCAAATATTCTGCCGTTGTTGTAGGAAGCGGTATAGCAGGTTTATTTGCGGCAATAAAGCTTTATGAAGAAGCGAAATTACCTGACGGATTGTTGATAGTTACAAAATCGGAATTAATCGAGTCTAATTCAAAATACGCTCAAGGCGGAATGGTTAGCGTAATGCCTGAAAACGAGCTTGATTCCTGCACGTTGCATATTGAAGATACGATAAAAGCCGGAGCGGGTCTTACGGATGCGAAAGTAGCGGAATTTATATCCCAAAAAAGTGCATTGGTTGTAAAAGAATTGCAAAAATTCGGGGTTAAATTTGATACGGACGAAAACAATAAACTGAAATTTACAAAAGAAGCCGCACACAGCGTAAACAGAATATTGCATGCCGGCGGCGATGCAACGGGTTATTTTATAGAGAATTCTCTTGTCAAATATATAATGGCAAAAAAGGGTATTAATATTTATGAACAAACGCTAGCTGTTGAGCTGTTAAAAGATAATACAAATACAAACCGAGGTTTGATTGTATATAATTATGCCGAGAACAGATACGAAGCAATTGAAAGCCCCGCCGTAATATTGGCGACGGGCGGTATCGGACAATTATACAAGTATACCACAAACCCCGATATAACAACCGGTGACGGAATTGCGATTGCCTACAGAGCGGGAGCGGTTGTAAGGGATATGGAATTTGTTCAATTTCACCCGACGGCATTTGCAATGAATGAAGGCGGTACGATGTTTTTAATATCGGAAGCAGTAAGAGGTGAGGGTGCAAAGCTTGTAGATAAAGACGGCAAAACATTTATGGAAAAATACGATAAACAACTTGAACTTGCACCGAGAGATATAGTTACCAGGGCAATTTATAATGAAATGCGTGTAAATAAAACAAAAAACGTATATCTGGATGCGACTCATATAAACGAGTTAAAATTTGAGAAAAGATTTCCGACAATATATTCCAATTGTCAAAAATACCACATAAACCCCGCCGAAAAATATATTCCGGTTTCACCTTCCGCACACTATTTTATGGGCGGTATAAAAACGGAAATCAACGGTAAAACAACGATTAAAGGTTTATATGCAATAGGTGAAACGGCTTGCACCGGATTACACGGAGCAAACAGACTTGCTTCAAATTCAATACTCGAATGTGCAGTTACCGCTTATGAACTTGTAAATTATTTAAAAAATACCGATTTATCATACAATTATGTTCAAGACAACAATATAAGAAAAATATTAAATTTTTATGAAAACGATATTTTTATAAATAACGAAACTGATATAAAAGAAATGTTTTCGGAGTTAAAAGAACTTATGTGGCAAAATGCGGGCATTATACGAGATGAGGCAAAACTTCTTAAAGCAAAGAGTGAACTTGAGAACATGGAACAACAACTGGGCTATACGTATAAATGCCCCGACAGAAGCAATTATGAAATGAGAAATATGTTAACAACGGCAAAATTAATTGTTGAATTTGCATTAAACAGAAAAGAATCAAGAGGAGCTCATTACAGAACGGATTTCCCGCAAAAAGATATAATTGCACAAACACATCAGACTTCAAAAATGACGTTAACGAAAGGATAGATTATGCAAAATGCCCTGCTACCGCAATTTATTATTGAAGAACACATAAAAAATGCTTTAAAAGAAGATATAGGATTTGGAGATATTACCACGGATTTTCTCGTACCCGAAAATAAAACCGTAAAAGCTGTCATGAACACAAGAGAAGACGGTATATTATGCGGAATTGACATAGTTGAAACCGTATTTAAAACCTTATCCGGCGAAATTAATGTAAAAAAGTTTTACCACGACGGTGATAAAATCAATAAGGGTGATACTATTGCAATAATAGAGGGAAATGCAAGAGCAATACTTACCGGTGAAAGAACAGCATTAAACTATATACAAAGATTGAGCGGAATTGCAACGGAAACATACAAATACCAAAAAGCAATCGGTAATAATAAAGCAAGAGTAACGGATACAAGAAAAACAACCCCCGGGTTCAGAATATTTGAAAAATATGCCGTATACACAGGCGGGGCAAGACTTCATCGTTTTAATCTTTCCGATTGCGTTATGATTAAAGATAATCATATTGCATTTGCAGGTTCGATAAAAAATGCGGTCGAAACAATAAGAAAAAATTTATCACATGCCCACAAAACAGAAGTCGAGTGTGAAACAATAGAACAGGTAAAAGAAGCACTTGAGGCAAAATGTGATATTATAATGCTCGATAACATGAATTGTGAACTGATGAAACAATGTGTTACAATAATCGGTAATAATGCAATAATTGAAGCGAGCGGAAACGTAACGGCAGAAAATATTGAAAATATTGCGAGAACGGGTGTGGATGTAATATCCACAAGTGCCATTGTTGCAAAAGCAAAAACATTAGACATTGCATTAGATATGTAGAGTTTGCACTAATTCTGTTTTTGTTGCACAATAGAGAAAAAGGGGTTATAAGTGAACATCGTTGTGTTTATAAAACAGGTGCCTGATACGGATAATGTAAAATGGACGGAAAATAATAACATAGACAGAGCCAATACGGATTGTATCATTAATCCTTTGGATAAACAGGCAATAGAAGCGGCTTTAAACATAAAAAAAATAAATAATGCTCACACAACGGCTGTTACAATGGGGCCGATTAATGCCAAATGCATATTAAAAGAAGCAATTGCACTGGGTATGGATGAAGCGGCAATATTATGCGATTCCAAATTTGCGGGTTCTGATACCTGTTCAACATCAAAAGTTTTATCAGGTATTATAAAAGAAAAATATCCCGATACTGATTTAATTTTATTCGGACAAAGTGCCATTGACGGTGAAACATCACAGACAGGCCCTGCTACCGCTGTAAGATTAAATATGCCTTTTATAACTCACGTAAAAGAAATAAACATTTCTGATAACGATACATTAGTTGTTAATCAGGAAACCGACGGATATAAAACGACTTATCGGGTTGAAATGCCTGCCGTATTATGTATTAATAATTACGCTATACAACCGCATATTCCTTCAATAAGCGGTTATATGAAAGCTCAGGATTATGAGATAAAATCATATAATTTTTATGACTTAAATTTATCGGAAACGGATACCGGCATTAAAGGTTCACCCACAAGTGTTGTTAAAGTATTCAGAAATGAAATGCACAGAAATTGCAAAATGCTTGATGAAGAAAAGGATAAAAATTATCCCGATTTTATCTTTAACGAAATAAAGAAAGTAATGGAGAACTGATGGAGCCGAACGGTATCTTAATATTTGGAGAACTCACAAACAAATGCGGTTTAAGACCCGTTGTTAAAGAGCTGATAACAAAATCAAGAGAATTGAAAACAAAGCTTTGGAATCAAAAAATAAGCGTGTGCGTTATAGGCCCGAGAATTAAATACGATGATATTATAAAAGAACTTGAAGAATACGGTGCCGATGAAGCCGTTATTGTTAATGATGACAGGTTGAAAGATTATAACACAATATACTACAGCGATATATTTACGCAGCTTGCCTTAAAATATCCGCCCCGTATCATACTGGCGGGTGCAACATATATCGGTAAAGAAATAGCCGCATATACGGCAGCAAAACTTGAAACGGGTTTAACGGCGGATTGTACCGACCTTAGTATAAATGATATTAATCTGCTCGTATCAACAAGACCGACTTTCGGCGGTAAATTGACTGCCGATATATTATGCAAAACATTTCCGCAAATGGCAACGGTTCAAGAACATATTTTTACTGCGGAAAAAACTCAAAACAAATCAAACATAAATGTGATATTTAACTGGATTGATTTGGATAAAACGGAAAATAAAATACAAATCACGGAAAGAAAAGAAAAAAACAGCGGTCACAGAAGTTTATCCGATGCAAAAATAATAGTATCCGGCGGTGCGGGTGCTTGCAAAGATGACGGTTTCTCCCTTATATATCAATTGGCACAAAGACTCGGTGCTGCCGTCGGCGGTTCAAGAGAAGCTTATGAACGGGGATATATAACGAAATCACAACAAATAGGTCAAACAGGAACTGCTGTTGCTCCTGAATTATATATTGCCGTCGGGATTTCCGGTGCTAACCAGCATATAGGCAGTATAACAAACAGCAAAAAGATTATAGCAATAAATAATGACCCCGAAGCTCCAATATTTAATTATGCCGATATAGGTATAAAAGGCGATTTATTTAAAGTTTTACCGGAATTAATAAAAAAATTTGATTAGTATGAATTAAGAGGATTACAATGAATAGCGAAGCTAACACTGATGAAAATGCTTTAAAACCGTTTACAACTACGCAATTGCTAAACTTTTGCCTCGGTTTTTTCGGTCTGCAATTTGCCTGGCAAATGAGAATTATACTTTCGGGCCCCGTTACGGAAGGGCTTGGGGCTTCACCATTTATTTACGGATTAATTTGGCTTGCCGGGCCTTTTACGGGCATGGTGGTTCAGCCGATTATAGGAATTTTATCGGATAAAACAAAATCCGTTTTCGGAAGAAGGCGTCCTTATTTATTGGGTGGAGCAATTATAGCTTCCGTTGCATTATGGTTATTTCCCAATTCGGGAAATATATCAGGAATTATATCAAATTTTGCGGGTGTTAATCTTCCCGTATGGAGTGGATTATTCATAGCTGCAATTATGATATGGATTATCGATGCCTGCATAAATATAGCACAAGGTCCTTATAGAGCATTAATTCCTGATGTGGTTCCACAGGAACAGCATTCTCTTGCAAATTCTTATATAAGTTTATCCATAGGTTTGGGGTCTGTTGTTGCGGCAGGTGTTGCTCCGTTTTTAAAATACGTATGCAAATATGATATGCCGGTTGTATGGCAGTTTGTAATGGCGGCATTAACATTCACTCTTGCAATGCTTTGGACTTGTATAACAATAAAAGAAAAAAGTACCGTTAATATTGAAAATACGGAAGAAAGGGAAGCAAACGGCGAAAATTTCTTGCAATCGTTAAAGAATTTCTTTTCTAACTCTCCCGAAATTCCCAAAATATGTTTGCTGCAATTTTTCACCTGGATAGGAATGATGTGTTTGCTTATATATTTTACAAATTTTGCAATACATACCGTATACGGCGTACCTGATTTATCACAGGCGGATGAAGAAACTAAAGCTTTATTTTCAAAACTGTCGACAAAGGCAACATATTATTCTCAAATATGTTTTGCAATTTTTAATCTAATCTGCTTTTTAATAGCAATACCCATAGGTAAAATTGCAGAAAAAACCGGTAATAAAAGAGTTCATATAGTATGTTTGTTATCAATGGCAGTTGCGTATTTAGGCATGGGCTTATTAAAAACATCACCTCTTGCAGTCGGAATATTTATGGCATTATCGGGTATCGGCTGGGCAAGCGTTTGTGCTTTACCTTTTGCTATGTTATCAAAATTCATAAAAAAAGGAACCGAGGGTTCCGTAATGGGCATATTTAACATATTTATAGCAGGGCCGCAGGTTTTTGTATGTACTTTAGTGGCATGGATAATTAATAAATTCGCATTTACAAGCGATACGGGAATTAATCATCACTGGGAATATTCGTTCTTTATAGGTGCGGTTATGCTGATAATTGCGGCATTAATTACAAAAACCATAAATGAAAATAACAATTAAAAAATTAATTTTTAAAAGACAATACTTTTCGGTATTGTCTTTTTTTATCCGGTTTAGTATAAAATATTGTTATGAGTAAGAAATTTGAAATTTGTTCCCAATATAAACCGTCGGGCGACCAGCCGAAAGCAATAGAAGCATTGATTGACGGACTTAATAAAGGTTACGATGCACAAACGCTTTTGGGGATAACCGGTTCGGGAAAAACGTATACAATTGCAAATGTAATCGAAAAAATGCAAAGACAAACACTTGTGGTTGCACACAATAAAACACTGGCAGCACAGTTATACAACGAATTCAGAGAGCTGTTTCCAAATAATGCCGTAGAATATTTCATATCATACTATGATTATTATCAGCCGGAAGCATATATTCCGAGAAGCGATACATATATAGAAAAATCGGCAACAATAAACGATGAAATAGACAGATTAAGACATAACACGACAAGAAGCTTGTACGAACGGGATGATGTTATAGTTGTTGCCTCGGTTAGCTGCATATACGGCTTAGGTTTACCGGAACAATATTTAAGCAGTGCTTTAAAAATCGAAGTCGGTGATGAAATAGACAGAGAAGCATTTTTAAGAGAACTTGTTAAAATACAGTTTAAAAGAAACGACCTTGAGCTTGAACGCTCAACATTCAGAGCAAGAGGCGATGTTATAGAAATAATGCCTGCTTATGAAAAAATGGTTACAAGAATATATCTGTTTGGAGATGAGGTTGAAAAAATCATCAGAATAAACCCTGTATCAGGTGAAATACTTGAAAATCTTGATTCCACCGTAATATTTCCCGCAGTGCATTATTTATCGGACGAAAATGATAAAGATGAAACAATAAGACTTATAAAACAAGAGCTTCAAGGACAGGTTCAAAAATTTGAGTTTGAAAATAAGCTTATAGAAGCACAGCGAATATATCAAAGAACAAATTATGATATAGAAATGATAAAGGAAATGGGATATTGCAGCGGTATTGAAAATTATTCGAGAATAATCGAAAGAAGAAAACCCGGAAGTGCCCCCTCAACGCTTCTTGATTATTTCAACAAAGATTTTTTACTTGTAATAGATGAATCTCACGTTTCGATACCTCAATTAAAAGCAATGTATAACGGAGATCAGGCAAGGAAAACCGTACTTGTTGATTACGGTTTCAGGTTGCCGAGTGCAAAAGACAACAGACCTTTAAAAATAGACGAATTTTGGAACAAAGTAGGTCAGAAAATTTTTGTATCAGCAACACCGGGTGATTTTGAAAAGGAAATATCATCTCAATTGGTTGAACAAATAATAAGACCGACAGGACTTGTTGACCCCGAAATATTTGTAAAACCGACATTAAATCAGGTAGACGATTTGATTGAGGAAATAAAAAAAGTTACGGACAAAAATGAAAGAATTTTAGTAACAACACTTACAAAAAAAATGGCAGAAGATTTATGCGATTATTTGCTTCAACTCGGCGTAAAAGTAAGATATCTGCACAGTTCTATAGAATCGCTTGAAAGAGTGGAAATTTTAAGAGATTTAAGACTCGGCATTTTTGATGTTTTAATCGGAGTAAACCTTTTAAGAGAAGGACTTGATATACCCGAGGTATCACTTGTTGCTATAATGGATGCGGATAAAGAAGGTTTTTTGCGTTCGGAAACAAGTTTAATTCAAACTATAGGACGTGCGGCAAGAAACGTATGTTCTAAAGTGATTATGTATGCCGATAAAATAACAGACAGTATGGATAGAGCAATAAAAGAAACCGCAAGAAGAAGGGAATTACAGCTTAAATATAATAAAGAACATAACATAACCCCAAAAACCATAAAAAAACCAATAGAGAATAACCTTTTACAGCTTGTTGCAAGCTATAGAAATATTGAAGATATTGTTGCGGAAGAAATGGTTGAAAATAACATAAAAAAAGAAGATTTGCCTAAATTACTCGATAAACTCGAAAAAGCCATGAAAAAAGCAGCCTCGGTACTTGATTTTGAACGTGCGGCAGAAATAAGAAATCAGATAAAAAAACTCAGAAGTCTTTAACCTTTTTTACGAAAATCTTTTATATTTTTTATTTCTGGGATTACGTCAATATATAAATCCGAACAATAAGAAAAAACAATTAAAAATGAAAGAACCGTAAAAAAGCTGAAAATAATAGGTATAAATAAACTATCAGATCCCAACATCTCAAGAAAAATTCTGTAAAATAAATACGCAACAAGTACAACAGAAAAAACAAATTGAAAACAAAAAGAAATCGCTTGAATAATAAAATTACCTGCTGCATTAATAATTAAATCAAATCTATATGCATCAAATAAATTACCTCTTACGCTATATAATACAGTTGGAACAAAAATAAAAGGCAAACAGGTAAAAATTATAGCAAAATAAAAGAAATAATTTAATATTACTTCATCTTCATAAATAAAATTTTTATTATAAAAATCTAAAGCATAATACATGATAAGAGAAAAAGGTGCCATAACGATAAGCATACAAACAGCATCTTTAATAACAAGAACTATATCAAAAATTCCCGGTAAAAGAGGGGTTTTGTTATTGATATTTCTATTCATCATAAAAGAAGAAATACCCAGCATAAAAAATATAAATACACCCCAAACCGTAATAGAACTTTGAACATCAAACTTTAATATCTTTTGATTGGTAAAAATAAAAAAGGCAATTAATGCCAAAACAAGAATTTTTGCACCCCAGAAATTGTCAGTTTGAATATTTCTAAAAGCTGTAACTATTGATGCCATACTTATCTCCTTTTAATGGCAATTATCTGTGAAATCAGAACCTTTTATACGTGTAATAATTTCAGTAACATCATCATCATCCAAAGTTTCTTTTTCGAGCAGTTCTTTAGCAATTGCATCAAGTAAATCACGATGTTCAGTCAATAATTTTTTTGCAGTATCGTAACGCTCATCAATAATTTTTTTAATTTCTCTGTCCAATTCGGCGGCAAATTCTTCCGAAAAATCTCTTGTTGTACCGAAATCACGTCCCATAAAAACGTGCTCCTGAGATTTACCGTAAGTCATAGCCCCCATTTTTTCGGACATACCCCATTGAGATACCATTTTCTTTGCGACTTCCGTAACTTTTTCCAAATCACTTGAAGCACCTGTTGAAACTTTATCCGGGCCGTACACAATTTCCTCGGCAACACGACCGCCCAAAGTCATTGTAATTTGATCAAGCAATTTTGCTTTACTTACATGGACTTTATTATCTTCAGGCTTTGTCCAGGTAATACCCAGCGCATAGCCTCTCGGAATAATAGTAACTTTATGAAGCTCATCACAATTTTTAAGCAATTTAGCCAAAAGTGCGTGACCGACCTCATGATAAGATGTAATTTCTTTATCGTCATCAGTCATAACTTTACTTTTCTTTTCAATGCCGGCAATGACTCTATCTATAGCATCATCAATTTCATCCATATTAATTACGGTTTTATTACGCCTTGCAGCAAGAAGTGCAGCTTCATTCAGTAAACTTTGTAAATCAGCACCCGTAAAACCAGGGGTTCTTTTTGCTAGAACTTTTAAATCAACATCTTTATCAAGCGGTTTACCCTTAGCATGAACCTGTAAAATTTGTTCACGACCTTTTACATCAGGCAGGCTTACCATAATTTGTCTGTCAAAACGACCGGGACGTAAGAGTGCGTTATCCAAAATATCGGGTCTATTTGTGGCAGCAAGAATAATAATATTAGTATTATCATCAAAGCCGTCCATCTCAACAAGCAGTTGGTTTAAGGTTTGCTCACGTTCATCATGTCCACCACCTAAACCAGCACCTCTTTGACGACCAACGGCATCTATTTCATCAATAAATACAATACATGGCTGATGTTTTTTAGCCTGTTCGAATAAATCACGAACTCTTGAAGCACCAACGCCGACAAACATTTCAACGAAATCAGAACCGCTTATGGAGAAGAAAGGAACACCGGCTTCACCAGCAACTGCTTTTGCCATTAATGTTTTACCTGTACCGGGAGCTCCCACGAGTAAAACGCCTTTTGGAATTTTGGCACCGACTTTAAGGTATTTTTCACCATTTTTAAGAAAATCAACAATTTCTTCGAGTTCTTGTTTCTCTTCATCAATACCGGCTACATCATTAAAAGTAACTTTAACTTTGCTATCAAGCATAAGTTTAGCTTTACTTTTACCGAATGATAAAGCTTGAGAACCGCCTGCTTGAATAATTTTTGCCAATATAATAAAAAATGCAATAATTAAAATAATAGGAAGTGCAGTTCCCATCAAACCTATTACAGAAGAATTTTCACCAGTATTTTTTATTTCATAATTAACGTTATTTTCATCCAAAATGCTATAAATAGGGCTGTTCGATACGGGAATATTAACTCTGTATCGTAAAGAAGCCGTATTTAATTCTTTACCGCTAAGCTCTGACTTAACTGAATCATCAAAAGGAATTGCGGTAACAGTGTCATTATCAATAATAACTTCTTTTATTTCAGCACCTTTAATTTTATTTAAGAACTCGGTATATGTTAATGATTTAGTTGCAGTGGTTGGCCCTGCAAAAAGCATGGAAGCCAATGCAAGAACCAAAATAAAAACTACCAGCCAAATACCCGTTGATTGTTGTTTGTTCATATAAAAACCTTTATCAAAATAAATGTATGACAATTTAATTATAACATTAATATTATGAATTTTAATAGTATATTAAGTCAAAAATACAATATTAAATTTCATCTTATAAAAAAGTAATATAATGATAAAGCTAAAACGAAATATGTTATACTATAATTCAAGATATGTGTATTTTTTATAATATTTGATTAGGGAGTCAAAGGGGATATATGGTACTAAATATTTCAAAAAGTGAAACGGGAAATATTAATGATTTTAAGAGTGGTAAATGGCAAAATGAAATTGATGTAAGAGATTTTATACAAACTAATTACACACCGTATACCGGCAGTGGTGATTTTTTGGCACCGGCTACCGAAGCAACAAAAGAATTATGGCTTCAATGCCTTAAATTATTCAAACAAGAACGCACATACGGCGGTGTTCTTGATATGGATGCAAAAATTATATCAACGATAACATCACATAAAGCGGGATATATCGATAAAAATCTTGAAAAAATTGTCGGATTACAGACGGATGAGCCGCTAAAACGTTCGCTTCAGCCGTTTGGCGGTATAAGAATGGCTCAAACCGCTTGTAAGTCTTACGGTTATGAAGTTGATAAAGAAGTAACGGAAATATTCACAAAATACAGAAAAACTCACAATCAGGGAGTATTTGATGTTTATACTCCCGAAATGAAAAAAGCAAGACACGCAGCTATATTAACGGGCTTACCCGATGCATACGGCAGAGGAAGAATTATAGGTGATTACAGAAGAATAGCTTTATACGGGACAGACCGGCTTATACAAGATAAAATACAACAGCACGCTTCCGTTTGCGGTGAAATGACAAATGAAAAAATTCAATTAAAAGAAGAAATTGCCGAGCAAATAAAAGCGTTAAACGAAATATACGAGCTTGGTAAAATATACGGTTTTGATATTTCAAAGCCCGCACAAAATGCACGTGAAGCTGTTCAATGGCTTTATTTCGGTTACTTAGCCGCAGTAAAGGAGCAAAACGGTGCGGCAATGAGTCTTGGCAGAACATCAACATTTCTTGACATATACATCGAAAGAGATTTAAAAAACGGAACACTTACAGAAATTGAAGCTCAAGAACTTATTGACCATTTTATTATGAAATTAAGGCTTGTTAAATTTGCAAGAACTCCGGAATATAATGCACTCTTTTCGGGTGACCCGACCTGGATAACGGAATCAATCGGAGGAATGGGAATTGACGGACGAACTCTTGTTACAAAGACATCATTCAGATACATTCATACGCTTGATAATATAGGAACAGCACCGGAGCCGAATATGACAGTATTATGGTCGAGCGGACTTCCTGAAAACTTTAAACGCTATTGTGCAAGAATGTCAATAAAAACCTCCTCAATCCAGTATGAAAATGATGATATGATGAGGAAAATCCATGGTGATGACTATGCGATTGCCTGCTGCGTTTCTTCAATGGTTGTAGGTAAAGAAATGCAATTTTTCGGTGCAAGAGCAAATCTGGCAAAATGTTTACTGTATGCCATAAACGGTGGAAAGGACGAAATATTAAAAGAACAGGTCGGCCCGAAATATGAACCAGTTACATCCGAATACTTAAATTACGATGAAGTAATGACAAAATATACGGCTATGATGGAATGGCTTGCCGATTTATATGTAAATACATTAAATACAATTCACTATATGCACGATAAATATTGTTACGAAAAAGCACAAATGGCTTTACACGACAAAGAAGTAAAACGCTATTTTGCAACCGGAATAGCAGGATTATCCGTAGTTGCGGATTCTCTTTCCGCAATAAAATATGCAAAAGTAAAAGTAATAAGAGATGAAAACGGAATTGCTGTTGATTATGAAACGGAAGGAGATTATCCGAAATACGGAAACAATGATGACAGAGTCGATAATATAGCGGTTGATATTGTTCATAAATTTATGGAAATGATTAGAAAACATCATACATACAGAAATTCCATACCGACAATGTCCATATTAACAATAACATCAAATGTTGTATACGGAAAGAAAACCGGAAATACTCCGGACGGAAGAAAAACGGGTATTCCGTTAGCACCGGGAGCAAATCCTATGCACGGCCGAGATAGTAACGGTGCCGTAGCCTCGTTATCATCCGTTGCAAAACTTCCGTTTAAAGATGCTCAAGACGGTATATCCAATACGTTTTCGATTATACCCGATGCTCTCGGAAAAAATGAAATATTTATTGATAATTTGGCAGTAAATTTAGACTGCGGTTGTTGCGAAAATAAAATAGGAGGCTGATATTATGTCTGAAATGCAGGAAGAAAATTTAGTCGGACTTTTGGACGGCTATTTTGAAAAAGGCGGACATCATTTGAATGTCAATGTTCTTACGAAAGAAACACTTCTTGATGCACAGGCACATCCCGAAAAATACCCGCAATTAACAGTCAGGGTTTCAGGATATGCCGTTAATTTTATAAAATTAACAAAAGAACAGCAGGATGATGTTATTTCAAGAACTTTCCACAACAGATTGGGATAAAAAGGATACAATATGCGAAGTGATGAAATTAAACAAGGTATAGAAAGAACACCCCACAGAGCATTGTTATATGCAACGGGTGTCAGCGAAAAACAAATAAATAAAAGATTTATAGGTATAGCAAGCAGCTTTTCCGATTTGGTTCCCGGACATTGCGGAATGAGAGATATTGAAAGACAAATAGAAAAAGGCATTCATACGGGCGGCGGACAGGCGTTTATTTTCGGAGTACCCGCCATTTGTGACGGAATAGCCATGGGACATAGCGGAATGAATTATTCTCTTCCGTCAAGAGATTTAATTGCCGATTGTGTCGAGTCTGTTGCTATGGCACACAAATTAGACGGTTTGGTCTTATTAACAAATTGCGATAAAATTACGCCCGGCATGCTTATGGCGGCTGCAAGATTGGATATTCCCTCAATAGTTGTAACTGTAGGGCCTATGTCCGATGGTAAATGCCATAACAACACATTAACAATGATAAAAGGCACATTTGAAGCAGTCGGAAAATTCGCAAGCGGAGAAATTAACGAAAAACTTTTAAATGAAATGGAAATTACATCTTGCCCCACTCAAGGAGCTTGTCAAGGGCTGTATACAGCAAATACAATGGCTTGTCTTACGGAGGTTATGGGCATGAGCCTACCCGGATGTGCCGCTTCGGCAGCAGTAAGTGCCAAAACAAAACGAATAGCTTTTGATTCGGGTGTAATAATTAATGAATTAATCGAAAAAGACATAAGACCGTCATCAATAATAACAAAAGATTCCATAAGAAATGCCATAATTGTTGATTTGGCACTCGGCGGTTCGACAAATTCAATTCTTCATCTGCTTGCAATTGCAAACGAAGCGGGAGTCGATATTACTCTGAATGATTTTGAAGAACTCAGTTTTAAAGTTCCCCAAATAATTAAACTTGACCCTTCTGCCTCAAAAACAATGACTGATTTAGATAATGCGGGCGGAATTCCTGCCGTAATTAAAACAATATACGGCAATATAAAAGAAATGAGAAACACTAAAGGTGTTTCGGGTCTTAGTCTGTCGCAAATTGCCGAAGCCGATATATGGTGCGATAACGAGGTTATAAGACCAATATCAAACCCCATAACATCAAACCCTGGTCTTGCCGTATTACATGGTAATTTAGCCCCGAACGGTGCCGTTGTTAAAATATCCGGTGTAGATAAAGAATGTCTTGAGTTTACGGGTAAAGCAAAAGTCTTTGACAGCGAAGAAGACTCGATGAAAGCTATCATGGCTGACAAAATACAAGCGGGCGATGTTGTTGTAATAAGATATGAAGGGCCGAAAGGAGGCCCCGGCATGCGGGAAATGCTTTCTCCGACTTCCGCTATCGTAGGTAAGGGTTTAGGAAAGCAAGTGGCACTTATAACGGACGGAAGATTTTCCGGGGGAACAAGAGGACTTTGCATAGGACATATTTCCCCTGAAGCTCCCGACGGAGGAATTATAGGACTTATTAAAGACGGAGATGAAATATATATAAATATCCCGAAACGAGAATTAAAATTGAATGTTGCTGCCAATATAATTGAAGAAAGAAAGAAAACATTTGTGCCCAAACAATCTAAAGTTCAAAAAGGATATTTAAAAAGATACTCCAAAGTTGTTTCTTCTTCAGAAAAAGGTGCAATAACAAGCATTTAATAATATTAACATTAACAAAAGCACGCAAATGATTGCGTGCTTTTTATTATTAAAAATTTGTTTAGCCATTGTTTCTTTTATTTTTATAACCGTAGGCAATATAAATAGAAACCCCCATAATTACCCAAAGAACGAAATACAAAGAGGATTCACCGCCCGATAAAGCTTTATATACCATAAAACATCCGCATAAAATGATACCGAGTATCGGGAAAAGCGGACAAAACGGAACTTTAAACGGTCTTATTCTGTCAGGTTCCGTCTTTCTTAAAATCAACACTTCAATACAAATAATTACAAAAGAAGCGAATGTACCGTAATTACAAAGTTCAGCGGAAATATTCAAATCCATAAATAAAGCACCGAATATGACAATCAAACCCGAAATCCAGGTAATAATATGCGGGGTTTTATATTTAGGATGTATTTGCATAATGTTTTTAGGTAAAAAATTATCTCTGGCAATTGCATAAAAAATTCTTGTAGTACCAAGTTGATAAACAAGCAAAACGGATGTTAATGCACATAAAGCACCTACAGAGATAGCACCTGCGTACCAATTTTTGCCTATCAGCCTCATTGCGTGAGCTAAAGGTGCTTGTGTATCAATATGAGGAAGCGGAACAATACCCGTTAAAACCAAAGCAACGGAAACGTATAAAATAGTACATAATACAAGAGTGCCGATAATTGCTATAGGTAAATCACGCTGAGGGTTTTTCGTTTCCTCGGCTGCGGTCGAAATTGCATCAAAGCCGATATATGCAAAGAATATAATGAAAGTACCGGCTAAAATTCCTTCAATACCGTTCGGTGCAAAAGGAAGCCAATTATCGGGTGCAACGTACTTTGAACCGACAATTACGAAAGAAATAATAATTGATAAATTAACAAAAACCATTATCCCTGCAACTCTGGTCGATTCTTTAACACCTTTGATTAAAATTATAGTAAGAAGCAAAACGATAAAAATAGCCGGAATATTAACCGCAACCGGAATTTCCAAGCCAAAAGGCAAATGTATAAACGGCATTTTATCGTGAACATCAATATTATATTTATCACAAAATGCATAAACGGAACGAAAATCATTTCTAAGCCAAAAAGGGAAATTTGTGACAAATTGCGGCAAAACGTGTTTAAAACCTTTTAAAAGTTGGGTAAGATACCCTGTCCAAGCTGTAGCAACGGTAATATTACCTATTGCATATTCAAGCATTAATACCCATCCGACCATCCAAGCCATAAATTCGCCCATTGTAGCATAAGTAAATGTATAAGCACTGCCGGCTACGGGTATCATTGCAGCCATTTCTGAATATGCCAGAGCGGAAAATAAACTTGCCGTAGCTGCAATCAGCATTGAAATAATAACTGCCGTTCCGGCACCTACACCGTTAGCACCACCTACAATAGCACTTCCTATAATTGTAAAAATACCTGTTCCGACTACAGCACTAACACCCAATATTAATAAATCAAAAATATTTAATGTTTTTTTTAGCTCCGTCGACTTACTTTCTTGAATAAAAACATCAGTAGATTTTTTACTGAGAAGATTTTTTACAATATTTAAAATTTTATCATTCATATTCCGCATACTATTGTCTTATTATAAAACAAACAAAAATAATTGAGAAAATTATTCATTAATATTTCTTATATAAGATTCTGCAGCCGAGCTTAAATTCAATTGTTTTATAGTATCTGTGGCATTTTGGCGTATTCGTTCAATATCTGTATCCTTCATCAATAAAATTTTATTTATGCACTTAGCAAGCTCATTCGAATCTGCATCTATTAAAAAAGCGTTTTGATTATTTAAAAGTATACCGTCAATACCGTCATTTTTTTTGGCGATTACAATATTATCCGTCAACATTGCTTCAAGATAAACCAGTCCGAAAGTTTCATTATCACTTAATAGAATAAATATATCGGATTTTGCAAGATATTCAAATACACAATCTCTGCTTATTTTTCCGGTAAATTTAATATATTGTAAAACATTAAGTTTTTCTGCTAATTTTATTAAATGGCGTTTCTCTTTACCATCACCAATTATAGTCAAACTAATATTTTTATTATTCAAAAAAGGTAAAGCTTTTATAATAATATCAATATTTTTTCTTTTAATTAATGAAGCAGCAGTTACAAGTTTCACTTTTTCATCATCAAACGGTTTTGAGATTAATTGCTTATCAATAATTAAATCATTAATGCCGGAATAAGCAACAAAAGTTTTATCCTGAATTTGAGGCATGATTTTTTCTATTTTATTTTGTAAAACAGGACTCCTTGCAGCTATCTTATCTGCCATAATTAAAGCTTGTTTTAATTTGTTTTTGAAATAAAAAGAATACTTTAAATCGGATAAAACAACAATATCAGAAGCATGCAAACCGTATATATATTTAATTTTATCTTTTTTTAAAAGTTTTTGTGCCAATAAAGCTCCGCAAGGCATGTGCGAAATTACAACATCATAATTTTTTAATGAAAAATCTTTTGGCAATTTATTATATACATTAAACAAAAAGGGAGTAAAAAAATTCAAATTGTATATTTTAATACCTTTTTCATCATAAACAGCTTCTTTTTTAATTTTTCGCCCTCTTATAATAGAATTAAAAATAAAATTTGAACGAATAACCTCTACATAATGACCTTGAGCTTTCCATTCCCGAACAATATAAGACAAAGCTCTTGAAACATTTTCGTTTTTAATCGGATATAAATCTGTAATAAAAAGTATTTTCATATTTTATATATTACTATAATATAATTATAGTTAACAGAAAGAAATAAAATTTTGCAGGAATTAAATATAAAAAACTATGCACACATAGGAGATGCCGTATATGAAGTGTTTATAAGAGAACACACCATATTTATGACGTCAAATTTAAGCAAATTACATAAATTTACGGTTCATTTTGTAAATGCGGAATTTCAAACAGAACTTTTAAATAAAATTAAACCTTTTTTCAACGAACACGAACTGGATATGGCAAGGCGGGCAAGAAATATACCCACATCACCCGCAAGAAGAATTAATAAAACGCTTCACGCTAATGCAACATCACTTGAAGTAGTGTTAGGTTATAACTATATTCATAATAAAGCACGTTTTTTTGAATTATGCGAATTAATGACAAAATTAATAGATTTTGAAAATTCCATATTACAAATTTAAGAAATACATAAATAAATCTGTACAACTGTATGATAAATATGCCGGTATTTTGCTTCATAATCAGCAAGAAAAAAGGAGCTATTATGAAAGAAGTTATAATTTATACAGTCGATTATTGTCCGTTCTGCAAAAAAGCGGAAATGCTTTTAAACGAGAAAAATATTCCGTTTAAAAAAATTGACATTACAAAAAATGAAGACGAATACAGAAAAAAATTGGGCGAATATTATGATATACAAGGCAGAGTAACCGTTCCGCAAATTATAATAGGCGGTAAAAGAATCGGCGGATTTGATTCCCTTGAAGAATTAAATAATACAGGTGAACTTGAAAAAATATTACAAGATTAGGAGCAATTATGCATAAATTTTTAAACTATTATAATTCTTTATGTATAGGTGCAAACACTCCGACAATATTTTCTTATGACCCGTACATAACCGCTATAAAACAATTACTTGTACATGAACTTCAACAAATTGTATATTACATTGAAAAACTTAAAGATTATAACGTTGATATGAAGAAATATACAGATAAAGTAATTGAATTCATATCACTGTTAATTGTCAATCTGGATTTCAAAAAAGAAAGTTTTTTCATAATCATTGAAGACCTATACAATAATAAAAAAACTTTAAAGAAATTATATATTTCAGCTTGCGAAAAAGAAAACGATAATCCAGAATTATTATCAGAACTTGATTTCTCATCTCACGAAAATATATTAAAAGCATTAAATGACAAACAACTTAATATTCAAACTGAAGAAAAAATTGAAATAAATAAAAACAAAAAAAATCTATATGAAATTATAATTAATATGGTTCTTAACGCTTGTAATTGCTTAATTGAATTGAAAAATTATAATGAAGATTTTGAAGAAGCAAAAAATCAGGTGCTTAAACTTTTAAACAGCTCAAATTTTCCTGCATTAAACGAAGTGGACATAATTAATATAATAAAAAACTTTTCTAAATGTAATTATTCAATTATGAAAAAACTTTATGAATTAACTATACAAAAATACGGCCCAATTACAAAAAAAGATGTTGAAATAGGTCAAAAAGAAGGTAAGGGAATTTTAGTTTCCGGTTCCAGTTTAATTGACCTTGAAAAAATACTCTTAGCAACTCAAGGATTAAATTTGAAAGTTTATACTCACTATGAAATGATTAATGCTTTTAAATTTTCAAAACTAAGCAGCTATAAAAATCTGATATGCCAATATAAAAATTCTGATAATAATTTTCCACTCGATTTTGCCTCATTTCCAGGCCCGATTTATATTTCTCGAAATTCAATACCAAAAATTGACGTAATTCGAGGGCAAATATATACCTCTGCAAAATACCCGCCTTATGGAATAGGCAAAATAGAAGATGATGATTTTACACCATTAATTGAATATGCCTTAGAATCAAAAGGATTTGAAAAAGATTTATATAATGAAAATATTTATATCGGCTATGATATAAATGAAATTAATGATAAATTAGAAATTATACATACTAACATTTTAAATAATACAATCAAAAAAATTTATATAATAGGTGAAATCGAATACTTGCACAAAAAAAATGAATATTTAGAAGAATTTATTTACCATCTACCTAAAAATACTTTCGCATTTCTGTTTGCAAATACAAAATTCAATAATGATAATAAAATCTACAAAATAAATTCTTACTACGATTTTTCAATACTATATTTCATTTTGGAAAAACTAAAAGAAAAAAATCCTAATATAACTGATAAAATAGGTATATATATGACAGATTGCAACACAAATACTATATCTCATATATTTAACATTTTACAGCTAAATATTAATAACATATTTCTTGGAGCATGCTGTCCAAATATTATTAATCCGGTATTAACAGAATGCCTAACACAACTGTTTAATATCAAAAAATTAACTACACCTGAAAATGATTATGAATTTTAAAAAGAGGATAATTTTATCCTCTTTTTAACTATTCATACTTTTTGAAAATTAAAACAGCATTATGCCCACCAAAACCAAACGAATTGGTTAATGCAATATTAACATTTGCTTTTTCAGCTTTATTAGGAACGTAATTCAAATCAGAAACTTCTTCATCTAAATTATCTAAATTAATAGTAGGCGGAATTATATGCTTATTTATTACATTAATACAAATTACAGACTCCGCAGCCCCTGAAGCACCTAACATGTGTCCTGTTTCCGATTTCGTTGAACTTACTCGTAAATTCGGATTCTTCTTTCTGTCACCAAATACATTTGCAATAGCTTTGGTTTCCGCAATATCACCTAAATGCGTACTCGTACCATGCGTATTTATATATTGAACATCTTCAGGCTTAATACCTGCATCATTAAGGGCAAATTCCATTGCTTTAGCAGCACTTGAACCGTCCGGACAAGGTGCTACAACATCATAAGCATCACCTGTCTGTCCGTAGCCTATAATCTCTGCATAAATTTTAGCACCACGTTTTCTGGCATGTTCTAATTCTTCTAGAACAAGCACACCTGCCCCCTCTGCCATAACAAAACCATCTCTGTCTTTATCATAAGGTCTTGAGGCCTTTTCAGGTTCATCATTACGTTTCGATAAGGTTTTTGCAGCAGTAAATGCACCTAAACCAATCGTTGAAATAACGGCTTCACTACCGCCCGCAATAATTGCATCGGCTTCTCCGTATTGAATGGTACGGAATGAATCTCCAATACAATGTGCAGCAGTTGCACATGC
>CANPYW010000012.1 GCA_947588745.1 Candidatus Gastranaerophilales bacterium
CTTCTGTCCGTCTGTTCTTTTTTCAAAATTAACAGGTCTTCGTCTTCAGCTATTCTATTGTCAAGGTTCTAATTAAGAATTTTCATTCGGGCTTCTCTTTAACCGCAAACTTTCATATCGCATGTGAATTAAGCTCAACTACTCATTCCTTAGTTCTTTACCAATCTTATCACCTGATTTTACTTTGTCAACAAATTTTTTGTTTAGTATTAGGTAATTTGTTGGTTAACCACATCCATTAGATGCAACCGATAAAAAATTTAAAATATTTAATTATATTAGATTTTAATCGGTTTGGGCATTGCCCACTTAGACAATATAATTTAAAAAAAAAATAAAATCAACCCTTTTTTTTAATATTTTTTTAGTAATTTTATTATTTTTTTATTTTAATATTTAAAATGCTTAATTTCACGGCATTTTAGACTGTTAAAAAAAATTAATAATTTGCAGTTTTTTATTTATTCTTTTATAATATTTGTTTGTATATCTATTTTGAAAGGATTTAATTTATGGCTAGAATTGTAAGACCTGTTTGGGCTATCAGATGTGTTCAATCTTCTTGCAGATGTTTATTTGAAGTTGCAGTTCTTGAAAATAACAAGCAACAGGAAGTTGTATGTCCTAATTGCGGTGAACATTATGTTTATCCTGCCCTTAATGATGAACCTTCCAAAGAATAATGTTTTTTTATAATTCCAATTTGCGTTATAACAGATTCAGCGACCATCTTAGACATCTTTACGGTGTTAAAGTATATAAAGTAACTCTCGATGCGGGTTTTACCTGTCCAAATCGTGACGGCACAATTTCTTATGAAGGTTGCGTTTTTTGTGATAACGGCGGAAGTTTTTCTCAGCTTTATCCCAACAACATTTCAATTAAACAGCAATTGGATATCGGTATCAATCTTTCAAAACAAAAATACAAAGCACAAAAGTTTCTTGCATATTTTCAAGCCTATTCCAATACCTACAAGCCTGTTAATGAACTTAAATCCATTTATAATCAAGCACTGGCACATGATGATGTTATAGGCATGTCTATCGGCACAAGGCCGGATTGCATTGATGAACAAAAACTTGATTTAATTGCTTCTTATACCGAAAATCATTATGTTTGGCTGGAATACGGGCTTCAAAGCGTTCATGACAAATCACTTAAATTTATAAATAGAGGTCACACATTTAAAACTTTTAAAAATGCACTTGAATTAACACAAAAACACAATATTAATGTTTGTGCACACATTATCCTCGGTTTACCTAATGAAACAAGAAATGACATGCTTGAAACGGCAAAAGTTCTTGCCGATTTAGGAGTTAACGGGGTTAAAATTCATTTATTATGTGTTCTTAACAACACAAGGCTTGCCAAATTATACTTTCAGGGAAAAATTCCCATAATGGAAGAAGATGAGTATGTTGAAACGGTCTGCGACTTTCTTGAATTATTACCGTCCGAAGTAACAATTCACAGGTTAGCGGGAAACGGCTTAAAACCGAACATGCTTGCACCCGGCTGGCTAAGTAAAAAATTTGTCGTCCTCAATAAAATTGATAAACTTTTAGAATTAAGGAACTCTTATCAGGGGGCAAAACTAAAAAATTAGTAATTTTGAATGAATATTAATCAAAATAACGGCTTGCCGGTTTTTATTTAATCACCCAAACTCATAATTTTTACAAACAGTTTATTTTGCCATTTGTTTAAGATTAATTAAATCCTTAATATCATTTTGGTCAAGCAATTTTGCACCGCCCAAAAATTTTGTATAAAGAGTTACTTTTGCCCAATATTCTGCCGTTTCCATTTTTAAAAAAGCATGTTTTAAGCTGTCTGCGGCAGCTACAGCACCATGATTTGCCATCATTACAACATCTCTGTTCAACATGCAACTGACTGTATTTTTAACAAGTTTTTCGGATGAAGGCATTGCATAAGGAGCAACGGGAATATCCTCAAAATATAATATATTTTCAGACATTATAGGCTCGTTAAGTTCTTTATGACAGACCGCAAAGCTTGTTAAATATTCGGGATGAGTGTGTATTATCGCATTTATGTCATTTCTTTGCTTATATATTTCAACGTGCAGCATTTTTTCGGATGATGCTTTTTTATTACCCGATTCTTTTCCGTCAAAATCGATTAACACAATATCATCCTCATTCAAAAAGCCCAGTGCCGTGCCTGTTCCCGTAATATATATTCCGTTTTGCGTTTTAACACTAATGTTTCCGGAAGTACCTACTGTCAAATTTTTGTTATAAAGCAGCTTACCTACGTCTATAATTTCTGATTTTATCATACTAACCTCTTTAATATGTTTATTATACATACTAATTTTTTATCAGTCTATAATTTTCCGTTAATCGGAATTTTCTGTTTTTAACTGTTTATGTACTTCTTTTAATATTTGACCGAATTTTTTGGCTGAATTTTTGTATTCCCAACAGCTTTTATAATATGCATTTAAAATATTTTGTTCTTTTTCCGTTAATGTTTCACCCTGTATTTGTTTGGCAAATAACACTCTTATCAATGGATTGTTATCTCTCAAGGATTTTGCGTACTCGTTCAACTCGGGCATTTGTTCTCTTGCAAGCTTTGGAGCGAGTGTCATTCTTTTTCTGTATTCTTCATCTTCAGCCCAGAGTTTTCTTATATTCTCGGACATGAATTCGGAAAATTCTTTTGTTGACATTCTGTCCATCATTTTTTGTCTGTATTCAGGATTTTTCCATCTTTCTATTCCTGCTTTTCTATATGCTTCTTTAACTTCAGGCGAATTTATTTTTCTGATTTGTTCCGCTCTTTTTTCTTCATCCTGCCAAAATGCCTTGCAAGCCTCTGATATATGCATTCTTACAGATTTATCGGACATAATTCTTTTTGCATTTTCACTTCTTTTTTTTCTTATTTCTTCGGTATTCATTTTTTCCCGATATTCGGGATTTTTCCACCTTTCCGAAAGCAGCTTTGACATTCTTTCTCTGTATCCGTCCGACTGCCATAATGCAAGTGAAGATTCTCTCATTTTTTCTTTATTTTCGGGTCTGTTTAACTTTTCAACAATTCGGCTTGAAAATTCTTCATCACTCCACCTTTCTAATGCAAGTTTGCTTAACCTTTCACATCTTTCGGGCATATTACTTCGCACCAAAAATGAATATTTTTTACCCATTAACGGAATTCCCAAATTTTCAGCCAATCTTCTTAATGTTCTGCCATCCGTATCTTTTTCATCTTCCAATGCATATATATATTTTAATATATGCAAAGCCACTCCACCCTCCGGGGCTTTTTCTTCACCCAATAATATCCTTCTGTATTTTCCTCTTAATTGTTTCTTTTTTACATCATCCATTTCTTCAAATTCTTTTACATCTCTGAATTCCGGATAATATTTTTTCGCTTCATCCAATGTTTTTGCTTCTTTTAACATTGCATATACTTCACTATGGATTTTATACGGTTCATAAAGATTATCGCCCATTCCATTTTGTATTGACCTGTTTATTTCATCCGATATACGTTGAGGAACACCCTCATTTTCCATACTTTTCAAAAAATTATTGTATGTAACTTTCTTTTGACCGAAAGAAACGGTATCACCATAATTATTATATTTACGGTTTAGTGCATTCAATCGATTAGAGGATTGAAAATAATTTATTCCAAATTTATTAACATTAATCATCATACTCATGTTAAAATATATAAATATTTTTTTTGCTATAATCATTGTATGTTTATAAAAAAATTACAGCTTAAAAATTTTAGAAATTATACCGACGCAGATATTGAATTTTCCAAAAAGAAAATTCTTTTTATAGGTAAAAATGCTCAAGGTAAAACAAATTTGCTTGAAGCTGTTTTTTATTTATCATCGCTCAATTCTTTCAGAGCAAAATCTGATTTTGAGCTTATTAAGTGGAATGAAGAATTTTGCAATATTAAAGCCGAAATAAACAAGTATGACATTAATTCGGAATTAGAAATTAATATTCCGCTTCAAGGCAGAAAAAAGTTAAAAGTTAACGGTATTAATAAAAGTAAATTTTCGGAATTTATCAGTAATATTTCAACTGTTTGTTTTACAACAAACGATTTACTGCTTTTAAGGGGAACACCGGACGACAGGCGTAAATGGCTTGATTTGGCTATCTGTCAAATTTTCCCTTCCTATATCGAACGTTTAAATAAATATAACAAAATAAAAACACAAAAAAATAACTACTTAAAAACACTTAAGGGGAATATACAATCAGACCTTTCGTTACTTGATGTTTGGAATGAGCAGCTTGCAATTACGGGAAGTAACATTACCTATATAAGAATTAATTTTTTACACGAATTACTTAAAATAGCAAAAGATAAGCATCAAAAAATTTCATCGGACGAAATTTTTACCATGAATTATAATTCCTCATTTCTAAATGATATTGAGCTTGAGAGCAAATATCCCAATACTATTGAATACATTCTTGAACAATTTACGTTACAACTTCAAGAAAAGAAACAAGATGAAATTATAAGAGCTCAATCCCTTACAGGCCCGCACAGAGATGACATTACCTATTTTATCAACAGCATTGAAGCAAAAAAATATGCTTCACAAGGGCAGCAAAGAACGATTGTTTTGGCGTTAAAGCTCGCAGAGCTTCAATTAATAAAAGAAAAAATCAATACCAATGCAATTTTGCTTTTGGATGATGTTCTTGCAGAACTTGATGATATCAGACAGAATTACCTTCTGGATGCAATTGGCGATGATACTCAAACCATCATCACCTCGGTTGATACTCTGCATTTTCAACATGAATATCTAAAAGACGTTGAAATTTTTGAAATTAAGGATAATATCATTATTAAAAATTAATTTTCTTATTATCAGTTTATCTAAAAGTTCACTATATGCAATTACAGTAATTTATATACATTATCATATTAGCAATATGTTCCACAAGGTACACACTTTGGAGTATAATATTGCGGAGGATGAACAGGACAAGAACATCCGTAATTACATTTTGCGATTAAAACACTTTCACCGCTTTCAACCATATCAGAATATAATGATAATATTTCATCATCCGTCAGACCATCCAAAGCATTTTCATCTAAATTAATTTCGTCCAATGTATTCTCCTTGCTTAAATTTTAAGCATTTTTCCAAGTTTCAAATTCACATTTTTATCCATCTTGCAATAGCCCGAAAAAGGCGTAAATGTCATTTCATTAAAATATACTTTTTGGTTATATAATAACCAATCAACTCTTACTAATTTAAAACCATTCGCAAGTATTTTCGATTTTTCTACAGCTTCTTTTAATATTTCTTGAGCAGGTTCATATTTTTTACTGTACATTAAGTTGAATACTATATCGCTTTCACTGTAATCTTCATTATATACAGAGCATAAGGGAGGCAGAGAATAAACTATTTTTTGATATATCTTTGGCTTGCCGTTAAAACAATATATTTCATATTCTATAGGATTTACATCGTCTATCAATAAGGGTTCTATTAATATTTGAGGCTCAATATCCTTATACTGCATTTCAAAACCTGCATAAGGGAAAAACGTCTGCTTCATCCACCCGTCAAATCTCTTTTTTACAACATTTACAACCACTTTATTTTTGATAAAATCGTCTTTATTTTTTATTTTAAAATGCCACTTGCAACCATTATTTGCTTTTATCATAAATTTTTGAGGCAGAATGTCAAAAGGAATATCATCAAATTGTTTTCCGACCCACAATACGGGTTTTAAATACTCTTCTCCGATTTTTTCCTTTACCCAATCCCTTACCAACACCTTATCGGTCAATCGTGTTTTTAAAGGTGTACAATCATATATCTTTAACCACTGTATTTTTTCATTAAAAGTTTTTGGATTTCTTAAATGCAAATCTTCATTTGTCATCAGTTTGAAAAACTTTTTTAAATATTGAGGATACTCTTTTTCATCCAAGTTTACTATAAAATCGTATTCATACGGGGGGGGGGAGGTGACAATACCTCAGGTTTAAATAATTTTTTGAATAAATTGTGCATATTACTTCCAAATATTACAATGGTAGTATAACGTGTTATTTTTGGATTTAATACACATAATATTTTTTTTGTAAAATTTATTTACATAAGTTTTATAAATAAAAAATGGAGAGCTTAAAGCTCTCCATGCTTAAACACTAATTAAAAAAACTAGAAATTAAGTCCGGCTTCTCTTGCAGCTTCTGCTAATGCAGCAACACGTCCGTGGTATAAAAAACCGCCTCTGTCAAAAACTACGTCTTTTATTCCTGCCGCTAATGCCTTCTTCGCAATAGCTTCACCTACAGCTTTTGCACTTTCAACATTTCCGCCGTGAGCTAATTTTTCTCTCATATCTTTATCTATGGATGAAGATGATACAAGAGTAACACCTTTAACATCATCTATAATTTGAGCATAAATATGCTTTGTGCTTCTGTATACCGCTAATCTCGGAGCCTCGGAAGTACCCGATAATTTTGCTCTTAATCTTTGATGACGCTTTTGTGTAGCTTGTTTTTTATTTGTTTGTTTAATCATTTTATTTTTCCTTTCACCCAAACCTTCTTATTTTCATAAGGGTTTATTCTGGCATGTTTCTTATTTACATATCTTAAGTCTTGAAATTCTTTCCCGCTATCACCGCAGGCAAGTGCATCTTTTATTTTTACCCGCCCCGGTTCTCGTTCACAAGCTTTACTTTGAATGAATTTCTCTATTTCTTACCTGTCTTACCTGCTTTTCTTCTGATGTATTCGCCCTCATATTTTACACCCTTGCCTTTATATACTTCAGGCGGACGTTTGCTTCTGATTAAAGCGGCAACATCTCCGACGGTTTGCTTATTTGCTCCGGATACCTTTATCTTTGTGTTTTGATCTACAACGATTTTAATTCCTTCCGGAGGAACTATATTAATAGGATGTGAATATCCTAACGCCAAGTTCAATGTATTACCCTGCATGGAAGCACGATAACCTACACCAACGATTTCCAAACTCTTTGAAAATCCTGTCTTTACACCGTTTATCGTATTTGCAACCAATGTTCTTGATAAACCATGTAACGAACGTGACTTTCTTTCGTCGTTTTCTCTCGTTAATACTACTTTATTTTCATTCTTTTCTACTTTTATTTCGGAACGTATTGTTACTGATTCCGTACCCAAAGGCCCTTTTGCCGTAACTGTTTGTCCGTCTATTGTTACTTCAACACCATCGGGTATAACTATTGGTAATTTACCTATACGTGACATTTCTTTTTCTCCAATTTTTGCTTTACTGTTCTTCTTTGTATTTCGTTTTCAACGCATTTACTACCATACATAACAAAGGACTTCACCACCGACGTTCTCTTTTCTTGCACGTCTGTCCGTTAATAATCCTTTACTTGTTGATACTATTGCTATACCCATACCGCCCAATACTTGCGGCATATTCTTTGCTTTACAATAACTTCTTAAACCCGGCTTCGATACTCTCTTTAAGTTCGATATTACAGGCTTTGATTTTTCATCATACTTTAATGTTATCTTTAATGTCTTAAAACTGCTGTTTTCTTTTTGGAAAACATTATAGTCCTCAACATATCCTTCTGATTTTAATAATTTGGCTAACTCTATCTTTAGCTTTGAACAAGGCATATCTACTTCTTTTAATGACACCATGTTCGCATTTCTTATTCTTGTCAGCATATCTGCTATCGGATCTGTATTCATTATCTTTTTCCTTTACTTTTTAAACGGATTTACCGCTAACTACTTACTAAAATTTATCTAGCAGTATAGAAAAGTCTTTCGGATTGAATTCTCTCTAAGGATATATTCACTACCAACTTGCTTTTACTACACCGGGCAATAAACCTTGATGAGCCATTTTTCTTAAGCACATTCTGCAAATACCAAAATCTCTGTGAAATCCGTGAGGTCTACCGCATATCGAACATCTGTTATGCAATCTTACTCTCGGATACTTCCCTTTTGCCGCTAATGCTTCTCTCTTCAGCTCTTTGTCTATCATTGATTTCTTAGCCACGTTATATACTCCTTTTGTTATTTTTTAAATGGCATTCCAAGTGCTTTTAATAATGCTCTCGCTTCTTCATCGGTATTTGCGGTTGTTATTATTGATACGTTCATACCATGCACCGCATCCAATTCATCGTACGAAATTTCAGGGAATAATGATTGCTCCTTTAAGCCTAATGTATAGTTTCCTCTGCCGTCAAAACTCTTTGAGCTTACACCTCTAAAGTCCCTTATTCTCGGTAATACTACACATATTAACTTTTGAAGAAAATCATACATTCTCTCCCCTCTTAACGTTACCATAGCACCTACAGGCATGCCCTCTCTTAATTTAAAAGCAGCTATAGATTTCTTAGCCTTTGTAGATAATGCTTTCTGACCTGCAATCTTTGTAAGCTGTTTTACTATGGATTCCGCTAATTTGGAATTATGACATGCTTCACCAACCCCCATATTTAAAACAATTTTGCTTAATTTTGGAATTTGATGAACATTTTCATATTTGAATTCTTCTTGAAGTGCTTTTACCACTTCTTCTTTATATTTATCTCTTAAACTCTTTGTTACTACTGACATTTGTTTTCCCTCCGTAGAATGTATTCCCTCTCGGAATACCCATACTTTCTCTTTTTATTCAATTATATTAAAACGAATATTAAAAAAATTTGCCATTAATTTTCGCTTCCATACAATTAAAATTCTTTGCAAAGAATACTAATCAAGCTTTTCTCCGCATTTTTTACAAACACGAACTTTTTTATTATCTATTACTTCGTATTTTATTCTTGTAGCTTTTTCGCAAGCACTGCAATATAACATAACCTTTGAAGAATCCATAGGAGCTTCAACTTTAATTAATCCGCCCTGATTTCCACCTTGAGGTTTTTGTGCTTTAGTTACAATGTTTGCACCTTCTACTATTACTTTATTTTCGGCTGTTATAACTTTCTTTACGGAACTTACTTTGCCTTTGTCTTTTCCTGAAGTTACAACAACTTTATCTCCGCTTTTAACATGTATTGGGTGTCTTTCAACCGGTTTCTTACTTCTCATCACTTTTCTCCTATATTACTTCCGGAGCAAGAGAAATAATTTTCATAAAGTTCTTATCTCTAAGCTCTCTGGCTACCGGGCCGAATACACGTGTTCCTCTCGGATTACCATCTTTATTGATTATTACAGCTGCATTTTCATCAAATCTGATTACACTGCCATCGGCACGCTTAATGTCAGCTTTTGTTCTTACAACTACAGCTTTTACTACTTCAGATTTCTTTACAGCCATATTTGGTGTAGCATCCTTAACAGCTGCTACTATAACATCTCCTACATGTGCATATTTCTTGTTTGAACTTCCCATTACTCGGATACATAACAATTCTTTAGCACCTGTATTATCTGCTACTTTTAGTCTTGTCTCTTGCTGTATCATTTCTATTTTATCCTTTGAAATTACTTCACTTATTTTACTTTTTCCACAATTTCAGACACAACCCAATGTTTCCCGCCTGAAATCGGTTTTGATTCAACTATTTTTACAATATCCCCTTCAGAACATTGGTTTTGTTCATCATGAGCTTTATAATTCTTCGTTGTTTCTATGATTTTTTTATACTTCGGATGTTGGTTATATGAAGCAACTCTGACCACTGCGGTTTTATCCATCTTGTTACTTACAACAACACCTTGCTTTTCCTTTTTAGGCATTTTGTTTTACCTCTTGCTTTTCTGACTCTTTTTGAGTAATTACAGTCTTTACTCTTGCTATTGTCTTTCTTATCTCTTTCATTTGAGAGTTTGCTCTCCCTAAATCAGTAGAATTATCATACTTATTTGTATTCTTCTTAAATCTTAAATCAAATAATTGTTTCTTATAATCCAAAATCATTTCATTAAGTTCTTGTACTGATTTTTCACGAATTTCTTCTATTTTCATCGTTATTCACCTGTCTTCTCAACAATTTTTACTCGGATTGGAAGTTTTTGAGCAGCCAATTCAAGTGCGTGAATAGCTACATCTCTTTGCGGATAATCAAGTTCAAATAATATTCTTCCCGGTTTAACAACGGCTACCCAATATTCGGGATTGCCTTTTCCGCTTCCCATACGAGTTTCTGCGGGTTTCTTTGTTATAGGTTTATCGGGGAATATCTTTATCCAAACATTTCCGCCTCTTTTTATCTCACGAGTCATTGCCCTTCTGGCTGCTTCTATCTGTCTGCTCGTAATCCATGCAGGATCTAAAGACTTTAAACCGTATGAACCTGAATGTAATTCAGTACCTCTGGTTTCATGTCCTGACATTCTGCCTTTCATCATTTTACGATATTTAGTTTTCTTAGGCATTAACATTTTTGTTTTTCGCTCCTAATTTCTTTGCTTACTAATTATTTTCTTCTTCAGCTGCAACTTGTTGCGGAGCTGATTTCTTCTTTCTTCTGCCGCCAACGGGTTTCTCTTCAAATGTGTTAGCGCCTGCTTTTTTTGCTTTGATGTTTTGGTCTGCCATTTCCCCGGGTAACAAGTTACCTTTGAAAATCCATACTTTTACACCAATTTTACCCATTATAGTATCAGCTTCAGCAAATCCATAATCAACGTTTGCTCTTAATGTTTGCAAAGGTATTCTGCCTTCTTTTGCCCATTCGCTTCTTGCTATTTCAGCACCGCCTAAACGACCGGATACCATTACTTTTACACCTTGAGCTCCACCACGCATTGCTCTTTGCATTGCCTGCTTCATGGCTCTTCTGAATGCTATACGTTTTTCTAACTGTAATGCAATTGACTCTGCTACAAGCTGAGAATCAACATCAACTCTTGCAACTTCAACAACATCAATGGTTACTGTTTTATTTATTAACTTCGCTACTGCTGCCTTTAATTCTTCAATTCCTTGACCGCCACGACCCACAACAACTCCGGGTTTAGCTGTTACAACAGTAACTGTTACGTTCTGAGCCTTACGTGCTATCAATATTCTTGATACACCGGCTGCATATAATCTCTTTTTAACAAATTTTCTTATTTTTGCATCTTCAGCCACAAATTCAGGGTAATCTTTTTTGGCAAACCATGTACTAAACCAAGGTTGTATTATTCCTACTCTAAATCCGGTCGGATGTGTCTTTTGTCCCATGTCTATTACCCTCTACTTTGTTTCTTTTGTTACTTTTACCGTTAAATGAGATGTACGTTTAACTCTTGCATACATTCTGCCCTGAGCTCTCGGTTTCCCTCTCTTTAACGTTCTGCTCTCATCTGCATATATCTCTGATATTTTCAAAGATTCTGCAGTTGCACCAAACTTTTCCGTTGCATTTGCCACTGCGGCTGTTATGTTCTTTTCTACAATACGAGCTGCAAAATACGGCATAAACTTCAACATACTCATTGCGTCTGCTGCTGATTTGCCTCTTACAAGATTTATTACTCTGCGTAACTTTCTTGCCGGCATCGTTATATCTGTTTGTCTTGCCTTAGCTTCCATATCCTATTTCCTTTTCGCTGTTTTATCTTGCCCTGCGTGGCCTCTAAACATTCTTGTAGGTGCAAATTCACCTAATCTGTGTCCTACCATGGGTTCAGATATATATACGGGTACATGTGTTTTACCGTTATATACAGCTATTGTATGTCCAACCATGTCAGGATTTTCAGGAGTAATCATAGACGCTCTGGACCAAGTCTTTATTACTCTCTTTTCTTTATTAGCATTTAGTTTATCTATTTTTGCCTTTAAAGAGTCGTGTACATATACACCCTTTTTTAGTGAACGTGTCATTAATTATCTCCTTTATTAGCGTTTTCTTCTTCTGACTATTAATTTATCAGATAATTTCTTTACTTTTCTTGTCTTATGCCCTAATGCAGGTTTACCCCATGGAGTCTTTGGATTTCCTCCCGGCCCTGTTTTACCTTCACCACCACCGTGTGGGTGATCGCAAGGGTTCATTGTTACACCTCTAACAGTAGGTCTTATACCTAAATGACGTGTACGTCCTGCTTTTCCTAATTTTAAGTTTTTAAACTCGGCATTACCTAAAACGCCTACTGTAGCTAAACACTCTTTTCTTATCATTCTCATTTCGGAACTTGGCATCTTTACAGTAACATAATTACCTTCTTTAGCCATTAATTGAGCACTTCCGCCAGCAGTTCTAACTAATTTTGCACCACGTCCCGGTATTAATTCGATATTATGTACCATTGTACCTAATGGAATTAATTCTAACGGCAATGCATTACCATTTTGTACTTCTGCCTGAGGGCCTGATACTATTACATCTCCTACTTTTATATTTTCCGGAGTTAATATATATCTCTTTTCACCATCAGCATAAAATACCAATGAAATTCTTACATTTCTGTTTGGGTCATATTCGATAGTTTTTACTGTTCCCGGTATACCGAATTTATCACGTTTGAAATCTATAATTCTATATGATTGCTTATGACCGCCGCCTTTATGACGACACGTAATTCTTCCGGTATTATTTCTGCCGGCTGTCTTTTTCTTTGACCTTAATAATGATTTTTCCGGAAGCATTGTTGTTATTTCGGAATAATCACTTTTCATCATACCTCTTTGTCCCGGAGATGTCGGATTAATTTTTCTTATGCCCATGGCCTCTATACTCCTGCTAATTCTTCAATCGGCTCGCCTTCTATTGTGACAATAGCCTTTTTACCTGACTGTGTTCTGCCGACTGAGTATCCTACTCTTTTCGCATGAGAAGGCATATACACAGTTCTTACTTTTTTTACCTTTCTGCCCGGAAATGCCAATTCTATTGCTTGTGCGATTTCTGTTTTAGTTGCATCTTTTACAACTTCAAACGTATATTGCGAATTTGCAGTAGCTGTCATTGATTTTTCCGTTATTATCGGTCTTTTGATTATATCGTATAATCTTGCTTTATTCTCTGTACTCATTATTTTGATAACCTCTCAGTTATTTCTAATATTGCTGCTTCCGTCATTACCAAGCTGTCTGCTTCCAATAAATCTTTTACGTTTAAGTTTAACGGTAATATGATTTTTACATTCGGAAGATTTCTTGCGGCTAACTCTAAATTGCCGTTTTCAGCCGCTTGAGTATTGGCAATAATTAATATTTTACCTTCAGCCTTTAATGCTTTTAATGATTCAACCACTAATTTAGTTTTTGCTTCCGTAATTTCTGAAAAGTCTTTTACTAAAATGGTATTTTCCAATCTTGCGGACAAGGCCGACTTCAATGCCAATCTTCTTACTTTTTGGGGCATATCAAACGAATAATCTCTCGGCTTAGGCCCAAAAATTACACCACCACCGGCAAACAAAGGACTTCTTATTGAACCTGCTCTCGCACGTCCCGTTCCTTTTTGTTTCCATGGTTTTCTTCCTCCGCCCGATACTTCTGCTCTTGTTTTAGCACAAGCATTTCCGCTTCTTGAGTTATTTAATTGGCGTCTTAATGCCATGTGCATTACGTGCAAATTCGGCTCTACTCCAAATACTTTATCATCAAGAGCAATCTGTCCGACTTGCTTTCCGCTTGTATTTAATATTGAAATTTCTTTTGTCATAATTTATTTCCCTTATTTTTGGTTTTTATTTTCGAACTATATTCCCTCGAATTTTCGTTCGTTAAAAAACCTGACTAATTCCATTTAACTCTTGATGGTACGACTGTTACTAATTTACCTTCCGGCCCAGGTACAGAACCCTTTATCAACAACAAATTGTTTTCTTTATCGACTCTGACAACTGTCAATTTTGTTATTGTTACACGTTCATTGCCCATGTGTCCGGCCATTCTTTTACCTTTAATTACTCGTCCTGGTGTTGTACCTGCACCAATAGAACCCGGTTCTCTATGATTTTTTGAACCATGAGCCATTGGCCCACGTCCAAAATTCCATCTTTTTACAGTTCCTTGAAATCCTTTTCCGATTGATGTACCGGTAACATCAACTTTTATACCTTCTGAAAGTATACTAACATCTATTTTTTGACCTACAGCATACTTTTCAGGATCATCAAGTCTAAATTCTTGTAAATGTCTAAAATTTTCTAATCCGTTTTTCTTTAAATGACCTAATTCAGCTTTTGTTAAATGTTTTTCTTTTCCCGGTTTTAAACCTACTTGTATAGCATTATAACCTTCTGAATCAACAGTTTTTATTTGTGTTACTGTTAACGGATCAACTTTTATTACTGTTACGGGAATTGCAAGACCCTCTTGATTGAATACTTGCGTCATCCCAAGTTTTTCACCTATTACTCCCAGTGTCATATTTCACCTTTCTTTTGTGAGCGCTACGTTCTCTGCTTGCCTCGTAGATCACATTCAATTTATTTGGAGTTTCCTCTATTAAATTGTATGTGTCTGTTAAAACTTCTACAGTTTAACCTCGATATCTACTCCGGCAGGCAAATCCATTCTCGTCAGTTCTTCTGTTGTTTGTGCTGTCGGATCATATATATCTATGATTCTCTTGTGTATTCTCATCTCGAAATGTTCTCTTGACTTTTTGTCAACATGCGGAGATCTTAATACACAATACAAACGACGCTTTGTTGGTAAAGGAACAGGCCCTGCTACTCTTGCTTCTGTTCTTTTTACAACATCTACGATTTTGCTTGCAGATAAATCAATCAATTTATGATCGTATGCTTTCAAACAAACTCTGATTCTTTGTTGCTTGCTTTCGTTCATTTCAACTTCCTTTTTACTACAACTTTGCTTCGGCTTATTATGTTTCCTAATTCATCTGTTTTCGGCAGAAAAGCACACATTTACACCTTAGCTATTTTACTCTATATTAAACATTTTCTATAGTCAATAAATATTTTCCTTAACTCAATATTTTACTTAATATTTCTTCATTTTATCAAAAAACTCTTGACATTTAGGACAACAATCTGTTTCCTTTACTCAATAAAGTTTTTAGTTTTATATATAAGAATTTTTGTTAATTTATTTTTAAACTCTGTTTCTTACGACCAATACGTTACTTACAGAGGCAGAATATTTAATATTAGTTCCGTTATGGACTTTTCCGCTTTCATACATTACTGTAGAGCTGCCGCCATCCAAATTTATCGCTTCATAGCAGCCTAAATTTTCCATTATTTTGGCAAGTTCAGCCAATGTAACTCCGCTGCTTCCTTCTTTTCGCCCGTCAATTGTTACTATTATCAAAACATTATTTTTTGTATATCCCAAAGCTGTCCGAGGATTTCGTCCTTTTATGGAATTTAATTTTTCTGCAGCAGCATCAATATATATTTTTCCCTTTTTTAACAAATATGGGCCGCCGCTTATTATATTACTAACATCAAGCCACTGCGGATTTAAGCTGTATTCAGCCTTAATCGTTTCTCCCAATTCAAATTTATCTGCAATTTCTTTAGGGGCAGATACAGCATAACCGTCAGAAGGAATTATTACCGGATAGCTGGAAATTGCCACTATCACATCATCTTTAACCGCAATATTTTTTATTGATTTATCGGATTTAGGAGAACGCACACCCCATTTATTTGTGTACAAAATAACTTCATTATGCATCATTCTTGGTCTGTTAATATTGTTTATGGTTGCTTTTATTTTATTACTGCTTAATATACCGTTAAATCCTATTCTCTCGGTTTTATAGCAATTATCACCTATGCCAAATGCAGCTCTGTTATATATAGGCCCGGATATTATCTCATTATTTATAACCAGTGTACCTAAAGGAGTACCAGTATCCTGCTTAAAATATGTTCCGTTGACGGCTAATATTGCTTTTGTTCTGTTTGCAATAACACCTATATTTGATTTTGAATGCATTTTATCTGATGATAATTGCGGTAAAACTTCAAGTTTAGGATTTACATTTCGATTTATTTCAGAAACATTGATTAATACCCTTCTTGAATTTATGTATTTAACCAATTTTACATAGACAACACCTTTTGAAAGTTCTTTTATCTCGTTTTTTCCGTACTTAGCCCTTAATTCATTTTTCCAATTTATTTCCGACAAAAAAAGAGCATCATCAGATTGCTCTTTCAATATACTATTTTTCTGTATATAACCTTCCAACAAAGTTCCTGCTTCATACACATCTTTGGTCATACTTTGAGCGGAGAAAATCACTATCGACACAAATAATAACCATATTTTTAAAGTAACTTTCCCATAGCTGAATATTCTTATGTTCGGCTGCAAGTATGAAAGCATTTTTTATTCCTTATACTACAATTGTAACATATTTTTGATATTATTTCCAGTGTTTTTTGTGATTTATGAAGAAAAAATAAGAGATTATTAAAAACAAATATTCGTAGTAAAATATATTTTATATAGTCAGTGAGAGAAATTATGAGAGATATAGCAGCAAAATATTTTAAAGAAGGATATTCCTGTTCAGAATCAATAGTACAAGCAGCAATTGATAAGGGTTATACACCCAAAGAGTTTTTATGTGCCGCAACACCTTTTTCGGGTGGAATGGGCGTTAGATGTTTATGTGGATCTGTTGCCGGTTCACAAATAGTAATTGGTTCTTTGTATGGCAAAAATGACAATTCCGACGGGATGAAAGCAAGAAAAATTGCGAAAGAATTTAATGAAAATTTTGCAAAAAAATATAAAGTTAATTGCTGTAAAATACTTTCCTCCGGATTTGAGTTTCATTCTAAAGAAAGAAAAGCTCATTGTTTGAATATAATAATCGATGCAGCCGATATATTGGAAAAAGTAATAGAAAATGCCAAAATAGAAGTTCCCAGCAAATAGGAAAGGTATTATAATGGAATATTCTTACAATTATAAAGAAGCTTTAAAACTTCTGGAACTCATCGCAAATAATTACAATAAGTTTATTATTAAATTAATTTCAGGGGCAATTAAACAATATAACTGCTCTCATATTTTAGACTATGGTTGTTCAGACGGATTTTTTATAAGAGAATTAAACAAACAAATAAATAATATTCAAATTGAAGGTTTAGAGCCGGATAATAATTCAAGAATAGAATGCAGCAAAGCAAATATCAAAACATACAAAGAATTATCGGACTGCGAACAAACTTTTGATATGATTTATATGTTAAGCGTTTTGGAACACATTCAAAATGATATTGCTGCATTAAAAGAAGTTTATAACAAGCTGGAAAAAAATGGAGTTCTTATTATATATGTTCCCGCTTTTATGTTCTTATTCTCATCTATAGACAGAAAATCAGACCATTATAGACGCTACACCCTCAATGAATTAAAAAGCAAAATAGAAAATGCGGGTTTTACAATTAAAGAAATCAAATATTGTGACTCTGTCGGTATATTAGCAAGTATATTATATAAATTGAAAGAAAAATTTTTTGGGGACAATAATGGTGAATTTGCAGACTGGCAGGTAAAAATATATGATTTTTTGTATCCTTTAAACAGGATACTAGATAAATTATTCTTCTCACAGCTGCTAGGGAAAAATATATATGCAATAGCTGTTAAATAAAATAGGGAAATATTATGGATAAATTGAATAACAATAAAAGTTTTTTAATTTTAAAGTATTTATTCATATTAGCAACATTTGTTTTCATAATCTATGCCACCGTTACTTGCAGGGGAATATATGAAGACGGTGCTATGATTATACTTGAGCAATTAAACAATCTTTCTCACAATGTTTATCAACATCACATAGGTTACTGTGAACATCCACGCTATATAATAGGATATATCACTATTATACCTGTATGGATATCTAATATTATAGGATTTTCAGGTAAAAAAACCATTCTTATGGTATACTCTTTTAATCTATTCTTTTTACCCGCATTAATTTTATATTGGAATTACCGGATTTCACAAAGAACTAATCGCATTGATATATTCTTTTGGCATTTATTTACATACTGTTTAATGCTCTTAACATTTTCAATATTTGCCTGCGTTGAAATATATATCGGAGCGGGATTGCATTTTATTATATGGAATTATTTAGCTTCTGAAATACAAATAAAGAAAAGAGATTTGGCTGGTATATTATTCTGTCTGGTATGTATGTATGCCACCTATGAATATGTTGTATTTTTAGGCATTATTATCTTTTTGGCACATTTTAGGTATGTTCTTAAAAGTACATCATTGAAAAACCAATGCTATAAAACTTTTATAGGCTTTGCCTCACTTGGTGCTTCTCTTTATAATATTTATTATATGATGAACGTTTCAGGCGAAAGCGGTGAAATCAACAGATTTTTCAAAGAATGTTATGATTTTATGCCGTTTATTTTCAATTTATGCAGTCTGTTTTCAATAATAACAATTATATTACTATTGATTTTTGTTTGGAAAAAAACACAAATCAATGTAATAACAACTATAGCACTATCATTTATTTATGCTTTGGCATTTTACAGACTTTTAACAATTCCAACAGAATCAATTTATCCAATGTGGGAACAACATTTTAGAAGCATACCATGCTGGGCTTTACCGCTTATATTCATAATTATGAGTTTATATGACATACTCAAGAAAGAAATTAATTATATAAGATTTACAAATTTGATATGCATTGTTTTATTATGCGGAATAACTCAAACAATTTGGCAGATGATAAATACATACTATTGGAACAAAAATATCGAATATATGAAAAAAGAAATGGAAAACTGCAAAGAATTATTATATGTTCCCGCTCAACACGAAGAGATTTCGTCGTTCCACAATCAATCATTGAGAAGATATATCTGGCACGGGGTTTATACCCCTACAGCTTTATTATTTTCGGATGATTATGAACAAAAAACATTACTAATGGTATATGATGTTCAACTCGATGAAGGTAATGTTCTAAAACGTGATGCATTATTTGTAAGACACGATAATTCAGGTGTGATGTCCATGACATTTGACAGTATAGTCGATATCAAAAACAAATACTGGGATTTAACAAATTGTGCAAAAGCACTCGATGAATATAACAAAAAAAATCATATTAAAACTAAAGAATAAATCTGATATAATGATATTATGGAAAAAACTGTAGAAAATATAATAAAAAAATATATTGATATTTCTTGCGAATCTACATTCATAGTTGGATTTTCAGGCGGTTGGGATTCAATGTGCCTGTTAGATATTATGAATAAACTATCTAAAAAATATGGTTTTTTGCTTGTTGCAGCTCATCTAAACCACAATTGGAGAGGAAAAGAATCTGAAGCAGAAAAAGAAAGATGTTTAGCATTTTGCGAAGAAAACGATATAACATTTATTAGTGATACTTTAGACAAAAATATAAAAGCTTCTGAACTTGTTGCAAGAGAACTCAGATATGATTTTTTCAAAAAATGTGCCGAAGAATTTGAAGCAGATGCAATACTAACGGCACACACAAAAAGTGACAATGCAGAAACCATTTTATACAGAATTATTAAAGGTACAGGATTAAACGGGCTTGAAGGTATCAGAGAGTTAAGAGAACTGGGGAATTTTAAAATCATCAGACCTATATTAAATTTTTCAAGAAAAGATATAGAAGAATACTGCATAAAAAATGAGCTGTATCCAAACAATGACTCAAGCAATAAAAACACAAAATATGCAAGAAATAACATCAGACATAACATCATGCCCGCATTAAGGCTTATTAATCCCAACATTGAGAATTCCTTAATTACCCTTGCCGATATTGCAGCAGGTAATAACAGAGTTATTAATGAATTAATGCAGAATATTGAAAATCAAATTACAGTAGGTAACAAATGGTTTACGCAAAACTTTTTAATATTAAATTCAGCCATTAAGCAGCATTTCATATACAAATTACTTTTGAATAATGAACTTGAACCGAGTTTTGCCCGCATACAGGAACTTCTTAATTTTATTGCAGATAACCAGCAGTCAAAATCGGGCAAGACATTATCCGTTTCAAACGAAAAACGATTATTTGTTTCACACAAATACATTTATTTTATTAATATAAAAGACATAGAAATAATAACGGAAAATATTCAAATTAATAAACCGGGCGAATATGTTTTATCAAATACATATAAAATAACAATCCAAGAATTTAATGAAAAAATCGATAAATTTCCGAAATCAACAAACAACTTTTTATATACCGATTTAAGCAATATTGAATTTCCTTTAACATTGAGAACAAGACAGAATGGTGATATTATCCAGCCTTTCGGTATGGAAGGGAAAATGAAACTAAAGAAATATTTTATAAATAAAAATATACCGGAACACAACAGAAACAGCATATTATTATTATGTAAAGATAAAGAAGTGCTGTGGGCAAGCGGAATTGGTCTTAGCGAAAAGCTCCGTTCAAATGGAAATACACCTAAATACAAAATAACTTTGGAGAAAATTAATAATGCCGACATTAGATAAACCTTTATCCGATTTAAAAATATTGATTACCGAGCAAGAAATACAATCAAAATTAACTGTATTGGCACAAGAAATTGAAAAAATTTATCCTCAAGATGAAGAAATATACATAATTTGTGTATTAAAAGGTTCTGTAATGTTTTGTGCGGATTTGGTTAAACACTTTAAACACAATGTACAAATGGAATTTATAAGAATTTCGAGTTACGGGCATGAAACAAAATCTACAAATAATTTGCAGGCAATAGATTTAACACTGCCTAATTTACAGGATAAAAACGTACTAATAGTAGAAGACATTATAGATACAGGACTGACAGCCCGTTTTTTAACAGATTTATTTAAAATAAAACATCATCCTAAAAAGCTGGCTTTCGTTTCATTACTTAATAAAAAATGTGCAAGACAAATTGAAATAGAACCTGATTTATACGGTTTTGAAGTTGACGATAAATTTCTTGTAGGATACGGACTTGATTATAAAGGATATTACAGGAACTTACCTTATATAGGATACTTTCCTGTTTAATCAAAGAAATTTTTAAATTGAAACAATATAAAACCTATACGGGAACGTATTAATTCATTATTACATATTATTTGCTTTTTAGTAATTTTATGTTTTTGGGCGTAATCTTTTATATTAGATTTTATACGGTTCAAATCGCTAAATAAAATTAATTCAGAACTTACCGACATATTATAAATAAAACCTTACTCCACATTCATATATTAATAAAGTAATTTAATATAAAAAATTTAACAAATTTTAAGCAAATTGTTACAAAGATTAAATAAAAATTCAATCATAATAATGATTGAATAAAGATAGATGGAATGGATAGTTGATAGTTAAACGAGATTAGATTTTACCGCCAAAACAGCAGCCTGAACTCTATCTTGCACGCCCAGTTTTTGAAGTAGACTGCATACGTGTGCTTTAGCGGTATGAACACTAACAATTAATTTGCGGGCAATTTCAACATTGCTGTCACCGTTAACAAGATGTTTTAAGACTTCCTTTTCTCTGGAAGTCAGATGTACATTAATTTTGGAATGCAAATTAGAATGCCTAAACATATTTAGTGCTGTTTCAGAAGCTTCAGGGTCAACCCAACAAACACCTTTAGCCACATTACGAATAACAACTGATAAAGTATCGGGAGAAATATTTTTATTACAATAAGCATTCGCACCGGAGCTTAAAACAGACATCACAACATTTGAACTGTTATGTTCAGTTAAAACAATAATTTTAGTATCTTGAGATATTTTTTTAATCTTTTCCATAGATGATTGAATATTTTCACCAAGAGTATAAAAATTCATCAAAATAATATCAGGTTTATAATTTTGGGTTAAATTAAAAGTATTAGATAGAGTATCAGCCTCGCCGACAATGACAATATTTTTAAAAGAACTTAATACCTCACGAATGCCGATACGGGAAATACTACAGCTTTCTACCAATAACAGAGATATCGGTTCATCATTTTTATCAGATATACGCATTATAAAATTAATCTCCCCAATTATAATAAACAAGTTGCAATAACGGCAACTCAAACGTTATACAAGAAAAACCAAAACCGTTTGGCTTGTATGACAATTTTTATTAATGTGCTAGAATTATCTTACCTAGTGTATAGTACAACTAAGTCGTTTCTATGTCAATAATTTTTTATTACAAGAGGTGAAAATGAAAGATAAAATTAAGCAAATTAGATTGGAACTTAAAATGTCACAAGGGGATTTTGCCCGGAAAATTAATATTATTCAACAGCAGCTTAGTAAATATGAACGGGGCGAAAATAAACCTTCGGCAGAATTTTTAACAAAATTAGTAAAAGAAATAAATGTTAATATCAACTGGCTGCTTACAGGAGAAGGTGAAATGTTTATCACGCCAAAATTCAATCCCGATGTAGTGGAAATTGAATATTATGAAAATCCGGCTTTAACTGATATAATCAGAAATCCAGATATTAAAAGTGTTTGGCTTGATAAAAATTTAATCAGAAACATTTGGAGAAAAAACGAAAAAAATCTTAAAATTTTACAAATGCCGGGTGATTACATGCGAGGCAGACTCAATGATTTTACAATAAACAACAAGGACATAGTATTAATTGATACTTCATCCACAAATGTTTCTTTATCCGGAATTTATGCTTATACAACGCAAAATGAACAATTTCTTTTCATTAAAGCAATTCAGCGTCTGGCAAACGGAGCTTTAAAATTTAATATAAATAACGAAAATTATCAATGCAGCACATATTATCCTGATGAATTAAAGAAAATAGACTTTAAAGTTTTAGGGCGAGTCGTTAAAAATCTTTCCAGTTATCTGGATTAATCTGAAAATCTATATTTAATCAATGCAAAAATAGCGTGCAAACCATCTTTCCAATTTATTTTTTTGCCCTCATCATGGCTTCGTCCTTTATAGGAAATAGGCACTTCTTTAAATTTTAATTTTTGTTTTAATATTTTAGACGTAATTTCAGGTTCAAAATCAAAACGATTAGATTTTATGCTTATATTTTGAATATACTCACGCTTAAATGCTTTATAGCACGTTTCCATATCTGTAACACAAGAACCAAATAATATATTGGTCAAAAATGTAAGAAATTGATTGGCTATTTTATTTTTTAACATAAAATGTTCAAGATTTTCTTTGCTTAAGAACCTTGAACCATATACCACATCTGCTTCATTATTTATTAATAAAGGCAAAAGCCTGTCATAATCATCAGGTTGATATTCAAAATCAGCATCCTGAATTACTACATAATCACCCGTTGCTTCTTTTACCGCTGTTCTTATTGCTGCACCCTTACCTTGATTTTTAGCATGAAATAATACCTTATATTCATGTTGCATTTCACGCAAAATTTCGGTACTTCCGTCGGATGAAGCGTCATCAACAAGTATAATTTCTTTGGTTAATCCGCAAAATTGAGCTTTTTCAACCATTTTTACAAGTTCTTTCAGCGTATCTTTTTCATTATAAACAGGTATAATTATTGAAACTTTCTGCATTTTTCATTTTCTATATTAAATCTGATAAATATATTGTATAATATTTATGTTAGTTTGTTAAGGATAGTTATGGTAAAAAAACAAGCAGAAATTTTTACTGAGGACACAAATTCGCTAGAAAAAGCAGAATCAGCCTTATCTGATTCGCTGGTTTTTATCTCATCTCAAAATTACAAAGAAGCTGCTAATAAATTATCTCTTGCCCACAAGCTATTTTTAGCACATAAAAATATAGACAAAGTTTCAATTTGCCTTTCTTTAACAGCTCTTTTAAAATACATCATCAAAGAAGAAAACTATTATAAGTCATTACTTTTGCTTGAAGATTCAAAATTTTTGGCAGAAAGTTCAAACAATAAGTTTGCTATATCCATTAACAAATTTGCATTTGCTCAAATATATTTTTTGGAAAAAAAATTTAATGATGTAATAATTTCACTCGCAGATTACATATACCAGCTTGAAAAAATTCCTTTCATATTTGTCAAAGCATTGAATTTAATGACTATTACTTATCTTAATTTAAAAAATCCGCAAAAGGCTAAAATATATTTTGAACAGGCAATTCACTATTCAAAAATTTATAATTTAAAACAACAATATGAAGAATTAAATAAATTATCAGAAAATTTTACTAACTTAAATACAAATAATAAATCATACGTCAAACAAAATTCGACATTAATATATGCACTATCAACAATCGCAAGAAGTGTAAACACGCAAACAAACCTTGATAAACTGCTCAATATAATTGCCGAGCAAACAAGGATTGTGCTTAATGCCGACCGTTGCAGCGTTTTTCTTTACGATAAAAAAACAGACGAACTTTGGTCTAAAATTGCACTTGGTATAGGCAGTGAAGAAATAAGATTTCCGGCAAATAAAGGATTTGCGGGACACGTTTTTCAGACAGGAGAAACAATTAGGATTAAAGACGCCTATAAAGATAAAAGATTTAATAAGGATATTGATAAACATACAGGCTACAAAACATATAATATATTATGTATGCCAATCAGAAACATAAAATTTGAGATAATTGGCGTATTTCAGGTTTTAAATAAGAAAAACGGTGATTTTACAACATCGGATGAAGATATTCTGCTTGCTATAGGTACAAATGCCGGAATAGCGATTGAAAATAATTTATTATTTAAAATTCAGCAGCAAATGCTTGAAGAACAACAACAGCTGTTTGCAGAATTCATAGATACACTTGCCGCTTCAATAGATGCAAGAGATAAAATTACATTAGGTCATTCCACAAGAGTTAAAATGTATGCGGAATTAATTTCAAAGCAGTTAAATTTAACTAAAGATACCGCAGAAATTATAGCAAAAGCCGCAATGCTGCATGATATCGGCAAAATAGGAATAAAAGATGCCGTATTACAAAAAAAGGGTGCTTTAACAAAAAAAGAATATGAACAAATTAAAGAACACGTAAAAATCACTTACGAAATTTTAAGAAAAACTAATCTAAACTCATTTTTTAAGGAAATTGCGGAAATAGCTGCATCTCACCACGAAAAATATGACGGAACAGGTTATTTCAGAGGTTTAAAAGGAGAAGAAATTCCTTTTGGAGGAAGAATACTTGCCGTTTGTGATGTATTTGATGCCATAACATCAGTAAGGCATTATCGTGACAGAATGCCGATGAAAGAAGCACTTAAAATATTGGATGACGGCAGAAATAAACATTTTGACGGTAATATAGTCGATGCATTTTTTTCGATTTCCTGCGACAATATAATGGATGTATTAATAAGTGATTATGAAACGGAAATTCAGGAAAAAGACCGTAAAATACTTTCAGATATAACATTAGGCGAACTTTTTAAAATATTTAACAAAGAAAACCCGGCAAAAAAAGAATTAAACATCATAAATATGTTTAATTCGTATTATTTGAGAAACAATTCTTGAGGTTGGAATGTACAAAATATTAATCATTGAAGATCACGCTTTAACAAGGTTTGGCTTAAAAACAGCTTTAGAATCAAAGCCATATATTAGCGAAATTTTTGAAGCTTCAAACGCTGAAGATGCAATTGAAATCATTAAAAATACTCATATTGATACCGTTGTGATGGATTTAGGCTTGCCCAATATGAACGGAATTCAAGCTTCTGAAGAAATACACAAAATTAATAAAGACATTAAAATTATTATATTAACATCACATAATAACAAGCAAGAAGTACTTAACTCAGTTAAAGCGGGAGCAAGAGCATACTGTTCAAAAGATATAAACCCGGAACAGCTTGCGGATGTTCTTCTTTCCGTTACTGAAGGTGCAATCTGGTTTGATTCAAAAGTTGCGGATGTTATTCTGGATGAGCTTTTAAAAGATAACAATCTTTATTCTGTTAATATTTCAGATGAATACAACCTTACGGACAGAGAAAAAGAAGTGCTTAACTTTATTTGCAACGGATTAAACAACAGTGAAATATCAAAACTCCTTGATGTAAGTGTAAATACGGTTAAAGTTCACGTCAGCAGTATTATCCAAAAATTAAATGTAGAAGACCGAACACAAATTATAGTTAAGGCTTTTAAAGGCAGCTTAATCTAAATCCAAAAAATTTAACTTCCCCTTATAATAAGAAGAAGTCAAATTTTTATTATCTATTCAAAACAAATATTTACGGTCTTATTCTATCCATTAAACGTGGGAACGGAATAGTTTCACGTACATGCGGTAAACCACAAATCCACGCAACGGTTCTTTCTATACCAAGCCCAAAACCGGCATGGGGAACGGAACCATATTTTCTTAAATCAAGATACCAGTCAAATGTTTCCTCCGATAACCCTTGTTCAATAATTTTAGCCTTTAATTTTTCAAGGTCATCTTCTCTTTGACCGCCGCCAATCATTTCTCCGTAGCCTTCAGGAGCAATAACATCAACGCATGCCGCTTTATTGCCGTCCTGCTTCATATAAAACGCTTTAACCGCCATAGGATAATGATGTATCATAACAGGCTTATCAAATTCTTCGGAAACAAGAGTTTCTTCATCACCGCCAAAATCCTCACCCCAGGGGGTATCATTACCTTTTTTATGAAGAATTTCAATCGCTTCATCGTAAGAAATTCTGGGGAACGGACGTTTTATATTTTCAAGTTTCGAAATATCACGCTCTAAAGTCATTAAATCGGCTCTGTTATGTTCAACAACCAGACCTACAATATATTCGATAAATTCTTCGGCTAAATCCATGTCATCATAGATATCTGCGAATGCCATTTCGGGTTCAACCATCCAAAATTCCGTAAGATGACGTCTTGTTTTGGATTTTTCGGCTCTGAACGTAGGTCCGAAGCAGTATGCCTTACCGACTGCCATTGCGGCGGCTTCCATATATAATTGTCCGCTTTGAGAAAGATAAGCTTTTGTATCAAAATAATCGGTTTCAAAGAGCGTGGTTGACCCTTCACACGCATTAGGCGTGAAAATGGGAGCATCCACAAGCGTAAACCCATGATTATCAAAGAAATCACGAATAGATTTAATAATTCTGTGGCGTATTCTTAATATTGCATTTTGTTTTAAAGAACGAAGCCACAAATGACGATGTTCCATAAGGAAATGTGTTCCGTGTTCTTTCGGGGTTATGGGATAATCCTTGGCTTCACAGATAACTTTTACATCAACGGCATCTATTTCATATCCGATTTTAGAGCGGTCATGTTTTTTAACCGTACCTTTTATTTCAACGGAGCTTTCTTGCGGAATTTTATCTGCGAGTTCAAAAACCTCCGGAGAAACATTCCCCTTAAAAACAACTGCCTGGATTTCGGCTGTTCCGTCACGCAGTTCAAGGAAATGAAGCTTTCCGCTTGAACGATGGTTATACAGCCATCCTTGAATTGTCACTTCTTTTCCGTCATATTCTTTAATATCACGAATCCAAATTTTTTTCATATTAACCCCTCTTTGCAATCTGACGGGTTAATAATATCACATTATAAAGCTAAATAAAATATCATTTTATCAACTATAAATTATTTATAATTTTTTGAATATCACTATTTGTTTCATCGCAAAAAACACTTCTTAAAACCCTGTTAATTGATTCTGCTGGTATTTCATCATCAGAATTTGATATATTATTTTGTGACGAATTTTCAAATAAATACCGCTGAATAGCTTCAATAGTCGATTTAGTATCCCCAATAATATTTTTATATAAAGAACCTATTCTGTTTTCATCCGTCATAATAATACTCCAAGTTAATAACATTATTGTTATATCGACAGAAAAAAAATATACTTTAGCAAATTTTTTTATTTGTAATAATTCTTAACCTATAAAATTAATAATTTATATATAAACTTTCATCATTTATGATTTTTTCAACATTTAGAATACTATATAATGTATTATTTTCTTCAAATTCAGCCAAAATAAAACTTGATAAATTCTTATCGGAATTTACAAAAGACTGCTGTTTGAGAGTTTTTATATATTTTATATCATCTACAAGAAAAGCGATATTATAATCATTTCCTTTAATAACAATAATTTTGGCTGTTTCGCTGTTTTTAACACATTCATCGTTTAAAAAACATTTTAAATCAAGCACAACAAGAAATTCTCCACGTATGCTTACCAAACCTTTTATAAATTTCTTTGTGTAAGGCAGGGGAGTTATACTTTCCGAATTAATTGAAACAAATTCTTTTACGTATTTAATATCCATAAAATAGCTATGACAGCCTAAATCAAACATTATATATTGATTTACGGTATGTTGATTAATAGAGAAAGCAAATACATCATTGTTTTCTTTAAATTGATTAGTTCTGTCATTCAGTATTTTTAATGAATTTTCATCACTAGGCAGATAAACACTGTAATCAATCTCACTTTTAACAGATTTATTATTTTCCAATGTTTTTTCAAGTGAGACAACATCTATAATATTTATGAAAACATCATCATTTTTATAAACGCTGCTTATAAATGAATTTTCTATGCCAAAAGGAAACGGACTAAGGTCTAATCTATTAATTCTAATGATATTTTCAATATATTCAGTATGAATAGCACCAAAATTTCCGTCTACAACAAATATTATCAGCTGATTATTAACTGAAAATTTATTTGTGGGTATGCCGATTAAAGGACACAAATCTATTGCTTTTATAATCATTCCGTTATAATCAAACATACCAATAACACCTTTAGGCGAAGCAACAGGCATTGTTATATAAGGTATGTTAACGACTTCAATAACATGCTGTATATTAATGGCATATTTATGCGAATTTAAACAAAAAACAATATACGAATCGTAATTTAATTCGTCATTTTTTAAAACCGTTAGTGTATTTTTATTGTTCATTTTTAACAAAACCTATATAATAATAATACTATAAATTGATTATTATAAAAAGATATAAAATATCTTAATGAAGGAGCTTAATATGGCAGATACAAGCATTATAAATCGTTTAGCGAAAAAGAATATAAAAGATACTTTAATATTAGGAATTGCGACTGTTATAATAACGGCAATTGTTATTTTCATAACAGATAAAACAATAATGATATTATCGGCAATTGCAACATTATTATTTTATTTTGTACAGTATCAAATTTCCAGAAATGAATTATTAAAATCTATGGATAAGCTTGTTGATAATGAACTTCGGGAATTTCAAAAAATATCCGTTAAAGTATTACAGCTAAGTGAAAAACAAAGACAACTCACCCACAAATATACGGAAATGCTTGAAAGTTTGGTACAATCAGCGAAATTATTTAAAAATGGTGCAATGCAAACAAAAGATAAGACACAAAATGTTGTAGCAAAAGTACAAAAGACTTATGAACATTCTAATCAGGAGTCAAAATCATTAGATTCGAATATTGCGGTAATGCAAAATTTAAAAAATAAAGTACAGGCAATCGCAGAATTAATTATAGAACTAACAGAATACATAAAACAAATAGGTTCAACGGTAAACATTGTAGAAAATATATCGGAGCAAACAAATATGCTTGCACTTAATGCGGCAGTTGAAGCAGCAAGAGCCGGTGAATACGGAAAAGGATTTGCGGTTGTAGCGGGGGAAATCAGAAAACTTGCGGATGAGTCTAAACAAGCCACAAATAAGATTACGTCACTTGTATCAGATATTGAGCAGACAACATCATCAACTATTATGGCAGCTGAGGACGGAGCAAAGGCAATTGAAAACAGTGTAAAATATGCTTCTGATATAAGCAGTGATATTACGGCATTATCAGATAATATCAAATTATTAGGTCATGATTTGGATGATATTTTCAATTCAACCGTCGAACAGCAATCTATAACAAACGATGTATTAGAATCAATCGGTAATATGCAGAAAATCATTACGGATACAATTAACACACTTGAAGAAAACATAGAAAACATACGAGCTTTCTCCGAAATTTCAACAAACATTAAAGATAATATAGGTAATAACTAATTAAGAGATAAAAATGCAATATAATCCTGAAGAGTTTGATGAAATATTAAATATTTTTAATTCCGAGAGTGAAGAAATTATTCAAGAACTTAATGATAATTTCATGGCACTTGAAAAAGATGTAAACGATAAAACACCTATAAAAAGATTGCTCCAATTATCTCACTCTTTAAAAGGCTCTGCAAGAATGCTGGGGTTTAACAGCATTCAAAATCTTGCACATAAACTTGAAGATATTCTTTCTTACTGGTCAAAAGAAAATATTAAAATAAATAAACTAGCTTTCACAACGATTTATGAAACCTGTGATTATTTAAGCAAATTAATTAATAAATGTGTACAAGCCAAAAACAATTATGAGGATGAAAGAAATAATACTCAATTAAACAAGCTTGATGAGATTTTATCATCCAATGATGATACAAATCAAGCTCAGAAAGAGAGTAATAATATCAACTATTTAAAAACAAAGAACATGGATATAAACGCTATTGTTCTTGAACTTATGTTAGTTATAGAAAAAGATGATGATGATGTATTATCTGTTTTAACCGATAATCTTAAAGAACTTGAAAGTATATTTTCGAAAACAAACTTTTTAAGTATTAAAAACGAACTAGCTCTTCTAATAAAAAACTTAAGTGAAGAAAATAGCGAAGAAAATAAACTGGAATATTTAAAAGAAAACATTCCAAAATTAAGAAACAATATTTATAATCTTTTAAAAACTTTCAATATCAAATCTTCAAATAAAAATAATGCAAAAACAAAAAACCAGAAGCAAGAGTCAGTTCAAAAGCCTGAAAAACAAATAAATCCGGATGATGAACTCATCAAAAAATTCGATTTTGCAATAGAAAATCTCAAAAAAACTAAATACGATATTTCATACGCAGATGAAATCACAGGATTTCTTCAAACCATTAATCCGCAAACGGAACACGAAAAAAATATATTACAAAAGACAATTAATATACTTAATTTATACAAAGATAAAAACATACAGCTAAACAATGACTGTTATCTCGTAATTTTGCAATGCATTTATACTCTCAAACGAATATACTTAAAAGACGAGAACTTAAACATTAATAATATTGATTTTCTCATGCAGCGATTAAACGTTGTAGAAGATATGTTTAATATTATGAATAATGAAAAAGCACAAGTGACTGTCAATGAAGAAAAAAATGTAATCAAACCCGATAGTTTTTCTGATTTAAAGAAAAATTTAACAGGCATAGATTTTCAGGAAATAAAAACACTGCGTGTTGATACATATAAGCTGGATAATTTAATTTCTCAAACGGGAGAATTATTAATAAACGGCATTAAAACCAAAAATCATCTGCTGGAATTATCTAAAATTAATACTGAACTAATTAAATTCAGCGGAGAAAATAAAAAAATATTGAATTATTTAAAATATCTGGAAAAAAAAGGATTTTTTACTCAAAGTGCAGATGATAACATTACGGCATTCTATAAAAAAGTTCAAAGCTTCTTTAGTGAAAATTCGATAATCATACATGAAGTAAATAAAAAGGTAAACAACCTTTATAATACAATGTTTACCGATGATAACAAACTATGCCAGAATACAATGGAAATAGATGTTTTAGCAAAAGGAATAAGAGTGCTGCCGCTGGCAACAATATTTCATTTATTCCCACGCATGGTAAGAGATATAGCCCAAGAGAACAACAAACAAATTAACTTTATAGTTACAGGAAGCGATACTACCATTGATAAAAAATTAATGGAAGAAATAAAAGTACCATTAATCCATTTGTTAAGAAATGCGGTTTCTCATGGTATAGAATTGCCGGAAGAACGTATAAAGAAACATAAAGATGCAATGGGTACAATAAAACTTTCGGCTAAACAAGAAGAAAATTATGTAATTCTGACAATAGAAGATGACGGCTTTGGGATAGATATAGAGAAAGTAAAAAAGATTTCCTTACAAAAAGGAATATTAACAAAAGAAGAACTTGAAAATATCGATAACGAACACCTTGTAAAACTGTTATTTTTACCCGGATTTTCGACTTCGGAGTCAATTGATGAAATATCAGGTCGAGGCGTAGGATTAGACGTTGTAAAAACGAAAATACACAATCTAAACGGCGAAATATTTATTGATTCAGCCATAAATCAAGGCTGTAAAGTAACGATAAAGCTTCCTTTATCTATGTCTACAATAAAAACATTCATCTTGCTTATAGGCAATCAAAAATATGCAATGCCGATTAATACAATAAAATATGTAAAAACTATAAACAAAAATGAGATATATAAAAAAGACAATCAACAATGCATAATATACAATTCTCATTCAATCCCCATATTTTCATTGTCCGAAATATTAGAAAATAATACACAGCAAAAGAATAACAGTGATATATTAACAATTGTAATAATAGAAATAAGAGGACAAGAAGCCGCATTTATGGTGGACGGTTTAATTAACGATCAGGAAGTTTTCCATAAAAAACTGGTAGCCCCTATAATAAAAATAAAAAATATAAGCGGATTTACAACACTATCAAACGGCGAAATTTGTTTAATTTTAAACCCTTACGAATTAATGAAAAACTACATTCAGGATAAATATATTAATAATGTGGTAACAAAGTTAATATCCACCGATAAAATTGAATAAGAATTTTAAGTGGTACTGAATTAGCAAAGTGTATGGGGGGGGGGTGGGAAAGATGGGAAAATGAAAAGGTGGAAATGGGAAAAGTGAGAAGTGCAAGCGAGAGAACGGTTTTTAACATAAAATAAACCCATAAAATTTATATTTAATATTAAAAGCCCTATGCAAGCACGATTTTGTTACCTGTGAATGCTCCACAGGTGGGTAAGTGCCTTATTAAATCCGTTTCCTATTACAAGATAGGTCTACTGCATTAATATTAGAGTCAACTTTCCCTATTAATCAAGATGTAGGAACAAAATAAATACCCGCATAGAGCAATTACATTATAACACCATAATTATTTTTTTTCATTATACGATTTAATTAACTCGATTGCTTTTTTCATTTGTTCATCATTGTTAAATGAAAAAGGCAAAATGAAATCGGGAATAAGTCCCTTCTTATGGATATCATAACCGTTTGGTAAAATATATTTATCTGTAGTCAAAATTAAACCCGTTTGATTATATAGCGGAATAATTTGCTGAATAGAATTTTTTCCGTAAGAATTTTCACCGACGAGAACAGCATTCAAATTATCTCTTAAAATTCCCGCAAAAATTTCTGCCGCACTTGCAGTATATTTGTTTATGAGAATAACAATCGGTTTATCTTTAAATATTTTTCCGTTTTCTGCATAAATTTGATATTTTTTATTATCTCTTGCTTCAATGCTTATTAATTCTTTACCATCCACCATAAAATCAGCCATTTGAATTGCATTTGCGAGGATACCGCCATAGTTATTTCTCAAATCAATAATTAAACCGGAGGTATCGTTGGTTTTTAAAATAATATCCTTAAAGTCATCAACGGCTTTTTCACCCATGATATTATAAAGCGAAATTATACCTATATTATCTTTTGTAATATCATAGTACATTGTTTTAATATAAATTTCTTCTTTTGTTAACTCTTTTTCGATTAACTTATCATCTCTTTTAATAACAATTTTAACTTTATCGGTTGTACCGTTTACGACGGAGTCAATAAGTTCATCTATATCGCTGCTGTCGGCATGTTTTCCGTTAAGACTTACAATAGTATCACCCGATAAAATATTTGCAGCCTTTGCGGGCGAATTATCAAGAACATGATTTACTACGATTTTATCACCCGTTCTGTCGAATAAAAGCCCCACACCCGTAATTTTAGAATCGACAATGACTTTTCGCTTTGAATAACTGCTTGATTTTAAAAACTTTGTATACGGATCATTAAGACTTGCAAGCATGGTATTAATGGCAATATAAGCATCATCAAGCGTCTTAATTTGTTTAAAATACCTGTGTTTCCAATAAGTCCATGTTTGATTGTTCAAACTTTTATCAACATAATAGTTTCTTGTAATTCGCCAAACGTTAACAAATAAACGTTTAGGCGAAATATTTTGAACTGCGGTGATTTTTTGAAAATATTTATCCAAAAAATCAAATTTGAAATATAATTTCGGTTCTAAAAACAAATCAGCCGAAATTATAATAAATAGAGTTACAATAGAATAAAATACTACTTTTTTTACATTAATATCATTGTTCATAGTATACATCCAGGTTATATTTTATACTCTTTCCATTTTAAAAACAATTATTTTTTTGAGATATAACGATTATTTGATATAATTTGGTTATGAAAAAAATATTAAAAAATTTTCTGTTACTATTTTGCACACTGATGATACTGCCCGTTATATGCGATGAACAGGCATTAGCATTCGGGAAACAGTTAAATTTTGTTCAATTATCGGATACGCATTATTCACTTACAAGAGGGGATACGACATACAAACTGTTAACAAAGTCAAAGCCGTTATTGGAAGATGCCATAAAACAAATTAACGAGAGAAAAAAAATAAATTTCGTGATATTAACCGGTGACGGAATAGACATACCCGAAAAATATGACATTTGTTCACTTGCGGACGACTTAAATACGCTTAAATATCCCTGGTATTTTGTTATAGGTAATCACGATACATCAAGTTATACGGATATTAACAAAAAAAACATAATAAAAATAATTAATGAAAAAAATCACGATTACACTTTTAATTCAACTTACTATTCATTCAGACCCAAAAAAGGATTTAAAGCAATAGTGCTTGACGGGGCTGTAAACGAGGGAAGAGCTTCAAGCGGAATAATTCCAGAAGAAGAACTCAATTGGTTAGATGATGAAATGAAAGACGTAAAGCGGAACGAAACGGTTTTAATTTTTATACATTTTCCGATATTACCGCCTTATGACTCGAAAAATCACGAAATAGTCAATGTGCAAGATGTAAAAAATATTTTATACAAATACAAAATGCCCATTGCAATATTTTCGGGGCATTATCACATGACAAAAATAACAAAAAGAGGAAACATTTTACACGTTTCCACTCCGTCATTAATAGGCTATCCTAATGCATTCAGAATAGTAGAAGTTGAAAACACACGTAAAGAAACAATATTCAAAATTGAGTTGGTTGAAACCGGACTAAAAGAACTTCAGTCAAAAACAAAAATTATGGCTTTAGGTGGAGCGTTATACTACGGCAGACCAAAAGACAGAAACGCAGTAATTGTAATTAATAAAAGGAAATAAAGGCACACAAATGAAAAATTCCGATTTTAAAGTAAAATTTTGGGGTGTAAGAGGGTCATACCCCGTTGCAGACAAAAATTTTTATAAATATGGTGGAAATACGTCATGTATTGAAGTTCAAACCGGAAATCACAGAATAATTTTAGATTGCGGAACGGGTATAATTCCGTTGGGCGATAAGATATTTAAGGAGCATATCTCATCATCAAACAGCGTATTTGACAGAGAACCTATGAATATTACCGTTTTACTCAGTCATATTCATCAAGACCACATACAGGGCTTAAATTTTTTCAAACCGCTGAATGTATTAACAACAAAATTAAATATGTTCGGATACAGCGGTTTTGACATACATTTGAAAGATGCATTATCAGAACTTGTATTCGGAAAATCTTTTCCAATTAATTTGTATGACGTAAAAGCCGAATGCAATATAATGGATATTACGGAAACTAATACTGTAATATTAGGGAAAAACAACGAACCTGTACTAAAAAGGATAACAAAAGCGGAAGATACAATTCCAAAAGGAAACGAAACTGTAATATCATTTATGAAATCCAATTCACATCCCAATTACGGGGTAATGTGTTTTAAAATTTCGTATAAAGACAAGAGTATTGTATATGCGACGGATACGGAATGTTATAAAGGCGGGTCGAGAAAGCTTGAATTATTTGCAAAAGATACCGATTTATTAATACATGATAGTCAATATACAACGGAAGATTACTTATCAAACATAGTACCCAAGCAGGGGTTCGGGCATTCAACATTTGATATGGCAAATGAAACAGCCGTAAATACAAATTCAAAAAAACTTGTATTCTTCCATTTTGACCCTTCATATAATGATGAAAAGCTGACGGAACTGGAAAATTATTATAAAAAAGAAAACAAAAACAGTATTTTTGCAAAAGAAGGTATGGAAATTTGTCTTTAAAAAAAGCTGTAATAATTATCATTATTGCAATAATATTCCAATGCGGAGCAAAAGCGGATGAAACCATAAAAGCCGAAAATAATGCGTATCTTCATAACAATAAAGGTCTGCTGTATTTAAAAGAAGAATATTACTTCGGTGCAATAAAAGAATTTGAAATGGCAATAGATTTACTGCCAAACGAACAGGCGAGTGCAACGTTTTATGTGAATTTGGGAACAACGTACGAAAAAATAGGATACCCCGAGTTGGCACGACCATGTTTTGAAAAGGCAGTAAGTATAAACGTATTAAATTTTGATTATTATAAAAAGCTTGCAGAGAATTATAAAAAATTATCATTGGTTGACGAAAAACTAAACGCATATTATAACGACACCACATCACCGCTAAACGATGTAATGACAGGACTTTTATATATTCAAAAAGGTGAAATCGAAACCGGAATAATTGTTTTAGATGATTTTTGCAATAAAGAACCCAATCTGATAATAACAGAGGGGATAAAAGAATATTTAAAAAACATAACAAAGGAAAAACTATAAAAAAGAAAATATTAATTGTATAATTTTCATAGAGGGAGTAAATGAAAACGTACATAAAAGATTTATTATTTTTAACAATAGGTGCATTGATATACGCATTCGCAATTGAGGGATTTTTAGTTCCCAGCCAGATAATTGACGGCGGGATAACCGGTATATCAATGATATTAAACAAATTGACGACTACGCCGTTAGGTATTTATATCATATTGATAAATCTGCCGTTTATAATTCTTGCGATGAAAAAATTAGGTAAAAGATTTGTTATAGCAACATTATATTCGATAATAATATTTGCATTCGGAGTAACCGTATTTGGCAGATGTTTGCATGGACATTGTGTAATAGACAATTTAGAATTGTTTTTGGCTGCAATATTCGGTGGATTAATATTGGGAACGGGCGTAGGGCTTGTAATAAGGAACGGTGCTTCACTCGACGGAACGGAAATTATGGCAATATATGCAACAAAAAAGATACCGTTTTCCGTCGGCGAAATAATAATGTTCATAAACGTATTTATATTTACGATTGCAGGGTTTGTATACGACTGGCAGCACGCTTTATATTCGATAGTCACATACTTTGTGGCATATAAAACAATGGATGTTGTAATCGAAGGTTTAAACGAGTCAAAATCCGTATTTGTCATAACCGATTATTCAAGCGAAATCGGAACGGACATAATGGAAAAAATGGATGTAAGCGTAACGTATATAGATGCACAAGGCGGGTACAGCGGTGCAAAAAAGAGAATTGTATATTGTGTCATTTCACGTATACAGGTTCAAAAATTAAAAGAAATAATAAAAAATATTGACCCGAGAGCTTTTATAGCGATAGAAAATGTATATGAAGTAGAGGGTGTAAGAATAAAAAAACGAAAAGTATAAAATTATTTTGTAAATTTAATATCTTTGAGTTAAATTTTATATAAAGAAGTGAGAAAATAAGGAAAAAATATGTTAACGGCTACATCAATGAAAACGCATGGCTGCGGAGAAATAACAAGGAATGAAATAGGTAAAGAAGTAAAAATAGCAGGCTGGGTATCAGCAGTTAGAGATTTAGGCGGAATAATCTTTGTAGAAGTGAGAGATAAATCGGGATTGTTTCAATTGGTATCCGACCCGAAAAAGAACCCTCAGGTATATGATAAATTCCAAAAACTGAGAGATGAATATGTAATAAAAGCAAGCGGTATCGTCACAATAAGACCGGAAGAAACCTACAACGATAAATTACCTACGGGCGAAATAGAAATTTATCCCGACACATTAGAAATATTATCGACCTCGGCAGTATTGCCGTTCCCGTTAAATGCGGATGATGTAAGCGAAGATATCAGATTAAAATATCGTTATCTTGATTTAAGACAGGAAAAAGTTCTTAATTGCTTAAAATTAAGACACGAAATTGTTAAAACAATCAGAAACTACTTAAACGAACATAATTTTATGGAAGTGGAAACTCCGATATTAATTAAAACAACACCTGAAGGTGCAAGAGATTATCTTGTTCCGAGCAGAGTACAGCCCGGCAAGTTTTACGCATTACCGCAATCACCTCAAATTTTTAAACAATTACTTATGGTTGGCGGAATAGAAAGATATTATCAGATAGCTAAATGTTTTAGAGATGAAGATTTAAGAGCGGACAGACAACCCGAATTTACTCAGGTAGATATGGAAATGTCTTTCGTTGAACAGCAAGACATCATGAATATGGTTGAAGGGTTATTGAAACAGGTTTTCAGACTTGTAGGTTATGAAACCCCCGATAAATTGCCGGTAATGACATATAAAGAAGCTATGGATAAATACGGAAGCGACCGCCCTGATTTGCGTTTCGGGCTTGAGTTGTGCGATATCGGCGATATAATTATGCAGTCTAATTTTGAGATAATCAAAGACACATTGAAAAAAGGCGGAATTGTAAGAGCAATAAAAATTCCGGGTATTGCAAATTATTCAAGAAAAGAAATGGATGATTTAACGAAATTAGCCGTTTCATTCGGTGCAAAAGCACTTGCAAACATAATGTACCTGGAAGACGGAACGGCAAAATCACCCGTATTAAAGTTTTTGACTGAAGAACAGGCAAAGCAAATACAAGACAGAATGCAGGCAAAAGCAGGCGATGTTATATTCTTTGTTGCGGATAAACCAAAAATTACTTATGATGTAATGGGAAGATTTAGATTATACTTTGGCGAGCGTTTGGGCTTAATTGCCCCCGATGCACACGCTTTATTATGGGTTGTGGATTTCCCGATGTTTGAATATTCGGAAGAAGACCAAAGATACGTATCCGTACACCATCCGTTCACAATGCCGAATGCGGAAGATATCGATAAAATGGAAACTGACCCCGCAAATTGCCGTTCGATAGCTTATGATATTGTTTATAACGGTACGGAATTAGGTGGAGGAAGCGTAAGAATACATTCTTCCGAAATACAACAAAGAGTATTCAAAGCATTAGGTTTAAGCGATGAAGAAACAAACGAAAAATTCGGATTTATGATAAATGCATTTAAGTACGGAACTCCTCCGCATGCCGGATTGGCATTAGGCTTAGACAGAGTAGTTGCAATGCTTGCAAAAACCTCTTCAATAAGAGATGTAATAGCATTCCCGAAGAACTCGGCAGCAAAATGTCTGATGACGGATGCCCCCGCAATGGCGAGTGAAGAACAAATGCGAGAATTACATTTAAGATTAACAACAAAAGTTAATTAGGTTTAATACAAAAGGCTCGGTTTTTTAACAAAAACTTGAGCCTTTAATAAAAAATTGATATAATAAGCTTGGGACATGGAAGACGAATTAATACAAAAAATTTGGGCAGATACGCTTGAAACGGTAAAGGATAAAATTCCTGAAATGACGTATAATACGTGGGTATTACCGTTAGTTCCTCATTCATTGGAGGATAATTGTTTTTGTGCTTTAACCGGACACAATTTGGCCATACAGATATTACAAAAGAACCAAAAAGATATATCTTTGGCACTATCGCAAGTATGCGGAAAAGAGATATATTTTAAAGTAATATATGATGAAGAAACTCATAAACAAATAGAAAGTAAAAGACAAAAAACAAAAAAAGAAGAAGACAGTGAGTTTATAAAAGGGCTTGAAAACAGAATATCATCAAGATATGACGGCTTAAAACAAATGCAGTCACCCTGCAATTTGAATTTGAAATATAAATTCGATAATTTTGTGGTCGGAGCAAGCAATAAATTTGCCTATGCGGTAGCAATGGCAGTGGCAAAAGACCCCGGACATCAGTATAACCCTTTATTTATCTACGGAGGTTCGGGGCTTGGAAAAACCCATTTACTGCAAGCAATCGGGCATGACATATTATTTCATAAATCCAAACTGAAAGTAAAATATGTAAAAGCGGAAGAATTCATTAACGATTTAATAAATTCATTGGCATTGGGAATGGATAAAACGAATGTCAAAAAAAGCAGAAATAATAATAAGATGAATGAATTCAGAAACAAATACAGAAATACGGATGTTCTGCTTATTGATGATATACAATTAATAGAGGGGAAACCCCGTACGGAAGAGGAGATGTTTAATACATTTGAAAGCCTTCATAATGCGGGGAAACAGATAGTATTTACATCCGACAGACCCCCCGAAAAATTTGAAAATACGCCGGACAGATTAAAAACAAGATTTCAAATGGGATTGCTTGCGGATATTCAAGTGCCTGATTTGGAAACAAGAATGGCAATATTAACAAAGCTTTCGAACGATAATAATATAAAAATGCCTAATGATGTAATAGAGTTTGTTGCAAGCGTATACAATAAAAACGTAAGAGAGCTTGAGGGTGCATTTAATACGATAAGTGCTTATGCTTCGATTAACGAATTGCCCGTAACGATTGAAACGGTAAAAAAGATAATAGGATATAGCGAAAAAAAGAATACAATATCAATACAAAATATCATTGATACTGTATCACAATTTTACAATACAACGCAGGAAGATATAAAGAGTACAAACAGAATTGCCAAAACAGCTTATGCAAGGCAGGTGGCAATATATCTGGCAAAAGAATTGACGAATGAGAGCTACCCGTCAATAGGTGAATATTTTAACAGAAAACATACAACAATAATTTATTCACATCAAAAAGTCAAAACAGACATAGCTGTTGACAGGCATTTAGCAAAAGATGTAACAGAATTGACCGAAAAAATAAATAATTCGTTATAAAACCTTATATAATTACAAAATGAATGTTATGTGGTAAAATTAACCTGTATAGTGTTTAAAGGATATATATTTTGTTCGAAAAATTTACCGAAAAAGCAATAGATATAGTAAAAGCGGCACAGATATACGCAATAGAATACAATCATGAGAAAATTTACCCCGAACATTTGTTGCTGGCACTTTTAAATGATACAAACAGTATCATAGTTAAAATGTTTTCGATATACAAAATAGATATTATTGAAATTAAGAATGAAATAGAAAATATATTAAATAAAAGAGCAATAGTTAAACCCGTAGAATTTGTAGTATTCAGCGACTCATCAAAAGAAATATTTGATAAAACACTAAAAATAGCACAATATTTGGGTGGAAGCTATGTAAAGCCCGAACATATATTTCTTGCGATATGGGATATGCCTAAACTTGAACTGACACAAGTATTAAAAGAAAAAAACATTGATGTGGATAAAATGAAATCTATGTTTTACAATGTATTATCGGCAAAAACCAAGAGAATTAAACATCCGGAAATTATAGAGAAAAGGAAAAGAAAAGACAGCAGCGAAAACATATTTGAGTTGATTGAAAGTTCCGACAGTGCAAAAATTTTTGACAGAGCAATAGCAAAATTATCCACCTCCAATTATGAAATATTGGGAACAGAGCAGATAATGCAGTCAATATTGGATGATTCCGGCTCGAATGCTTCGAAAATACTCGGCGAAATGGGTGTAACGGCAGAAATATTTGCCGCCAAATTGGAAGAAATATCATCAAGACAAGCTGAATTTGATGATAAACAGATAATTTTCACTCCTCACGCATTAAAAACCTTAATAAACGCACTGGATATAGTAAGAGAAGAAGGAACGGCTTCAATTTTGCCCGAGCATATTATATTGGGTTTATTAAAAGCAAAACAGGGAATTGCATACAATATTTTAAAAGAGCTTAATATAAACGAATATTTGCTTGAAGAAAAGATATTACAACCGATAGAAAAAGAGAAAAATGAAACATTATATATAATGCGTTTAGCCAAACAAGAGGCAAGACGAATAGGTAATAATGTTGTAGGAAGCGAATTAATACTTTTGGGCATTGTGCTTGAAGCGAATTCAATGGCGGCAAGGGTTTTGAAAGACCTCGGCGTAATTGTAAAAGATGCAAGAGAAGTAATAGAAGAATTAATAGGAATATGTGACGAATATCAGAATAATGAAATAACATTCAGCCAAAGGGCAAAACTGATATTGGAAGATGCCTGGAATATAGCAAAATCACAGAATAAAACAAAAACAACCGCTGATGATTTACTCATTGCAATATGTAATCAGCCGAATTCGCTGGCAATGAAAGCATTAAGCAGATTGGGAGTAGATGAACTTGAAATCAGACAGGGAATCAGGAACAAACTTGAAGCAAGCAGAGTTTGAATTGCTTGCTCCGGCAAACAATAAAGAAATCGCAATCAAAGCAATAAAAGCAGGAGCAGATGCCGTATATATGGGATATTCAAAATACGGAGCAAGAGCTTCAGCCGGAAATTCTCTGGAAGATATAATCGATACAATCGAATTTGCACATCAATTCAGGGTAAAAGTATATATAACAATTAATACCATTTTAAAAGACGAAGAGTTAAATCAGGCAGAAAAATTAATCCGAAAACTGTATAAAATTAAAGCGGACGGGATAATTATACAAGATATGGGGCTTTTGGAATGCAATCTGCCACCGATTAGAATTAGTGCAAGTACGCAATGTCACAATAACACACCGGAAAAAATTAAATTTTTACAGGCAACCGGATTTAACAGAGTAATTTTACCGAGAGAAATAACACTTGATGAGATAAAAGAAATCAAAGCTCAAACGGATATAGAACTTGAATGTTTTATACACGGGGCATTATGCGTATCATATTCGGGGCAATGTTATTTGAGTCAAATAATAGGAGGGAGAAGTGCCAATCGGGGCGAATGTGCTCAGCCTTGCCGAAAAAAGTATTCACTAAAAGATGCAAACGGTGAATATATAGTTAAAAACAAATATTTGTTAAGTTTAAAAGACTTAAATCTCTCAAACAGAGCGGAAGAGCTAATAAAATCCGGAATAACATCATTTAAAATAGAAGGCAGACTAAAAAATGAAAGTTATGTAATTAACACAACAGCTTATTACAGAAAACTGACAGACAAAATTCTTAAAGATAATCATTTAAAAAGAAGCTCTCAAGGGAAAATATTTTACGATTTTGAAGCCGATACGTCAAAAACATTCAATCGGGGATATACGGAATTTAATATAACCGGAAAAAAGAAAGAACTTTCAACATTCAATTACACCTCATCTTTGGGTGAATATGCGGGCATGGTAAGTGAAGTAAAAAAGAATTATTTCAAGATTAATTCAAATGTGCTGAATAACGGCGACGGGATTTGTTTTTTTACGGATGATGAACTATACGGCACAAATATTAACAGAACCGAAGGTAATATAATTTTCCCGAAAGAAATAAAGGGAATTAAACAGGGAATAAAAATATACAGAAATTACAATAAAAACTTTGAAGAACAAATTAAAAATTCAAACCTGACAAGAAAAATTACTTTGACATTAAGGGTGAGAGAAACCGATAACGGTTATTTGTTCTTTTTGGAAGATGAAGAAAAAAATTGTGCATGCCACATTGAGAGCAAGAAATATGAAACAGCAATAAACCCCGAAAAAGCTCTCCAAACACTGGAAACTCAAATTAAAAAATGCGGAAATACAATTTTTTCAATAGAAAATACGGATATCAAACTTAACAAAATTCCGTTCATAAAAGTATCAAGAATTAACGAAATCAGAAGAATTCTTATTGAAAAAACAGAAAAAATAAGAAAAAAGAATTATAAATATAAAGAGAGATTAACCCCGATAAATACGGTTATTTATCCAGAAAAAGAACTAAATTACAAATCAAATATATATAATAAAAAAGCGGAAGAATTTTATAAAAAACGAGGCTGCATAATAAAAGAAAGAGCCTTGGAAGAACAAAAAAGCCCAAAAACAGGCATTGATATAATGACATCAAAATACTGCATAAAAAACCAGCTGAAATTATGTCCGAAACAAAATGGTATAAAAAAATACCCCGAACCCTTTATTCTAAAGGACGAATTCAACAAGGAATACCTTGTTGAATTCAATTGTAAGGATTGTGTTATGAAAATAAAAAAGAAGGATTAAGATCTTTTTAAAGAAGAATAAGCGGGATTATTGGCTATTAAGTTTTCAATAGAAGTCATTTGATTACCGTCTTTAGCATATAATTTTGATAAATAGTTTAATCTTTTAACCAATTTTGAATCACTGACTTTTAAAGCGGGATTATATTGAGTAAATGCAACCCATGTTTGAACTTCCGTAGTCCAGGCTTTAACTTCTTCTTCATAAGTTTTGGTATTTTGATGATGAACACTTTCGTGAGCAATTAAACAAGCGATTGCTTCAACCGGTGCCGTTTTATAATTAGAACTTATTAAAATTACCAATCTTCCGTCTTTAGTTTTAGAAGTAACGGCTTCACAAGTACCAAAACCTAAAACAGCTAAATCTCTAAACATAATCTTTATAGGTTGATTTGTAGAATTTTGACCTTGAATAACATCTAAAACTTTTCTGTTATTCATATCTTCCAATTTGTTTAAAGCAGCCTGTAAAACAGGTTGTTTTGTATTAGCACTGAAATCAGCAGCTAATGATATATTTGAAAAACTCATTAAAACAAATGCACTAAAAAGCACAACTAATTTACTCATAAATTTCATAACAGGGAATCCTTCGAGAACAACTATATTAACTATCTTTTACGTTTCCGTTAATTTTTTATTAACCTAACACTTTTTTTATCGGAATATAGATTTTCAAACTTTAGCTTTTTTTGAATAATATAAAAAATTTTGTAACATTTCTTAAAATTTTGCGGAATAAAACATTGAAAACTTCCTGTTGACAATAATTTTGATATTTTAGAAATATAAAGAAATGTTTCCGTTTCAAAAAAAATTGTCAATTTTTATTTTTTGGAACATTTAGTAATAAAAAAGGAGTATTGTTTTGTTATCGGTAAGACCTGATGTTTGCAATGGGAATATGAAAGAAATACCATTCAGAGGTAATAATGCCCTTGAAGCGGTTAAACAAGGCGATACATTATTAAATAATAATAAACCGAACGAAGCCTTAAACGCATACAAAAATGCTCTTAACCAATCACCGGATGATACAAAAATTATAGGGAAAATAGGTAAAACATACTTTAAATTAAAAGATTATAAATCGGCTGAGGAAAATTTTGAAAAGTATTTGGACTCAAATCCCAATGATACGGATTACATTATCGAATTGGGTGAAGCTCAACGTATGGGAGGATACTACGAAAAAGCAATTCAAACATTTGAAAAGGCTTGTAATCAAGACCCCTCAAACGATTTAGCAAAAAGAAAACTTCTTGAAGCAAAAAATAATTTATTAAGTGTATATAATCCGCAAAGAGCCAAAAACGAGAAAAACGAATATGCAACACAAAATCTGAAAACGGCTTTAAATATGACGGTAAATTATATGACACCCGAATATATGTCCGATATAAGAAATTTAACAATTGAATTTGGAAAAACGGCAGAAATGGGCGGTACGGCAAATATTGCTCAATATGAAGATTCAAGAAAAACTATAACTGTATCCGATGAATATATATATGCCTCCCCGCAGGTTATAGCAGCATATTTAACACACGAATCGGTACACGCAAAAGATGCAGATTCATATACATCAATAAGAGAAGAACAAGACGCCTACGCTGTTGCTGCACAATTTTGGATAAAGAATTCAGGAAAAATAAAAGACCCGGAAATGGATTTTGCGGCAAATTTATACAAAAAATCACCTAACGACCTAAATAAACGGGTTGCGGAAATCTATAAACTAAGAGATCCTTCCATTGCGGAAACATCACCAAACCATCCGCAAACAAAAAACGGTTCCCATAAATTAAGAAAGTCAAAATCGGCTTCAGAACAACCGCTAAGTAATTATAACGTAATTGCTTAGAATACAAGCTTAGCATATTATTTATTGAAAATTTTTTTATTTGATAATTTTTTAATTATCCTAATTGTAACGAAATATTACAAGTGTATAATATACACGATATAAAATTTTAAAGCAGGGAATTATATTATTGTGAGGATAAAATCAATAATAAAAAATTAATAAGTGTTTTCTCTCTCTGATTCCTCTCTCTGATAAAACAAAGTTGACCGATTTTAATCGGTTTTTTTCTTTAATAAAATAGGAATTAAGTGTAAAATGTACGCAATTATTTGTATTATATTCAGAAAAAGTTATTTTATGATATTTTTTCCGTCTTTTGAATACATTTCCGTTCGATAACCTTTTATTTGATTATAAATATCTTTATTTGTATTATTTTCCAGATATTTTACGGAATTATACAAATCCTCCAATGCGGATTTAATATTTTTTTGGTTGTATTTTCGCATGTCTGATGCCATATCGATATTGGAGGCGGCAAGCCTTGTCATATCTCGAAATCCGCTTGAAGCGAGTTTTAAAGCCAATTTATTATCTTTTGCACAATAAAACAAAGCTTGAGATATCAAAAGCGGCATGTGGCTTATCAATGCAGCCGCTTTATCGTGTTCTTTTGCGGTTGTAACAATAACTTCCGCACCTGTTTTTTTAATAACATTTTCAGCTAATTTTATTAATTCATCATCAATGCCCTCAGGCGGAGTCAATACCCATTTTGCCCCCTCGAAAAGCTCTTTAAACGAAGCGTCAAAGCCACTGAATTCCGTTCCTGCCATAGGATGAGAACCTATAAATTTATACGGACGTTCTTTTTGCATTACAAATTCTTTTACACTCGCACAATCAAGAACAATACAATCTTTTGAAACAACTTTTTCAAGTTTATCCAATATTTCAAGAGTTTTACTCATAGGTGAGGCAACAAAAACAATCTCACAATCTTTTAACGAAAAAATATCATCAGATACGTTCTTTGAATATTCTTTAGCCTTTTCAATCGTATCTATATTCCTTGTTACAGCATATATTTCATCAGGATATTCACTTAATTTTTTAAGCAGGGAACCGCCTATTAAACCTAAACTTACTATGCCTGTTTTCATTTTTACCTCTTTCGGACAACTCAATTTTATATCAAATGTTACGAAATGTTAACATAAATTTAAAAATTTGCACTGTTGATAAATATGTGTGATAATACAATTAAATTAATAGTCTAACCATTCCTTTCTTGACTTATGCGGCTTAGGTCGCATTTTATTTTGTTTGGAATTATTTATAAAGTTTATCGACTATTCCTTTGAGTGCAATTTTTACGTGAGCATAATTTAAACCGCCCTGCATATAAACGGCATAAGGAGGTCTTACCGGCCCGTCAGCCGAAAGTTCTATGGTTGAACCTTCTATAAAAGAGCCGCCCGCCATTATTAATTTATTATCATAGCCGGGTACTTCATCGGGAACCGGAGTTAAATAAGACTCGACAGGCGAGAGTGACTGCAATGTTTTACAAAATTCCATTAAAGGTTCGGGGGCATCAAATCTTATTGTTTGGATTAAATCCGTTCTTATTTCGTGCGGTTTTGGAGTTGAAATATAGCCCATATCTTCAAACACTTGAGAAGCCAATATTGCACCTTTTACAGCCTCGGATACAACGGACGGAGCCATAAACAACCCCTGAAAAATCAATCGTGCCTGATTTAACATTGCACCGCCTTCCGTTCCTATTCCGGGAGCAGTTAATCTGTATGCCGTTTGGTCTAAATATTCCGCTTTTCCCGCAGCATATCCGCCTGCTTCCACTATTCCTCCGCCGGGGTTTTTTATTAAGGAACCGGCGATTAAATCAGCACCTGCTTCAAGCGGTTCAAGCTTTTCGACGAATTCACCGTAACAGTTATCAACAAAACAAATACATTTAGGGTTGTTGTTTTTTACTATTCCGATTATTTTTTTTATTGTTTCAATGTTGAGTGATTTTCTCAGAGAATAACCTCTTGAACGCTGTATTAAAACCATATTAACGGATTTGTCGATTTTTTTATTAATACCGTCAAAATCAACATCCGTATTGTTAATAAGAGGAACTTCGTCGTATAAAATGCCATGACCGGCTAATGAAGCTCTTTTATTTCCCCTTTTACCGATTACTTCTTCCATTGTATCGTATGGAGCACCTGCAACGGACACAAGTTTTTCGCCATATCTTAAATTCCCGAACAAACAGCACGCCAAAGTGTGAGTTCCGGAAACGAAATGGTTTCTTACAATTGCTTTTTCCGCTTTAAAGACCTGTGCAAATACTTTATCCAGCACTTCACGCCCCATATCATCATGCCCGTAGCCCGATACGGTCGAGAAGTGTTCCAAACCCACTTTATTATCGGTAAAAGCCTTTAAAACTTTTTCCTGATTATATTCTTTTATCTCATCAACTAAATCAAAATACTTTTTAACTTTATTTTCAGCATTTTGTACAATTTTATTTTTTTCCATATACAAATAAAATCATAAAAAAATATCAAGTTCAATAAAAAACGGATTGAGATATATATTTTTTTTCAAGATTAAGAAGTTTTTGTTTAATATCAAGTCCGAAAGCGTAGCCTTTAAGCGTTTTATCGGAACCGATTACCCTGTGGCAAGGTATTATTACGGGAATTGGATTTTTGTTATTTGCATTTCCGACAGCTCTTGAAGCATCGGGGTTTCCGATTTTCAGTGCAATATCTTTGTATGACAGTGTTGTGCCGTAAGGAATTTTTAATAATTCATGCCAAACTTTTCTTTGAAATTCACTGCCTTTTGGATTTAAGGGGATATTAAAAGTTTTTCTCATGCCCGAAAAGTATTCGTGAAGCTCATTTATAACATTTTGTGTTAAACTGTTTCCGTTAAAAAAGCATAAATCATTAGTAAATCGGATTTGAAGAAGAAAAGCGTCATCATTTTCGATATACAAATTTCCGATTGGGGATTTAAAAATTGCATTATAATTCATATATATAAATTAACATATTTTGTAGTATTATAAAAGTTATGAGCTATATTGAACGTGCAAAAAAATTCAGAGCCAAAAAAAGACTCGGACAAAATTTTTTAACGGATGAAAACACAATTGAAACAATTCTTGATACATCAGACATTACAAAAGATGATGTTGTGGTTGAGATTGGTTCGGGTTTGGGTTTTGTTACGGAACATCTTGTTAAGCTTGCAAAAAAAGTTTATGCGATTGAACTTGATGAAGATATGGTGCGGGAACTTTCCAAAATCGATGTACCTAACCTTGAAATACTTCATAATGACGTTTTAAAAACAGATTTTTCTCAATTCGGAACAAATTTGAAAGTGGTTGCAAATATACCTTATTACATAACTTCACCTATTTTGGCACACTTATTGGGAGAAGTTGATGATTTGGATAACAAAAACAGAAATTCAATATCGCAAATTGTATTAATGGTTCAGCACGAAGTGGCAAAAAGACTGTGTGCAAACGAGAATTCACCTTCAAAAGAATTCGGGCTTCTGTCTGTCTTGGCTCAATTTTGGGCAGATGTGGAATTTATACAAAAAGTTCCCGCAAAGTCGTTTTTTCCCGCACCAAAAGTAAATTCCGCAATAATGAAACTTAAAGTGAGAAAAGAACCGCTGTTAACGTTAAATAATTATTCTTTTTTCAGAAAAGTGGTTAAAGGCTGTTTCGCTACAAGAAGAAAAAATATAAAAAATTCGCTTATGAATGCGGGGTTTGCAAAAAATGCGGTTGAACAAACTTTAAAAGACTTAAATATTAATGAAAATTTAAGAGGAGAAGCTCTCTCAATTAATAAAATGGGGGAACTTGCCGAAAAATTGAAGGAAAATTTATGAAAAAAATTCGGATAAAGACTCCCGCCAAAATTAATTTGACACTGGAAGTTTTAAACAAAAGACAAGACGGTTTTCATAATATACAATCAATCATGCAGACAATCAGTCTGTACGATTATTTAACCTTTGAATTGGAAAATTCTACGTATTTCGAAATAATTTTAAAAGGGAACTCCGACGAAATTCCTTATGATGAAAGAAATATAGTGTTTAAAGCGGCAAAAAAGTTCTTTGAAAAAATTCGAGTGAATAACATAAAATTAACCGTAACCATAGATAAACGAATACCCGTTGCGGCAGGTCTTGCGGGAGGAAGCACAAATGCTGCGGGCTGCATTTTCGCACTTAACCGCATGTTTAACAACATTTTAAATAATGAAGAAATAGAAAATTTGTGTGCAAGTTTAGGTTCGGATTTAAACTTCTGCTTAACGGGCGGCTGCAAACTCTGTACATCAAGAGGCGAAATTACCCGAAATCTTCCGTATTTCAAACAGAGTATTTCGCTTATCAAACCAAAAAATCTCGGAATAAGTGCAAAAGAAGCTTATCAAAGATTTTCTCAATTGCAGGATAAATCCTTTCCCGATAATACAAATAAGCTCAAGCAATTATTAACGGAGGGAAAATTTGATAAATCTTTATTATATAACAGTCTTGAAAAAGGATTATTCCCTCATTATAAAGAATTGACGGAAATTAAAAATAATGTAAAAAATTCAATAATGTCAGGAAGCGGTTCAACATTTTTTGTATTGGACGGCAAAATCGATACCGTTTTAGACAGAACAAACTATGATATTTTTGAAAATCTTACAACAACAGGAAACGGAGTAGAAGAAATTAATGACTGATTTAACGGATACCGAGAAAATAAATTTCGATACGATTAATATAGATACATCATCGTCATTGGATATCGTAAAAATGATTAATAATGAAGATATGAAAATTGCCGCAGAAATATCAAAACATCTTGAAGAAATAGCGAAAGCTGCCGATATAATAAGTGATAATTTTTTGAAAGGCGGGAAACTATTCTACTTTGGAGCAGGTACAAGCGGAAGATTAGGAGTATTGGACGCTTCCGAGTGTCCTCCCACGTTTAATACCCCCTATGATATGGTTCAGGGAATAATAGCAGGCGGTGATAAAGCATTGAGATACGCAATAGAGGGGGCGGAAGATTCCGTTGAGGCTGCGGCCGGCGATTTTGAAAATGCAAACATTTCTTGTAACGATACGGTTGTTGCTATATCTGCAAGCGGAAATGCCAATTATGTTGTGGAAATTCTTAATTTAGCAAAAGAAAAATGTGCTAAGACTATTGCACTCACTTGCAATCCGAAAGCAAAAATATCCAAACTGGCTGATATTTCCATTTGTATAGAAACAGGTGCGGAGGTAATAACGGGTTCTACCAGAATGAAAGCCGGCAGTGCTCAAAAAATGGTGTTAAATATGCTGAGTACCTGTGCAATGATTAAAATAGGCAAGGTTTACAAAAATTTTATGGTAGATGTAAAACCGACAAATACAAAATTAAAAGACAGAGCCGAAAGAATAGTGGCAGAAATTGCGGAATGCGACATTTCAAGAGCAAAACAAATTTTGGAATTTAACGGATACAAAGTTAAAGAAGCCATTCTTGAAATAAAATATTTAATGTCATTTGAAGCGGCAAAAAAACTTTTGGACGAAAATAACGGAATTTTAAGAAAAGTTTTCAATAAATTTTAATAATTTGAAAATATTTTAAAAAGTTTATATCATATTACTGATAGTTGAAAAGGTATAAATATGAGTTCCGATTGTATATTTTGTAAAATAGCTAATAAAGAATTAAACACCGAATTTATTTATGAAGATGATAAAGTGGTTGCATTCAACGATTTATCACCGCAAGCACCCGTTCATTTTTTGGTAATTCCCAAAAAACATTATTCTTCCATGAATGATATAACTTCAAAAGAAGCTTTCGGCGATATATTTTCTGCCATTCCGAAAATTGCGGAAAAGCTTGGAATAAAAGAATACAGAACAGTTGTAAATACGGGAGTTTCCGCAGGACAAACCGTCTTTCATATACACGTTCACGTAATGTCGGGACGTGAGTTTACATGGCCCGCAGGTTAAAATATGCAATACAGCCGTTGGTATGACAAATATTCAGATTTAAAATCTTTATTAACGCTGTTGGAAAATGTTGATAAAGCACATCTTGACGATATAGCACAAGATTTTCTCCAGATTATTTTGTCTAAATATCAGGCAAAATTTGACGAAGCGATAAAATTAATGTCAATCAATGCACCGCCAAAATACAGCCGCTGGTATGATAAAAATTATAATCTTCATACCTGTATTGAGTTTATAAAAATTTTGGACGAGAATGAAAAAAAAGAACTGATAAATGCGTTTATAATGGCACTATTAGATTATGCAGCGAGTGCCGATTATGAATAAAAATATGCTTGTAACAGGTTCATCTCAAGGAATAGGGCTTTCCATCGCAAAATATTTTGCAAATAATTTTAATGTTTATATAACCGGAAGATATAAAAATAAACTCGAAAAATTATGTACGGAAAATAATTTTGCAGGTTTTATTGATATCGATTTATCTGACGACAATGCTGCAGAAATGCTGTATAAAAGGCTGAATAAAAACATTGATATTCTTATAAACAATGCGGGAGTTTATCAATATTCCCCCATAGAGAAAATGACTCATAAAGAAATAATTAATTCGGTAATGTTAAATACAATAGCACCTTTTGAACTTATGAAACATGCCGTTCCCTGCATGAAAGAACAAAAATGGGGCAGAATTATAAATATAGGTTCTATTTCAGGCGTTATGGGAGAAGCAAATGCTTCTTTATATTCAATGACAAAAGCTTCGCTAACCGGTTTAACCAAAGCAACCGCATTAGAGCTTGCCCTGGATAACATAACAGTTAACATAATAAACCCCGGATGGGTAGATACCGATTTAATCAATAATGAAAATTTGGAACGGGATTTTACAAAAGAAGAAATAATCGAAACAATACCCCAAAGAAGATATGTACTGCCCGAAGAAATTGCCAAAGCATGCGAATATTTAATATCGGACGGGGCAAGAACCGTTACGGGACAGTGCATTAACATTTGTGCAGGTTTATCATTGGGATTTTAAAAGTAATTATTTTGCACTCAAAAGTGCCTCATTATTTTCATCAAATGCGAATTCAACAAAATCTTCTTCCTCGTCCTCCGGAAACGCAAGCGTATTAATAACATGACTGTTTTTTAGGTTAATATCATCCGCATAAGATTCACTAAAATGACTTAACAGAAAATAGATAAATAAAACCAATATAAAAAAGGCAGTCAAACCCGCAGCAAAAACAGTTTTCTTACCAAAAAACGAATGCGGAATATTTTTTTCATTCTTTAACGAGTTAATAATTTTTTTGGAATAATTAAAATTAAGCCCGTTTTTATAGCTGTCAACGGAATTTTTGATATTATTTTTTAACGAATATGCATTGGATAATTCGCTTCTTGCAGGCTTTGATTTAAGTAAATATTTTCTGAATTTAATACTTTCATCATAACAAAGTTCGTCATCAATATACGGCGAAATATTGTTGTAGAATGATTCATATTCCCTAATATTAAACATTTTATTATTCTCTATTCTGTCAAATTCCGACAAAAGTTTTTCATATTCAAAATGAAGATTGTTTATAATTTCTTTCATTTCAAGATACTTTTGATAACAACTTTCACATTTATAAAAATGATTTTCAATAAAAAGTCTGTCACTTTCGCACAATTTATGTTCAATGTACATAGAAAGCATTGATATAACTTTTTTACAAACGGGATTTTCCAATTTATTCTCCTTTTTGTTAAACAATGTATGGTTTTAAACATTCCTGAAGTTTGTTTCTGGCACGTGAAATTCTTGATTTTACAGTACCTACGTTAGTCTTGGTGATTTTGGCAATTTCTTCGTAACTTAACCCTTGCAACTCTCTTAAAATAATCACAATTCTAAAATGCTCCGGCAGCTTGCAAATTGTTTCTCGGATAACATCCGTTAATTCTTTTCCAATCGTTTTTTCATCGGGTTTAAGCCCGTTATCACAAATATGTAAAACACTATCCTCGTTTTCATCATCGTTATTCCAATAAGAATCAATAGAAACAGAATCGGGAATACGCTGCTTTTTTCTGAGTTCATCATAAAAAAGATTTGTAATAATTTGACCCAACCACGATTTAAAATATTTCGGATTTTTAAGACTTTTAATATTTTTGGACATTCTTAATAAAGCTTCTTGAGTTAAATCGGAAATATTCTCTTTAGAAGCTCCAAGATAACAAAATGAAGCATATATATTCTTTTGTTCACGCTTGATAAGCTCCTCAAGTGCATCATAATTATCAGCTTGAGATTGGCATATTAAATCGTATAAATTCATATCTTTATATCTTTTGGTCATTAGCTCGACTCAAATATCCTGTTTGTTTATATCTAATAAATAAGCTAAACTTGAACCGGAACATATAAGCTGAATGGATATACGTGCGGGTAAATATTAATCAAATTCAGATATAAATTTAAATAAAATACTTGACTATGATTTATGCTTTGGTTAAACTATAAAATATTGATAGGCTCCCATCGTCTAGAGGCCTAGGACACATCCCTTTCACGGATGCGGCAGGGGTTCAAATCCCCTTGGGAGTAAATTTTAAAAAGAGGTTTGTACCTCTTTTTTTATTTTTTTTAAGCAAAATAAATAAAAAAATAATAAAAAAAGAATGACTTGAAAGGATAATTGAATATCTGTTAACGAGGCATTCGGCAAAGCAAGGCACTGTTTGAACGTAGTGAGTTTGCCTTGCTTTTTCGCCGAGTTTACAGATATCATTAGCCTTGAACGGAATGATTTTTTATTATTTTTTGATTATTTTTTATTCATAATCTTTCAATTTATCAAAATAAAGGAAAATAAAAATTAAATTGAAATCCGTTATGGAGTGCAATTAAAATTTTTTATCCGAGCGAACTGCGGACGCCCGTCTGTTTGAACCCGCCTTATCGTATTTGTTGGCGGGTGAATTACGGGCGTTTTGGCGAGGTTAGAAATTTATTGTGCGGAATAACTGTCTTAAAATTTACTTTCTCTAGAGCCTGTCACTCCTACGACTTCGTCTGTCGTCGTTTCGGCTCTCACTTATTCGGGTTTCACTTTGTTTCACCCTACGTAAATTTCGCTGTCTTAAAATTTACTTTCGGCTAAATCTTGTATCTCCGTTTCAAAAGCCTA
>CANPYW010000013.1 GCA_947588745.1 Candidatus Gastranaerophilales bacterium
GACAAACCAATCCGCATTACGGGGCAAAAATAATATGTACAGACGGCAAAATCAAATCAAACAAACCCGCCGCATGAGCCACCTAAAACCGCAACAAAAAATTACGACAAACCAATCCGCATTACGGGGCAAAAATAATATGTACAGACGGCAAAATCAAACAAACCCGCCGCACGAGCCACCTAAAACCGCAACAAAAACCCGCACAAGCATAAAACTCAACAATCAATTATTTTATAAAACTCATTTTCGTTTCTTTAAAGTTCCGCAAGTACTGCGGAACTTTTATTTTGATGAGTGTTAAATTTTTTATAAATAACATTTTCTTTCTTGACCTGTTACGCCTGCATAAAGTTCGAAGAATTGCTTAGCCGGGCTTGAATTGATTTTCGTGAATAATACTTCTTCTATCTGGAAAAATCCGACTTCCGATGACATTTCAACATCAATTTTTATGGGTCTTTTTTCTCCCCGTCTTATACTAACGTGTGTAATTGCGTTTGCCGAATATTTATGAATATCGCCGACTTGGGGTGTATGATTCATAGCTAAAGGTATTCTTGCTCTGCCTTTTGTCATATCACATCCGTCTGCTATTAATAATATACCTGCTTCTATAGAGTGTATTTTTCTTGTAGACATGTGTCCTATAATTGATTCTATTGCTAGAGATTTAATAACAACTCTTTTATGTATGTCATCCGGAAAAGTTACATGTAAAAACTTATCAATTAATGGTAGTGCAAGCATAACAGACATTTCTTCGTGACCTTGTCGTCCAACCATCATACCAAGGTCGTGCATTAAACAGGCTGTAACTACAGCACAAAGACTGTCTTCAAAAGTGCCGACTTCTTCTATTTCTAATGATGTTTTGATTCCGCATTCATTAAGAATTGTAAGCATTTTTATTGCATTGATTGCTACCTGCCGCATGTGAACAGGCCCGTGGTCATTATAACCCAGTCTTTTAATTGATACATTGTTTGCATAATCTTGCATTTCTTGTAATTCTGTATCATCCAAAATCCTTTTAACAAGTTCGCTACAGGTTGTATAATTTTTTAGTTTTTCTAAAATTTTATTTTCTGTTGCTATTTCTTTTACTGATTTCATTTCGTTATTTCCTTTATATTATTATACATTAATTAATTCTCTAAGCAATTTCTCATTAAAAAATTTTTTATTGATATTACTAATTTATTAGGGGTTAAGTGAGAATAGTTTTTCACTTCTTCAGAAATACATCTTAATTCTGAGCAAGTTATAGAATATATTTATATGATGTTTAATAAATCTTTACTTTAAAAAAAATTATATTATGTTATTATATTATTATGTTGATTAGAGAAACGGTTTACCGTTTCTTTTTTATTAATATTCGGTTTAATTTGAAAGGAGAGTATAAGTTTTGAACAAAGACAGACGCAGTAACTCTCAATTAAGCAGTAATACTCAATTTGAGTATATTAATAAACGAGAATTAACTGAAAAAATTCAACCTGTAATTGACAATACTTTAATGCGTTTTGGATTTATTCCCGTTGAAACGGAGCTTGTTAAAGAAAGTCACAGATGGTTTTTAAGAATTTTTATTTATTCCAAAGAGCGTGGTGTTACTTTGGATGATTGTGAAAATGTTTCAAGGAGTCTTTCTGATTTTTTGGAAGAACTTATTCCTTTTAAATATAATTTAGAAGTCAGTTCTCCCGGTGTGGAAAGAAAAATTAAATCAGATAAAGAATATATAATTTTTGCCGGTAAGGATGTAAATATCAAGTTAAAAGAGCCGATTGATGACTCCTGTGAAAAGCAGTTTGTGGCTAAAATTGTTGATTTTGATGAAAATGAAGGATTAACCGTTTTTTCATATAAAGATAAAAAAGATGTAATCATAAAAAAAGAAAATATTATATCTGCAAAATTATATTCGAGTGAAATATAGGAGAGAGCGAAATGATTAAAATAGGAACTGCATTGTTTGAAGCTTGCGAAGAACTTGAAAGAGAACGAGGCATTTCAAAAGAAGTAATAATTTCTTCTTTATGTGATGCTTTGGTTACGGCATATAAAAAACATATTAAACAAAAAGAAGTACCTAATGTTGAAGCTATTTTAGATGAACAATCCGGTGAAATTGGTGTATTTAGAACAAAACTTGTTGTTGAAGATGTTCAAGACCCTGATTTGGAAATATCATTGGAAGATGCGAAAGAAATAGATGATGAAGTTGAACTTGAAGATGAAGTTAAAATAGAAGTTACACCTGAGAATTTCGGCAGAATAGCTGCACAAAGTGCTAAACAGGTTATTACTCAAAGAATTCGTGAAGCTGAACGTAAAATGGTTCTTGATGAATTTATGGAGAAAAAAGGTACTTTAACAACCGGTATTATTCAACGTATAGAAAATCGAAATGTTATTGTAAGTATCGGTAAAACGGACGCTGTTATGCCAGTTAAAGAACAAATTCCTGGTGAATACTATAAACCGGGTAACAGAATAAGAGTTTTTGTTTTAAATGTAAAAGAAACGTCCAGATTACCTCACGTTATCGTTTCACATGCTCACGCTGAAATCGTTCGTGAATTGTTTGAACTTGAAGTTCCTGAAATTGAGGACGGAATTGTAGAAATTAAATCAATATCACGTGAGGCAGGTTACAGAACAAAAATTGCCGTTGTAAGTAATGACCCTGAAGTTGATTCCGTCGGAGCTTGCATAGGCCCCAGAGGAAGCAGAATTCAAACGATTATAGGTGAACTCAAAAATGAAAAAATTGATATTGTAAGATATTCTGATGACCCTGTTGAATATATCGTTAATGCTTTATCTCCGGCAAAAATTTTATCGGTTGATATTTTGGCTGATGATGAATATTCAAAAGAAGCCTTTGTTATAGTCCCCGATGATCAGTTAAGCCTTGCAATCGGTCGTGACGGTCAAAATGTTAGACTTGCACATAAATTAACAGGTTGGAAAATTGATATAAAGAGTAAATCTCAAGCTGAAAAAATGGAATTTGCTCCTCAGCCTTCCTCTCAAGAAGAAATATCTGATGATGTAATTGATGATACGGATGATGAATTATCGGAAGAAATTAGAGAACAGGAAGAATACGCCATAGATGAGGAAGATATGGCTGTTTTAGAAGAAGAAAACGAAAAAGATGTGTCTGTGTCTGAAGAATAAACATCATAAATTTTAATACTATATTTAAAAATCCGCTTATGCGGATTTTTATTTTTGTAAAAATTGTTGGACATGATATTTTTTATGTTCTAAAATATCTTTGTGTATTTTAATGAAAGAAGGAAATTATGTTTGAAGATATAAAAGAAAGCGGATGTTGTTCATTTCCCTTTTCAGTTGCGGAAATTGATTGGGACGGAAATGTATATGGCTGTTGTGCAGCATATTTTATAGGTTATACTTTTGGAAATATTTTCGAACAATCTTTCGACGAAATATGGAATGGCCCAAAAGCACAGGAATTCCGCAGACAGTTCTTAGACAGAAATTTTAATCATTGTAATTTCTCCATTTGTCCTAAAGAATTTCATAAGGATATTAAACCTACTTTAATTGCTGAATATCCTAAGCGTGTTCAATTAAATTATGATTCTGTTTGTAATGCAAGATGTATATATTGTCGTGACCATCATTTTAAGAATGATGTTTCCCAGTTTGAAGCACATTTTGACGATATTATTGTACCGATACTTAAAAATGCGGAATTGGTAAATGTTACTGCTTCAGGCGAAGTTTTTGCAAGTAATTATGCAAAAAATTTGATACAAAAAATCGGTAAAATATATCCAAAACTTAAGTTCTATATTTATACAAATGGTATTTTATGTGATGAAAAGCATTTAAAAGAATTCGGTTTGTGGGATAGAGTTGATTATTATGTTGTTTCTTTACCTGCAATGACAAAAGAAACTTATGATAAAATTGTTCTTGAAGGTAATTTCGAAAATGTAATTAAAAATGTTAAGTTCTTAGGAAAACAAAAGAAAGAAAATAAAATTTCTAACTTAATTATTAATTATGTTGTTACATCATTAAATTACAAAGAAATGCCAATGATGGTTGACTTCGCAAGAGAAAATAATGCAACTGTAAGTTTTGTTACATTAAACAAATTGGAAAATAATAAAAATATTTATGATTCAATAGCGGTTGCTGAGGAATTTCATCCTGAACATAAAAAATATGTTGAGTTTATTAAAAATCCTATTTTTAAACAACCTCATATTAATAAAACAACTACATTTGATATAGTAAAAGAAACAGTCTAATATGATTGTAATGGCCTGCAAACAACCTTTTACCGCTATTGAAATTAATTCAAATGGTGATGTATTTACATGTTGTCCCAACTATATTAAAATGCGTAAAATTGGTAATATCTGGCAAAATACATTTGAAGAAATTTGGTATTCGGATTTTGCCAGAGAGCTTCGCAGCAAAATATTGAAAAATGATTTTTCATTATGTGATATGGATCTTTGCAGACAATATTCTTTGGCAATTATGAATGATGCAATAATTGATAATATGCCTTTGCCTCAGTATGTTACATTGGCTTATGATAAAGAGTGTAATTTATGTTGTATTACTTGCAGGGATAAAAAATATAATAATACTTCTGAGCAGATTGAATTGTATAATGAAAAAATTGATTCACTTTTACTTCCTTTGCTTACTGAGGCAAGAATATTGGCATTAAGTGGTTCTGGTGAAGCATTTTATTCAAAGCATAGTCGTTTACTTATACAAAAAGTTGCTGCGTATAATAAACAATTAATGTTTAATATTAATACTAACGGGTTATTGTTCAATGAAGCGAATTGTAAAAAGCTTGGAATTTTAGGCAGAATAAATGAAGTTTTTGTATCACTTCCTTCTATTAATGAGTCAACCTATTCAAAAATTCAGTTTGGTTCCATATTAAGTGTAGTACTTAGTAACATATCCGAAATGGCTAATATGCAAGCACGCAAGCTTATAAAAAAAGTCACCATAAATATGGTGATTTCTAGTTTGAATTATAAAGAAATTCCGGCAATGGTTGAGTTTGCTAAAAATTTTGATATAGGAGTTACAATTTCTCAATATTATAATTGGGGAACTAATTTAGGAAAAAATTATCAAAAGCTTGCGGTTTGGCTTCCTGAAAACAGTGAATATGCTGATTTTAAACAGGTGTTAAAGCATACTGATTTAGATTATCCAAAATGTTATTGTTCTCATTTATTTTCCAAAATAGCCGGTAGGGTTTTATCCTGATTGATATTTATTTGCGTATTTATTTTCTTTATAGTTTAATATATAAGTTATTATTTTGTGGAGATTGAGTTATGAATATAAAAGATTATCAGGTTGTATTGCTTGGTGTGATGATAGCTCTAGGTTCTGTAGTTTCTACGTATATTTTTTCAAAATCTATTATCGCTTTTCAAAAATTGCAAAATCAAACAATTAAAGTAACCGGTAGTGCGAGCAGAACTGTAAAGTCAGATTACTCTTCCTGGAATTTTAGTTTCTCTACTCAACAGCCTAATCTTAAATTGGGTTATGCAAAAATAATTGATGATTCAAAGATTATTAAAGAATTTTTGATTTCAAAAGGGCTTGATGAATCTAATATTGATTTTAGTCAAATATCGAGTTATAAACTCTATAAAAGAGCTCCTAACGGCTACAGTGATACTGATGAATTGAAAGGATATAATGTAAGCCGCAGTGTAACGGTTAAATCTTCAGATATAACAAAGTTAACAAATATATCAAAAGATGCTGCTGCACTTGTTAATAAAGGCATTGATTTAACTTCAGATAATGTAAATTATTATATTTCCAATTTAGACAATTTAAAAATTGAAACTATTAAAGATGCTGCTAAAAATGCAAAAGAAAGAGCAAATAGTCTTGTAAAAGGTACTAATGGGAAAATTGGTGTAATGACCAGTGCAAAAGTTGGTGTATTCCAAATAGTACCTATTGACTCAACGGCAGTAGAAGATTATGGCATTAATGATACATCTTCAATTGATAAAAAAGTTATAGCTACAGTAAATGCTACTTTTACTGTTAAGTAGCTTTTGAACTGACACTTTCTATTAAGTCATATAATGCAGGCGAAAATTCATTCTTATATTGAATAACTAATGGATTATTTAAAACTCGCAGCAAGTCTTTGTGCAGAGGATGATTACTTTTAACTACATAAAGATTGTCGGCAATAGTATAAGAACAATTCTCCTGTCTTACTTCCCAGAAACGGGGTTGCACATTTAATTCTAGAGCTAATTTAATAAAATCAGGAATTTCAGTATAATTAAGCGATGTTACAACAAAATGAATATAGATAGGAAATTCGTAGGTCTTTTTCAATTCCGCAAGTTCTCGTAAATTTTTTATTATTTTAGGAAAGAATATTTCACCGTTAGGAACAATTTTGCCATAAGTTTTTGCTGTAGTAGCGTGGAATGACATACGTATTTTGGCTATTTTTTCAGGTGTTATATTTAATTCTTTAAAATTATTCTCATTGCAGAAAATACCATTTGTATGGAAATCAAATTTTAATTCCGGATATTTTGCTGCGGCTTTTTTTATAACGAGCCTGCTGTGTCTTGAACCAAATGGGTCGCCCGCAGAATTGATAATGAGAACTTTAGCTCCTTGTAGAATCGGAAGGAAAAATGTGTCAATTTTGGAATTTAAGATTTCCAATTCTTCTTGTGTCATTCTGTTGACTTTATTTCTGCACATTTTACAAGCGATATTACATTCATAATCATAAACGAATTTAACTATTTTAGGATGTTCAAGCATAATAGGTGTGCAATCAGTATTAAAATCCGAAACAAAATTTTTCTGTTTCAGATAAGAACAATTATCATAATCACATAAAGAATAATCATTATTTAATATTCTGGTACGTACATCTACTGCTTTTTCAGAATTCCATATTTCTTCAAAGGAATTTTGACCTATATTTCCTATTGCATAATATTTATTCCAATTGGGACAACAGGTATAAACATCACCGTTTATGCCGATTTCAATTTCTTCAAAAGGTCTTTTGCAAAATGTTTCACTCATATATCCTCTATTCTATTTCATTTTTTCTTAATATTTTCAATTCCGGAAATAAAACAACATTATCGCTGTCAAATGCCGGATTATTTAATATGTTTATTAAATCCTTATGGTGTTTATGGTTGGCATTTATTATAGAAAATTTATCAAAATTTTTACCCACTTCGGTAACGTCATTTTTCCTTAATGCCCAAAATTCGGCTATTGCATTATTATTTTTTGCTAAATCAATAAACTTCAACATATCTTTGTAGTTTTCATCGTATACAACAAAAATCATTCTAAATTGGTTAATTAAATTATTCTCTTTCATTTTTGAATATAATTTAATATTTCGCATAACCTTATCATAATTGCCGTTTCTTACTACTTTATTGTATGTCCACCTTGTAGCACTGTGAAGTGAAAGAGTAATTATATCGATATTGTTGAATACATTTAATTCTTTAAGTTTTTCTTCGGTGCCTAAGATACCGTTTGTATGAAAATGAAATTTAAGATTTGGATATTTTTGTATTGCTTTTTTCATAATCATTGTTTCTTTATAGCTGGCAAATGGTTCGCCGCTACAGCCGAATCTTAAAAGTTTAGCATTTTTAAAAATAGGCAGCCAAATATTTTCAATTTCTTTTTCAAGATTATTTTTGTCATATTCTGTTTTAAAATTTTTATCACGGCAAATGCGGCATTTAACGTTGCAGGCATTATCGGAACTTATCGAAATTTCTTCGGGGTATTCGTTAATTGTTTCCGAAGTGTATGTCGGTGTTTCGTCGTTAATTTTTCTGTTACATAAATCATTACAAAGTGAAAAATCAGAATTTATGATTAATTTTCTTAATTTTTTAATTTTTTCACCATTCCAAATTTCATCAAAAGAAGTTTTATAAATATTACCGATTGAATAGTAATTTATAAACTGAGGGCAGCAATTATAGACATCTCCGGTTTCGTAAATTTCAATTCTGTTAAATGGCTGCGTACAAAATGACATTTAATTTCTCTCCTTGCTTAATACTAACATATTCAATTTTTGTTTACAACTTTGTTATTCTTTTTTATGTGATAAAATCTTATTAGTGGATATGTAAATTTTTTGGAGGTTAAATGTTCGATTTTATAAAAGGAATTATAAATTCACAAAGTAAAATGCAGCAAAGCACTGAAAATAATGAATCCGCAGAGTATTTATCCTGCAAGCATTTGCATGGTGGTATAACATTTATGCATAAAGCATTTAGGACTTGTTGTTCTAATAATTTAGGTGTTACATTTGTTGATGATTACAAGGGTGAAGAAATCAATTGGAAAAAAATAGCCAAAATAAGAAGTAAAGTTATTGAAAATTGTAAAAAAGGCATTCTTCCAGAAAACTGTAAAGGTTGTGTTGATTTAGAGTATAAAAACTGGGAAGAGCATAAATTAATCGATAACATTTATATTAATCATTGGGATCATTGTAACTGCGGGTGTGTATATTGCGTAGCGGGGCAATCTCAATTCTTGGTTTCAGAAACAAGACCCAGTAGATATTACAGATTATTTGAGCATATTCAAGAATTATACAATAACAATATGATATCAAAGGATGTTCACGTTGAAATGGTGGGCGGTGATTTAACCGTTTTGGATGAAGCCGATGATATTATCAATTTGTGTTTAGACAATGGTGTAGGTGAAATGGCTTTTCATTCATCTTGTATTTTTTATTCAAAAGGTATTGAAAGAGCATTAAAAGAAGCTCCGAGTGTAAGCTTGGATTTCTCGCTTGATTCAGCAGACAGATTGCTTTATAAAAAGATTAAGAGAATTGATGCTTTTGATAAGGTTGTTGACAATATAAAAAGATATATGAGCTGTTCTGAAAAAGCTAAAGAGGCTTTGATTGCAAAATATATAATTGTTGACGGACTTAATGATTCTGTTGAAGAAATCGATAAATGGTTAAAACTTATTCATTCTTTGGGTATAAAAATGGCTAAAGTTGATGTAAATTTCAGAAAATATTTCCCAGAATTTGGTCATTCAAATCCTACAGTTCCACAGCATTATTATGATATGATGGAACATTACAAAAAAACAATTGATGAATTTGGAATACAGGATAGGTGCTGGGAATTTACAAAACGAGTTCTTAAAGAAGGCGGAATACCTAAAAATTCTTAATAAAAAGGAAGTCCAAAAGGACTTCCTTTTTTATATTATTGTTCTTGACATCCAAAAGCGATGGTAACTTTTTCACGAGGGTTAACTGATGAAACTCTCATACCTTTCGGGTCAACTAAATATGTAAGTTCGTCACCTGTATATTGGAATAAGCCCATTGTACCTGATAAAGCTGTTCTTGTTAAATCAACCGGAGCTTTAACAATAGCTTTACCTACGTCAACATAGCTTCTTCCCGCAGCTTTAAATTGACCTTGGAATATTTCTCCCGTACCTACACCGATACCGCTTACAGTTTGTTCAACTGCATTACTTGCACTTACAATTGCACCGCCGACGGTTCTTCCTACATCACCCAATAAACCGCCTGTCCAGGTGAATGGGAATTCAACCAAACGAGCAACTGCATTAGGCTTTTTGATTTTGTTAACCTGAGCCGTTAACACCTGGTTCGGTAATTGAGTTTTGCATTTGCCGAATTTAATCGTATTAAATGATAATTTTAATGCACCCTGACAATGTTTTGTAGGTCTTACGACTTCTAAAACTCGACCGTCTACTCTTGAACCGGCCGGGTATTCTATACCTCCTATAGTTACTGAATCTATAGTCGTAGCTGCAAATCTGTCACCTACGTTAGCCGATTTGGCACTTATTTCATCGTTAAATGTTAATTGTAAAGTAGGAATAGTAACTGTTTCTTCGGCAGCATAATAAGCTTTACGGGGTTGACATCCGCAATCTGCGGTTTTTACTTTATCATTACTGCTATAACCTAAAGCTACTCTTACATTTTCAAGCATAGACGCTATTTCTGCTCTGCTTGCATCTTTATTCGGTGCTATTTCATTCGGAGATGGGAATTCAGATATCGCACCCGTTTCGATTACTTTTGCTACAGGAATTTTTGCCCAGTTTGGAACGGTATTACCGTCACAGTAATGACTGATTATTTCGTTTGCTTTACATTCATCCATAGGACAGTTTATTCCTTTAGCCATAATCGAAAATGCTTCTGCTCTTGAAATAGGTTGATTAGGCTTAAATGTATTATTCGGGTATCCGGCCATTAAACCGTTAGCAACAGCTTTGGCAATGGTTTTATTTGCCCAGTGGTTTGGTGAAACATCGCTGAACATGTTGTTTGCACAGGTTACATCATCGTTAAGGTTTAATCCTTTAACAGCGAGTGTTGCCATTTCGGCTCTTGAAATAGGCAGGTTGGGTTTAAAAGTTCTGTCCGGATATCCTGCAATAATGTTATTTGCTGTTAATGAATTTATATCACAGCTTGCCCAGTAACCATCAGGTACATCTTCAAATGCACTTACAATAGGGGCTGCTGCACCCGTCATTGCAGAGTATTCAAACGGTTCCATATATTTTCTGGTAGCTTCAATACTTGTGTTTGTATGTATTTGAACCGGACATCCGGCACCGTCTATATTCATAGGATTGCGGTCTACAGGAATACCTTGAAGGTATGGTGCATCATTCAAACAAGGCATTGGAGCTGCTGCACCTGTCATACTTCCGTCATTACATCCGCAGCCTATTGCAGGTTCCGGGTTTGAAACAGGTACGCCTTTAAAACCTGGAAGCGAGTCATCACCTAAATATAATCCGTTATTTCGTTCTCCGACTACCTGATTATTTCCGTATATTGCGTTTGGATATGCATATACTTGTTGTTCAAACTTTTTAGCATCGGATGTGCTCGGGCATACTGCACAAGTTGGTGTACTTGGTGCCGGACATTGTGCTATCGGCGGACACTGGTTGCATTCATCTGCTATTGGCTGGCATGTGTCGCATTTCTTTTTCTTTTCGCAAGGTGCACAAGCTGATTTTTTATGACAAGAACAGCGGTCAATATCTTTATGGCATTTTGGACATTTTGCTGTTTTTGGTGTTACCGGGGAAGAACATAGCGGACAAGCTGCCACTCTATTATCCGACATATCAGTTGCTGTTTCTTGTGTAAAACCTGCATTAGTACCTGCTAATACGCCGATTGCTACAACGGCTGCAAGTGTCATTTTGTTTAATTTCATTTTTCCTCCTTATTCGTCAAAGAAATGTTACAGGCAAACATTTCTTTTATTTTTTATATTTATTTTTTTATCTCTTTCTTATCTTTGAATTATGATATGTTCTGCTATATCTATTCATTACCGCTAATGCTTATTATGTTTGGCTATTATTTTGGTGTTATTAATTTGAATAATAATTAGATACGCAATTTTTAACTTACGGGTAATTTATAATCAGTAAATTTTGATTCAAATATTCATATTTAAAGTTGATTTTTTTATTTGAAAAATTGTTAGAATTATAATGTGGTTAGATTTTGAATGGCAGCGTTAATGAACTTAAATGAATATTGTTTACTTAATTTCTTAATTAATCCCGATGAATTAAAAGATATCTCTTTCTTTTTTATTGATAATATTGAAGAAAATAATCGTAATTCGGCACCCGATTATATTTGTAAAGTTTAATTGTAAAAAATTATTAAAAAATATTTAAGTCTAATCATTTATTATTCTTTACTTTCATTATATATTTGTAACAGATGTTCGGGGTATATGTGAATGAAAGTAGATAATGTAAATCGGGTTGGTGTATCAGGTATAAAGTCTTTTGCGTGCGATAATGCAGTGCAAAATCATTCTGTCTGTCATCCTCAGATTACCGAGTTGTCTAATTTCTCATATAAACCAATATCTTTCGGACGAACCTGGGCTGAGCATAAAAGCTGGGGTGCTTCCGTTAATCCGAAAACTAAATCGGTTAATTTTAAACTTTTAACTTTCCCCGATGCAAAAAAAGTAACCGTTACCGTCTTAAAAAAAGATGATGAAAAAAAATCCAAAACTTTTGAGCTGGAAAAACAAGAGGGCGGTATTTTTCAAACAAAAAAACCTTTGCCGTCAAAACTTGTTTCTAATGGTGATAAATATTATTTTACTGTTTATAAATCTGACGGTAATACCGAAATTGTAAAAGACCCGTATTCTTTTAAACAGGATACTTTGCTTGGTCCTTCCACCGTTTATGACCATTCTTTATACAATTGGTCGGATGGTGATTGGTATAAGAATAATCCCGACAGAATTTCAAGGCTCGCAAATTCAAAAAATCAATTGAAATCTTTAAATGAAGCTAAAATATATGAACTTAACACTGCAACAATATCAAAAGACGGTACGTTTAACGGTGTTAAAGACGTAATAGATAAAATTAAACCGATGGGCTTTAATTCCATAGAAATTATGCCTGTTGAAAATACGTATTCGTTTAACTGGGGATATGACGGGGTTGATAAAATGGCTGTTGCGGAACATTTGGGTGGCCCCGACAAATTAAAAGATTTGATTGATTATGCACATAATCAAGGTATAAATGTAATCATGGATATTGTTCCCAATCATATAGGGCCTGACGGTGCGGCATTACACAGAACGGGGCCTTATATAAAAGGGCCTAATCCGTTTGGTTCGGCACTGAATTTTGAAGGTGAAAACTCTCAATATGTAAGAGATTATATTGTAAATGCCGCAATTAATTGGATTGACAATTATCATTGCGACGGTTTAAGACTTGATATGACAAAATTTATGGAATCCGATGTGACCATGAAGCAGATTGCAAAAGAATTAAACTATCATTGTCCCGATGCATTCCTAATAGCTGAGGACGGAAGAAACGATGAAAGAGTCACAAGACCTTTAACCGACGTTGATAGTGATTTAAACTCTCACATAAATTCCATTAACAATATAACCGATACCAATCTTGATAATCTCGGTTTTAACAGTGAGTGGGCATTTCCTTATTATCACGCATTAAAGGATGCCGTATACGGTTCAAGTGATATAGAAGCGTTAAATGAAGCGTGTAATAATTCTCAGCACAATGTAAAATATGTTATGAGCCATGATGAAATAGGTAATTTTGAGGGTTCAAGATTAATTCCAAAATTAATGGTTCCAATGTTAAATTTGAATAATAACGTTGTTTTAAATGATAAAGACTTTGAGCGTGCGGAAAAATTAAGTATTAAAAACGGTACTGATTTTGACTCCGCAAAACAAACGGTTATATTCCAAAAAGCTCAATTAACTTCCGAAAAACTTGCAATCATGCTTCAGACGGGACAATTGGATAAGTATGATACTTCTGCATTGGATGAAGATGAAGCTGATGAAATAAATGAAAAATTTGATGATGAAGTGCTGCAAAAACTCGGAATAAGAGAAAATTCGGGTATAACTTTTAATATGTTAAAAGTTATATATGATGAATGTTTTTCAAAAAATAAAATGGCATTGGTCAGAACTTATTCCGTTCCCGGGCCAAAAATGATATTTCAGGGGGATGAAAGCTCAGATTTAACACCGTTCAGATTTTTCAGACAATTTGAATCAATTCCGGATGAAGATTATTTATATGTTGAAAAGGGCTATCAATACGGGCTTCCCGCACTTAATGAATCAAAATTCGGTAATATTGATTATTCATTAACGGCACGTCAAAAAATGGGTAAGTATCAGACTTTAGTATCCGACTTGAACAAAATTTCGGATGAAAATCCCGCATTAACAATAGGACATCTGGAAAATGACAATGCTGTTTTACATCCTATTTCTCAAGTTTTGGGTACTCACAGCGTATATAAAGATAATGAAATTTTTTCGGTAACAAATTTTAAAGATGCTTCTTATCCGAGAATTGATGCAACTTCATATTATATTAAATTCCCGAAAGGTAAATGGGTTCAATTGTTAAACAGTGATGATAAAAAATATGGCGGTACGGGCAGATATAACAATAAAAAAGTCATTAACAGCGACGGGATGAATAACTCGCCCATAAAGCTGGGTGCCTGCTCAACCGTTTTATTTAAGAAAATCGACTGAATTTATTTCGTAAAAAAGTCTTTTTCTATTTTATATGTTGCGGAACCTTTGTTGATGGAATAAGATATCGGAACTTGTATTTTTTGATTGCAAACGTCAATTGTCCAAAGTTCATTCCAAAATCCCTTAATGTACTTACCATTTTTCATCTTCGCATCATAGGGAAACCTTACGACTTGTGTGTTTGAAATTGAATAATTGTAGCAGGCGGGATATTTAAAAGATAATTCTTTGTATAAATTTTTCATAATGTCAAATTGCATGGCATCGTTTGCTATCGAATTTCCCTCAACGGGTAATTTCATATCGTAGCCTTTTGCTTGTACATTTAAAGGCATAAATAATAAAAGAATTAAGATTATTAAATACTTCATAATATCAAATTATAATATTTTTTTATATTTTTTCAAATTTTCGGCAAATTTAATAATGTTTTGTTTTAGATATAATATCAATAGTAGTAAAGGAATATGTTAATGAAAATTTCATTTGGTAAATCGCCTATATTTACATGCTCTGTAAAGCAGCAGTCAAATGACACAAATAGTAAAAATAAAAATAAAGTACACGCAACTTTATATAAATTGGAAAAAAATTCACCTTCTGATGCTAATACATTATTTTATAGCAGAACGGGTCGTAAACTTTATCGTGATTTTGTGCGTATTAGTAATCGTATTAATTATGCAGATTATTATATACTTCAAAATGATGATACCGATGAAATAATCAGTGCCGCTAAGACAAGCCGTTATTATAGATATGATGATAATAATGAAGGTACTGCAACGTTAATAAATGAATTATATTATAATTCCGCTTATGAAAATGGTGAAGAACCAATGCTTGCCGGTATTGTAAAAAGTGCGAATGATGTATATGATACAAGTGTTGTTAGTGCATTAGATACAGATGAGCTGCCTATATTAGAACAAACGAAATTTAAAAGACAAGAAAATGGTGTTTGGTCGTTACCCCAAACGGATTTTAAAGCTGTAACCAAAAAAGCGGAAAAGAATTTTCATATAGATTATTTTATATAATTTTACAATTGTAAATAAAACACTGGTAAAAATTATAAAAATGAGTTAGAATAACTAAAAAGTAAAAAGGGGTGTATATTATGAATATAAAGTCTTATATTTTTAATTTCGTAAAAGTTTTAACCGGCCTTTTTACTTTTTGGCTTTCTGATAATGAAGAACAATGGGCGTGGTGTCCTGTAAAAGCTGACAATTTTAGGGATAGATATTAATATTTAGTTTTAAAATATTATATTTGTTTTTCTTTGTTTATTGTCGGCAAATCAGCAGATAGTGAATTTGTGCGTTTACAAATTTCTGCGTTCATTTTATCGTGTAAATAGAAAGAGAGCCAAATATGTTAAAAATGACTTTGGATAAAGTTAAAGAATTATCAAAAGATTACAAGTGCGTACCTGTTTTTAAAGAAATATTTTCTGATATGACTACTCCCATACGAGTTTTAAGAATATTAAAAAATCAGGATGAACATTGCTTCCTGCTTGAAAGTGTGGAAAAAATGGAAAAAATCGGCAGGTATTCATTTCTGGGGTTTGAACCGTCATTAGAAATTACATGCCGGAATAGTATACTGAAAATTAAAAGTGCGGAAGATGAAAAAGTTGTGGAAACGAATAAGCCGCAGGATTACATCAAAAAAATACTTGATGAGTATAAAAGTCCGGTTGTTGAAGGACTTCCGTCATTTACGGGCGGGCTTGCGGGTTATTTTTCTTATGATTTTATAAAATATTTCGAACCCGAATTAAACTTGAATGCAAAGGATGACGAGTGTTTTAATGATGTTGATTTAATGTTGTTCGATAAAATTATTGCCTTTGATAACGTAAGGAATAAAATTATTTTAATCGTTAATGTTAAAACCGATGATATTGAAAATAATTATAATAAGGCCGTAAAAGAGTTGGAACGTCTTGCCGATTTAATCAGGAACGGAAAGCCTTATGAAATAAAAAACGGCAAATTGAAGTCTGATTTCAGGGTATTATTTGATAAAAATTCGTTTTGTAAAATGGTTGAAAAAGCAAAGTATTATATAAAAGAGGGTGATATATTTCAGGTTGTTTTATCAAATCGTTTTGATGCCGATTATGAGGGAGATTTGCTGAATACGTACAGAACTCTCAGAACGATTAATCCGTCGCCGTATATGTTTTATTTCGGAAGTAATAATATTGAAATAGCGGGTGCTTCACCCGAAACTCTTTTAAAACTTGAAAACGGGAGGTTGTATACTTTTCCGCTTGCGGGTACAAGAAAACGGGGCAGAACACAAGCTGAGGATGAAATGCTTGAAAAAGAACTGCTTTCTGACGAAAAAGAGTGTGCCGAGCATAATATGCTTGTAGATTTGGGAAGAAACGATACCGGAAAAATATCCGAATTCGGCAGTGTAAAAGTTGAAAAATATATGTCAATCGAACGTTTTTCACATGTTATGCATATAGGTTCAACCGTCACGGGAAAAATCAGACCCGATAAAAATCAATTGGATGCCGTAGGTGCGATATTACCTGCGGGTACTTTATCGGGTGCTCCCAAAATCAGAGCTTGTGAAATTATTAATGAACTTGAAAACAATAAAAGAGGAATTTACGGAGGTGCAATCGGTTATCTTGATTTTACGGGAAATTTGGATACGTGTATTGCAATACGACTGGTATTTAAGAAAAATAATAAAGTATTTGTAAGAGTCGGAGCAGGTATTGTTTATGACAGTATTCCCGAAAACGAATATACGGAGTGCATTAATAAATCGAAAGCGGTTATGCATGCATTAAAAATTTCGGAGGAGGTTTTATGATATTGTTAATAGATAATTTTGACAGTTTTTCGTATAACCTTTATCAATATATCGGTGAAATAAATTCCGATATAAAAGTTGTAAGGAATAATGAGTTTACGGTTGATGAAATTGAAAAGTTAACCCCCGAAGCAATTGTGATATCACCCGGGCCAGGTAAGCCTGACAATGCGGGAGTGTGCGAGGATGTAATTCGATATTTTTATGATAAAATTCCCATTCTGGGTATTTGTTTGGGGCATCAGGCTATATGTGAAGTTTTCGGAGCCAAAATTATTTATGCCGAGAAAATCATGCATGGAAAAACTTCCGAAATTGATATTGATAATACGGCTGCAATATTTAAAGGCTTGCCGAAACGTATAAAAGTTGCAAGATATCATTCTCTTGCGGCAGATATCAATGAATTTCCGACGGAATTAAGCATAATTGCAAAAACGGACGATAATGTTGTTATGGGAGTTAAACACAGACAATATAACCTGTACGGACTTCAGTTTCATCCTGAATCAATATTAACGACCTGCGGAAAAACCATAATTAAAAATTTTTTTGAAAGTGTGAAAAATGATAAATAATGCAATACAACAACTTATAAACGGAAAAAATTTAAGTTATGAATTAACAAAAGATGTAATGTGCGAGATTACAAACGGAAATGTTAACGATATACAAATCGCCGCATTTTTGACCGCATTAAAAATGAAAGGCGAAACGGCGGAAGAAATAAAAGCCGCTGCGGAAGTTATGAAAGAAAAATGTTTAATAACACGCTTGTCCGTTAATAATACTCTTGATATTGTCGGTACGGGCGGCGATATGAGTAATACGTTTAATATCTCAACGGCTTGTGCATTTGTTCTTGCGGCAGGAGATGTACCAGTTACAAAGCATGGCAACAGAGCATTAACAAGTAAATCGGGTTCCGTTGATGTGCTTGAAGCTTTGGGAATTAATGTTGATAAGACTTCCGAGCAGGAAAAACAAATTTTTGAAAAATTAAATTTATGTTTTATGTTTGCAAAAAATCATCATCCCGCCATGAAGTATGCTTCAAATGCAAGAAAAAATTTGCCGTTCAGAACTTTGTTTAATATCTTAGGCCCGCTTACAAATCCTGCGTGTGCCAAATCTCAATTGTTCGGAGTTTATGATGTTAATCTTGTAAATAAACTGGCACGTGTCATATCATCATTGGGAGTGGAAAACGGACTCGTTATATATGGTAAAGACGGATTGGACGAGGCTTCCGTTTCGGATGAAACTTATGTTTCGGAATTTAGAAACGGTATAATAACCGATTATATTATTAAACCCGAAGAATACGGTATAAAAAGAGCCGTAAAAAAAGATGTCGAGGGTGGTAATTCGGCTTATAACGCACAAATAATAAGGGATATTTTTTCGGGAAAAGAAATCGGAGCAAAAAAGGATATTGTTGTTTTGAATTCCGCTTTGGCTTTTTATGCTTATAAAACCGTGTCAAATATACGTGATGGAGTTTTTCTTTCAAAAGATATAATTGATAAAGGGCTTGCAATGAAAAAACTCAATGATTACATAAAACTTTCCAATGAGGTATAGATGAATATTTTAGATAAAATAGTCGAAAAAACAAAAATCAGAGTGAAAAATTTATATGAAACCGTAAATACGATCGAATATAAAAATTCGGCTTATGATGTATGCGGCAAAAAGTACAGGTTTGAAAATGCATTAAGAAATAACAAAATGTCTTTTATATGCGAAATAAAAAAAGCTTCGCCGTCTAAAGGTATTATTTCCGAGGATTTTCCTTATTTAACCGTTGCAAGAGAATATGAAAAAGCAAATGCCGATGCAATATCGGTATTAACCGAACCCGATTTCTTTTTGGGCGATATTAATTATTTGAAAGAAATTGCTCAAACCGTAAATATTCCCGTTTTGAGAAAAGATTTTATTATTGATGAAATACAGATTTATGAGTCTAAACTGATTAATGCGGATGCAATACTTTTAATTTGTTCAATTTTGGATTATGAAAAATTAAAAACTTTTATAAAAATCGCAGAAAGTTTAGGACTTTCCTGTCTTACGGAAGCTCATGACAAATTTGAAATCGAAACGGCTCTGAAAGCGGGGGCAAAAATTATAGGTGTAAATAACAGAGATTTAAAGACATTTAATATTAATATACAAAACAGTATTAATTTAAGAAAATTTGTACCCGATGATATTTTATTTGTGTCCGAAAGCGGAATAGAGAGCCGTAATCAAATTGAAGAATTGGAAAAGAATTCCGTTAATGCAGTATTAATAGGCGAAACTTTAATGAAATCACCCGATAAAAAACATCAAATACAAATTTTAAAAGGTGAAGTCAAATGAAAATTAAAATTTGCGGACTTAAAAGGATTGAAGATATCGAATATATCAATCAGGCGGGGATTGATTATGCCGGATTTATTTTTGCGGATAATTCAAAAAGAAAAATTGCCCCTGTCTGTGCTTCAACTTTGAAAAAAGTTTTAAATAAAAATATTAAATCCGTCGGAGTCTTTGTAAATCAGGATATCGCTTTTATTATGGAATTAATCCGTACAAAAATTATTGATTTGGTTCAATTGCACGGAAGTGAAGATAACAACTTTATTCGTGAATTAAAAAATATTTCCGGAATTGAAATAATTAAAGCATTTAAAGCAGATGACCGGCTTGCTTTTAATATCGCTCATACAACGGCTGATTATGTTTTAACGGATTCCTCAACACAAAACTCTTTTGGCGGTACGGGCATGACGTTTGACTGGGGATTAATCCCCGAAACTAATAAAAAAATTTTTTTGGCGGGCGGAATTAATATTTCAAATATTGATTTTGCTTTAAAACAAAAAGTATATTGTCTTGATATAAATTCCGGAGTTGAAACCGACGGTTGTAAAGACAGACAAAAAATTATCGAATTAACGGAAAGAATAAGGAAAAATAATGAATAATAATACTAAATTCGGAGAGTTTGGCGGACAATACGTTCCCGAAATTCTTATGAACGAAATAAAGAACCTTGAAAAATCATACGAATATCATAAAAATAACGGCAGTTTTATTTCCGAACTGGATGATTTATTAAAAAATTATGCGGGACGTCCGTCTTTGTTGTATTTTGCCGAAAACATGACAAAAGATTTGGGTGGAGCAAAAATATATCTTAAAAGAGAAGATTTAAACCATACGGGTTCGCACAAAATTAATAACGTTTTAGGTCAGGCTTTACTTGCAAAAAAAATGGGAAAAAAGCGTATAATAGCGGAAACCGGAGCCGGACAGCACGGTGTTGCTGCCGCAACCGCAGCAGCATTATTGGGTTTGGAATGTGAAATTTTTATGGGTAAAGAAGATACACTGAGGCAATCATTAAATGTATACAGAATGGAATTACTGGGTGCAAAAGTGCATACCGTTGAAAGCGGTACTCAAACATTAAAAGATGCTGTTAATGAAGCTATGCGTGAGTGGTCAAAAAGAACGGAAGATACACTTTATGTAATAGGTTCAGTTATGGGGCCTCATCCTTTCCCGATGATTGTAAGAGATTTTCAAAGTGTAATAAGCAGAGAAGCACGTGAACAGATTTTGAAGCTTGAGGGAAAGCTGCCGTCTGCTGTAATAGCTTGCGTGGGCGGAGGCAGTAACGCAATGGGAATGTTTTATAATTTTATAAACGATAAGAGCGTAAAACTTATCGGCTGTGAGGCAGCAGGTTTGGGAGTAAATACCGATAAGCACGCAGCAAGTATGACAAAAGGAAGAATGGGAATTTTTCACGGAATGAAATCAATATTTTGCCAGGATGAGTACGGACAGATAGCTCCCGTTTATTCGATATCCGCAGGACTTGATTATCCCGGAATAGGCCCCGAACACGCTTATCTTAATTCAATCGGTCGAGCATCTTATATCGCTGTAACTGATGATGAAGCCGTTTGTGCGTTTGAGTATCTTTCAAAAACAGAGGGAATAATACCTGCAATAGAGAGTGCTCATGCGGTTGCTTATGCAATGAAAACGGCTCCTTTAATGAAAAAAGACGAAATAATTATTGTTTGTTTATCCGGCAGAGGCGATAAAGATGTTGCCGCCATAGCAAAATACAGAGGAAGGAAGATTAATGAGTAATATATCGAATGCATTTAAAAACGGTAAAGCATTTATAGGCTTTTTAACGGCAGGTGACCCCGATATTGAAACCACAAAGCAATGCATATTAAAAATGGAGGAAGCGGGAGCCGATTTGATAGAAATAGGCATTCCTTTTTCCGACCCCATTGCGGAGGGAAGCGTAATTCAATCTGCAAATATAAGGGCATTAAAATCAAATACCTTTTTGGATAAAATTTTTGAAGCGGTAATCGATTTAAGGAAAAAAACGGATATCCCGATTGTGTTTTTAACTTATATTAATCCTGTTTTTAATTACGGTTATGAAAGATTTTTTTCCGATTGTAAAGAGTCAAAAACGGACGGCCTTATCATTCCCGACTTACCTTTTGAAGAAAAACACGAAGTTTCCGATTATGCACGAAATAATGATATTGATGTAATTTCATTAATTGCACCTACTTCCGATAACAGAATAAAGCAGATAGCAAAAGAGGCTTCGGGTTTTATATATTTGGTATCTTCAATGGGAGTTACGGGAGTAAGAAGCGAAATCACAACCGATTTGAAAACAATTGTCGGTTTAATACGGGAACAAACCGATATACCTGTTGCAATAGGTTTTGGAATAAATACACCGAAACAGGCAGCATATTTATCAAAGATTTCGGACGGTGTAATTGTCGGAAGTGCAATAGTTAAAATCATTGAACGGTACGGAAAAAATTCGCCCGAATATGTGTATGAATATGTAAAATCAATGAAAAATGCAATAAAATCAAATATGTTGTCTAATATATCTATATAAAAGTTATTATGATTACCAAAATTTATATTTAAAATATAATATTTTATATGAAAAAGTTTATTATTAAAACATTGGGTTGTAAAACAAATCAGGTCGAATCTGCTTTAATGGCCGAAATACTTTCCTGTAACGGTTTTGTTGAAACGGATAAGATACCTGAGGCAGATTATTATATTTTAAATTCCTGTTCCGTCACTCATATTGCGGATACAAAAAATCTCTCTTATTTAAGACGTGCAAAAAGAGAAAATCCCTCAATAAAAACCGTTGTTACGGGGTGTATGGCACAGCTTGAAAAAGATAATCTGATTAAAAATAATATTGCGGATTATGTTATCGGAAATTATGAAAAAAATGATATAGCAAATATTCTTCAAAAAGAAAATAATATTATTGTTTCGGATATATTTTCTCATAATACTTTTCGTTATGAAAAACTGTATCAAACCCAAAGAACACGAGCTTCCGTTAAAATTCAGGACGGTTGCAACAACCGCTGCTCATACTGTACAATCCCTTTTGCAAGAGGAAAAAACAGGTCAAACTCAATAGAAAATATTGTTGAACAAATTAATCTTTTTGCTTCCGAAAATTATTACGAAACGGTTTTAACGGGTATTCACATCGGTCAGTGGGGCAGTGATTTTAACCCTCGAAAAACTCTAAAATCTTTACTGGAAGAAATAGAAAAAACAAATATAAAAAGATACAGATTGGGTTCTTTAAATCCGATTGAATTGTCGTTTGATTTTATAGATTTTTTATCCTCATCTTCAAAATTTTGCCCTCATTTTCATCTTTCGCTTCAATCGCTTTGCAATAAAACTTTAAAGAATATGAACCGGAATTACACCGTTAAACAAGTGTTTGAACTCGTTGATTATATAAACTCAAAATTTCAAAATGTATTTATCGGAAGCGATATTATTGCGGGGTTCCCTAACGAAACGCAGGATGATTTTGAAATTACCCGCAAAAATCTCGAAAAATTAAATTTGACCAAAATACACGTTTTCCCTTATTCAAGAAGAAAAAACACAAAAGCGGATACTATGCCTAATCAAATATGTGAGAGCGAGAAAAAAAACAGGGTTAAAATTATCGGGGAAATTTCAGAGCGTAAATTAAAAACATTTTATGAAAATAATATTGATACGGAAAATGAAGTTATTATTGAAAAAAAACGGGATAAAAAGACAAAACTTTTAAAGGGCGTGACAAAAAATTATATTAATGTTTTGATTGATAACGATGACAAATATAAAGACAGCGTTCAAAAAATAAGGCTTTTATCCGTTTGCGAAAATTTTAACGGTATGTTTGCCGAAATTATATGATTTTAAAACGTAAATTTTGAATGTTACTGAAAATTGCTGCGAATATGTGCAGGAATAATTGTATAAATATATAAAATCAATGAAAAATGCCTCGAATATAATGGCGGTATTATAAAATAATCGTTAAAAAAAGATGCAATTTTAATTGCATCTTTTTCATAAAATTAAATGTATTTTTATTCTTCATTCCAGGAATACATTTTTCTTAATTCTTTTCCTACGGATTCCAATTGATGTTCGGCTTTTAATTTTCTTGTTGCAAGGAAATGAGCTCTGCCTGCCGCTTTATTTTCCGTAATCCACTTTGAAGCAAACGTTCCGTCCTGAATTTCTGAAAGAATTTTTTTCATTTCTTTCTTTGTTTCATCAGTAATAATTCTTTTGCCTGTTTCATAATCACCAAATTCGGCTGTGTCAGAAATAGAATATCTCATTTTTGCAAAACCGCCCTGATAGATTAAATCAACAATTAATTTCATTTCATGAATACATTCAAAATATGCATTTTGAGGGTCATAACCGGCTTCAACCAGAGTTTCGAAACCAGCTTGCATCAATGCTGTAACACCACCGCAAAGAACTGCCTGTTCGCCGAATAAATCCGTTTCTGTTTCTTGTCTGAATGTTGTTTCAAGAACTCCCGCTCTTGAACCGCCTATTCCGGCCGCATACGCAAGTGCCGTTTCCATAGCTTTACCTGAAGCATTTTGGTAAACTGCGGCTAAGCATGGCACGCCTTTCCCCTCGACATATTCACTTCTTACCGTATGTCCGGGGCCTTTGGGTGCAATCATAATTACATCTACATCTTTTGGCGGAACAATTTGATTGAAATGAATATTAAACCCGTGAGCAAATGCAAGAGTTTTTCCTGCCGTAAGATTTGGTGCAATTTGAGTTCTATAAATATCTGATTGTTTTTCATCAGGGAGTAATATCATAATTAAATCAGCAGCTTTAGAAGCTTCCTCAACTGTCATAACTTTTAATCCGGCAGCTTCTGCTTTTGCCCAGGATTTAGAGCCTTTGTATAACCCGACAATTACATTTATACCACTTTCGTGCAAATTAAGAGCATGAGCGTGACCCTGGCTTCCATAACCGATGATAGCAACTGTCTTTGGTTTTAGCAGACTCAAATTACAATCTGCAGCGTAATAAATTTTTGCCATAATAACCTCGTTTTCTATTTCTACTAAAAATTATTATAAATTTAGTGTAAAACTTAAAGAAATCATAGTCAATAAGTTACAATTTTTCAATATTTTGATTAAATTTCTAAATTTTGCTATATAATTTTGCTAAGATATTATGTTTAAAGTTTTATTAATAAGCAATTTAGATAGTTTGAGGAAATGGAGAACGAAATGTCAGCCGAGTCAACCGTAAGAATAGAAAAAATGACGGGTGCCAGAATGTTTTTGGAATGTCTGCGAAAAGAGGGCGTGGATAAAATTTTCGGCTATCCCGGCGGTGTTATACTTCACATTTATGACGAATTGTATAATTGTGATTTCATTAAACATTATCTTGTCAGGCATGAACAGGCTGCTGTGCATGCCGCAGAAGGTTATGCAAGAATTACCGGTAAACCCGGTGTTGTGCTTGTTACATCAGGCCCGGGGGCTTGTAATACAATAACCGGTATAGCAAACGCATATTATGACAGTTATCCGCTTGTTGTCTTTACGGGACAGGTTGATACAAGACTTATAGGTAATGATGCGTTTCAGGAATCCGATATTGTAGGTATAACAAGGACTTGCTGTAAGCATAATTATTTGGTTAAAAGTATTGCAGATTTGCCAAGAGTAATAAAAGAGTCGTTTCATATAGCAAGAACGGGTAAACCAGGGCCGGTAGTCGTTTCTCTGCCAAAAGATATTTTGACTTCAAGAATGGAGTTTGAATATCCCGAAAAGTTAAATTTGCCCGGGTATAATCCGACTTATGAAGGACACCCGATACAATGCAGAAAGGCTTTAAAATTATTATGTGAAGCTCAACGCCCCGTTATTATTTCAGGTGGCGGCATTATTCATTCTGAAGCCTGGATGGAAATAAGAGAACTTGCAAAAAAATTAAATATTCCCGTTGCTACTACTTTAATGGGAATAGGGACATATCCGCAGGATGATAAGTTATCGTTGGGTATGCTCGGTATGCACGGTAATTATTGGGCTAATTTAGCGGTAAGCAATTGCGATGTGCTGTTTGCCGTCGGTACAAGGTTTAATGACAGAATTACGGGATGTTTAAAGCGTTTTTGCAAGGATGCACAGGTTATTCATGTTGATATCGACCCTTGTTCAATCAGTAAAAATGTTCACGTTGATATACCAATAGTTGGTGATGCTAAAAATGTTCTTAATTTGATGCTTCACGAATATAATACGGGGAAATACTCTTATGACTATAATATGAGAGAACTTTGGGTAAAACAGATTGAGTCGTGGAAATTAAATAAGGCAATAAGAGCTGTTGAAAACGGAATAATGAGTCCACAAACCGTTATTGAACATATTTATAATAAGACTAAAAATATGGATACTATTATTGCCACTGAAGTCGGACAGCATCAAATGTGGACGGCACAACTGTATAAATTCAATAAACCTCGCCAGCTTATTACATCAGGTGGATTAGGTACAATGGGTTTCGGTTTTCCCGCCGCAATCGGTGCTCAAATTGCTTCACCTGAAAAACTTGTGTTTAATATTGCGGGGGACGGCAGTATTCAGATGAATATTCAGGAACTTATGACTTGCGTTGATTATAAAATCCCGGTAAAAATTGCCGTTATAAATAACGGATATTTGGGTATGGTAAGGCAGTGGCAGGAAAAAATGTTTAATAAACATTATTCGCAAACTCCAATTACCTCTCCGGATTATGTTAAACTTGCGGAGGCATACGGAATTTTGGGACTCAGGATTACAAAAGATGATGAAATCGATGCTGCACTTGATAAAGCAATAGCATATAACGGCCCCGTAATTATGGATTTTGTTGTTGAACCGTTTGAAATGGTTTATCCGTGGGTGTTAGCGGGGAAACCTTTAAATGAAGTATTGTTATCCAATCTTGAAAAGGGAGAATAGCTATGAAACATACAATATCTGTACTTGTAAAAAATGAAGCGGGTATTCTTTCTTCTGTTTGTGATTTATTCTCTACAAGAGGGTATAATATAGAAAGTCTTACTGTTGCTGCTACTGTTGATACAACTTTTTCCCGTATTACAATTGTTACTACAGGTGATGACGTTGTTATTGAACAAATATGTAAGCAATTAAACAGGTTGATTAATACAATTAAAGTTGTAGAACTACCTAAATCTGCCGATAAGTGTATAGATAGGGAATTAATTTTATGTAAAGTTACCGCAAAAGATGAAGCAAGAAGTGAAATATTAAGAATTGCGGAGATTTTTGGTGCGAAAATTATAGATGTTTCACCCGATACGTATACGCTTGAGTACAGTGGTGATAACAGACAAGTATTAGCAATTATTACTTTGTTAAGACCTCTTGGAATTAAAGAACTTGTCCGTTCCGGACTTGTTGCTATAACTAGAGAAAATCAATTCGTTAATCTTAATAAGTAGGTTGTATAGTCAAAAATTGTTTTAAAATGTAATAATAACAAAGAAAGGATTAATTATGAAAAAATTATTATCGTTAGTGCTTTTATTGTTTGGTTTTCTCTGTGTTTATAGTCAAAATGTTACTTCCTCAAATTTAGTTTCGAACAGAGCTGAAGCAGCTTCGTATTCGCAAGTTGAGGCTTTGCATATTTTGGTTCCGACAGAACAAGAGGCAAAGGACATCAGAGCCGAAATATTACAGGGAACCACAAAAAAAGAAATTTTTGATAACTTTATGAATGCTGCAAAAAAATATTCAAAGTGTCCTTCGGGTAAATCGGGCGGTATTCTTGGCTGGTTTGGTAAAGGTGATATGGTTCCGGAATTTGAAAAAGCCGCTTTTAGCCTTCCTCTTGGTGAAGTTTCTGAGCCTGTTAAAACGCAATTCGGCTGGCATTTAATATATGTAATATCTAGAAAATAGTTTGTTTTAAAGAGAGGCAAAATGCCTCTCTTATGTTATTATACTTATATGAATAAGCAAAATCTTTCTGTAATAATTCCTACAATATATAAAAAACCACAGGTGCTTTATAAACTCTTAAAATTAGTTTCTGAAGAGGAGATAATTGATGAAATTATATTAATAAGTAATGCACCTTGCACTATGACTTTGCCGTATAGTGATAAAATAAAGGTTTTTGAACCTCAAACTAATGCTTATGTTTATACAAGCTGGAATTTCGGTATCAGTGTTATTAAAAACAATAACTTTTTACTTCTCAATGATGATATATTGTTCGGCAAAAATTTTTGCGAAAAGGTTGTTAATTCCGAAATTTTTTATGATGATAAAACGGGTTTAATTGGACTCGATAACGATTATATTAAATTGTTCGATAAATCCTCCGTTGATGATATTGATATCCCCGAATATGAAAATTTGAATATTGAATTTAAACCGCTTGATAGATATATGAATACAGGAGATTGGGCAAGTGTATTATTTGGAAGAAAAGAAAACTATTACACTATTCCCGATTGTTTTAATATTTTTTACGGTGATAATTATCTTTTATATCAAAATAAAATGCGTGAAAAAATAAATTATTCCGTATCGGGAGCTATAGTTAATCATATTCATAATTCATCTTCTACCTCTCCGGAATTTTTTGAAATCAGAGATAAAGAACGATGGGCTTGGGCTTTTTATACTTTGAATTATATTAATAAAAACAAATATTAAAATTCTAAACAAAAAATTTTCAGTGCCGATTGTATATCCGTATTTTGGGATGAAGCAATCGAATATATGTAATTATTGTTCAGTTTAGCTGTATATATGCCGATTGGGGTTTGATGCAGTTTATATTTTGCTTCATATAAAGTCCAATTTTTATAAAAGCATTCTAATGTATTTTCTTTTAAGTCAAACTTCATTCTTTTTGCGATTTGTATATAATCTCTTTCTTTTAATTGTTCAATATCAAACCCGAGTTCTTTATCGTCAAAACATACGGCAACAATATTTTTTGTATGAGATATACTGAAATGAACATCATTAGAGTATTTGAATTTTGGTTTCTTATTTATAATTTCAATTTCACTGTTTTCTAGTTTATAAACATTTTTAGCGGCATATTCAATTAAGTATAAACCCGCATAGTGTTGAGTTTTATAATCACTTTTAGGAATGTTTGTATAAAAAATATCCATATTATAAACTTAAATAATAATCTTTTAAAATTTTAGTGTCCGTCTCAATATTCGGACTTTCGCAAACAACTGCACCTTTGACATTGTATTCTTTAAATACTTTTAACAGGTCTTTGTAGTTCATATCACTTTCTTCAAAAATCAAATGATTTTTTTCGCCTTTTAAGCCGTACTCAATTCCTGCAATATGTGCGTGAAAATTATTAAAGATGTCATCTCCTAATTCTTTGCCCATAAATTCAAACATTTTTGAAAATTCATCATAAGTATTATTTAGCCCGTTATTGCGGGCATGAATGTGTGCAAAATCAACGCAGGGAAGAACTTGTATAAATTCTTTTGATAATTTAACGATTTCTTCCAATGTTCCCCATTGAGTTCCTTTCCCCGTTGTTTCGGGTCGTATCCATATTTTGTTGCCTGCTTCATCAAGTGCGGTGCATATTTTTTCCATAGATTTATATACTGTTTGATAAACATCATCAGGTGATTTTTTCATATAAAAAGCGGCATGAAAAGTTATGCTGTATGCTCCTATTTGTTTTCCCATATTTGCTGTATCAATAATTCTTGTAATACTTGCATCGATTTTTTCCTGCTCATCAGAATTGAGGTTAATATAATATGGCCCATGGCAGGTTACAAGAGTATTTTCATCTTGAGAAAATGCTTTTACGGCATTTTGGTTAGATTCATTCATTTTTACACCGTGAACAAATTCAACCTCAAGTCCGTCTAAATTCAAATTCTTTAAAATTTCCAAGCCTGCTTTATATCCTTTATTTTCTGTTTGAAGCGGCAGACCTGCCGTTAAAAAATGAAGTTTATTCACTATATAAAATTTCTCCTTTTTGAGGATTTACTCTGTCAACAAAATCACGCCCCGATGTTATAAATAATCCGTCGTATTGTATTGAATCAAGCTCCAATATGTCTTTTCCGCAGGCAACTTTTAACGAACTTTTTGTGTCGCAAATTGTTCCGGGGGTATAATTGTGTCCTTTTCTGATAACATAGGCAGAATTAACTCTGAGGATAATTCCGTTATAATATGTAAGTGCACCAATAAAGGGATTAAGTGCTCGTATAAATCTTTCGATTTCCTCTGCCGATTTATTCCAATCTATAAAAATATTTTTTTTCTCGAATGATAATGTGTCCGCTTTCTTTAAATTATCGACTTTTTCTTGCGGACGGCGGGGAAAATCGTGTGTTTCATAATAATCTAATGCTTCATACAGCATTGAAGCACACATTTGATTTGTTCTGTTAAAAAGTGTACCCATTGTTTCGTTTAAATCAAGGTCGAAACAGTATTGTGAAATGATATCCCCCGTATCGTAGTTTTCATCCATAAAATGAAGGGTGATTGCAGATTTCGTTTCACCGTTAATAATAACGTGAGAATATGGGTTTGCCCCTCTGTAGTCGGGAAGCTTTGACGGGTGTAAATTGATGAATCCATCTTTTGTCAATTGCAAAAGTTCCTTCGGGAGCTTTTTGCTAAATGAAGCAACAACACCTATATCGGCATTCAAATTTTTTATTCTTTGCAGAAAACCCTTATCGCTTAAACTTATATTATATTCGATTATATCAAGACCGAGCTTTTGAGCCGTATTTACCATTAACTTGTTTGTTGAGTCTGTTTTTTCAGGAGGTACAACTCCCACAATATTAATGCCTTTTGAAACAAGTTTGTTAAGACAAACTATTGCCATATCAGGCATTCCGATAAATAAAACTCTTTTTTTATACTTCGTTTCGCTCATACTATTCACCTGTTTTTATTATATCAAAAAAAATCTTTTATTTTAAATGTGTTTTTAATAAAATAAAAATATAATTATTAGAGGTGAGTGTATGTTAGATATTAAATTAATCAGAGAAAATCCTGAAAAGATTAATGAATTATTGAAAAGAAGAAATCCTAATCTTTCAATCGACGGTATTCTTGAAATAGACGTAAAAAGAAGGCAAGTGCAAACAAAGGCTGATGAATTACGTTCAAAAAGAAAATCTATGTCACAGCAAATTGGCATGTTAAAAAAACAGGGGCAAAATACAGATGATATTCAAGCTGAAGTTAAGGCAATGGCTGATGAAATTGCAGAACTTGAAAATAAGGAACAACAGCTTGATACTGAACAGCGTAATTTGCTTCTTTCAACTCCCAATATACCTGATGAAACAACTCCCGTCGGGTTATCCGAAAATGATTATGTTGAAATTAAACGCTTTTCAGAACCTAGAAAAGTTAATTTCGTACAAAAACCTCATTGGGATATTTGTACCGAAAAAAATATAGTTGATTTTGAACGTGGAGTTAAGCTTTCTCAATCGAGATTTTCTTTATATAGAGGAAAAGGTGCTCAGCTTGAAAGAGCCATAATTAATTTCTTTTTGGACACTCATACTCAAGAACACGGATATGAAGAAATTCTTCCTCCCGTTTTAGTTAATTCAAATTCGATGACTGGAACCGGTCAGCTTCCTAAATTTGCACAAGATATGTACAAATGTACCGATGAAGATTTATATTTGATCCCTACGGCTGAAGTTCCCGTTACAAATATTTATTCTAACGAAATCTTAAATGAAGATGATTTGCCTAAATATATGACGGCTTATACTCCTTGTTTCAGACGTGAAGCTGGCAGTGCAGGTAAGGATACCAGAGGCTTAATAAGACAGCACCAGTTTAACAAGGTCGAATTGGTTAAATTGTGTACTCCAGAAACAAGTGTTGAAGAACACGAAAAATTGACCCGTAATGCTGAACGTGTGCTTGAATTGCTCGAACTGCCTTATAGGCGCATTGCTCTTTCAACCGGAGATATCGGTTTTTCCGCAAGAAAATGCTATGATTTGGAAGTTTGGCTTCCCTCGTATAATGCATATAAGGAAATTTCAAGCTGTTCTAATTTCGGTGATTTCCAGGCAAGACGTGCAAATATTAGATACAGAAGTAAAACTACAGGTAAACCCGTTTTCGTTCATACGTTAAACGGTTCGGGGCTTGCCGTCGGAAGAACATTTGCCGCAATTCTCGAAAATTTCCAAAATGAAGACGGTTCGGTTACAATTCCTAAAGTTCTTAGAAAATATACAGGCTGGGATATTCTATAGAATGCAAAAAGGTCTGTTTATTACATTTGAAGGTACGGACGGCTCCGGCAAAACCACACAATTAAATTTGATAAAAGAGTACCTTGAAAACAAAGGTTTTGATTGTGTGGTTACAAGAGAACCCGGGGCACTTGATTTCGGAAAAAAAATAAGAGATATTCTGCTTAATTCTGATGAGAATATTTCAGATAATGCGGAAATGTTTCTTTTTCTTGCCGATAGGGCTCAACATATCGATAAGTTTATAAAACCAGCTCTGAATGACGGTAAGATTGTTTTGTGTGACAGGCATGTTGATTCGACTTTGGCTTATCAGGGGTATGGGAGAAATCGTGATGTTGAAATGCTTCGTAAACTTAATAATATCGCTGTTTCCGGTGTGATACCGGATTTAACCTTATTGTTTGATGTTTCAGAAGAAAATGCCGCAAAAAGGCTTGATAGAGTTAAAGACAGAATGGAATTATCAGGTAAAGAATTCTATAATGCTGTCCGTAGAGGTTATTTGTTGCTCCAAAAAGAAGAACCTCAAAGGATTAAACTAATTGATGCAAACAATTCTATTAATATTGTGTATAATATATCAAAAGAATTGATAGATGAATTAATTTCTAGAAAGTCAGGTGAATAAATGTCCAATAAAAGTTTTAGACGTTGGTATGATAACGATCCGATATTAAAAGAAGCATTGGAATTACTTCAACTTCAGACTGATGATAATAAAAATGTTGCGGCAGATTTTATAATTTCACTTCAAGAACAGGTTGCACAAGATGTTATTGAAAGAATTTACGAAATAACAAAGCAATTTTCAAAAAAAGGCAACAGGTGGTATGATAGTGACCCTGTAATGCTTAAAGCGATGGAATTATTAAAGGCTGCCCCTCCCAAAACACAAAGAATTGCCGCATTGAAAATATTACTTGCCATGGAAAATGAGAATATGGAGTCTTTAGAAAACGATAAAAATGAATAATCAGCTTAAGGATATTCAAAATCAAAATGACAAAAGAGGAATAGATATTCAAAAAGTAGGAGTTAACGGGGTTGAAGTTCCTCTTATTATAGAAAGAAAAAATGCCGAAAATCAGGTGGTATCGGCAAAAGCACGTTTAAGCGTGACGCTGCCTCACAATTACAGAGGTACTCACATGTCACGTTTTATTGAGATTTTAAGTGATTATTCAAAAAGAAATCTGTTGGGCGTTGATATTAAAGGTTTATTAATTGATGTCCAAAAAAAATTAGAGTCAAAATCATCCCACGTTAAATTTGAGTTCAAGTATTTTATTAATAAAAAAGCACCTGTCAGCGAAATAGAATTCCCTGTTGGTTATGATTGTTCTTTTCAGGGCGATTTAGATAATGGTGATTACAGGTTTATACTCGGGGTAAAAGTTCCCGTAACTACATTGTGTCCTTGTTCTAAAGAAATATCTGATTATTCTGCCCACAATCAAAGAACAATGGTAAAAGTTAAAGTTAGTTATAACGAGAATGATATAATTTGGATTGAAGATTTGGTTGAAAAAATAGAAAGCTGCGGCTCTAGTCCTGTTTATTCTATTTTAAAAAGATGTGATGAAAAGTATGTTACGGAAGCCGCTTATGATAATCCGAAGTTTGTGGAAGATGTTTTAAGAGATGTAATCTCTTTGCTTGAAAATGATAAAAAGATTACATTTTATGAAGTTGAAGTTGAAGCTCAAGAAAGTATTCACAATCACAATGCCTGGGCTTGGCAATCAAAGACAAAATAGAGGGAGAATATAATGAAAGAGTTATTTAATAATTATGTACAATCGCTGGAAACATATATTATGTTTCAAATAAAACAGGAAACCCAAAGATTAACCCCTGAACTCAAAGCTAAAGATAGAGCACCTATTTCTCTATCTATGGGTGCACCGGTAGAAAGACCCCCTCAATTTGTGAATGATAAGCTGGTTGAAGCAATGCAAGGTGATACCATGCATACTTATACTACTCCGAAAGGGGAAAATTATCTGCTTCAAGCAATTGCTAAAAGAATGCAAAATCGGTTCGGGGTTGAGCTTAATCCTCAAACGGAGATATTCTCTTTAATTGGTTCAAAAGAAGGATTGGCAAATATTGTAAGAGCTTTAATAAATGCAACAACGGATAAAAACAAGCAAGATATAATATTAATTCCCGACCCCGGTTATGCTTCTTATAAAATTATGGTTGAGGTTTCAGGCGGTATGCCTTATTCTGTTCCTTTAACCAAAGAAAATAATTACATGCCGGATTTAGAAGAAACGGTTAAAAATCTTGAAAAAGACGGATATTCTATGGATAGAGTGAAAGCATTAATTATCAATTATCCGAATAATCCTTTAGGGGCAATTTGTACAAAAGATTATTTGAAGAAGGCGGTTGAATTTTGTAAAAAACATAATATTCTTTTGATATCTGATGCCGCTTATGTTGATTTGACATTTGAAGGTGCACCTAAAGCTCATTCCGTTTTGGAAATTGAAGGTGCAAAGGATGTTGCGGTTGAATTTTTCAGCTTTTCTAAGCCTTATTCAATGACCGGCTGGAGAATTGGCTGGGTATGCGGAAATGAAGAAGCTGTAGGTGTTTTGGGTAAGCTAAAATCCACTATTGATACAGGTATATATAAACCTATACAAAAAGCGGCTTCGGAAATATTAAATTCTAAAATTGGTGATGATTATATTGTTGAAGCGAATAAAAGGTTTGAGAGAAAACAAAAAATTATAGTTGACGGATTTAAGGAACTCGGATGGGATATGGATAAAATAAATCCACCTAAAGCTACTTTTTATTTATGGCTTCCTATTCCTAAAAAGTATAAAACATCAAAGGAATTTACTGATGATGTATTAAAAACGTCGGGAATTGTACTTGTTCCGGGTAATGCATTCGGCAAAAACGGCGAAGGCTGGTTCAGAATGTCTATAGTAGCAGCTGAAGAACAAATGCATGAAGTTATAAGAAGATTAAAAGAAGACGGTTTTTATTTTGAATAAGACAATTATTATTGATTATAATTCTGGTAATTTAAGAAGTGTTGCAAATATAATGTCATTTCTGAAAGTTCCGTTTGAAATATCTTCTGATAAAAACACCATATTGAATGCAAAAAGGTTGATATTTCCGGGACAGGGGCATTTTGCTCAGGCAATGGATAATCTTAAAAATAACGGATTGGATGATGTAATCAAAGAGTGCTGTAATAAAAATATTCCATTTCTAGGAATTTGTATAGGGCTTCAAATACTTTTTGAAAAGAGTGAGGAGGCTGAAGGAGTAGACGGGCTTGGAATATTTAAAGGTGAGGTAAAAAAATTTACTTCCGGTAAAATACCTCAAATTGGTTGGAATAAAGTTATACCTGTATCTGATAACAAATTTTTGCAAAAAGATTATTTCTATTATGTAAATTCGTATTATGTATATCCTAAAGATAATGATATAATATGTGCATATACAGATTACAGCTGTAAATTTTGTGCTTGTGTTCAACACAAAAACATTATTGCGGTTCAATTTCATCCAGAAAAAAGTGCCGCCGCAGGAATAAATTTTTTCAAAAACTGGATTAACAATACATAAAGGATTATATATGCTTGATAAATTAAAGTCATTATTTAATAAAACTGAGAAAAAAACATATAAATATGTAAGTTGTGAGTATGTACAACATGGTTTTAATGTCGATTATGAAGATATAAAAATGTGTTGTTTTAACTGTCATGAAGGTGGCGGCAGACAAATCCTTATAGATAAATATAAAGGTGAAATGATAGATTGGAAGAAGTTCTTTAAGCAAAAACGTGAAATGAGAGAACTTAATAAACAAGGAATTATTCTTGAACGCTGTAAAGGTTGTATATTCTTAAAAGAACGTGAGTGGGATGATGATGATTATATAAATTATATGGTTTTCAATCATTGGACTCAGTGCAATTGTAAATGCAAGTACTGTTTTACAAATGAACAATCGGATTTCTTTAATCAAAGAAAAAATTATAATATGTATCCTGTTATCAAAAAGCTTGCAGATATGGGAATGATTAGAGGCGGTGGAGAAATTGGCTTTGGTGGCGGAGAACCCGCAATTCTTCCTGAATTTGAACCTTTAGTTAATTTATTGCTTGATTCCGGCTGTGATAATATAAGAGTTCATTCTTCAGGTGTAAAGTATTCACAGGCAATAGAAAGAGGTTTGGAAGAAGGAAAACTTACTCTTGTTGTTTCTGTTGATTCAGGCACTCCAGAAACTTATGAGAATATCAAAAGAGTGAAATTTTTCGATACTGTATGGAAAAATCTTGAAATATATGCGTCTAAGCAAACAGAAAATAAATTTAAGGCTAAAACTAAATATATAATATATCCCGGATTTAATGATAATAAAGAAGAAGTAGATAAATTCTTTGAATTAAGCGATAAAGCCGGAATAAGGAGTGTTGTTCTTGATGTTGAAGGCGGCTGGTATGAGCATAATAAATATAATGTTCCCGATTATATTTATGAACTTCTTGAGTATGCTTGGCAAAAGTCGCAAGATTTAGGTATGCAAAATGTAGAATTATACGACAGGGCAAATCACATGAAATCTCATAAACAAGAATACATTAAAATGAGAGAAAATGTTTCTGAGTAACTGCTGTAATAATTATAAATATTATTTTCGTGAACTTTTAATTCTTTCTGTGCCTATATTAATAGGAAATTTAGGTCAGACGTTAATAGGAACAACAGATGTATTAGTTGTTGCAAGGTATGGAATACAAGCTCTTGCGGCAGTTAGTATAGCTAATTCAATTTTGTTTACTATATTTATATTTGGTATAGGGTTTCTTGCTTCAATATCAATTATTTTGTCAAATAAAAGAGGTAAAAAAGAGAAGATTAAACATTATTTATTTCCAAGTATTTTATTTTCAATTTTTGCTTCGGTAATTTTTATGTTAATTTGTTATTCGACTGTTTTTTTCATAGATAAAGCTGGTTTTGACAGTTCGCTTGTACCTTTAATCAAAAATTATATAAAAATCGTTTCATTTTCATTAGTCGGAATTTTTGTTTATCAGGGTTTAAAAGAATTTCTTCAAGCCTACGAAATTGTAAAATTCCCAAACTATGTGCTTTTATTTTCAGTTATTGTAAATTTAATACTCGATGTAACATTTGTTTTCGGTTATGGCGTAATTCCTCAAATGGGCGTTAAGGGTGCTGCACTTGCAACATTGACTGTTAGAACATTAATGGGAATTGTAATGCTTATTTATGTTTTCAGATTTATCAATTTTAAAGTCAGGATAGATAAGACTTATTATAAAAATATTATAAAAATTGGCTGTCCGATAGGAATTGCTTTGACGTTTGAGTTTTTAGCTTTTAATATTATAACTATCCTTGTAGGTCGTGAAGCTTGGGTTCTATCAGCAGTTCACAGTATTTTAATTACAATATCTTCAGCTACATTTATGGTTCCTTTAGCTGTCTCTACTGCATTATCCGTAAAAGTTGCATATTACTTTGGTGCAAAAAGGTTAAAGGAATTAAAATCGTATTCTGTTGCAGGGGTAATTATGGGAGCAGGGTTTATGGCATTAGCTGCAATAATATTAGCAATATTTCCCGTTCAATTAATCAAATTATTTACAGATAATATTGAAGTTATAAAAATATCTATTCCCATAGTCAGTATTGTAGCTGCGTATCAGATATTTGACGGATTGCAAGTTGTTTTAAGCGGTATTTTAAAAGGATTTAAAAGAACTAAAATCGTTTCTGTTTCTGTAATTTGTGGGTATTGGGTAATCGGTGCTCCAATAGCTTATTTATTGGTTGAAAAATTTGCTTTATCATTGCGAGGATATTGGATTGCTCTGGCATTATCGCTATTTTCAATCGGATTTATACAGTCTGTATTTATAAAAAAAGAGTTTTCCAGTTTCAAATGTATAGCCATTGACAATTAATTGCCGTTTTCTATTTTTTTTAAAATTTCGATAACCTGCTTATTAAGATTAATATAATTTGAATTATTATAGATTATATAATTTGATTTTTTTATTTTGTCATATTCTTTGTCTTGAGAATTTATTATTTTTCTTGCAAAAGCCTCTGTATAGTTATTTCTATTCATTAACCTTTTTAGTCTGATATCTTCATCAGCAGATACAAAAATAATTTTGTCAAACATTTCATCTTGTTTTGTTTCGAATAAAAGAGGTATAGATACAAATACAAATTTTTGGTTTTTGTTTTCATCCAAAAATTCATTTACTTTTCTGAATATCCTTTTATGAAGGATACTTTCTAATTTAAGTTTCTTTTCCGGTGATGAAAAAACTACTTTTCCAAGTTTTATTCTTGATATATAACCGCATTCATCAAGAATATTATCATTTTTAAATGTTTCTTTGATTTCATTTATTGCAGAAATATCAGTTGCTAAGATAAAATGGTTAATTTTATCGGTATCAATAACCTTATAACCATTTTTTAAAAGTATTTTTTCTACCTGAGATTTACCGCCGGCAATATTGCCTGAAATTGCAATTTTAATCATAAATATAATATACAACAATATTACTAATTTGTGTATCTTTATTTATTTTTTGACATATCAGCTTTTTTTATTTAAAGTTATAATAGATGTATTGTCTGTTATGCGGGGTTTTGTTTTATGAAAATCAGAGCTGAACATCTAGTTAAAATCTATAATGACAGAACTGTCGTTAATGATATATCAATTGAAGTTAATAAAGGTGAAGTTGTTGGCTTATTAGGGCCTAATGGTGCCGGTAAAACAACTACTTTTTATATGGTTGTCGGGTTAATTAGACCTAATTCCGGTAAAATATATATTGATAATATTGATTTAACAAAAATGACTATGAATATGCGGGCTAATCATGGTATTGGGTATCTGCCTCAAGAAGCTTCTATTTTTAGAAAATTATCTGTTGAAGATAATATTAAGCTTGTTCTTGAGCTGAATGATAAATTAGATGCCAAACAAAAGCAAGATAAACTTGAAGAACTTCTTGATGAATTCAAAATAAGAAAATTAAGGGATACTTCTTCTGTTTCTCTTTCAGGCGGCGAAAGAAGGCGTGTTGAAATAGCCAGAGCATTAGCCGCAAGTCCGGAGTTTATACTACTTGATGAACCTTTTGCAGGCATTGACCCAATCGCTATAGATGAGATAAAAGATAATATTCGTATTCTATCCGATAGAGGACTTGGCGTTTTAATTACTGATCATAACCCCAAAGCTACACTTTCTATTACAGACAGAGCTTATGTGATTTTTGACGGAAAAATTAAAATACAAGGTTCTCGTGACGAAATTGCAAATGATCAAGTTGCAAGGCAATTCTACTTAGGAAAGGATTTCTCTTTGTAATGCATATAAAACTTATAGATAAATATATTCTTTCTCAAGTGTTTTTATCTTGTATAGGCTGCATTTTGGTTTTTATGATAGTATGGATAATGCCTGAGATACTTTTGAAAACTGTTCAAAGAACATTGAACGGTACTTATACCGTTGAAATGGCTTTTTCAATATTATTAAATGAACTTCCTAAAGTTTTAAATATTGCCATGCCTGTAGGAATGCTGTTAGGTTGTATTTTTACCTTTGATAAATTAAGTAAAGATTTTGAAATAACGGTTATGAGAGGGTTTGGATTTTCCTTTCGTCGAATAATTTTTTCAGTCATTATATTAAGTATATTTGCTTCTGTATTTACTTTTTTTATCGGTTCAAAGCTATTACCGTTATCCGCTTGTAATTTAAAAGCTATAAAGGGTGAAAAAAACAGGGTTTCTCAATTCGTTTTTCCTGTGAAAAATAAAGATGAATCAATGAATAAAATTCTTATTGTTTCAAATTTTGATAATAGTAACATCAAAGATGTTATTGTTCTTAATTTTTACAATAAAAGTGAAAAGGGTTCAAGTTTATTATCAAGCATTTTAGTTTCTGATTTTGTTAAATATGATAATGATAGCTGGGTAATTAATTCAGCTAAAAAGTATATGATTTCCGAAGAAGGCGTTTTTAAAAATATTGAAGTTGTAAAGAATTTAAAAATATTAGAAAATGAGTCTGCAAAAAATGCATATAAACTTATGAAATATTCGGTATATCGTGATAGAGAAATGACAAATGCCCAGATTTCCGAATATATAAAATTATTGAAAAATGAAAGAATGGATGATGAATATAATTTTATGCTTAATAAATATATTCAGCGTTATACTCATTCTTTTATGTGTATTTTATTCGCAATTTTAGGGTGTATGCTTGGGTTCTCAAAACCTCGTGAGCAAAAATTTGTGGGAATGTTAATTGCGGTAGGTGTAATCTTTTTCTATTATATTACCATTCCGTTTTTTGACCTTCTTGCAGAAAAGGCTCTTTTGCCATCCTATGTTACATCTATGATTTCGCCTGTTTGTATTTTAGTTCTGATTTGTATCTTAAAAACAGTTAAGGATTTATGATGGGAGTTATGTATGAATGTTAAAAATATTTTTATATTAATTATTTTTATGACATTATTTATTTTACCTCAAAAAGCTTATGCTTTTAAATTCTTTCAGAGTTGTAAAATCTTTTCTAATTATAAATTCTTTTCGAGTTATAAAATAGTTCAAAACCCAGAAGGTGTGTATATTGTAGAATTGCCTTATTCAAAAATAAAAAATAAATTTATACCTTATGTTTCAGATACACTTCAAACAAATTCTGATATTTATAATTCAACTAAAGCTAAATTAGTTGTAAATGCTGGTTTTTTCGACCCTAAAAATCAAAAAACAGTTTCATACATAGTAATAGACGGAAAGACTGTTGTATCGCCGGAAGATAATGAAAATTTAATGAATAATACTGTTTTAAAACCGTATCTTGATAAAATCTTAAACCGTTCCGAATTTAGAGTATTAGAAGATAAATCACACCATTTGTTTTATGATATTGCATTGCATAATGAAAAAATTCCTGAAGGTTTGACATTAAAACATTCAGTGCAGGCAGGTCCAATGCTTTTGCCTGATTTGAATTTGGAAAAAGAGTTTTTTGTTCTTGTTCGTGACGGTAAAATTATTAGTGAATCTGCTTCTGCTTTGCATCATTATGCAAGAACAGCTATCGGGATTAAAAATAATAATGTATATTTATTTATTGTAACAACAAATGCACCTATGACATTGCAAGAACTTGCTGAATTAACCGGCAAATGGGGTATGGATAAGGCAATGGCTTTTGATGGCGGCGGTTCAACTTCTTTTGATTCAAAGGAACTTCATGTGATTTCCGAAAAAAATAATGAAGCAAGAAAATTAAAATCTTTCTTGATTTTAAAATAAAAAGTTTTAGTTTTTAGGTATTGCTGTTATAAGTTCGCCTTTGTTAGAAAATACGGATTCTATTCTTCCGTTTTCGTATGGAGTATTGATTATAATACGATTAGAACTACCTTCTCCATATATGGATATCGGAGTTTGATTATATATAGATTTTATTATGCTTTTTAATTTTTCCTTTGTAGTATCATTGTATAATGTTTGGATACTTCCGGGTTGGTTTAATACAGTTCTGTCGATTAATCTTAGTTTAGCGTGAAGTGTTAAGTTTGGAATTTTATTTTCGTCATTATTAATATTTGTCCAATTATTATCATTAATAAACTCTACAAATTCATTTGGAATACTTTTTGTAATGGAGTACATGTAAATAATATCATCGGAATTTACAGGCAGATTTAACCTTGCCTCTTGTAATTTCAATTCTCTTGCTATATTTTGATACGATTCATCAGTTTTTCCTAGTTGTTTTACTATTTCAAGTGCAATTGAATATGCATTTGCTTTCTTTTGATTATTTGTATAAGTCGCTTTTAATCCGTTTATAAAATTTGTTTTATCTTTTATATTCAATACTTCAGATAACAAATCATTAACATCTGTTATGTTTTTTATTCCTTTTTCTGCATATTTATTTATATCAATATTAAAAATATTATCATTATCTATTCCTCTTGGTATTTTATATTGTTTAATAAACTTGTTTAAAGAATTAATAATATTTGTATATGTTGCAAAATTCATATTATCTGGCATTGTCAGCATGTGTTTAATCAAATTATTGTATTCACCTGATGAATTTTTATATTGATTAAAGAATTCATTTAATACATCTAAAGAGTCTATTTCTTTATCGGCGATTATTTCTGTTAATAAATTTAATTCGCCGGAATTTTTATATTTGTTAATGAAATCTTTTAAGTCATTTTTTGATTTATATAAAAATCCTGTTTTATTTAATTTGTTTATTCTTTCTTCTGCTTTGACCGAATTAGTTGATATTATATTTAAGATTTCTAAGCAATGATTTTTGTATTCTTCTGCTTCTTCTGTATTGTCAAAGCTTATTTTATTTTGAATAAGAAAATCAAGAGTGCTTTGTTTAGAATTAAAATACTGTTTAAACTTATTAAAATTTTCTTGTCTTGTTTTTAACTGTTCCGAATTGTTTTGATGAAATACCGCTAAATCATTTAATGTTTTAATAGAGTCATTGTCGCTAAAATCTACACAATAACTGAATTCTTTATAAATTTCAAGAGGAGATTTCCCTATAAAATAATCACTTGCATTATTTTTAAGAAAATTTTCTATATATGGTAAAGATTTATAATAATTTTTTTTATTTTGTTCTAATATGTTTAAATCTGTTATGCTTTTGTCATCGGAATAACTGAATAAATCAATAAAATCACATAGTTGTTTCGTTGTAAAGTTCGTTTCTCTTGTATTGCATAGTGTATTGTAAAAAGCAAGTACTGCATTTGGTGATTTTAGTTTATGTTGTTCTATAAGGTTCAAAAATGTGCAAACTGCTTCTAAATCCTTTTCTTTCTCGCCTTTTGTGTATATAGCAGTTAATTCGGCATAAAAATTATTAAACAGTTTTTGCGGCTGATTATTATTTATTTTACGGCATATATCTTCTTTAGATTTTATTACTGATAACACATTATAATCTGAAACTAAAGATTTTTTTGTATATGTGTTAATGTCATCAATTGTGATATTATGTTCTTTTAAATTTTTCGCAAGTTTGATTTTATTTTCAGGATTATCTATATTTCCAAAAATCGGGATTAATTGATTTTTTGCAGGTTGTTTTAATTTTTTCAAATTAAATAAAACATCTATGTATCCTTTTAAGTCATCAATATTTTTTTCGTTATTTTTTAAATATAAATAATTAACAATATCACATAATTCTTCATAAACTTGTTCTTTGTCCCTATTTTCTGTTTTGGGGCTGGATTTTAATATATCATCCAATAATTTAATTTTAGTTGGATATGTTTTTTGCAGATATTCTATTGCATTAAGTTTATCTTCAATAGATTCGAAATTATTAAATTCATCTTTTAAATAAGATAATTTTTCATCTATTTCAGATTCGTTTTTAATACCTGATTTTCTTAATATATCTGTATAAGTGTTTAATTTTTCATAGTTTGGATTTTCTTCATTTTCTTCCATATAAAATAAATATAATAGGAGGTTTGTGTATGAGCTAAAATTTGATTTATTGTTTAAACATCCATATATCTTTATTGCTTCAATATTTTGCCCTTTGAATGCTTTTTCTGTTTCGGGATTTTGATGAAATGTTCTTAAAAAATTACTAAATTGTGCTACATTATTTATATTTGCTTGCTTAAATGTGTCATATATGTATGATTCTTCTTCAAAATCATTTAGTGTAAGCACTTTACCTAAATCTTCAATTTTTCTGTTTCTTAAATAGTTTAATGCTGCTTTATATCTTTTATTTTGAAATATTTTAATATATTTTTCTATATGTTTTTCGTGGATTAATTTTATAACTATATCTGCAAGCTCAATTATAGTGTATTCTGCACTTGTAAATATATCTTCTTCATCGTTAAAAATATTACCAAAAGTAGGATTTTTTCTTTGTTGTACAGATAATGAAATATTTTGCTGTGGGTTAATTTTTTGAAAATTTATTTGCATTTATTTCCTTTTTTCTATTTATATTAAAACTGAAGAAATATAAAATTGTCATTTTTTTCTATCTATTTAAAATTTTTATGAACTACAAAAAACGTTGAATAGATAAACTATTCAACGTTTAATTATAAAATTTATAAAACTATATATTTTTTTTGCTTAAATAATTGTAAATTGCATATAATCCTAGTATATAGCTGTTTGAACCGAAGCCTGAAATTTGTCCTATGCATACAGGGGCAATTAAAGATGTTTTTCTGAATTCTTCTCTGCTATGAATATTTGATAGATGAATTTCTACTGTTGGAATTTGCACCGCTAAAATAGCATCTCTTATAGCTATGCTTGTGTGTGTATATGCTGCAGGATTTATTACTGCACCGTCAAATATACCTTTTGCTTTTTGAATTTTGGTTACAATTTCACCTTCTATATTGCTTTGATAAAATTCAATTTCAGTATTTAATTTTGCTGCTTCACTTTTTATGAGTTTTTCTATATCTTCTAAAGTTTGGGTTCCGTATTTATCTGGTTCTCTTGAACCAAGCAAATTCAAATTCGGGCCGTTTAAAAATAAAAGCTTCATACTATATCCTTATTATTTATTATGTTTTTGGTTTCAGTTCTTATTTTTTCATCTTCCGATAAAATTTCCTCAATTGTAGGGTTATTTATCGGTTTATAACTATCATAAACTAATTTTGTTATTTTATAAATATCGGTAAATTTTATCTTTTTATCCAAATACGCCATAACAGCTTCTTCATTTGCCGCATTTAAACATACAGTTGCTGTTCCTCCTTTTTTTCCAGCTTCAATTGCAAGCTTTAATGAAGGAAATTTTTCAAAATCCGGTTCAAAGAATTCAAGCTGCCATGCTTTTATAAAATCAAAGCTTTCTGTTTCAATTCCCTCCGTACGCTCGGGATATGTTAACGCATATTGAATTGGTATGTGCATGCTTGGTATTCCGATTTGGGCTATTATACTTCCGTCTTTATATTCAACCGCACTATGCATATAACTTTGAGGATGTATAACAACTTTTATATCATCATATTTGATATTGAATAAATGATGTGCTTCAATGACTTCTAAACCTTTGTTCATTAATGTTGCGGAGTCTACCGTAATCTTTTTTCCCATTTTCCACCTTGGGTGTGCTAATGTTTCACTTAAATCGGCATTTTCGATTTCTTCTTTGCTCGAACGGAAAAAAGGGCCACCTGAAGCCGTTATTATAAGATGTTTTACCGATTTTGCATTGTTCAAACATTGAAAAATAGCAGAATGCTCGCTGTCTACGGGTAAAATATTTACACTGTTTTCTTTTGCAAGTTTCATTATAATATCACCAGCCATAACAAGCGTTTCTTTGTTCGCCAATGCAATGGTTTTTTTCTTTTGAATAGCTTTTATAGTAGGTATTAAGCCTGTTTTCCCTGAAACAGCAACGAGAACTATGTCTGTTTCATTAAGCTCAGCAATTTGATTTAGTCCTTCATCGCCATAAAAAACAGTAATGTTTTTAAACTTATTTTTTAAATCTTGAGCTGCTTTTGTGTTTTCTATTGAGATATATTTCGGATGAAATTTTTCTGTTTGTTCTTCCAATAATTTTATATTATTACCCGCAGAAAGTGCTGTTACTTCAAATCTATCATTTAATTTTTCAATGACCTCCAATGCTTGAGTGCCTATTGAACCGGTAGAACCAATTATTGCAATTCTTTTTTTCATATTATACTCTGCCGTATATATCTTCTATTCTTTCTATGTCATTTTCATCCAGAATATCACCTTGTTGTATTTCCAAAACTTTTAACTGTGAATTTGAATGATTTTGCAAAGAATGAATTTCTTCTATATCAATATCAATACTTTCACCGGGGTTTAGTATGTATGTTTCTTCTCCTTTTACAACTGTTGCTTCACCCTCAAGTATAATCCAGTGTTCACTTCTGTGGTGGTGCAATTGTAAACTTAATTTTGCATCCGGATTTACTACTATGCATTTCGTTAAAAAGCATTGACCGTTTTCATAAACAGTATAGTACCCCCAGGGTCTGTATACTGTTTGGTGAATTTGTTTTGTTTTAGAATTTTCCTCATTAATTTTAGAATATATTGTTTTTATTCCTGTTTTGTCATTTAAGTCGGAAACAAATATTGCATCTTCTGTTGTTATTACTGCTTTATTTTTAAGCCCGATAGTTGCGGTCAATTTTGAAGGTGAATATATCAGTGTGTTTTTGCTGTCAATATCAATATTATTACCAATTTTAACATTCTGATTATCATCTTTTGGCAATATTTCATAAATTGCTTCCCATGACCCTATATCTTTCCACGTATTTTCAATGGGTATAGTAACGAGCTTTTTTGTATGCTCCATAATTGCATAATCAATAGATATACTTTCAATTTCTTCGTATTCTTTTAACTGTATTGACGGAATTGTTGTTTTAATTTTTGTTTCAGATATATTTTGATATATCATAGGTTCGAATTTTTTTAGTTCAGATAAAATTGTTTCGGGTGTGAACATATAATTACCTGAATTTATATATGCTTTGCCGTTAAGAGTTGATTTAACATCATTTGTAGGCTTTTCTACGAACTTGGTAACTTTGAGTGCCGTCGGCTCTAATTCCTGGATTTTGGTATTTTTTCTTACTTTTAAATAACCATAGTTTGTGTTAGTGTTGTCATCAAATATTGTTTCTGTTGAGAATGAAACTATATAGCCTTCCTTTGCAAGTTTTATTCCTTTTAAGATTATTTCCGAAAAATTTTCTCTGTTTGTAATTAAGTGGTCGGATGGTGTTACAAATATAACTGCATCTTTTGACGTAAAATTAAGTATATCTTTAATAAATTTAGCCGATAAAGCTATAGCAGGAGCTGTGTTTCGAGCTATAGGCTCGGATAATACTTTGTATTCACTTTTTCTTTCAAACTTTTTTTGAAGTATTTTTAATTGTTCTTTAATTTGAGAAACATATTTTATATTTGTTACGGTGATGATATTTTTATCGTCCGTAAAATTTGCCAAATTTAAAAAAGTTTTTTGAAATAGTGTATATTCTTCATTGAATTTGAGCATTTGTTTAGGATACATTTCTCTTGATACAGGCCAAAGCCTGCACCCTGAACCACCCGCTAAAATAACCGAATATAATTTTGTCATATAAAGCCCCTGTATATTTTTTAATTATATATTAAAAGTAAATGTTTGTTTAATATATTAAGTTTGTATAGTTATCAAATGCCGATTTATCGATTTCTGCGAAATTATGAATAATTTGTGAAACGTAAGGTATTTTACTGTAAAAATCATCGCTTTCGACTGAAGCTATTGCAATAATCCTGCCTATACCTGCAGAATGTGCGGCATTAATGCCGGATAGTGCATCTTCTACCACAATACAGTCTTTAGGATTTAATTCCAAATTTTGTGCGGCGATTTTATAAATTTCTGGATTTGGTTTCCCGGGAATTTTTCCGTTTGAATATACTATTTTATCAATGTTAAACCATTTTTGAAGGTTGAATTCTTTTATATAAAATTCAACATTATCCCATTCTGACATTGTTGCTATTGTTCTTGGAATATTATTCTTTTTTAAAAAATCCAAAAAAAGCTCGGCCCCCGGTGAAAGTATCATATTTGATTTATCTTTCAGACACATTTTCCGATACATTTCTTCTTTTTCTTTTGCAAGTTTATTAACCATATCGGGCGTGGGTTTTCGCCCTATTGCATATTCTATTATATCTGCGTTTGTTCTTCCGAACATAAAATTTCGCATTTCTTCATCCGTAAAAGAATAACCTCTTAATTCCTTAGAAAAAATACGCCATGCTTCATAATGCATGTTGGAATCAAAAAATAAAGTTCCGTTAAAATCGAAAATTATGCCTTTCATATTCACCTCTTTTTTATGTTATCACAAACTTTTATTTGATATAAAATTGAATTATGAAAGAGCCTGATTATGTTCCTATTGTTAAATATATAAGAAACGGACTTGCCGAGCAGGTTCACTTCGGTTTGGTTATTCACATGAATAAAAAAGGTATTATTTCAAAAGCCGGTGAGGATAATTCTTATAAATTTTATCACCGCTCATGTATGAAACCTTTGCAAGCCGCCGCTTTAATAGATTTGGAAATCGATAAAAAATACGGTTTATCTCTTGAAGAATTAGCTTTATGTTGTGCTTCTCATACAGGAGATGTTATTCATCAAAATATTGTTTTATCAATTTTAAATAAAACGGGTTTCACACCCGAAGATTTATTATTAAAACCGCATAAACCTTTAAGCGTGGAAGAACAAAAAAGACTTATAAAAAATAATTTTGAAGTAACTTCCATTCATAATAATTGTTCTGGAAAACACGCTGCAATGCTTGCAATTTGTAAAGAAAAAAATTTCCCGTTGAAAAATTATAAAGATTTTGAAAACCCGCTAAGTTCATATATTATAAATAATGTTTGTAATCTTTGTGAAACGGATTTGTCGGAAGTTGTAATAAGCAAGGACGGTTGCGGCCTGCCCGTTATTGCAACTACTCTAGAACAACTTGGCAGAGGTTTTTTAAATCTGTTTCTTAATCCTAAATATGAAAAATTAAAGCAGGCTTTCTTACAATATCCCTTTTTAATAGGCGGCAAAAACAGATTGGACTCCGATATTATAAATTCCGATAAAAAGAATATCCTAATAGCTAAAGTCGGTGCGTGCGGATTATGTGTAGTGGTAAACATTCTAAAACAAGAATGCATCGTTGTTAAAGTTGCTGATTCAAATATGGAAGCTCGTGCTATTACGGTAATTGAGGCTTTAAATCAATTAAAATGGCCGGATTGTGAATTCTCCGGCCTTATAAACAATATTTATTCAAAGGATATATATTCTCAGGATTGTGATTTGTTAGGTTATATCAATCCCTGTTTTAAACTTTCTTAAGCAAATGTTTTAAATGAATCTTCAATATTTTTATCTATAACGCTTCTTATCGAGTCTAAATCGGTTTGAACCGCATTTTCTTCTGTTTGAACCTGTTCCAGTCTTAATTCGAGAAGTTTATCTTTCTTTTGTACCGCAAGCATTTGTGATTCATATTCCGATTCTGCTGCCGCATCATCACTTGTATCATAAACTTCGGAAAGTGTATTTGAACCTTGCCAAACAACTTCTTCCCATTTATTTGAAGCACTTATCTTTTGGATTGTCCACTCACCGTTTGTAAGCATTTGCTGTAAATATTCGGGGTCATTTATATTTTCATCATAACAATAACGCTCATTATTT
>CANPYW010000014.1 GCA_947588745.1 Candidatus Gastranaerophilales bacterium
CTTAATCTCTCCTCTTTTCTTGCGTTCTCTTTCTCTATCTCAAATCTCGCCCGCTCTATCTTTAAATCCGTTTCTTGCTTTTTCACTTCAGATAATTTATTCGTATCTTCTATCTGTTTGCTTGTGTCCGTCAACTTTTTATCCAGCTGCTTGAACTTTGCAACATTCTCATTTTGAAGTAACTCTTTGCTTTCATTTACTATGGATTTTGTATATTCATAGTTATTCTGTATTTCTTCGTACACTTTTCCCAACTTCCCATCTGTTTCTCTAAGTAACTTTTCTTCTGCCGCTTTTACGCTCGACTCCGTATATTTATAATTATGCTGTATATTTTCATACACTTTATTAAGCTTTTCATCTGTTTCACGCCCTATTATTTCCGAAGCTTCTTTTATTTTATCATAATGCTTGGATAATTCACCGTAAACTTTTTGGATGTCCTCATCCGATATCATCAAACGAACATTCGTTTCGCTTCCACCCACATTATTCTTTAAAAATTTACCGAATGCTTTTTGTTTATAATAAATTACCTCATTTTTTCTGTCCGTCAACGATAAATAATCATAATACAAATCATAAACGGGATGTTCAAATGCCATTAACCATGGTTTAAATCTGCCCGATAAATGAAGTATCGAACAATCTTTAAAATCATTCATATCGATATTATCATATAAAAAATATTGATAATTCCATTTATTTGAAATTTCTTTGATTTTGCCGTTTAAAACCGCATTTATAACGTCCTGATCCTGCCACAATATAGTTTCTTTATTGGTTTCGGCATATTCAAAAAGTTTTTCCTGAATTTTATTTTCCCGCCAATAGTCAAGATTAATAAGCATTACGCCCGCATTAAAATAATCGGGAATATTTAATCTTGCCGCATTTTTTATGCTTTCAACATCTTTTATCATACCCGCAGCACAATCTTCAAGCGGAGTTTCAAAGAGTTCTTTTAAAGACGACCTTACTATTACATCACAATCAAGATAAAGAACATTTGAAATATCGCAAAGATAATCGGGAAGCTTAAATCTGAAATATGTAGGCAGTGTAACATGATACCCCTTATACGTTTCATCTTTATCTTTGAGCATTGGGCAGGTTTTAAAGTCATCTTTTTTTACACGAATAAATTTAACACTAAAATCTTTTATATTTTTCAGCTTTCTGAAAGATTTTTTATCCTCGGTGCTTAATCCTCCATCCAGAATATAAAAGTTGATATTCTCAAGTTTATCGGAATTACTTAATATAGAAGCAGCAGATGTAAGAAGCTGTTCAATATAATTTGTATCAAGACTGTAACAAATATTATATTCCTGCATAAAAAGTATCCCAATCTATGAATTAAATTGTACAATAATAAAATAAAAAATAATATATTTTTAACAAAATAATTAAAGTATTTTAAAAAACAGCCGAACATGGATGTGGACAGGTAAGAAAAATGGACACAACAGAGGACATAGAATTAAAGAAAGTAGGACTGGAGCTGATGTTCCTGACTCCCGAAAAATGTTCAAGAGAAGGCGGAATCTCAGCAGTAGAGCTTGCCAAATCACTTGAAATTCCTCTTGATGTCGTAAAAAAGAAACTTAAAATTTTACTTGATAAAGAAATAATAAGAGTTTACGGAATTAATCCCAAATTATGGAAATTTGACGAGTATAAATTCCAAAAAATGGATGAAGATGATGAAGTTTACAGGCTTCTTTGTAATTTTGACGATGTTGATTTTGACAGATATTTTTCCTACAACTAACTTAACATTTAGCCCATTTTTTTAATTTATGCTATAAAGTAAACATGATTGAAATTTTAATTTTATATACGATTAATAAACGTGAGAAAACAATTTATTCTATCAGAAAAGAAATAATTGAAATTTTTGGTGCATTTACAAAACCGAGCATAGGGACTATTTACCCCGCACTTAAAAGACTGTTGAAAGTTAAAGCCGTCAGTCTTAACGAAAGAATGTCGCAGGGCGGTAAAAAATCCTCGTTTTATTCCATTACTCCAAAAGGTGTCGAATATTTTAAAGAATTATTTTTGAATTCGTCAACGGAAAATCCCTCGCTTTTTTATACGCACCTTCAGGCACGCTTAGGCACTATAGGCATGCTTCAACCCGATGACAGAAAATTTTTTGTTAACGAATATTTAAAGAAAATCGAAATTTATAAATTTGAGCTTGAAGCAAAATTAAAAGACGAATACATTGAACTTGATTACTATCAGCGTCAATTGCTCAACAAAACGCTTAACGAAATAATTGCACTTGAAGAATATGTGAAAAATCTTAAAATTGACTGATTATAAGCTTTCTCATTTTATTCTTTAAACTGCGGGCAAGTTATTGTACCCACTTAAAACTTTGTACGTAGCCGGATTCATTTATATTTCCGTCTATTATGGCTTGGAATGTTCTTGCATCATAATATCCGCCCGTAAAAGGAGGAATTTTTTCCACATCCTCCACAAAATTTTTACGTCCGAAATCCAGCAGCGATATTCCCGGAATTAATTTAAAGAATGTATTTATTGACGTATTCCCCAACGCTCCGAATATTGTTGATATCTGCTTCGATATCTTTCCCAAAATTTCCATATCTGCGTGGGTTTTAGCTATATCATAAGTACCATGGATATATAAGCTCATGTTATCGCCTTTTGAAAATATTTCAATATTCTGGGCTATACCGTTTTCTATCGTACAGCTTCCGTTAATATTCGAAAAATAACCGCTTTTAACCAAGTTCAAAAGTTCGAGTATATTATTTATGGTAAAACCCGTTATTCCGCTTTTTATAATGTTTCCTGCTCTTAAAAGATATTCAAGTGAACCCAATTTAGGCATTCTTCCGTCATTAATATCAAAATATACAAAGCCCGCAAGATTATTAACCATTTCTTCATTGGATATCCCTTTTGTTTTCAGGAATATTTTTCCGTTTGCATTACCGTATATCTGATTTTTACCCTCAAACAACGTTTCCGCTATATAATTGGAATCAACATTATTCAACACAAAATCACATTCGGTATCGCTTGTATTAAGGTTATATGACATCTGACCCCGAATATCGCCGTTCCCCGTATTGAGTTTAATATTATCGGCATTAAAAATTCCGTTTTCATCTATCGAAAAATTACTTACAAAATCGGTTGCGTTGAATGATTTTACGGTAATATTTTTTATATTCAAAACTCCGTTATTAATTGTTAAACCGTTTAAATCAAGGTGTTTAATCTGATTGTTTTCATTCATGGCGGTATGAACTTTTGATAAAGTTTGAAGCAGCATATTGTTATCTATGGCTTCCGCATTGATTTTTAACGATTTTACCTCCGGACGCATCATTAAATTATTTGCCATAACCGAATTTATATTAATTCTTGAATCGGTTATAAATCCTAAAATATTAAGATTTATATCATCATTTTCCGCATTCAGTCTTATATTTTTAATAACGGTATCAAACAAAGGAATATCAAGATTTCTTGCTTCCATTTTTCCCAAAAGTTTTGCCGTTCCGGCATTTTTATCCGTTTTATATTTCAAATCGCAATTTAATGAGCCTTGCCTGAATATTGGCTTTTTGAGCAATAAATTTAATATTCTCGCCGAAACATTTTGATATGTTTTTATATTAATTTCATCGGGTTCAATTACATTATCTTTGTTTATATTTAACAATGCATTTACATTCGCAAAAGTCATCGGATATACTCTGTTATTTTGTGACGAAATATATTTTATGTAATCCAAATTTTTTATGTTTATTTTATTTTTTTGTAAATTAATTATTCCGTTAAATTCACGTTTATCGGTTATTTCGCCAAGACTGTTATTCTCCACCGTAATATCGGCATAAGGATATAAGGTCAATTTTGGTTTAATAGTCATATTATCCTGCGTTCCGTCAAATTCTGCGGATAAATTAATATCACCCGTTACCTTAATCTTATCCGTTGAATTCCGCAAGATATAATCCCGCACAAATTCATCCGTTAATTTAGATGTAAAATAGCCGTTAAAATTCGGATTTTTATAAAAGTCTGAAATGATTACATCCGCATATAAAGGAATATTTCCTATTGAGGCGGTCATATTCTTTATATGTACTTTATTATCGTTCAAATCAACCGTAAAATTATCCGTTAGAACCGGAATATTTGTTTTTTTATAATTAAAAGAAGCGTTCGAAAGTTCAATTGAACCTTTTATTTTATTATTTTTTACTCCCGCATTAATATCTGCAACACCGCTGAAATTTTCAAACTCGGAAATCACATCCGATAACTCTTTCGGCACAATCGATAACTCATGTATCCGGTTTAAATCGGTCAAATCAAATTTATCCGATTTTAAATCCAAATTATAAATGGGATTTATTGTATCCACTCTGTCAACATGCCCGTTTACATTGAATTTTGAACCGAGTAAATTACCCGTTACATTTTCAACCAGCACTTTTGACTTATCGAGAATAACCTTACCCGTTTGAGCATTAAATTTATCCTCACCCGTATCACCGATAAAATTCATAACCGCATAAGCTTTATCGGTTATAAAATCAATTGATTTTGCTTTATATTTGAAATACAAATCGTGTTTTGAATTAAGATTATACAAAGAAGATATATCGGGATACTCTTTGGGATATAAATATGATTCCGTCAAAAACTTGACGGTATCGCCCAAATTGATTTTTTTACCCGTCACAATGATATCTACATCCGGAATTTTTGTCTTGATATCGGTTAAAACTTTACCTGCTATTTCGATTGGAGATGTTTCGACAATTCCTTTTATGCCGTTTAAATCTACAATTTCTTCGGTAAATTTAACCTTTCCCTCAAGCGAATGTATTGGAGTTTTAAACCCTTCAAGAGTACAGGAATTATAATTTAACCCCGCATATCCGTTCACTTTCATATCCGTAAACGCTTCTTCCGGAGGCAAAGGCGGCTGTCCGTACGGAACCGGAACTATATTTGCTTTCATGTTAACAAAAAGGTCTATTACACCCGAAGCACTTGTTAAAACGCCAAGCCCCGCTTTTACATCTTTTAAAAGCTCGCTTTTATTAATGATTTCAATTACATCAACCGCATCCGCTTTAGAGGATGAGATATTAAAATCAAGGTTATCATTAATTTTTACCTTACCTTCGACACTTAACGGATTATTCTTTACAAATGCCTTTTCGGATTTGAATTTTACGATATCGTCTTTAAAATCCAAACGTCCTTTACCGTCTTTTATTTCACCGTATAAACCGTTATACGTTAAATCGGCATTCCAAAACGAACTGTAACCGTGTATTTTTACGACATCGATTGAACCTTGAACATTAACATCAATAATCCCTTTTCCGGCTTTTATATTCATTTCGGGAATAGGGCCCAATTGAAAATTAAATACTTTACTTATCGGCACGACTATCTTTTGAGCAAGCGGGAAATCTATATTATTTGTGGTTTTTATGTCTACATTATTCAATCCGTCCCTAAACATATAAACATAACCTTTTATTGTTGCACGCTGATTATTAAACATTTCAATAAGTATATCCATGTTCAATATACGCTTATCAAAGGTTATTTTAACCGTACCTTTATGAAGTTTATGCAAGGATTTATCAAGAATATGAACATTATTTCCGTTTACATAACCCGTTACATCAGGCTGCGGAATTTTTCCTTTAATGTTGACCTTTCCGTCTATATCCCCGTACACACCGTATGATTTGATTTTTTCAATCGTCATATATTGAGGAACTAATGTGGGAGGAAGTATCGCTGCTATGTTTTCGGTTCTTGAATTTTTTACCTCAACATTGACGTCAAGTTCGGGTGATTTATTTTCCAAATTTACGTTTCCGTCCGCCTTTATATCGATATTTTCGGCTTTATATGCAAATGAGGGAACGTTTATATTCTTTCCGCTTAATAATACCGTTGCATTTACATTGTTTTTACCTTTTGCATCAATATAATTTTTCCAACCCGTTTTATTAAAAACAATATTGTTAAATCGGGTATTAAGAATTATTTCCGTAGTATTTTCGGATTGTTTGCGTGCGGAAAGCTGTATAAAATCGACAAAACCGTCCAAATCAGATATATTTAAGTCCGTAAACTTTTGCAAAAACGGTAATAAAGGTCTTAAATCCAAATTATATATCAAACAACTTCCGTCCAAAACATCTTTTTGCGGATTTTTTAACGAAAAATCGGTTTTAAATGCCATATTAATATCAAAATCGCTTGAAAGATTTTCGGATAAAAAATTCCCTTTTGTAACAAGCCTTAACGATTTGCCTTTTTTATCAAATTTGACAAACAAAGGCTCACCGTTGAGCGTTAAAGCCTCATCCGAATTAATATCGTTCGCCGTAATTTTATAATTCACGATATTTATATCCGAATTATTAAGTTTTAGCTTAAAAATCTTTTTACCGCCGGATTTGAATATCTTTTCAAAATTAAAACTCCCGTCCGGGTTGCGTTTTACATTTAAAGACAAATTATCGGACGTTATGCTCTTAATATTCAATTTCTTTAAAAATAAAGGCAAAACGGAAATTTTTATGCAAAATTTATCTGAATTCAGGATATTTTCACCGTTTTTATCCGTAATTAACAAAGAATTTGAGCTTACGGATATAGCCGGAACCAAATGAGTTTTAAATCTTAATTCGGAATATTTTATATCGGCATTTGATTTTGATTGAATAAAGTCGTAAACGGATTGGCTGTTTAGAGTATAATCCATCAGAGGAGGCAAAGCAAAAAGATATATGCCTTCAAATACAGCAAAAATAATAAGTATCTTTAAAAGTATTTTAAATTTATGTTTCTTTTGCATTAAATTTCGCCGATTTGTTCTGCCGGTATAAATATAATTATATTCGCTATATACAAAAAGTTCAAATATTATTGCAGATACTTTGAAATCGAATTACAATGTAGTAAAATATAATAAGATGGGGATAGAATGAAAAAGAAGTTATTATCAATATTTATATTAATTATGTTCATCATGCCCGATACAATGGTAATGGCAGAACCGTATCAGGGACATATCGAAGAAACCGTTCCGCAAGAACGAGAACAGCGGAAAATGTTTACCAATGAAGTAAAGAAACTTGATGAACACAAAGAAATTAACCTGACTGTTTCTCAAGTTTTAGCGGGAACAACCTCGGTTGAAGGTGATGAGTTTTTTGCGGAAGTATCCAATGATGTTTTAGCAGGTTCGGGAGTATTATTACCCAAAGGAACAGTAGCACATGGCCGCATAAAAAATATTATAGACCCCAAAAGAATGGGACGTGACGGATATATAGAACTGTCGTTTGACTATTTAATAACACCGGACGGACGTGAAATTCCCATAGACGGAAATATGACATCAAAGCTTAATCCTGCACAATCGGTTGCACAAAAGACAGGGGAAACAATAGCATATACGGCTGTCGGAGGTGTATACGGAGCTGCTGCCGCACTGGAAGTAGCAGGACTTGCCGGTGCAATAGTAAGTCAAGGCTATACACTTGCGGGAGGTGCTGCACTGGGAGGCATAATAGCACTGGGAATGAGTCTTTTCAGAAAAGGTAAAGACGTATTAATATCCCCCGGAGATGAAATAAAAGTAAAAATAAAAAGTACGGAAGAAATCCCCGTAATGACATTTGATGCGGTACGTCAGGAAGAACTTAAATATGAGGGGCTTGATGTTGAAATTAACGATATTTTTCTTGAAAAAGACCCTTTCGATAACTTAAATACAATCTCTCTTGATTTAATTATCAAAAACAATTCCAAAACGGATTTTTCAAGCTTTGATATTGCACTTGTAAACGATTTGCACAATTCATACAACCCTTCAATATTTACGGATTATAAGAATTCACTTGCAATGAAAAATATAAAAAGAGGTGAATGCGTATCAGGTGTTCTGTCTTTTTCGGTAGATAACCCGAACAGAGAACACTGGCTTGTATTTTACGATAAACGATACCATAAACCGCTTGCCAAAATATCAATTGATAATGCAAAAAAAGATTTAAACATTACCGATTTGGCAAAAAAAGGCAAGAAAAAAAGAAAAGTATGAATTATGCTTGAAATAGACTTATTTGAAAATATTGAAAATAACTTTGTACTTGAACTTTTACAATGTATGGGAATAAAAACAAAAACTTTCGGAAAAAATTCACGCATAGTAAAAACGGGAAGCAAAATCGACTTTTTGGGCGTAATTCTTGACGGAAATGCTCAAATAATAAAAAAAGACCCGCTCGGTAAAGATGTTGTTATTGAAAATCTTAAAACAAACGATATATTCGGCCACGATATAGTCTGTGCGGGAACGGCAAAAAGCCCCGTTGACATTATCTCAAAAAATAACTGCGAAGTTCTGTTCTTACCGTTCGAAAAAGTCGTTACACCCTGTGCAAAATTATGCCCTCACCATTTGAAATTGATTAAAAATATCATGAAAATGATTTCAAATAAAAATTCGCTTTTAAACAGTAAAATCGATATTATCGCACAAAAAACAACACAAGATAAAATTCTCGCTTTTCTTACAACATATTCAAAAGGCGAAAAGGCTTTTTCCGTACCGTATTCACGTGAAGAAATGGCTAAATTTTTATGTGTGGACAGATGTGCAATGTCACGTGAATTATCCAAAATGCAAAAAAACGGAATTATAAAATTCCATAAAAACAGTTTTGAATTATGCAATTTATAAATAAGTAAAAAAAAGGATGGATTAATATCCATCCGAAAAACAAGTAATAATGAATTTTAGGCAAAAATATTTATAGCTTTCAAAAGAGATTCGTTATCTTCAGGTTCGCTTTCATTTTCAACATCCACATAAAAAGAAAACGGATTAGAACCTCTTCTGTCTTTATTCAAATTTTGAGTTTCGGCAGTTGTAGCTGCGGCTATTACAACTTCACGCTCATTTACCGTCTGATTTGCTATATCAACCGAAATTGCAGCGGGAACATTTTCTTTAACAGCTAATAAACTTTGAGCCGCTTGAGAATTAAGATATTGAACATTCAAATTAAATTGTTCGCTTAATTTAACACCGAAATCAGTTGCCGATTTTGAAGCCTGCAATGCCGTATCAGTACTTGTTCTTTGAGCATATAAATCAGTACCCAATGAAGCTCTGTTGAATTTCGATAAATCAAGTTTTGAAACATCAACCGTTTTATCATTATTCGGATTTAAAATTTGTTCTTTTACACGAGCTAATGCCTGTTGGTCTATAATCGATACATTTGAACCCGCTCCGTATAAAGATGCTCCGTTTAATCCCATTCTCATTGCCTTTTCCCATTTATCTTTATGATTTATTTATCGGTCTTTTTATTAAGAACTTTAGTTATTTACTTTTATTTGTTAATATTTATTAATAATTTGTAAAAAAATGTTGTTTTTTAATAAAAAATAGAAAAAAACACTTGAAGAAAAAACATGTTTTAAATATCATAAAGTAACGTTAAAATATAATGCAAAGGAATGTAATCATGAACCCTATAGTAGAAAATTTAGGAAAAGAATATTTAAATAAAGAATTACCGGAACTTAATCCCGGAGATACAGTAAGAGTTTCGGTAAGAATTATAGAAGGCAACAAGGAAAGAACACAGGCTTTTGAAGGAACTATTCTCAAGAAAAGAGGAAGCGGAGTAGGTAAAACAATTACAGTAAGAAAAATCTTTCAAGGTGTCGGTGTAGAACGTGTGTTCCCTGTATATTCTCCCCGTATAGAAAAAATTACTATCGTAAGACGTGGTGATGTTAATCGTGCTAAGTTGTATTACTTAAGAGAACGTTCAGGTAAAGCAACTCGTATCAGAGAGAAAATTGAAAAGAAATAGATTAGGTATATTTATAAAAATAAAAGCCGTAGTCATTGTTAAACATTGAGTATGGCTTTTATTTTAGAAAGAGGAAGCATGGAACATATTCACTGGTATCCCGGACATATAGCAAAAGCAGAAAAGAAATTAAAAGAACAAATTAACATTGTTGATGTCATTATTGAGGTATTGGATGCCAGAATTCCTTTCAGTTCTTCTTATCCGAACATAAAAAAACTTATAAACGAAAAACCTCGTTTAATACTTTTAAATAAATCAGATTTGGCAAGCCCCGAACAAACTCTTAAATGGCAAAAAATTATTAAAGAAAAAACAGACTGCCCCGTACTCGCCACAAGTTCAAATGATAATAAAGATTTATCAAAAATTTTGAATAAAATAGCGGAATTGGGTCAGCCTAAAATTATTTCGCTCATAAAAAAAGGAATGCTGCCAAGAGCCGTCAGAGTTATGGTTATAGGCATGCCCAATGTCGGTAAATCCAGCATTATTAATAAATTAATCAAAAAAACAAAAGCAAAAACAGGTGCAAAGGCAGGTGTAACAAGAGAACAACAATGGGTAAGAATAAATCCGAAAGTTGATTTACTTGATACCCCCGGCATTATCCCTTTTAAACAGGATGACCAAAAAATTGCATATAAACTGGCATTTGTCGACTCAATAGGTGAACACGCCTATGATACGGAAGCCGTAGCAGAAAATTTTATTAATACCGTTAACGAATTTTATCCCGAATTAATAAAAAATTATTACGGCCTAGATACGGAAGAAGTAAGCATTAATGAAATAGCACTTAAACGCAATTGGATTATTCAGGGCGGACGTGCGGATTTAAAAAGGTGTGCTCAAAATATTTTAAATGATTTCAGGCAGGGAAGATTGGGGAAATTAACCTTAGACAATGCAGAATAAAAGATTTTATTTTGACAATTTAAAATTAAAAGAAAACAAATTTCTTATAGGAACGGATGAAGCTGGCAGAGGGCCGGGAGCGGGGCCTGTTTTCGCAGCCGCCGTTTGTTTTACCAACATTGATAACAGTCTTATAAATTCTTTGGTTAAATTAAATGATTCAAAACAACTTTCGGAAAAAACAAGAGAAGAACTTTTTGACATTATTATACAAAATTCCGTATTTTCAATTATGCGGGGAAGCGTTGAAGATATTGAAAAATATAACATTTTAAATACATCTTTAAATACAATGAAAAAAGCTTGTCTGGAAGTGATTAATACGCTTAAAGCCGATAAAATAATCGTTCTTGTCGACGGAAATAAAACGATTTCCGATTTTAAATACAATCAGGAAACCGTTATTAAAGGCGATTTTAAGTCTGCTGCAATTGCCGCAGCAAGTATTTTGGCAAAAGTATCACGTGACAGATTTATGATTGAACTCGATAAAGAATTTCCGCAATACCATTGGAGAGAAAATAAAGGCTATTTAACGAAATCACACCTTGAAGCAGTCGATAAATACGGACTTACAAAATGGCACAGAAAAAAATTCTTTGAAAAACACTTTGAAGCAAAGTCATTCTATCAAACAAGTTTAATCTAAGTCATCGTCATCGTAATCATCTAATACAACTTCATTTGTCTTTGTGGATTCCATAAAATTCTGGTCTTGCTTGAATTTTTTCCTTGTTTGACTGTCAAGTACGGGAAAATCATTTTCATTGTAATCAACCATTTCCGCAATAACCATATCGGCATTTAAGTTGGCATCAGGCTGTGTTTTATGTGCTTTTGCAGACATTACAAAATACTCAAGTTCATAAGGAGTATGAACATATTTTTTCTCGTTCATTGTATCCGTTACTTTTTTATAATTGAAATTGCCAACAGATTTTTCTTCACCGTTTCTGTAAAGCGAATACCTTATCATATCCGCAACAGCATAATCTTTCATATTTCCGATAGGAATTTTCACATCGGCACGCCCCGGACGTAAAATCGCATTATCAATGTTTCTCGGATTATTCGCAGTTGAAAGCCATATTGCCCCTCTTTGAGAACAATTTTCCGCATATTTTATCATCGCCGCCGTTTCGGCTGTATATGCGGCATCTTTCCTATTTCTATCCACAAGCGTTAAATCAATATCTTCGGGTAATCTTATAAGTGTATATTTGCCCGTTTCTTTGAAATTCTCTTCCGCATCGGTAAACGCTTTAACTATTTTTTCAACATTTTCTTCGTGATTGCTTTCACTAAAATCTATATCTTCAATGTTTGTATGGAAATACTGCAAATGCTCACCTAATTTATCTGCAATATATGTCTTTCCACCACCAGGAGGACCGTATAAAATAACACCGTTAGGTACTTTTGCGTTTGTATCACCGTTTTGAGCATTTACAACAGGTACAATTACATCCATGGCAAGCTTATATTTTTCAAATTCATACCCCATTACAGCATTCATACCAATTTCATCACCATTACATTTTTGGGGAATGGAAGCTCTTTTGAGAAACTGCCATTGGTACTCTTTCGCTTCATTTATCGAAATACCGTATGTATTAGAAATATCGTTTAATTTTTTCTGTTCTTCCTCTGCCACCTTTTTAGCAGCTAGTTCGCTTTCCATTTCGTCATAATGTATTTTGCGGTTTGCTACAACAACAGCACCCGCATAAAACAACATATATACCCCATATAAGCCGAGTATAAACGGATCGAAGCCGAAACTCGGTTTATACGGTTCATTTTTGAATACATTTTGTTTTGTTTGATTGGCAGTCATACCATTATTTTGCTTATTATTTAACCGTCTGCTGTTTGCAGAAACCGGTCTTGAAACATTAAGTGCAGAAATTTTCATAATTTACTTTCTTTTCTATTCTCTCTTTACGCTCTTTGTAAATTTTTAGCCAAAAGCTCTCCATACTTTTTATGTGCTTGAATTGGGTCACTTGCAAGGGGCTTAACTAAAATCTTTTCTTCCATTCTTCCTATACGTCTTACGGCAGAATCAACATTCGTAATATCCTGGGCTTCCGAAACTATTACATAACCTTTTTCCTTGGCATGCTCGGTATAACGTTTCATAATTGAGGTAACTCTTTCCATTCCCGAATTATCAGGTGCCAATTTATCCAAATCACGAACAACAATTGCCGTTCTTTTATTTTCCTTTTTGAACAGATTTTTTGCACCCTCAATCATGTCATATAGTGCATTACCGATAGTTTCATTATCAGCTTGCGAAGCTCTCGGCGTATGCTTTATTTCATAACCTGCATCTGATAAGCGTTTAACAAACCCGCCAAGCATTTCTTCTTTGCCTTTGCAATCAGGGCCGTAAAAACAAATTCCGTTAACATCAGGCCCTGTTTTAGACTCAACATCGGTTATTAAAGATTTTACGGCATGGTCAATTCCTTTTTGTGAATAATTTTCATGTTGTGAAACAACAGATGAAACTTTGTTCATATTCTTTCCGGCGAATATTGTGGCTGCTACGGCAACGGCGGCAAGAACGGCAACAGCCGCTCCTTTAACAAATTTTTTGTTCATTTTAGGCTTATTCTGCATTTTTGACTTGCTGAGTTCAACCGTATCTTTTGGAATATCCGAGCTAATGTTTTTAGAAACATTTACAGGCTTACTAGCCTGAAAAACAGAGAATACATTATTCCCTGAGAAACTTACGTTATTAATCATTCCTATTCTTTGCATGAAATACATCTCCCTATTGCCATGGGAATTATATATTATTTTTCAAATTTTTGTAAATACTTATATTAACTGTTTGTAACAAAAAAATAACCGTCAAATGCTGATTTGACGGTTGTTTTAATTTATATAGAGAATTTATCATTAATTTTTAACGGCAGTTTGTTTTAAAGGAGTAAGCTGCATCGGATGTTTTATATTCTTTTTGTTTTGTTCAAAATCACGTCTGCGTTGTTCCATTATTTGTCTTTGTTCCGATTTGATTTTTTCAAATTCTGATTTTTGTTCATCGGTTAAAACAGATTCAAAACTTTTAATATTATCTTGTCTGTATTTATTAGCCTTTTGTTTTAAAGCTTCTTTTTCTTTAACCAGTTTTTGAATTTTCTTTTCTTTTTCCTCTTGAGTTAAAGTGGCATCAAATTTAAGCTTACGCATTTCTTCATGGTTTGCTCTCATCTTTTCCATAATAGGTTTCATTTTAGCTCTATCTTTTTCACGATTTAGATTAATTTGCTTTTTTTGTTCTTCAGTAAGATTTAAGCGTTGTTCAATTTCAAGTTTTTTTGCGGCCATTTCTGCTTTTTGCGGATGAGGATGTTTTCCTCTAAATTTGTCAATATTATGATTTACTTTGTCTGTTTCACTTACATTCGGTTTAACTACATCCGGACGAAATACACCGGTATTATCTTCAGCATAAGCCAATGAGGATATGCCCATAAGCATTACAGCAAAAACAACCGGGAATAAAAAATTTTTTTTCATAAGTATCTCCTTTTTTAAATTAAATCACTTAATATCACACTTAGTTCTTTTCTTGCATTAAAGAGTCTTGAACGAACCGTTCCGACGGGACAATTAAGTTTTTGAGCAATCTGTTCATACGTCATATCTTGCATTTCATACATTATTACAACTTCTCTATACTTGGGTTTTAACAAATCTATCGCTTCTATAACCCGCTTTTGTCTTTGTTTTTTTATAAGTATATTTTCTATACTTTCGGTATTATCTTTAATTTGAACAAGTTCATCTTCTTCCGTAACTGAATTACTCATATTCCTGAAATAAGCCGATTTTAAATAATCACGACACAAATTTGCAGTAATGGTACTAATCCAGCTTTTAAACTTGCCTGTATCTTTATATTTATTAAGATTTTTCCAAGTTCTTATATATACTTCCTGTTCAATATCTTCGTTTTTAGAACCTGTCATATTAGAAATAATTTTTTGTATATTATTTCTATATTTTTCTATTATTGATTTCAACTTTTGCCCTTTTTAAATTTCAAAAAATCCGTAATCATCTGTGGGAAGTCCGAGCATACTTATGCATGAATTATCTACAAAATCTTGCTGTACAAGATAATCTTCATACATATTACATCCTGTATAAACAGAAATTCCGACAAATAAAACAAAACAACACGCAAGCTTTTTTAATACCGACTTTTGCTTTTGCTTCGTCTTTAAATAAACAGGTGCCGCCTCTTTTATAAGTGACGAAATTTTTTGCTGCATGTCATGTTCTTTTTGACAATCAGGACAATCTTTGATGTGATTTATAAAATCTTTTTCATCATTGAAAACAAAATATGCTTCGTATTTATCACATTTATTTTCATTATTCATAAAAATTTCCTCTTTCATATATTATAACGAAAGAGGAAATTCAAAAGTTCAATAATTTTTATTATTATTCTAACGTAATTTTATTATCAGTCAAATCCAAGGAATTATAAAAAGTTTCAAACTTTTTCACAAATCTTGAATAAGTAATTGTCGGCATAATATTTCTTAATGCATAAATATAAGCTAAAGTTTGTGAATCAAGAGAATACAAAGCCGCATCAATATCCGAATAAATTTTATCCGTCTGAAGTTTTTTATCTTCATCCGTTAAATCAACAGCATTATTAAGCAATTGTATTCTGTTTTGAGATGAACGAATTACTTCTATTGTAGACATTGCAGCCTGCTTATACTGTGAAGTGGAAATATTATAATTAGTTAAATTTAAACCGATAAGCTCTGATTTATTAAATAAACTTCCCAAATCATAATTCACTAATTCCTGAATTTTTTCCATTTTATATGCGGCTTCTGCCTGATTTTTGATAATAGCCTGGGCAGATAACGGAATTAAACACATGATTGAAATTGTAAAAATTAAAACTTTTTTTAATAAACATTTAAACATATTTTAAAACTCCTATTTTTGTAAGAAAGTATTAAATGCATTTTCAACAACCATTTGATGAGCTCGATATTGCTTAAACTGTTCGTCTGTCAAAACAGTTTTATATTTATTTTCCATTTCTGTTTCTATAAGTTTTTTCTGATTTTTTAACGATTCAATATTACGTTCATAAGCACCCGTTAATAGCTCAGCCTGCTCCGGAGTTTTATCATTATCTTGCTTAACCTGTTCTATTTTACTGTTATAACTCATTATTGAATTATCAATAGAATCAAGTTGCTGCTTATATGTAGTTTTTATAAGTGTCAATTGCTGCTTTTGAGCAGGACTTATATCTTTTAACGTTTCAAAGTCATCTGCTGCAAATGCGGATACCCCCGATAAAAGCATACAAAATAAAGACAAAATAAATACTTTTTTCATAAAATCCTCTTTTCTATTTGTAAACAGAATAATCTTTTGATTTTTCCTTCCATTCTTCTTCTTCCATACAGAAAGCATGGTTCCAAAATCTTTCAAGTGCATAAGTTTCACGTTCTTCTTTATGAAGAATGTGAACAATAACATCACCATAATCTAACAAATTCCACCTGTTTTTGGCATCATTTTCTTCACCGATTGGAATTCGTTCAAAATATTCTTTAATTTTTTCTCTTATATATCCCGTTAACGCTTTAACATGGGTGGTTGATTCCGTTGAACATATAACAAAATAATCAGCCAACACAGATATATTTGATATATTTAAAATTTTTATGTCTTTTGCCTGTCTGTCATCTAATATACGTGCTATTATACTTGCAAACTTATCTGACGAAATATCTTTCAATATATATTTTCTCCTTTTTAATTAGACTTAAAAGAATTATAACACATGAAATAATATTTTGTCCGTATATTAATAATATAAAGAAGTTTAAATATAATTTTTTAAACTTTTATTAACATTTACATTTCTGCAAAGTTTTTTTAATTTACTCATGGCTCTGTTTTCAATCTGTCTTATGCGTTCTCTTGAAACGCCATAGTAACTGCCTATTTCTTCCAGTGTTTTTTTTGTGCCATTATCGTCAAGCCCGTACCGCATTATCAAAACATTACGCTCTTTTTCGCTCAAATGATTTAATATTTTTTTGATATCACAAAACAAATTTTCCTGAGTAACTTTTGTATCCGGCGAAAGAGTAGTTTCATCGACTATAAAATCAGATAATTTAGCATTATCATCCTTTTGATTAGCGGGAGATTCAATGCTTATTGTACCTTGTGCAGATTCTATAAGTGAAGATAATTTTTGAAGAGGCATGCCAATTTTATATGCAATTTCTTCTTTTGTAGGTGCTGCACCGTTTTCAATAGTTAAATCCGTCGATATTTTTTTAATTTTACTTAAAGTTTCTATCATGTGTACCGGAAGTCTTATTAATCTTGATTTATCGGCGATTGCTCTTGTTATGGACTGCTGTATCCACCACGTAGCATAAGTTGAAAATTTATAACCTTTGGAATAATCGAATTTTTCTGCCGCACGCATTAAACCAAGATTTCCTTCCTGAATTAAATCGAGAAACGATAACCCCCTGCCTATATATTTTTTTGCGATGCTGACCACTAATCGCAAATTAGCATTAACAAGTTTGTTTTTAGCTTTTTCGGAATTTTTTTCTTTTATTTCTTTTGCAACCGCAAGCTCTTCCTCGGCAGATAAAAGCTTTATTTTTCCTATCTGCTGAAGATATATTTTTACCGAATCATCTGCTGCCACACTACGCTGTGTTTCAGCAAATTCCGGTTCTATTGCTCCTGTCATGATATTTTCACAATCATCTATTTCACCATAATCAGACTCTTGTTCAACATCATCGGATGATGAATAGTTATTCAATTCTTCTGACATTCTGCCTCCGCTTAATAATAATTATACAACATTTTCCGATTTTCGGAGTATTTGTTTAACCGCTTCATACATAACAATACCGGCGGCATTTGCTACATTTAAAGAATCAAAGTTCTTAATTATCGGTATTTTTACTTTATAATCTGCCTGTTTTAAAATTGTAGATGATACCCCTGATTTTTCAGAACCCATAACTATTGCAAAATTCATATCACAATAATCTATGTCGTAATAATTATCATCGGATTTTATATCTGTTACAATTATCCAAAAGTCTTTATCTTTAAGTTTAGTAATTGCCGCCGAAAGGCTATTAACCATCACTAAATCTATAAGATTTACCGCCCCCGCCGAAGATTTTTCAACCGTAGAATTAATTCCCGCATTACGCCTAGAAGGGAATATAACTGCATCAAACCCGGCACATACGGCACTTCTAATAATCGAACCAAAATTATGAGGATCTTCTACCCCGTCGGTTATAATTACTTTTTTATAAGCATTTGTTTTTTTTGCGAGAAAATCATCTAATTCAACATATTTGACAGGAGAAACGTACGCTACAACACCTTGATGAGATACATCACCTAATTGAATAAATTTTTCTTTTGAAACAAATTGAAAAATTATATTTCTTTGTTTTGCAATTTCAATTATTTGATTGATTTTATCATTATTCTTAATATTTTTTATTAACAGTATTTTACTAACACTCCTTTTCCCGTCAATTAATAGCTCTAGTACATTATTTCTGCCGTATATATAATCTTCCATTTTAATTATCCTTGTTTAACCATACATAAATTATACTTTAAATGATTTAGATAAATAAAAAAACTCATTCGTTAAGTTTCTTGTCAAAAATGGCATTATATTTTATTATAATTATAATATTGTATGAAAATAAAAGCAGGTTAATTGAGAATATGTTAGATAAATTAGGTTTTAAAAAGAGAACGCACGTAGGTATAGCTGTATCAATGAACAACACTATAGAACTTATGTGCATCGATAACAAAACAAAAAGCGTTGTAAATTTTGTTACCGGAAATATTAAATACAATAGTGCAATCAGAGAAATTATAGACTTTGAAGAATTAGCGGAAGTCGTTGAAAATCTATTTGAAGAAGCCGGCTTAACTCCAAACGAATGTGCTGTTTCTTTAACATTGCCAAATGTTTGCTTCGGATTAACACCTCTCGAAAACGATTCGGAACAAGGCTATATTGTTGAAAATTTACAAGCAGAACTTGAAGATTTGTATATATTTAAAAGAAATGATCCTATTATTTCATATTCTTTAATACAGGATGGTACTTCAAAATCAGCACAAAAAATATTATATAGTGCCGTTCAAAGTAAAATTGTTATAAAACTGCTTGATATATTTGATAATTTAGGTATTGAAGTAGAAAGAATTGACACTTCATATTCTTCAATATTAAGGGCTGTTAAATATTGCGACAAGTTTACAAAATATAATCAGTCTGAAGAAAGAGCGGCTGTTCTTTTGATAACATCAAACAGCTGCTGTGCATTTAATTTAAAAGGCGGTTTAGTTTTAGATTATAAAGAACAGCCATTAGCCGTAAAATCATTCTCACCAGAAGAAGTTTTTGCAACAATAACAAATTTCGTAGGACATATTACTGAAGACTTTATTCCTCAATCGTTATTAATAATTAGTGAAACGGATGATGTTAACCCTGAACTTCTTACGGAAAGATTATCGTTCTCGGGTGAAATCGATTATGTGGGTTTAAATACAAATACAGATGACCAGCTTATCAGCACTGAAATGTTTGTTGGTGATAATGACCAAAATATACTTCAATATATGACATTAGAAGTAATAGGTGCTGCAGCTGCTTCTTTTGAAGAATACAGCATAGATATCAACTTTGTACCCGAAGAAAGACTTAAAAAGAATATAGTACAAGTAGGTGGTTACGAAATTGAATTTATAAGATTTATACTCGTTGTACTTTTATCTGCAATCTTATTTGGAGCTATTTTCGGATTTGTTATTAAATCATTCCTCACCAGTCAAACAGAAAATCAGTCAATAGAAAACCAAAACGCAAGTGAAGAAATAACAGCGTTTGAAAACAGAATAAAAAAAGGCGGTGGTGAATCTTCGGCAAATGTATTCCCTATTATGCAAAAAATTATTAACAGCAATAAAAATATTGTTAATGCATATACAAGTTTATCTACTGAAATTCCGGACTCAATATACATCAGAAAATTTGTTACAAACGATTCTGGAGGCATTGGAATTATTGGAGAATCAACAAATAGCGAAGATGTTGAAAAATTCTTAAGTAAATTAAAAGACAAAAATGAAAATTTAATGGTTGCAAAACTCTCCGTTAACACAAAGAATGACCCAATACCGGGCAAAATTCCAAACGGATTTACATTTGAACTTAAAACATCTGATGCAGATGTTAATCTTCATGAAGATGATAATGTTCAAGGTGTAATACAAAATACAATGAGTTCAGTACAAAGCAGAAGCTTTATGCCAAGCGGAATGAATACTACAATGGCTCCGCCACCGGCACCGGTTATATAATTGAACTATAAAATACAGAGGAAAATATGAAAAAATTAAAGCAAAATATTGGTGTAATATGTATAGTCGTTGCAATTCTTATATTCATACTTATTGTTAAAACAATAGTGGAAGAACCATTTAATGAATATAGTGCCCAAATGGCTACAAGAGATTCTAATATTGCTAAATTAGAAAATTACGAAAAACAAAAACAGGAATTAGAAAAGAAAGAAGCAGAAGAGGAAAATCAATTAAAAAAATTCAAGCCATTTTATAAAGCACCGGCAAATTCAGAGCAAAACAGCCCCGGATTGTACGGAAATATGTTTGACAGCATAATTAAAATAGCTCAATCAAACGGGCTTATGATACGTTCTATTGAAACAGATATGAATCCGTCTTATGCACCTTTATTTGCAGCAAATTCTGATAAATATTTTGCTTGCGAATTCAAATTCTTTTTCATTGGTACATACGCTCAATTGCAATCTTATTTGAACGATATGATTAATAAATTTGAATATATGATGTCAATTTCAAAATTAAATGTAACCGCTTTCAGCGAAAATCCTGATTATTTATTAATCAAAATATCATTTACTTTATATGCTCAAAAAGCTACTCCGGAACATAGAGGCGGTGGCATGTTCAGAAACCAGAATAATAAAGAAGAATAAAGATGAAATTATAATAATAGAAATAAAAAAGAACCTTTTAAGGTTCTTTTTTTATCTTATTTGAAAAGAGCATTTACTGCATTGAGCTTTAGGATGAAGTGCAATATTATTCTCTAAATCAATCAATCTTACAACCTTTGTAATGAGCTTAGATGAACAAATAGGACATCTTAAATTATCCGTTTCACCAGCTAAAATAGCTTTTTTAACTGAATTTATATAATCGGGAGTAACCTTATCATAAGATACAATCATAATTCGTTCGTATTCTTTTATATCAGAAGGGTTGATTTTTAAGCCCTTAGCAAGCTTTTGTCTTATTGTTGCGGGCAAAAATAAATCTTTTCCGGACTCTATATCCTCAATTTGCTCGACGGTTAAACCGCTTTTTTTAGAAAGCCCCAATACGGAGAAACCCGCTTTTTCACGAGTTTCTCTGATAAATTCCGATAATGATTTTGAATAATTTTCCATTATACCGCCGCTTTTGCCTTCTTAGCTTCCGTTATATCATTCCATAATGCAACAAGTGTACTTGCAAAGAATATACTTGAATAAGTACCTATTGCAATACCCAAAATCATAACGAGTACGAAATCTTTTGTTGTAACACCACCAAAGAAATATAATGCACATAAAGTAATTAATGTCGTAAATGATGTATTTATACTTCTTGCCAATGTTTGGTTCACGGAAGCATTAACAAGTTCATCATAGGTTGCTTTTTTTGAATAAAATTTCAAATTTTCTCTTATTCGGTCAAATACAACGATGGTATCATGAACGCTGAACCCTAGTACCGTTAATATTGCAGTTACAAACAAACTGTCAACATGCACTCCGTATACCAGGCCTAAAATTGAAAATACTCCGACAACAAACAATACATCATGGAACAGTGCCAAACATGCCGCAATTGCGAATTCAAAATGAAACCTCATCGTAAGGTAAATAACTATTGCCAGCAAAGCAAGAGAAACAGCAATCATCGAATTAACAAACAATTGTTTTCCCAAAACAGGGCCGACAAAACTTTCCTGTTCCAAAGCGGCATTCGGATAATAAGCCGTAACGGCCTCCGTAATATTATCGATAATTTGAGCGTGCATGCTATCGGCTTCCGCATTATCGGAAGTTTCAGCTTCAGCCTGAGTTTTAATTGAAATAATATCTTTTATTTCAGAATTAGAGCCTGCTTCATTAGTGGAAAGAACCTGAATAACAGGGCTGTCAATACCTTTATCGTATAATTTTCCTCTAATTTTAGCTACATCATCCGTAGAAACTTTTTTATCAACGGCATATTGAACAATTGTACCGCCCGTAAAATCAATGCCTACCAACAGCGGTGAATGATTGGGATATTTATACATTGACCAGAACATTGCAAGAATACCGGGAAACAGCAGTATAAAAGATAAAGAAAGCCATACCCATCTGTATTTAACAACATCCAATATTTTTTTTGTGTTTAAAACACTATATGACATTTTTATACTCCTTAATTACTAATCTAATACTCCGAACTTAGCTTTTTCACGCTGAGTTTCTTCGGCCGCATAGGCTTCATTTATATCAGACTCTTTTAATCCGAACAAAGCGGGATGTTTTAATTGTCCCGTACCGAACATCAAATGCATGAAATTTTTTGTAACGGTAATTGCCGAAAACATACTGACAAGTACACCTATGGCAAGAGTCAAAGCAAAACCTTTTACTATACTTGAGCCTAAGAAATATAAGATAACGCACGTAATAATCGTAGACATATTTGAGTCAAATATACTTGTAAATGCTCTGTCAAAACCGGAATTAATAGCGGTAAACAAAGTACGACCCGCTTTTAATTCTTCTTTTGTACGTTCAAAAATTAATATATTGGCATCAACCGCCATGCCTATACTGAGAATAAACCCTGCGATACCGGCAAGCGTTAACGTAACGGGAACCATTTTAAATATGGCAAAAACTATTAAAGAATAAATAACTAAAGCTATATCGGCAATAAATCCGGGTACTCTGTACCAAAAAATCATAAATATCATAACTGCACCCAAACCGAGCATGCCTGCGAATTTGCTTTTATTTAAACTGTCCGCACCCAAAGTAGGCCCAACCGAATTTTCTTCGATAATTTTAGCGGGAACAGGTAAAGCACCGGCATTTAAGAGATCAACAATTTTTTTAGCACTATCGTGTGTAAAGTCACCGGTTATTTGAGCGTTGCCGCCGTTAATTTCCTGTTGAACAACGGGTTCCGAGATATTTTCATCATTAAAGTAAATAGCAATAGGATAACCTCTGAACTCACGGGTAAGTTTAGCGAACTTATTTGCACCCTTAGAGTTAAATTCGAGTAAAATAAGCCATTTACCGGCATTATCAGTTCCTACGGAAGCCTTATGTAAATCTTCACCGGTAAGACCTGATTGTTCCCAACCTAAGACATTTCCGTCATCTGAAAGAATAGGTTTTTTGAATTCCAACTTAGCGGTTTCACCCAAAAATTCTCTGGCTTTTTTAGGGTCTGAAACGTTAGGAATTTCGATTAACAAACGGTTACTTCCCTCTTGCTGAACCATTGTTTCAGATACACCCAGTGCATTAACTCTGTTTTCAATGGCTGTTTTAAGTCCGTCCATCATATCTTGAGTTATTTCAGAAATTGTCTCGGTTTTTTGAGCTTCAAGCACAATTCTTGAACCGCCGACCAAGTCCAAACCCAAAGGAATAGGCTTAACTTTTATAATTACAATTGAAATGACAGTTATTAATACTATCATCCAGAACATAATTATCTTGTTTTTCATTATATATCCCCTGTAAAATAGTAAAATACATTCTAATTTTAACAAAAAAAAGCTATGTAAACATAAAATACTACATAATGTTTCAAAACATTAAACGCCCGTAAAGTAATAAAAAACAAAAAATAACACCAAAAGCATAATGCAATTAGGTGTTATTTTTTCTTAAGCAATAATTTTAATTTTTCAAAGGAATTGAAATAATAAGCTTTTTACCGTCTTTTGTTTTGGTAATATTATCCGTATCAGCATTAGACGGCAACAGGAAATCCTGAGAGAAAGACACATTCTCATTAACATTTTTATGTTTAGTTTCCGAGCTCCCGTATACCGTAATTTTACCGGAGGCTACTTCGTATTTAATCTTATTTTCATCATTTTGAAACGGTTTTAAACATACTATAATATTATATACATCATCATCCACATCAGTTTTAATTTTAACGGGATTAGCCGGCAGAAACGGCATATCAAGCCTATCACGACCCAAACGGGGCATAATGTGTTTCGGGTTATCAAATTGACGTTCAATATCACGAAAATCTTTTAAATAAAGCTTGTCTATATCATCAAACATTTTTTCTTCAAATCGTTCAGGTTTAAAATAGTTTTTATGATACCTATACATCATTTGATCTGCGACAAAATAGAATGCCAGAAACCCGCCTAAAAATGCAGCACATAACATTGCTAGACATTTTTTCCAACAGTGAGTTTCAAAACAAACGTGTCTTTCTTTTGTTTTTTCATTCATTAATTCTTGATTATTTTGGTTGTTATCCGAATTATTATTTTCTTCCATATTGCATCCTTTCTTATGTACACATTAATATATAACCGACCGTATATTTTGACAATACTACACCTGTTTATTCTTCAATACAACTATTTAAATATTCAATTGTTTCGAGTTTATTATTATATAAAAATTTTACGAAATATAAATAATTAACATCGAAAGAAGAAAGCGTAATATTAATTTCAAATCCGTCTGAACAAAAAGGTTCATAATCGTATATAACATAGCTGTTATATTTGCTTTTCCATTCTTTCTTCTCAATCTGGCAATTATTCTCCATAGCTACCTGTTCAAGCCATGGTATTATATCTCTTGAAATATTTTTAAATTCTATTGAACTTCTCTGATTTAAACCGTTAATATACTTTTCAACTAACATTTTTCTACCCCATCTAACATTTATACATACTTCCACACCATATAATTATTTATGTTATTAACAAACATAAATTTCGGATATATTCAGTTTAGAGTTAATTCCTCAATAAAAAAATAGACCAATGTATAATTTTAGTACTATATAAACAGGCTATTTTTTGTACATTTGAGAAATAAAAATAAAACTAAATTATGGCTGTATATATTGTATTTATTGAATTTAAACCAAGATATAAAGAATATATTAAAAAAACGGGAATTTGAAAATTTTGATTTATAATAAAATCGGAAGTTTTGAGTTATAAAAAAAAGGCAAAAAATGATGAACACAGTTTTATTACCAATAAATGAATATTTAAACAAATTAGAAAATGCAGATAATGCAATTAAAAATAAAATTGAAAACGAACTTGTAAATATAGGTGAAGATGCAGTTCCTTCTTTGGTTGATTCACTTCAGGTCGTAACCGGAAGAACAAGAGGAATTGTTGCAATGGTGCTGATTAGAATAGGTGAATCTTCAATAAACTATTTGGAAAAAGCCGCTCAACAAAACAGCGATTTTGAATGGATTGCAAATTATTTAATTACAGAAATCAAAGGCGTTGCAGCTTAATAATAAATTATACTTATGACATATAAAAAAGACTGATGACAAGTTATCAGTCTTTTTTGTATCTTATTGTAATAATAAGTTTAATTTTTCTTGATTAATACTATTTATTAATTTATCATGCTAATATAAGGAAAGGACTGGGGGTTTATAAATGAGAAATTCATCAATTTACAGGTCTAATTTATCGGATGAAAAAATTGCTTTTTTATCTGAAATAAAACACAAAAAAGATACCAAGCAAGAATTTGTTGATAATGCACCAAAAGCATATAAAAGACCTGAAAAACAAAAAGAACTTGACCTCTTATGGCAAAATTTCAAAATTAATCCAAAAGAAGAAAAATCTCCCGGCGTTTATTTATTAACAGGTTTTATTGCCGGTACTTTATGCATGTTCATTATGACATCTATATTAAGTATAAGTTCTAATATAGCTTCCGCACCTAATGAAGCTTCATTAGGCCAGCCTAAATACGAGAAAAAAATATCAAGAAAAAGCAAATTGCCTCAAATTAATTCGCAAATTTCTTTAGTTCCGGCTGTTAATAGCAATGATGCTGCACCAATTCCAACAGTTGAACATTATACAGTTAAAAGCGGCGACTCCATGAGTTCTATTGTTTATCGTTTTTACGGAAAATATGATTTAAGCAAAGTAGAAAAAATAAAACAGGCTAATAATTTATCAAGTGAACACAAATTGTCGGTCGGACAAAAACTCGTTATTCCGCTTGATTAATTTTTAAATAAGTAACCTGTTTGTTACTGTAGTTTTTGGCTTTGATTATTTCAAAGCCATTATTTTTTATAATTTTATCGGCAGGATGTTCCATAATAATAATCCCATCCGGTTTAAGAATGTTATTATTTAATATTACTTCAAGCGAATTTTCATATAAATCCGACGTATAAGGCGGGTCAATAAAAATAACATCCGGTTGGCTCTTTAGTTTTAACAGCAATTTTAACGAATCGCCGATATAAAGTTCCGGTACTAAATTTAAAGATTTAAAACTTTGTTTTATCGCTAATGCCGTCTTTTTATCTTTTTCAAAAGAAATTACGCTAAATCCTCTCGATAAAGCTTCCAAGCTCATTATTCCGCTGCCTGCAAACATATCAAGAAAAACTTTACCGTCAAAATCTATTAAAGACGAAAGAGAATTAAAAATTCCCTGCCTTGTTTTTGAAAGTGTCGGCTTTATATTATCGTAATCCGGAGTTTTAATTTTTCTTGAATTATATTTTCCGCCCGTAATCTGCATGACTATAACTCAATCAAACCTTTTTCGTTTACGGCGACATCCGTTTTATTATATAAGCTTACTCTGCTTAAAATATTTGACCATTGTCCGAACATATTTTGAGAGTAATGAGGTGCTTTATTGACGTAAACAGCAAGAACGACCCCTTCATTACCTTTAAATGCACGTTCAACAGTACACGTATTTCTGGATTTACTACACCACGTAGCCATAGCGTCATCAAAATCCTGCGTAATATACTCGGGATATATATCTGAATAATTAATCTTATCTTTACCGAGCTGTTTTTGTAGAATTACAATAGGAGAAATATCTTTATTTTTAACGGATTTTTGCATAAATGTAAGCATTTCGGTATAATTTTCCGCAGTTTGATTAACCGGCACAAAGCATTTCTTACTTTCTATTCCATCCGGGCTTGCTACTTTATGCCATCCTTCATTTGGAAAATCAAATTTTAAGACATCATTAGCAAAACACACGTTTTGCAATAAAAAACCGGTTAATAACAAATATAAAACTTTTTTCATCATAATAACTCCCAGGCGGGTTTTTCGGTTGCCGCAATGACTTCAACATCCTCATTTTGCAATATTTTTTGAAAAATTTCAACAACAAATCTTTCACTGTGGAAATGCCCCAAATCAATAATTGTCATGCTGTTTGCGTTTAATGCCTGATGATGTTTTAAATCTCCCGTTATAAATACATCAATTCCGATTTGTTCGAGGTCTTTAATAAATTCAGCTCCGCTGCCCGAACAAAATGCTATCGATTTGTAACTTTTTCGTTTACTGTTCACAACTCTTATGCTCGGAAGACAAAAGACCGTTTTTAAATTTGATATTAATTTTGAAAAGTTCATATCTTCATCAAATTGTTTATATTTTATAAACTCAAATGCTGTATCCAAATCCGTAAATCCGCATTTTTCGGCAAGATATTCGCTGACACCGCCCTCTGCAATATCTAAATTCGTATGTGCCGAATAAATCTGAATATTATTCTGTATGGCTTTTATGATGTACGAAGCTTCTATCGACTTTATATTACTAAAAAATACGGGATGATGAGATAAAATAAAATCGCACTTTTTTTCAATCGCCTCATGTACCGTAACCGGCGTAACATCAAGTGCCAGAAGAATTCTGTTAACATCTTCAATTCCCAAATTAATCTGCCAGCCCGAATTATCCCACTTCTGCATTGTTGATAAAGGTGCAAAATCTTCTATTTTCTTAATTATTTTATTTACTTGTTCCATAAACTCTTTCTATTATTTTTTTAGCTGCACTTTTTTTATCTGTTTTTTCTATATGAAAAACTTCTTCATTCTTATCAATTATATATAGCTCGTTATAATCGGAAGAAAAACCGATATCATGGGACGAAATATCATTTGCACAAATATAATCGCAATTTTTATTTTTGATTTTAATTTTGGCATTTTCAATCAAATTTTCACTTTCGGCACAAAATCCGATTATGGTTTGATTATCTTTTTTAATTAATGCCATTTCTTTTAAAATATCGGGATTTTCAACGAGTTCAAGAGTTAAAGACGCTCCAGTTTTTTTGATTTTTTGCGTTGAAACATTTTTTACCCTGTAATCACTTACGGCAGCCGCCATTATCAATGACTCGGCATCTGTAAATTCCGACTTTACGCAATCATACATTTCATGTGCAGTATTAACATTTATAACACGATAATTTCTTTTAACATCAACTGTAGAAATGAGTACAACATCCGCACCGGCATTATAAGCCGCATCACTTAACGCTATTCCCATTTTTCCGGAGCTGTAATTACCGATATATCTGACAGGGTCAATATTTTCTTTAGTTCCCCCCGCCGTTACAACTATTTTTTTGCCTTTTAATGTTTGATTGGGAATTAACAAACCTTTCGCAGCTTCAAATATTGTATTAATATCCGCAAGTCTGCCTTTACCTTCATCGCCGCAGGCAAGAAAACCTGTTTCAGGCTCAACAACCGCAACTCCTCTCGATTTTAATAAATCGATTGCCGTTTGAACAGCAGGGTTTTCCCACATAAAAGTATTCATACACGGTGCAATAATAACCTGTTTTTTAAATGCACAAAATGTTGTGGTTAAAATATTATCACAAATTCCCAGTGATATTTTAGCCGTTGTATCCGCACTAATCGGTGCAATTAAAAAAATATCAGCCCAATCGGTTAACGAAATATGTTCGGGTTTATATTCACATATATCAAACATTTCCATATCAACCGGATTTTGAGATAAGCATTCAAGAGTTGTTCTTGTGACAAACTTTATGGCATTCGGAGTAACAACCACTTTTACATTGGCATTATTACGCTTAAACATACGAATTAATTCGCAAGCCTTATATGCTGCAACAGCACCCGTTATGCCGATAAGAACATTCTTTCCGCTTAACATTATTTTGTCCTTTCAAAATCAAATATCTTTTGAAGATTATCGAGTGCAATTTCCAAATCATCATTAATCACCTGATAATCAAAAGCTTTACCCGCTTCAATTTCACGTTTTGCCTCGTGCAAACGTGATTGAATTTCGGTTTCATTTTCGGTATGTCTGCCTCTTAACCTTGATTCAAGCACTTCAACAGAAGGAGGCATAATAAATACCGAAACGGCTTCCGGCATTTTATCTTTGACTTGTTTTGCACCCTGAACCTCTATTTCAAGAATTAAATCAATTCCCTTAGCCAGCGTTTTTTCAACAAAGCTCTTTTTTGTTCCGTAAAAATTACCGTTAAACTCTGCCCACTCAAGAAACTCATTATTTTCAACCGATTGTTGAAATTCCTCTTTTGTTACAAAAAAATAATTAACTCCGTCAACTTCGTTAGGACGGGGATGTCTTGTTGTTGCGGAAATAGAAAGTTTGACATTAGGGTTCTTTTCTAAAAAACGAGTTAAAAGAGTACCTTTCCCAACTCCGGAACAACCTGCTATAATATATAAATGACCTTGCATAATATTCCTTACCATATAATTATTTTTAATTTTAAAAAATTATAACCGAATTATTCGATTAAATCCAGAAAATTTTTAAACTAATATGTTATAAATTTATATAATATGGGAATATAATAATTGTCGGTTGTTGTTTGACGGGATAAAATCCGTTGACTGCCTCCGCACGAGAGATATGTTAACTTAAGATTAAAAGCCCCTTGCGGGGCTTTTAATTTTGCAGATTTATGAACTGATTGTAAAGTGGTTTTGATGATAGATAAGCAGGTAGGGGAAGATTGGCTTATTAGCGGGCGACGAGGCTGTCTTGACCTGTTCGCCATAAACGGGTCTTAAAGGTAAAACTTTCGTTTTCCCTTTTCGCCCTCTGCTCACAGGTCGTTCGAACTTTTGCAAGCCTCCGGCTTGCGGAGTTCTCGCATTTCTATTTCTTTGTAAAGAAGCCCTACCTATTGGTAGGGCTTCTTTATTAGCGGGCGACGAGGCTCGAACTCGCGGCATTTTGCTTGGGAAGCAAACATTCTACCACTGAATTACACCCGCACTATTTTTATTATACAACACTAAAATTAAAAATAACATTTGTAAATTATTTTGTATTTATATGTAATATATTAGTTCACTGTAATATAATTAGATATCATGAAGAGAATTAAACAATTACCAAACAATCTTATTAATAAAATCGCAGCAGGTGAAGTAATCGAAAGACCTGCAAATGTGGTTAAAGAATTAGTGGAAAATTCAATAGATGCCGGTGGAACTAAAATTGAAATCAATGTATCTAACGACTGCCGAGATTTTCGTGTTGCAGATAACGGGGCAGGTATCCATCCGGATGATATTGAACTTGCTTTTACAAAGCATGCCACAAGCAAATTAACAGACGAAAACAGCCTCTTTAACATTGAAACTTTAGGATTTAGAGGAGAAGCTCTTGCAAGTATAATTTCCGTTGCAAAAGTCACATGTATAACAAGAACCTGTGATTTTGAATACGGAATAAAAGCAGAAGCTGAAAATTCACAAGTAAAATTTACTCAGACAGGCTGTGCACAAGGAACGGTCATGGTAGTAAAAGACCTATTTTTCAGCCAGCCTGCACGTTTGAAGTTTATAAAAAATTCTAAAACAGAGTTTTCATATATTCAAGAATACATTCAGGCACTTGCAATATCACATCCTCAAATAGGTTTTATTCTAAAAAATAACAATCAGGATGTTATAAACACAACTCCTAATGTTGATTTGAAAGTAAGAATATCGCAAATCTACAATTCTGATATTTTACAATATTTAAAAGAAGTAATTAGAACAGATAAGCAAGAGGATATGAGCATAACAGGCTATGTGTCAGTTCCAAGTTATACACGCTCTAGCAGAAATTCCATATACACTTTTGTAAATTCAAGAGCAATAAAATGTAAAATTTTAACTAAGGCTATTGATAATGCTTATAAAAATATGATTCCTGCCGGAAGGTATCCTTTTGTTGTACTAAATATCAACATCAATCCCAATAAAATCGATGTAAATGCACATCCGACAAAAAAAGAAATAAGATACGAAAATCCGAATTTGGTATTTAATTTTGTACAAAAGGCAATAGAAGATGCTCTTGCTGTAACTAATATTGAGCAAGGACAGAATGAAGAAATTAATCAAAATATTGCTCCGCTTCATTTTATAAAAAATGATGATGAATTTTTTAATGAAGATAACAATTTTAAAAAAAATATCTTACCCTCTTCTCAATCTGAAGATAATAATTCAGACAAAAGCAGCTTAACGCCTTCAAAATCAGATAATAATAAAAATATATTGGAAATATCAAATCCGGCACAAATGCCTATAATTGATTTTAACACTCAAAATCAGGAAAATGATATAAAAATAATCGGACAATATGATAATACATATATTATCGTAGAAAATGAAGATACTTTAGAAATAATTGACCAGCATATTGCTGACGAAAGATATATATATGAAACATTGAAGAAACAAAAAAAGATTATTTCGCAATGTTTAATAATTTCGGATATACTCGATATTGAACCTCAAGATGCGGCAATACTCGCAAATGCAAAAGAACATCTTGCTAAATTCGGTTATCAAATAGAAAAAATATCAGATACACAAATTATTTTTAAAAAAATACCTCAAGTTTTATCAAAAATTTCATCTGCCGATATATTGGCAGAGCTGTTGAAAAATTTACGAAACTCACCTGAAAATGATTTAGATTCAATAGAAGAGAGAATTTTAATCACAACAGCTTGCAAAGCGGCAATAAAAGCAGGAGAAAAATTAACACTATTTCAAATGGAAGAAATAGTAAGGAAATTAAGAACAACCAGAAATCCTTACACTTGTCCGCATGGACGTCCAATTTCACATTATTTCACACAAAAAGAAGTAGCTTCATTTTTTTCGAGAAATGTTTAATAAAAACGGAATAAAAACATGATAAGTTTTTTGGGACTATGTATTAAAAATTTAATCCAAACAATAAGATATATACTTGACGGCAATTTAAAAAAGACGGAAGTGCTTGCTTCTGCGGCAATGTTAAGCTATGATTCACTGCCTATATCATTAAGCATTGTATTTATTGCTGCGGCGGTAATTGCATTACAAGTATCAAAACAATTTTTAATGTCGGGAGCGGAAAGCTACGTCGGCGGTTTTTTATCGATTGCATTAATCAGGGAACTGGCACCGGGGTTTGCGGCATTGGCAATAAGTGCAAGAGCGGGAACTGCAATCAGTGCGGAAATAGCAAATATGCAGGTAACATCCCAGGTAGATGCCATGAAAACATTAAAAGTAGACCCAATAGGATATTATTTTGCCCCGAGAATAATTGCGGGTGCAATAACGGTTCCAATGGTGGTAATATTGGCTGAATTATTCGGCATTATAGGTGGATTAATAATATCCTACACCACGATAGGACTTCATCCTAACCGTTATATGTCATCGGTATATTTGTGGTTAAACACAAGGGATATATATATAAGTATTTTAAAAGGGTTTGTTTTCGGAATAATAATACCTTTGATATGTGCAACGCAAGGTTATAAAACACAAGGCGGTGCAAAAAATGTTGGTATATCAACAACTAAGGCGGCAATAAAATCAACGGTATTTTTACTTGCGGCAGATTTGATAATAACCTTTTTGTTTTATGTTGCATAAATAAATTTATTTTTTTGGTATAATATTATTGAAAAAATAGACGATAGGCTGATATGACAACAAAATTCTCATCAAAATCCACAAAAAGCTTTAATATTTGGAGAAAGATTTTTCAATATATTGCATGCAATTTTGTAATAATTAATATTGTAAGATGTAAATATGATTTTAAAGGTGTAGAAGGGCTTGAAAATATTGACAGAAGCAAAAAATATGTAGTTGCAAGCAATCATATAACAGGGTTTGACCCTTTTGTAATTGCCGCCACATTAAACATGACGATTGCATATATGGCAAAAAAACAGTTATTTGAAACATTTTGGTCAATGGTACTTATGGATTGGTGCGGTGCATTTGCGGTAGACAGAGATAAAGTTGACGTATCAACAATAAAAACAGCTTTAACCATACAAAAAACAGATTGGCATTTGGGTTTATTTCCGCAAGGAACAAGATGTAACAACGGCAAAATGGAAAATATCACCAAGGGGTTTGCATTAATAGCAAAGAAAATGAATGCCGATATTCTGCCCGTAGGTTTAATCGTTAAAGAAAGTGAAAATTCAAAGAAAAAAGAATTTAAAATAAGGGTCGGGAAGCCCATAAAAAGCGATGCAAATGTTGATGAAGTAATTGACGAATGGGCAAATGAAGTAAGTAAAATAGCAGAACTGGAATATATACCTTCCTAAATAATAGAGAGATAATCGATGGAAAATAAGAAGAAAAATTATACAAAGAGAGAAGTTTCTGATTTTACAGAAGGCAAATGCAAATTCCAACTATTTGGAAGATGGCTTATTGCACGAACATTAATTCCGCTGTTTTATAAAATAGAGTACATCGGACGGGAAAATATTCCGACGGACAGAAATATTATAGTTGCCCCCAATCATATATCATACTTTGACCCGTTTTTAGCGGGTGAAGCAACAAAAAAATTTATAGCGTTTATGGGGAAAAAAGAGCTGTTTTACAATCCCATACTTGCATTTTTACTTGACGGTTTAGCTTGTTTTGCCGTAAACAGGGAAAAACTTGAAGTTTCAACAATAAAAACCGCATTAAACGTATTCAGAACAGAGAAATGGATGCTTGGAATATTTCCTCAAGGCGGAATAAGACGAAATCGAAAAATTGAAAAAATAAATAAAGGCTTTGCGGTAATTTCAAAGCAAATGAAAACAGATATTTTACCCGTAGGCATAACAGGATGCGAAGAATATAACTGGATACCGTTCAAAGGTAAAATCAAAGTTGCAATTGGTGAACCAATTTCATACAATCAAGAATATAATGAAATAATAAATGAATGGGGCGAAAAAATATCAAAACTCATTGATTATGTTCACGTAAAAGAAGAAGAATTAAAAGAAGAAAATACGGCACAAACATTAAATGTATAGATAAATACTTGAATATGCGTTTTGTTTAATTTATAAATAATATATGTAGACAAATCATGGTAGAAAAAAGGAGTTCGAAAAACTATGGTAAATGTTGCAATTAACGGATTCGGAAGAATCGGAAGAAACACTTTAAGAGCAGCAATCAAAGAAGGTATCTTTGATAAAATCAATTATGTTGCAATTAACGACCCGGGTTTAAAACCTGAAGATGCAGCAAGACTTTTTAAATATGATTCGGTTATGGGACAATTCGACGGACAGGTTGAAGCTTATGCCGAAGGTATTATTGTTAACGGCAAAAAAATTAAATTCTATTCGGAAAAAGACCCCGCACAACTTCCATGGAAAGAATTAGGAGTTGAAGTTGTTGTTGAATCAACAGGTTTCTTTACTGACGGAGAAAAAGCAAAAGCTCATATAACGGCAGGTGCAAAAAAAGTTATCATTTCAGCTCCTGCAACAAATGAAGATATTACAATAGTACTCGGTGTAAATGACAAAATGTATGACCCGGCTAAACACAATGTAATATCAATGGCTTCTTGCACAACAAACTGTTTAGCACCGGTCGCTAAAGTTATCAAAGAAAAATTCGGAATTGTTAAAGGTTTAATGACAACAGTTCACTCATACACAGGCGACCAAAGAATTTTGGACGCAGGTCACAAAGACCCACGCAGAGCAAGAGCAGGTGCTTTAAACATTGTTCCTACAAAAACAGGTGCCGCTAAAGCTGTTGCACTAGTTATTCCCGAATTAAAAGGGAAATTAGACGGTTTTGCTATGAGAGTTCCTACTCCGGATGTATCTTTAGTGGATGTTGTATTCGAAGTAGAAAGAAACGTAACTGTTGAAGAAGTTAATGCCGCATTAAAAGCAGGTGCTGACGGCCATGTTCTTTGCTATACCGAAGAACCGTTAGTATCTTCAGATTATATCGGAACATCACAATCATCAACCGTTGATGCTTTATTAACAAGGGTTATGAACGGCAATATGGTTAAAATAATTTCCTGGTATGATAATGAATGCGGTTATTCAACAAGATTAGCAGAAACTACATTAATGGTTGCTTCTAAATTATAATTTTTAGAACTAACAATTTTGTAAAAGAGAAATGCAAAAAGTGCATTTCTCTTTTTTCATATTCTAAATTTGTAAAGTTTGTTGACAAAACTTAATATTAAAAAAAAATAAAATTTAGTATAAAAATTTTTATTTTTTTGAATATAAAATTCAAAAACGGTATAAAATCAGGGGATTTTTTCAAAAATTAGAAAATTTATTTAAAAAAAATTATAATATTTAATAAAAAAGATTTTAAGAAGTGTATAAAATACAATAAATTTATTTCCAAAAAAATCATGTTTGAAATACAATGTTAAAGTTAAGTAACGAGGGTTATTAATAGTGAGTTTAACATTTCAAGAGCTAATATTAAATTTATCAAAATACTGGTCAGACTACGGATGTATAATACAACAGCCCTATGATATAGAAAAAGGTGCAAGCACAATGAATCCTGCAACATTTTTGCGTTCATTAGGCCCTGAACCTTGGAATACCGCAATGGTTGAGCCATGCCGCAGACCGACCGATGCAAGATATGGTGAAAATCCTAACAGGTTAGGACATTATTTCCAATATCAGGTAATATTAAAACCGTCGCCAAAAAATTCTCAAGAGTTATATTTAAAAAGTTTGGAAGCAATGGGCATTGATTTATCCAAACATGATGTCCGTTTTGTGGAAGATAATTGGGAATCGCCAACATTAGGTGCAGCCGGTGTAGGCTGGGAAGTTTGGCTTGACGGCATGGAAATAACGCAATTTACTTACTTTCAACAAGTAGGCGGTTTGGAAATCAGACCTGTTGCACTTGAAATTACATACGGGCTTGAACGTATCGCTATGTATTTACAAAATGTAAATTCGGTATTTGATGTAATGTGGAACAAAGAATTAAAATACGGAGAAATTTATCTGCAAAATGAGATAGAACAATCCAAATATAATTTTGAATATTCAAATGCCGACAGATTATTCAAATTATTTGATTTATATCAACAAGAAGTTGAGTCCTGTATAGAGGCAAAAATTGTACTTCCTGCTTATGATTATGTTTTAAAATGTTCACATACATTTAATTTGCTTGATGCAAGAGGTGTTATAAGCAGAGATGAAAGAATTAACTATATTAACAGAGTGAGAAAAATGGCTGCAATGGTAGCTCAATTATACGTTGAACAAAGAGAAAAATTGGGATTTCCATTGATAAAAAAAAGCCAATAAATGTATAGAAAGAAAAAGGAAATTACAATGCAAAACTCCGAACAGAAACCTTTAAGTAATTTTGTGTCTAATCTTATAAGGAAAAAAAATCCTGATGAGTTTTTGGAGCAATCTGCTTCGGGCGGTTTGAAAAAAACCCTGAATGCTTTTGATTTAATAATTCTGGGCATTAGTGCAATTATCGGAGCAGGGATATTTGTTATGATTGGCTCTGCCGTTATCGGTACCGCTGAACGTGTAGGAGCAGGCCCCGCACTTGTAATTTCAATATTCTTGGTAGCTGTAGCATGTATATTTCCGGCTCTTTGTTATGCCGAATTTGCTTCCATGATTCCCGTATCCGGTAGTGCATACATTTATACATTCGCAACAATGGGTGAATTGCCGGCTTGGATGATGGGCTGGGTATTAATGCTTGAATATGCAATAGGAACTATAGCCGTAGCATCAAGTTGGACGGGATATTTGGTCAAGTTTTTCCAAGGGTTTCCAATTCTTCCGGAGTGTATTAAAAATCCTCCCGAATGGCTCATAAATGATTATCAAACGGCAGCTTCAGCCGGTGCAAATATACCGCATTTATTTGGTATACCCCTATGTTTTAATCTTCCCGCAATGTTTATTATTACGGTTATTGCTTTAATATTATTAAAAGGTATACAAGAATCGGCAAATTTTGCCAAAATAATGGTGTTTGTTAAAGTTACAATCATTGCGTTGTTTATATTGGTCGGTGCTTTTTATATTAAACCCGAAAATTGGACTCCGTTTGCACCTACGGGTATTAAAGGAATTTTAATGGGGGCGTTTGCAATATTCTACGCTTATATCGGGTTTGATGCGATTTCAACTGCCGCAGAAGAAACCAAAAATCCGCAAAAAAACCTTCCCATAGGATTAATAGGTTCGCTTGTTATATGTTCTTTATTTTACTGTCTTGTAACTATAGTATTAACGGGCATGATGCCAATGAGTCAAATTGACTTAAAAGCACCAATTGCTACGGCTATGAGTTTTGTAGGACAGGATTGGTTTGCGGGAGCAATAGCAATCGGTGCATTAGCGGGTTTAACCTCCGTTTTGCTCGTTTTACAGTACGGAACAACAAGAATTTTATATGCAATGGCACGTGACGGATTTTTACCACCGATTATGAAAAAGATACATCCAAAATATAACACGCCATGGGTAATAACAATATTATCCACGGTGTTGATATTAATCGGTTCATTGTTTATAAATATGCAGGTAGCCGCAGAATTAGCCATATTCGGAACGTTTACATCGTTTGTAATTGTATGTGCAGGTATCTTAATCTTAAGAAAAACGGAACCGGATAGACCACGTCCGTTTAAAGTACCGTGCTGTCCCTGGTTCCCGATTATAGGTATAATCTTTTGTTCCGGATTAATGTTTGTTGCATTAAGAGAAGTTAAGACATCTGCTATGTTATTTCCGTTATGGATAATTTTAGGAATTATCATATATTTCTTATACGGTTATCAAAGTAACAGGAAGCAAGAGTCTTTAAAATTTGAAAAAACGGAAGAAGTGCTTGCAACGAAAATTGAAGAAAAAATATAAAAAAAGACCTCAAAAGAGGTCTTTTTCATGTAAAATAATATTATGAAAAAATTAAAAGGTATAATTACTGTTTTTATATTCGTTATAACTTCATTGAATGTTGCAGCGATTGAAGAAAATGACGATGAAATATTCAGTCCCGTTGAAATTAAAGATGGAAGCAAAATTTCCATAATCGAATGCATATCGGTTGCATATCAAAATAACCCTCAAATAAGAAAGAAAAAATATCTTTTGGATGTTGCAAAAAGTAATTTGGAAATAGCAAAATCACAATATTTCCCGATTATTAATGCGGGGGTGGGTTTTTATAACGAAAATAATTCCGACAGCATTTATTATGATACACATTACAGAGATTTACCGAATGTCGGCGTAAGCATTAACAAGCTGATTTGGAATTTTGGCAAAACTACTTCTTTTATAAAAATGGAAAATTTTTACAAAATTGCTGCCGAATACGAATTTATGGATTGTTTATGTTCCGTATTATTTGATGTAAAAGCAAAATATTATAATCTGCTTAAAGAAAAATCATTACTTCAATTATATAAATTAAATTTGGATTTAAGTAAAAACATCATTGATATTTCGACGGAAAAAACGGATAAGTTAAATGCAAAAACCAATATGGCAAAAGCCGAAATATTATTGAATAAAAAGCAGCAAGACTATAATAATGCCCGAATTAACTTAAATAATGTTATGTATTATAATGAAAATAAGGATTATGACATTTTAAATACACAAACATTCCCTTATAATAACGATTTTGACGGAAACATAAATAAAAATGACATAAAACCGTATAAAAAGCAGGTGTTTAACTTTGATATTAAAGATGCGGCAGATATTGCATTTAAAAACAGCCCCGATTTAAAAGTATTAATTGCGGAACGTAATGCAATGAAAGAAGCATTAAATTATGTTCAAAAGACATATTTGCCTGATTTAACGGGTGATATAGGCTACGGTTTTAATAAAACCATTCCGACTTCCAACAACAGTTTGCACGTCGGAGTTAATTTGAATACATCCGTAAATCTTATGGAATTAAGGCATAATATAAAAGGGGCGGATGCACAAATCAAAATTGCGGAAGAAGAAATAAATAATTTTAAATCAAATTTATTTTTTGAAGTTCAAAGAGCATTTAATAACGTAAATATGGCAGAAGAAAAAATCAATATAACTCTTAGCGAAATTGAAGCCTCATTAGAAACTTATATTGATGTTTTGGAAAAATATAAAAATAAAAAATTAAATTACTTAAATGTTCAAGAGGCAAAAAATGATTATATAAATGCCATACATGACTATATTAATAGTTTGTATGAATATAACATATCATTAATACAGGTAGAAATGGCAATGCACTATCATATTGCAGATATTCACCATAAATCAAAGCATGCAATGCATTATCATTCAGAAGAACTGATAGATCATCTCAACAAAGTTTTAGACTGCGGTGAAGAACATAAAAAGAAAGACTAAGAGCTTTAGCTTTTTTCTACATCCCTTAATTCACGCATAATTTCAGGCAATATTTGTTCGAAACAATCCACAACAACCGGATCAAACTGCTTATTGACAACCTGCTTAATTTTATTAAGTGCTTCACGTGGTGAAACCTGATTTCTGTATATTTTTGGGGTAATTAAGCTATCAAAAGCATCGGCGACAGCAATAATTCTTGAACCAATCGGAATTTCCTCGCCCTTCATACCATAAGGATAGCCTGTTCCGTCATAAAATTCGTGGTGGAATTTGATAATTTCAACAACATCTTTCAGTTGTTTAATATCATCCAAAATTTTTACACTGTGATTAACATGCTGTTTTATTTCATTATATTCATCGGGAGTAAGTTTTTCTACTTTTGCCAATATGTCATCGGATACACCAATCATGCCGATATCATGTAATAAACCTGCCAGCTCAATTTTACCGACTGTTGTAGGGCTTAAATGCATAGCCTTAGCTATTTTTACCGAATAAAAAGTAACACGACGGCTTCTGCCCAGAGTGTATGAGTCTTTAGAATCCAAAGCTTCAACAATGGCCATAACAGTACCTGCAAATAAATCTTTTAAATCTCTGACCAATGCAACGTTATCATATTTCAATTGCCAATATTCAAGTGCATTTTGTACAACAAGCATTAATTCATCGGGGTTATACGGTTTTTTTATGTATCTGTATATTTTAGCGTAGTTAATTGCATCGATTAAAATTCCGGAATCCGTATACGCCGTAACTAATAAACGCATAGTATTAGGAGAAATTTCATAACAGCGTTTTAAAAATTCAACACCATCCATTTCAGGCATTTTATGGTCTGATAAAATACCTTGGAAATTATCATTTTTAAGTATATCAAGTGCAGCTAAAGGCGATGTTGACTTTACAATATCATATTTTCCTCTTAATGTACGATATAATAATGCCAAATTATCAGGCTCATCATCAACTATTAATATTTTATATCTATCCATTATTATCTCCTGCATGAGCAGCGTTTGCTACAATTTCTCTATCTAACTTAATCGGCAGAGTTATTATAAATTTAGTACCTACATTAGGCGTAGATTCAACCTTAATATCACCCTGATGATTTTTTATAATTTTGTACGTAATTGAAAGTCCAAGACCTGTACCTTTGCCGACAGGTTTTGTAGTAAAGAACGGATTAAAGATTTTGCGGGCAGTTTCCTGATCCATGCCGGTTCCGTTATCTTCAATTTCAATAATTACATGCTCTTTTGTTTTATCTTCATTAATTCTTATCCAGATATCACCTTTATCCGGAATAGCACCTGCCGCATTATCAAGAATATTCATAAATACCTGATTTAACTGACCGCCGAATGCTTCGATTTTAGGAATATTATCGGGGAATTCTTTATGAATTTCCGCTTTATTTTTCAACTTATTATGCAGAATATTTAAAGTCATTTCAATTTCATGATTCAAATCAACATCCGTAATTGCAACTTCTTCCATTCTTGAAAAACTCTTTAAATCCTGAATGATATTCTTTGCCCTATCAGCACCTTCTTTACAGCTTTTAATCAAATCAGGCAAATCGGTTTTCAAAAATTCATAATCAATATCTTGCTTAAGTTTATCTATATCTTCTTTTTCATTTGGTTTCAAAGAAGAATCATATTTCGTATACTCATCAATAATATTCATCAAATCTTGTGAATAATTGTTTAAATGAACCATATTACCGTAAATAAAATTAATGGGATTGTTAATTTCGTGCATAATACCGGCAACCAATTCACCCAAAGATTTCATTTTTTCGGAGTGGAGCATCATGGCTTGTGTATTTTGAAGTTCGGCATAAGCACTTTTTAATTCTTTAGTTCTGTCCTGAACTTGTGCTTCCAATGACGAATACAAACGCTGCAAGGCATCAGCCATGTAGTTGTATGATTGAATAAGTTTGTTAATTTCATAATAATATGTATAGTCAAGACGACCGGATAAATCACCCTGTGCAATTTTTGAAATAGTAGCTTCCATAATAGAAAGCGGTTTTGTAACACTTCGAGCCAAAAATAATGAAAAAGCAAACCCCAATATAATTGTAAATAAGAAGAATAAACTTGAAAATTTTGAAAATTCCTGTAAGTTATTATTCTTATCTTTTGGCACTAAAACGTATATATAATAATCATTAGTATCAATATATACTACGGAATAATCCTTAACATTATAATCTCTGGCGGTAGATAAAACGAATGAAGCAGGATTTTGTTGATTTAAGAAATAATACTTACCTCCAATAACAGAAGAATAAGTTTCTTGTTTATCTTTACCAATAATTACAACATCTCTAACTTCAATTGTACCATTTAAAACGCTGTTCAAATCATTTTTTAAATTATCCCAATTTCTATTTTGAACATCCTCATTAAAAATTCTCAAACCGGATACATATTTAGCAGAAACAACATTCTGCATTTCTTTTAAATTATCTTTCATATACCCATAAATAAAAGTTTGTACAATACAAACAAAAAGAAAAACACTAATAATTATAGTTAAATTTATTGTATTTTGAGATTTAATGAAAGAAATAAAATTAAAATTCATAAACATTGTGCTTGATTTAGGTGCTAAAGATTTAGATTTAGACCTGCTTTTGGCTTTAACTTTAGCCTCACTTTTAGCATTATTTTTATCAACTTTTACATCACTTTTATTTTCGTTTTTTTCATTTTTTTCGTTTTTATTATCATTCTTAGCCACAGCTATACCACCTTATACATAATATAATAACACTATTTAACAATATTTTAGCTTGTTTTACAAGTATTTTACAATTGTAAATATTGAAAAATCATAAATTTACATTAAATTTTTAACGAAAAATCATAATTTTAAAACATATACACTATTTAAAAATTGTTATTTTAAAAACTCGTATTCAAACAAAGCAGGTACAATTTCATTGTTATAATACGATTTCACCATTTGTTTCAAAGTCCGCAAGTTTCCATTCAATTCAGGATAGTCATATACATTTTTGCCGGTTTCTTCATCTTTTTTATATGTATTTAATTCCACCCATATTTGATACAACCCGTATGTCAATTTTGAGTCATAATTTTTTGTAATTTTTGCACAATTCAATATTAAATTCCATTGATTTATAATTTTTGTTTCTAATTCATCAGCTATTAAACATTTTATATCTTTACTTGCTATTGTTTCACCATTCGTAGTATCTAAACACAATTCATTCCTATACAATTTTCCGTCCGAACCAATAAATGAACGAATATGATTTTGCATTTCCACACACGTAAATAACAAACACTTTAAAAGATACTGATTTAATTTACCATTTTTAATGTCTGAAAAAAATTTTGCAGCACCATCAGCCGACTTCATAATCCTTGCACGTTCTGTCCATTGCCTATTATATGTTATATATCTGCTGGCACAATACATGGGCAATTTTTCCAAATAATTATCTTTTCTTAAATGAAAACCGTTTCCGTCGTATCTTGCGGCAATCAACAATCCACCATTTAAATCAGGATTATCAAACCCTGAAGTATTTGCTATCAAATACCCTATAATATTATCATTGCTTAATGGTTTATTTCTTTGTTTTCCTCCGATTTTTTCAGTCCCGTCAAGCCCAACTAAAATACCTGTTTTGGTATCATTACTGAAACTACGCTTATCATAATATAATTCACTATATTTTTTATTTATTGATTTTACAGGCAAAAAACCATAACTTTTCAACGAATTATCATACTGTATATCAAACCCTTCAATTTGAAATTCTTTTAAGGTTTTATCATCTTTACCACTCCATAAAATACAACTGACACAAGCATCTATATGCGTATGAAAATGTTTTCTGTTAAAAGCAAACCCTTCTATAAATTCCTTACAAATTAAATGCTGGGCCTTCCAATATTTTACAGGAGAATAAACAATATAACTATCGGTATCCTGCCTTAAAAAATACTTAAACCCGCTCCAAATAAAAGCATTACCCAAATCATTCGTTGCACTGCCTTTTATTTCCTTTTTCATCTCTTGAAGAATATATGATTTTTTCCAAATAGAAGATGTTTTACTTTGCTGCTTTCTTTGATGTTCAACACCCGTTGTTTCCGCATAAGGAGGATTTTCAAAAAGAATAATAGTACATTTTGGATTATCAATATATTGTCTTAATAACGGATTATTCACATACTCATAACTTAAAGAATCAGCCCCTCTTACCAACCCCATATTAAATGTATCTTCTTTTTCGGTCGGAGGAACTATATGTCGAACTTTATCACCTAAAACCTCCATTAATACTTTATATTCATAATATTCAACAGTAGAAACTATTGTATGAGATAGCTCTTCATCTGTAAGAACTTTTTCCAAATTACCCGTTCCGGCACATCTGTCAAGTATTATATAATCATTGCCTTTTGGCACTCTCTGTATAGCTTTTCTCAATAATTCAGCTGACTTTTGTGCATAAAGCAAAGGAGTATAAAAAGCACCTAAATTTTTCTTTTGAATATCATCATTTAATTTATCCATAAGATATTCAAACTTCTTGTTTGATTTTTTAGAATATGGATATATATAATCTTTAAATTTATTCGGTTCTCTTATTTCGCCTATTATTTGAACTTTACCGGTTAAATCACCAATAAAATCAGCTTTTCGTGCATTCGGATATTGTTTATAATAATTTGCAGCCCAGCCGACTATACAATTTTCATCTATGTTTATTTTTGTATAGTTTTTTTCTTTCAAAATATTTATCAGTTTATCTTCATCAATTTGATTTTCAATATAGTAAAGTTTTTCAATATAATTATTAGCAATAAATCCGGAATTATCTTTTGAAGCAGAACCAATAAAAACTTGCTCTATATAATTAATATAATCTTCAGATTTATATTGATAAGCAATGCCGTCATGTAATGAAATCAAAATAATATTGGCAGGAATTGGCTTCCCTTTTATCCTGCGTTGAGATAAATATTTTATAGTTTGAAACAAAACAGCATTTAAGTCATTAATGTTTAACTTAAATTCCAAAATATTACCGTTTAAAACCCCATCATTATTGTCCTGAAAAATATCAGATAATTCTAGATTACTATCTATTCGATGTAAATAAGTTGTATAAAAATCTTTTTGTCCATCTAATTCATAAGTATATTTTTTAATCATAAATTCTCTCTTGAATTTTATGATTGAACTGTCCCACTATGATACAAAAAGGGGCATTTTTCAAAAAATAATAATAAAAACATTTACGACTTCTCATTCATAACAATTTAATAATTTTGTTAAATTGTTTTATAGATTAAAATTTGACAATGCCGTAAATTACAAATAAAATGTAGAAGTGGTTTAACTTGTCTTAAACTGTATCAAAATGGGACATTAATAACTAACTCACAATTCAAAATTCTTATAACTCCAATCTATTTCGTCTTGTTCAACACCAATATACATATAAGTTATCCTTGCACAGCTATGATTAAATATCTTTTGTAAAATAACAACATCCTTATATTTTTGATAATGATGATACCCAAAAGTCCTTCGCATGGTATGTGTAGAAACTTTTGACTTAACACCAACTTTATTACACGTATTAATTAAAAACCTGTAAACTTGCTTTCTGTCAAGCCTTTTACCTTGTTTGCCTAAAAATAACGGCTCATTAAGATTTCTATTCTTAGTAAAAGACTTTAATACTTTTTTCAATTTATCATTAATGTAAAAAGATTTCCTTTTTTGTGTTTTCTTCTCAATAATAGTAATATGAGTCCTATCCACAACATCAGATACATTTAACCCCACTATATCAGAAACCCTTAATCCGGAATTTAAACCTAAAACCCAAATCACATAATCTCTTTTATTATGAACTTTCAAATATTTTTCAACAGCTTTAATATCTTTTTTATCCTTAATTGGTTCTGCAATATGTTTTTTCATGTTTCCCCCTTATTTTAATAAAACTTCCACTTAAATTTCTAATTAAAATAGTGAGAAAAAATTTATGAACATTAAATTATCTTTTAATACAATATGTCAAGATATTATTATGCCTAAAAGAAATGATATTATTATCTTTTTATTTTTAAATTAAATATTTTTAAGTAAAACGAATAACAAAATAAATTTCAATCAAGATGCTACGTATAGTAAATTGTTAACCTCAACCCAAAGCATGCTAAAACACGCACGCTTCATCGTCGTTTTGGTAAACAATTTTAACTACACTCCGCAATTGATTTCAATTTCTTTTGTTATTCTTATTCTTTAACTTTTTAAATTAAGAAAAATAAAAAAATCAGAATAAAAAAATAATAAAAAAAGAATGACTTGAAAGGATAATTGAATATCTGTTAACGAGGCATTCGGCAGAGCAAGGCACTGTTTGAACCCGCCTTATCTTTTTTTATCGGCGGGTGAGTTACGGGCGTTTCGGCGAGGTTAGAAATTTATTGTACGGAATATCCGGATTGAAATTTAATTTTTATTTGAATTTAATTGTGTATATTATTTAAGCAAAACGAATAACAAAATAAATCTCAATCAAGAAGCTGCGTATAGTAAATTGTTAACCTCAACTAAAAGCG
>CANPYW010000015.1 GCA_947588745.1 Candidatus Gastranaerophilales bacterium
GCTTGTGGCGCAGCGGTAGCGCAGGGGACTCATAATCCCTTGGTCGTAGGTTCGAATCCTACCGGGCCCATTTTTTAGTGTTCAATAATAAAACTTTTAAATAAACAAATGCATTACAAAATTCAATAAAATAAATTTAAGTTTTGACAATAAAACATGATTTTATGATAATTTTAATATGAAAGGTAATATGCATTTATCTATATTTCAAAAGTTATTTTCTATCAGAAATTGTGTCGATTACAAACTGATAGTATTGTTTAATATAAAAATTAAAATACCATTCAGATATTTAAACCATTTTTATATAAGGAATGCAAAAAAGCGATATGGTATTATTCCCAATAAAATAGTGTTTTCAAACTATATGGGGAATAATTACGGCTGTAATCCAAAGTATATTTGTGAAGAACTGCTTAAAACAAATAATTTTGACCTGGTATGGCTTGTAAAAGATGAAATTTCAAAAGAAGATTTTCCCAAAGGTGTTAGAATTGTACCCTATCAATCAAAGGCGGCATTAAAAGAGCTTGCCACAGCTAAAATATGGGTAGATAATTACCATAAATCATTTCATCTTAGCCGTGGCGGTTTTGGAATAAAGAGCAAAGAACAAGTATTTATCCAAACATGGCATGGTTCTTTCGGAATAAAAAAAATTGAAAAAGATGTACCTTCGTTGACAGAAGATGCAATATGGCTAAAATATTCTCAAAAGAGTTCTGAAATGGTGGATATATGGGTATCAAACAGTGATTTTGAAACAAATGTATATAAGAATGCGTTTTGGGGTGTAAAAAACATATACAAGTGGGGACATCCCAGAAATGATGTATTTTTCTTTTCAGATGAAAAGATATTAAAAATAAAAGAAAAAGTTTGCAATTTTTTCAATATAGATATTAATACGAATATATTGTTGTATGTTCCGTCATTTAGGGAGGATGAAACATTAAATTTTTATAATATTGATTTTGATAAATGTATCGAATGCATAAAAAGTAATAATATTTTGAACGGAAATAATAAAAAATGGGTAGTTTTGTCACGCCTTCATGCCAGAAATTCGAAATCAGATAATATAATAAGCGAGAGCAAATATATTTTAAATGCGACAAAATATCCTGACATACAAGAGTTATTGGTCAGTGCAGATATTGCAATTAGCGATTATTCATCCTGCATATTTGATTTTATCTTATCAGGGAAGCCTGTATTCATATACGCACCTGATATTGAGAAATATAATAACGAAAGAGGTTTTTATTATCCGCTGAGCGAAACGCCTTTTTCTATTGCAACAGATAACAGCGAGCTTGTAAATAATATAAATCATTTTGACATGGTACAATATAAACAAGATGTTGAAAAATTTTTAAGAGATAAAGGTAATGCAGAAGCCGGCAATGCTTCAAAAAAGGTTGCCGAGTTTATCATAACGGAATTAAAGAAAGAAAATAAGAATGACTAATATTGCATTAATATTTGCAGGCGGTGTAGGGAAAAGACTAAATAACACAGAGAATGCGACCCCGAAACAATTTTTGGAAATCGGCAATAAACCTATAATTATACACACTTTAGAGTTATTTCAAAACCATAAAGACATAGATAAGATATATATTGCCATACATCCTGATTTTTTAGACTATATGGAAAATATAGGAAAAAAATATGCCATTACAAAAATAGCAAAAATTGTAAAAGGCGGGGCAACTGCACAAGATTCCATATATAATGCATTAATAGCTGCACGTCAGGAGAATGATAAAAACACTATTGTATTAATCCATGACGGAGTAAGACCTAACATAACGGAAGAAGTTATAACAAAAAATATAGAATGTGCAAAAAAGAACGGGAATGCAATAACGTGTACTCCTTGCTATGAAACAATACTTATAAGTGAAAACGGTATCAACCCTGAAACTATTCCATTCAGAAGAAATACTTATGCAGCACAAGCTCCTCAAACCTTTCATTTAGAAGAAATTATTGAAGCACATGAAAAAACAAGAGAGCAAAACCCTTCATATACGGATATAATTGACTCATGCACAATGTTTAAAACCTTAAACAAACAAACATATATGATAAAAGGCAATTTTGGGAATATCAAAATAACCACAATAGAAGATTTGTATATACTTGAGGGTATATTGAAATATAGAAATTCCCCCCCCCCGACAGATATTACGGAGGCCGAAAACAACAGCAGCACAACCAATTCGAGGTATTGTGTCATGAATAATTTAGTAAGAAATTCTGTTGTTGACAATGATTTACTCACTATATGGAGAAATTCTTTATTTAATTGGGAAATTTTAAAAAATAAGACTATTTTTATTACTGGAACAACTGGCTTAATAGGAAGTTTCATAATTCGAAGTCTATTTGAAGCAAACAGAAATCTTAACTTAAATCTTAAAGTCGTTGCTTCTGCCAGAGATATAAAAAAGTTCAAGAAATTCTTCGGAAAAGAAATTACAATTGAACATGAATGTTTAAAAATCCACAAACAAGACGTAAACGAAAAAATAACTTATAAAGGCGAAGTCAATTTTATAATTCATACAGCCAGTGCAACTCATTCAAAATTTTTTGTTGATTATCCGGAAGAAACATATAATACAATAGTAAACGGAACAAAAAATATACTGGAATTTGCAAAAGAAAAACACGTAGAAAAAATTATAAATTTATCTTCCATGGAAGTATACGGAAATATAAAAACAGAAGAATTGTTAAAAGAAGATGATATAGGCCCGATAGATAAAGACAATCCACGCAGTTCATATCCCCTTGCAAAAAGAGAAGCCGAAGCATTATGTAAAAAATACAATGAAGATTATAATATTCCTGTAGTAACGGCGAGATGTGCACAAATTATAGGTTCAAATGCAGATTATAACGACTTTCATATATATGCAACTATCGCAAGAAATATTGTTGAAAAAAAGGATATAGTCTTAAATACAACAGGGGAAGCACTTAGAAGTTTTTGTTACATTACGGATGCGATAAATGCAATATTTTTATTGCTCGAAAAAGGTAAAAACGGTGAAACATATAATATCGCCAATGATAAAGAAGCTTCAAGAATTATAGATACAGTAAAAAAAATAACGAACAAATATCCTGATTCAGGCTATAAATTGGATATAAATAATACAAATATATATCCACCTACCACACATTGGAATTTAGATGCTTCAAAATTAAAATCATTGGGCTGGAGTGCAAATGTATCATTAGAAGCAGCATACAGTTTATTAATTAGCAGTTTTTATTATCAAATTACCCCCCCCCACAAGCAATACGATATATTAAATAACGTTTTCTCAATCAGAAACAAAGACGACAAAAAGGTTATAACTGTACTTGGAATAAATTATGATATGGACAAATATCTGATAAGCAAATCATTATGCAAAATATATTCTAAACGACCAATAAAAAAGAATAAAATTGTATTTTGTTCTTTAAGCGGGAAAGGGTATAACTGTAATCCAAAATATATTACGGAAGAAATAATAAAACGTAAACTCGATTTAGAACTTGTATGGCTGTTTAACAGCGAAAATAAATCGGATATAGAAAATGCCGGATTTCCGGATTGCGTAAAAGTTGTATCATTTAAAAAAGACGGATTATCAGAGTTATCCGATGCAAAAATTTGGATTGATAATGCAAGAAAATTAGAGCATGTAAAATCAGGTTTAATAAAAAGAAAAGAACAAGTATATATTAATACTTTTCATGGCTCATTCGGGATTAAAAAATTAGGAAAAGTATCAAACGAAATCAAAGGAATACAAGATTCGGATAAAATATCTGCTTTAATAGAAAAAGACGGTTCAATGGTAGATTATTTTATCTCGAACTGCGAATGGGAAGAAGGCTTATTAAAAGACGGATTTACCTTTAAAAATTGCGTTGCAAAAAGGTTTGGACATCCAAGAAATGATATATTTTTTAAATCAGAAGAAGAAAAGCAAAAAATTAGAGCTAAAGTATTTTCAAAACTTGGCATTACATCCGGCTGCAAGTTTATATTATATGCACCTACATATCGCAGCGAGCGTATTTTAGACTGTTATGCAATAGATACAAACAAGTTAATAAACCTATACGGTGATAATACTGTTATAGCTGTAAGAATGCACCCTTCACAACAAAAAGATGCTTCAAAAATATTTAAGTTTAATGATAAAATAATTAATGCAAGTTTTTATCCGGATATCCAGGAGTTAATGCTTATTACGGATATAATGATTACGGATTATTCCTCTTGCATATTTGATTTTCTGTTAACGGGCAAACCGGGTTTTATTTTTGCGACAGATTTAGAAAAATATAATAACAAACGTGGATTTTATTATCCTATAGAAACAACTCCGTTTCCTATCGCAACAAGTAATGATGAATTAATAGAAAACATTAGAAACTTTAACATTGAAGAATATAAAACAAAATCAGAATTGTTTTTAAAAGAAAAAGGCAGCGTTGAGGACGGAAAAGCTTCTGAACGTACAGTTGATTTAATTGAGAAGATTTTAAAAGGTGAACAATGAAACAAATAGATATATTTGCATATATTGAAGATATTAATATAGGTGATCCCGTAATTGGAGAAACATCAAAGTATTTGGTTGAAAACATTTGTAAAAAACATAATATAAATGCAGATATTAGACTTCATGCCCTTTTTCCTCCCGGTGATGAGGTTCCTTTTATAAAATATATAAAAAGAAAATGTTCTCAGCCAAAATCGAACCGAAAGAGATTAATTTTATATTTGAAATTACGTTTTTGCCTATTATTTAATACTCGTTTCAGAAAGTATTATTCGGACATACTTAAAAATTCTGATTTAGTTATTTTTGGCGGAGGCGGTATGCTTAAATACAAAAGCCAAGCTTTTTGGGCGAGTGATTTTTGTATTATTGATTACTGTGAACGTCATAAAATTCCGGTATTTTTTAATGCAATAGGAATTGAAGGTTATGATGATAAAAACTTTACATCAAGACTGATAAAAAGTTTGCTTAGAAAAAAATGTATCAAAGGCATAACAACTCGTGATGATATAGAGTCTTTAAATAAATTTTTACCAAATAGGGATAACAAAGTTGTAGGAGATCCTGCTTTATATTCAAAAGATTTATATGGAGAAGTGGAAAAACAAGATATCATAGGAATAAACACTATTCGTGCCGGTATTTTTAACGTAAACGGATTCGATATAAAAGAACAAGAACTTATTGATTTTTATTGTGAAATGATAAAAAGGTTAGACAAAGACCATTTGAAATGGCAACTTTTTACAAACGGAGTACAATCAGACTATGATTTAGCAAAAGCTGTCCTTGATAAATTAAATATTAAACCAACAAATGAAAATATACTTCCTTTGCCAAAAAGTTCAATAGAATTGGCACACACAATTTCAAAATACAAAGGCATTATTGCCGGAAGAATGCATGCTCATATTATTGCAGCTTCTTATGGTATTCCGACAGTAGGTCAAATATGGAATGAAAAAATAAAATGGTTTTCAAAGCATATTGGGGCTGAAAGCCGTTTTTTCTACCCCGCAAAATTCTGTATGGGGGGGGGGAATTTTGACAGTATCTACAACAGTTTTATATCTGCTATTAACGAAGGCAACGAGAAATTGCATACAAACAATTTAAAACTGTTAGAATTTAATGAACTGGAAAAATTTTTAGTTGAAATATTTTATAACAAATAGAATTAAAGTTATTAAAATAAATCAATCCTTCAGGTACGCATCGCAGCATAATTGGCACGCATTAAAAATTTTATATTTTTTGAGGTTTTCTCTAAATTCTTTATATTTAGGAGAATTTAGGACTTTTTGGATATTTTTACCTCGTATATTACCTAATTTGTATGATAAACACGGATACAAATCACCTTCGGGAGTAATAAACACACTTGAAAACGGAATTTTACAAGGTTTATATATTTCTCTTACATCTTTATTCCCCAGCTCAAAATAATTTAATATTCTGTTTAAATCACCCGTAGGATTGAATTTAGGTGCCCAGCGGAGTTTTGTTGAAACGGTTTTTGCAATACTTTCAAGTTCTTTATATACTTCCGTAAAATGATTTTTATCAAAATACATTTCTAAAGGATACTCTGTTTTATAGAAATCTTCACAAAAATCTTCCTTTAAAACGGAATTTTGTCTTAAATAATTATTTCGCTTAAATGATAAAGAATAAAATTCAGCCCCGAGCTTATCGGCTTGTTTGTATATTTTAGGTAAATCATCAAGATTATCTTCCAAAATAACACTTTTGATATCAAGCAAAGGTCTTTTGCTTTTAGTTTGATTTTTTACCTCACGTAACATTTCAAGGTTTTTATGAATATTTTCCCAAAGTCCTTTTTTATTCCTGATTTTATCGTGGTGTTGTTCAAATCCGTCAATTGAAACAGATAGAAGGAGCATTTTTAAATCTATAAACCGTCTGATTTTATCCTCGGTTAAAAGTAACCCGTTTGTAATTATACTTACCTTACCCATTGTCTGTCTGCAAGATTTTTCTAATATTTTAAAGAAATCATCTCTAAGCATTACTTCTCCTGCGACAATGGAAATGAATGAATACCACGGGATTTGTTTTATTATATCAAACCATTCTTGTGTAGAAAGTTCATCTTTTACTCTTGACTCATTAATAAAACAAAACGGACATCTTAAATTACATTGATATGTAAGTTCAAGAAAATACCTTACGGGCGGAAACATATAATTAAAAAAATTATATTCCGAAAGGGCAGAATAACTCTTTCTTAAATCATCGAAAAGAATTGATTTATCCACTTTATACTCCTCATTTTTTATATTGTAACATAACCGTTATCTATGTTACAATAATAATCAGGTTTAGAGTATGAAACAAAAATTTATTAGATACACACTAGGTTTTGTAATTTTAGGAACAATTATAGCCTCTATAGCTTTTTCGGTAAAAGCTTTATTTTTGGTTTCGGTATTATTCATCATTTTTACGCTTAAAGAATACAGGGAAATGTTTTTGGCAAAAAATATATACGTTCATAAATATTTGCCCGAAATTATCTCAATTTTTTGTGCATATATATGCATAAAAAACATTCATCAGTTTATAATGCCGTGTTTGGTGATTGGCGTATTCTTTTCATTTGCCATAACGGTAATTAAGAACAAAAAGCCATATTTATACACGACATTTTCAACGATTATGGGGTTTATGCTTGCTTTCTGTGCATTATATATTATAAAACTCTTTTATTTCTATCAAACCAATCAAATCCCGTTTATAATTACATATTTCTTTGCTGTAATGGCGGGAGATTTCAGTGCTTCCAGAATAGGGCCGCATTTTAAAAACAGACTTTTATCGCCCGAAATCAGCCCTAACAAAACCGTAGCGGGTGCAATTGCAAATTTATGTTTTACTTTTATCGTATCGCTTTTTCTTATACCGGTTTTAAAATTTAATATTTTTGAAGTATTATTATTCTCCGTTAGTGTATCTCTATGTGCTCAAATAGGCGATTTATCAATTTCCACAATTAAAAGAGATTTGGGCATTAAACATAGCGGCAATCTTTTTCTTAACTACGGAGGTATTTTAGACAGAGTTGACGCCTTTATTTTTTCGGCACCCGCCGCATTTTATGCCGTTAATTTAATTCAGCTTTTGCAGGAATTCCACGCTTTAAGATAACATAATGCCCGCCGTTATAAATAAGGTCAAAATTATTTTTAAAAAAGTAACCGATTGCAGGTTCACATGCGACCATAGCACTTTCTGCTTTATCACCTTTTAGTATAATATTTTGCTTCTTATCATAATACGTACAGGATGTAACAGAATTAGACGACTCAGGACTTTTTACAATGTTTGTTGCAATCGTATCAAGTTTCGATGTAACAATATAGTCGTATTTTAATAAATCATAAGCTTCAATATTTTCCACTAACAGTTTATCCAGTTTATAACCATATAATCTTAGCTTTTCTATGTGATAAACGGGCATTCTGTCCTGAGGAATAACAAGTGCTATTCTGATATTTTGAGGAGGAATTCCTCTAAAAGCATTAAAAATCAGAAATTCTTCGGTTTTAAGAGGGCTAAATCGTGTTTCACCAGCTTGTTTTTGAAAAATTGCATAGATTGGATTAAAAACTAAATATATAAACATAAAAAAGCACATTAATATTTTGCAAAAGTGTTTATTTGTCCTTATGTATGAATAAGCCGTAACCGGTAATGATATTATAAAAAATGTAAGCAAATATCTTATGTTATATTGTGCAAATACCATAACCGCTGAAAGTACAACGATATTTATTATTAAAGCAAAACTTAATACAAAATATAATTTTGCTCTTTTTGTGCATTTTTTATTGAAAAATGATTTTATAAAAGATGGCAAAAATGCAAATATTCCCATTATTCCGAGTGCCGAGCTTTGAATTGACATAACCGGATTATAAAAAAATTCTTTTGCAAAATAATCGGAAGTATAACTTTTTGTTGTTTCACCCGCCAAACCTAAAACTGCGGATTGTAATGCGGTAATAAAACCGTTAAAATCTATAATTGTATTTATGCCCGATGTATCAAATATTATAAAAATATATTTTATGAAATTACATAAAAATCCCTTAAACCCGCCGTCTAATCGGTGAATTAACATCATCTGCCTGTCTGAAACAGGATGTGAAAATTGCAGATAATTTAATATATAGTTGTATGAAGAAAATATTACAAAAAATATTACAAAAAACAAAATAAACTCTGCTAATTGATATTTCTTTTTTTGTTTTCCCCATAAAAACAATATAGTACAAAATATAAATAAAGAAGCGGGTATTGTCATAAATGCCGTAGTTTTTGAGCCTATGGCAATTGCATAAGAAAGTGCCGAAAAAATAAGCGGAATTTTATCTTCATGTTTAACGCTTATTAAAAACAGATAAATACTTGATAAAACTAAAACACCTATTATTAAATCACTGCAAGGTATTACCGTTTCAATCGCAACAAGTGCAAACGATGAAAAAACAAATACGCTCCAAATGCTGCGTCTTAAAGAACATTTAGTTTCTCTTAAAAAATTATACAAAACATAAATACCAGCAAGAAAACCAATGTAAGAAAATATACCGATACCGATTTCCGATTTATTTAACAATAAAAACCAAGTGTATAAAAACTCTATATTAACGGGCATGATAAGTTCTCTGGTATCCGGCGTAATATAGTGCAATATGCTTCCTTGCTGTATCCACATTGTACATCTGGGCAAATAATAATTAAGTGCATCTCCGAATTTTACGGGTGCAAAAAGCAAAATGAAGTTCACGCAAAGAAAAATCAGAAAACATATACCCAAAATTGCCAAAAGTTTATCTTTTTTTAAAGCACATAAAATATTTTCGGTTTTTGGTATATAAAAATGTCTGTTTGATTTATAAAACAAAAAAACTCCCATCAGCAGGAATATTATATTAAACGCAAAAACACCGCCGACGGATATTTTTTTTAATAAAGATAAAATTTCAAAAGATAATATTATTTGAGAAAATGCAGTTAAAACAAAGTAAATAAACGCAGGGAACTTATTATTCGAATACTTAAAATGCAAAAAAGAAACTATAAAATATGACGATAATAAAACTAAAAATAAAGATAATAAAAACATAATATTTACCTTATTAACATACAATCTCCGTAGCTGTAAAAGCGGTATTTATTCTCAATAGCAGTCTTATAGGCTTCAAATATATATTCTTTTGAGGCAAAAGCACTAACAAGCATTAACAGAGTCGATTTTGGAAGATGAAAATTTGTAATAAGTTTATCGACTGTCTTAAACTTATACCCGGGGTATATAAAAAGTTCACTGCTGTCTTGAACCGGTATAATCTTACCGTATTTATTCATAACCGTTTCCAAAGTTCTTACCGACGTTGTGCCAACAGCAACAATGTTTTTCCCCTCGGATTTTGCCCGGTTTATCATTTCTGCCGCTTCTTTTGTTATTTCAAATTTCTCGGAATCCATTTTATGCTCTGAAATATTATCACATTTTACGGGTTTAAAAGTGCCTAAGCCGACATTTAATGTAATAAAACAATGCTTTGTACCTTGCTTTTCAAGACTATCCAGAATTTCTTTCGTAAAATGTAAACCGGCAGTAGGTGCTGCAACAGCACCTCTTTTTTCGGCATAAACAGTCTGATACCTTTCAAAATCCAGATTTTTATATTCCTCCGAAGTCATTTTTCGTTCTATATAAGGCGGAAGCGGAATATTACCCGTTCTGTCGAGAATTTCAAATATATTCCCGCTGTATAAAAGTTTTACCCTCCACTTATCATCATCTTTTTCTGTTATTTCTACCGATAATTCGCCGGATACTTCAAGTATCATGCCCGCTTTAACCCTTTTTGACGGTTTAATTAAAGAAATCCAAATATCCTTTTGAACTTCTCTTACGAGGAAAATCTCGATTAAAGCACCGGTATCTTTTTTTGCATAAAGGCGGGCGGGAATAACTTTTGTATTATTCAGAACAAGTAAATCATCCGAGGTCAAATATTCGCATATATCGGCGAAATGCCTATGTTCAAACGTTTTATTAACTCTGTCAAGCACAAGCATTTTAGACATTTCCCGCTTTTGAGCGGGAAATTGTGCAATTAAATCTTCGGGTAAATTATAATCAAACTCTTGAAGCCGCATTATTTTTTATCTGTTTCTATTGTTTTTGTTTCAATCGGATTAATAACTTTAGCCGTTGATAAATCCTTAGGTTCGGTGAACTTTTTACCGTCCTCGTTTTCAAGTTGTTTGTTAATAACAACCGTTTGAACTATTTGGAATACGTTACTTACAACCAAATATAGCAATACACCTGCGGGAATTGGTGCAATTACGAACATAAATATAATCATAATCGGCATCATTGTTCCCATTGTTTTTTGCATTTGAGCCTGCATCGGGTCTTGCGGTGTATTTTTATTTGAAGCCATCATAATTTTTTGAGTAGCAACCATTGTACCCGCAAAAAGCAGAATTAAAGCTAAAACATCAAGATTAAACTGATTTTGAGGAGCATTTGTAGGAACGGAAGCGGTAAGAATATCACCACGTCTTTCAAAATCAACGGTTTCAACCTCTCTTGTTTTCATATTCTGTAAATCAAGTTTTGCGGATGTTACTTTATCAAGTTGAGAATATTTTAAATTCAAATCATCCAAACTGATTTTCAAATCGACATTTTCACCCGATTTAACATCACCTTGTATTTTAACGGCATTCTTTGAAGAAATTTTTACATTATCAAGTTCTTCATCACCCAAAAATATTTTTACATTTTTATAGATGACGAATTTATCATTGTTTGAAACACTGAAAATACCGTCGTAGGAATTTCCCGCACTGCCTCTTAAAGTTTTATCGAGCCTGTTTATAAACAGAAAATGGGAATTCCCTGCTTCCTGAATAAATTGAGGGCTTATTAATGCGGAATACAATAAAATAAATATGGGCATTTGTATTAATAACGGCAGACAACCCGACATCGGATTAAACTTATGCTCTTTATAAAACTCCATCATTTTGCGTTGCATTGTCTGCGGGTCATTTTTATACCGTTCCTGAATTTGTTTCATTTTTGGCTGTAATACCTGCATGGCACGCATTGAACGCTGCTGCGAAAGCCCCAAAGGCCAAACGCATAATCTTACGATTACGGTTAATGCTATAATTGCAAGACCGTAATTGCCCGTTATATTATTTAATACCTTTAATAGTTCAACTGTACAAGATGTAAAATCCAATTTATATTTCTCCCTTCCTATACTTCAATTAATTTTTCGGCTTTTTCGTCTGAATTTTCCGTAATATCAGGAATTATTTTAGTTGTACTTTTCCTGCTGCCATGCTTTGTTTTTCCCCATACCATCGTATTTTTCATAAATATTATCTTGAATATAATAAAAATAGCCAGCGGAAACCATAAAACAACTATATATAACGACGTTTCAACCGATTGGCGGATATTATCAAGAGGCTTCAATTTTACGTATTTTCTGAGGCTGTAAAATAATGCCACAATAAAAAATCCGCACATAATCCCCGATAATATCATTGATGATAAAATCCAATTCTGGTCATCTTTTATAAATCTATAAGACTGAATAATAATTTCCGAAACCATCCAAACAGGAAGAATAAATTCGGTAATATATGCGGTCATATCCAAACTTACACGAAGTGACATATCACCGGACGTAAGTACATCATAAAAATGTTCCAAATATCTTCTTATACTTCCTTCAATCCAGCGTCGTCTTTGACGCAGCAGGGGAATATAAGAAGTTACGCCTTCTTCATATACACAAACTTCGGGACAGAAACGAACATCCCAGCCTTTTATCTGCATTCTGGTCGATAAATCCAAATCATCGGTAATGGTATATATATTCCAACCGCCTACATCTTCCAATGCTTCTCTTTTGATTAATTCCCCGTTTCCTCTAAGCTCAACCGCACCTTTTACGGAATCTCTTCCGACCTGAAAATGTGTATCAACCGCCATTTCATTATCCTGACAGCGGGTTAGGAAATTTTCTTCCCTGTTAATTATGACTTTTCTTGCTTGAACCGCACCTACCTGTTTGGGTTCCAGCGAGGGAACAAGTTCTTTAAGAAAATCGGGTTTAACTCTCGCATCGGCATCAAAAACGAGAATGGCATCACCTTTTGCGAGTTTTAAAGCATCGTTTAAAACTGCCGATTTACCCGGGAATGCATCCTTTGTTCTGGAAAAATATTTTAAATTTTTATATTTTGCACAAATTTGTTCAAGAATTTCGGCTGTATTATCACTGCTTCTGTCATCTATAACTATAATTTCGTAGTAAGGATAGTCTATTTGAGAAATATTTATAACGGTATCTTCTATAACATCAGCTTCGTTGTGAGCGGGTATCATAATACTTACAAACGGGGTATAATTATAATTTTTTTCAATCGGATGTTTTTTTTGTTGTCTTATTCTGTGTTTAAACGCTATCTGCATATAAGCAGTATAAACAGCCATAAAAATAAGAATTGTCATAAATGCACAGGGCGTATTCATGTTATTTTGGAAGAAATATAATAACACCAGCAACCCTGTTATAATAGCTAAAAGAACAATTCTCTCTTTCATTTCCCCAATCCGTATACAAAATATACTTTATTACATTGTACCAAAAACATTCACAATTTCACTTAATTATTACTTTTTGATACAATCCGTATAATTTAATCGTTCAATTTCAGCTCGGATTTTATATCATTTATTTTCTTTTTATCATAATCTATTGTTGTTATTCTGTAATAAGAAGGAGTTAAAAACATTGCGGGGGTCGAATAATGTTGAATTCCGTATTTTTTAAACTCACCTTTTACGTGATAATGCCCCGATGATACGATTAATACATTATCATATTTTTTCAAATGCCTAATCAGACAATGTTTGTTCGAAATTTTATGGGGATACTTGTATTTTTTATCGCTTGCAGGTTCCGCAACGGGGAAATGCTGAAAAATCAACACGTATTTATTTTCGTTTTCCTTTAAAATTTTATCCAGCCAATTTAATGTTTTTTTGGAAAAATATCCTTTAGAATGGAATTTTTTATCATAAGTTCCGTCAAGCATTACTGCCGTAAACTTATCATTAAGCGAAACCGCATAATTTGCGGAATTTTGATGAGCATAAGAATTATTCTTAATTATATTCAACGCTTCATGTTTATTAATTCCCCAATTAACGTCATGGTTTCCAAACGTAATGTAATAAGGCTTATTTAATTTGTTTGCGACCTCAAAAAACTTTTGATACAGTTTTTCGTCGGATACATCTACCGCATCACCCGTAAAAAATACATATTCGATTGTTTTATCAGCATTTATCTTATCAACCGCATTTTGGAAATTTGATATCGAATTATCAAGATTTCTCCCCTGATACCTGACTCCCTGCTCCGACGTATGAACATCCGTTATTTGTGCAAATTTTAATGTATCCGCCAATGCCGCATTTACGGTCAGAATAATTACGAAAACCGATAATATTATCTTTTTCATTATTTCCTCGCTTTCAACAAAACATACAGACAAAATAATATAACATTTATGCATATAAGAAAAGTAACAAAAAATGACACCCGTTTACTTATTCGGGTGTCATAATCGATATTTTGATTGATTATTTTTTACATAAACCGCTTTTGGCTTTTATTGACATTTATAATTCCGCTTCTTCATGTTCCGTTTCGACTTCATTTGCTTCACAACCCGCAGCGAAAAGTTCATCAACGTCTTTAGCTAAATTATTCGCTTCATTAATTTGCTTCCCGGTATATATTGCTCCGTATCCGGGCAATAAAAATTTTAAACTTTCAACAACGCCGGTAGCAAAATTCTTTACGACACCCGCTTTTTTGATTTTTGAAACATCTTTGCCGTTATTTATCGCTTCAACCGCTTTTTTTCCGTATTTTATATCATTTTTTGATTTGCCGGCTTTGTATATATCATAAAACGGAACAAGCATAGATAATCTCACTCCGGCACCCTTTACAAATTTACCGAAAGCACTTAATTCCTTTTTCTCGGGTACTTTTTCACCATTAACAAAACTGTCTAATTGTTCTGTTGCATTCTTCAAATTATTGGCAGCTTCACCAATTTTGTAATTGCCGTATACGGGTACATATTTTGCACTTAAACCCGTCTTTACATTTTGTCCGATTGTAGAATTTTGGGAAAGATTAACTTCCGTCATTTAATATAACCTCCTTGATGTTTTATAAATTAATAAAGTTTACAACGAGGTTCAAATTGATTTTTTTGTTAAGTATATTTCTTTTTCTTTACATTTATTTTCATAAATTAACATAAAATTTACATTATAAATTTAACTCCGCAAATTTTGCCGCCATGGTCGGATTATTTTTGGTTAATCTTTTTATACTTAAATCTTCCGCTTTATTATTCGCCAATCGCAAATTATTTTCGGATGACAGTAATGCCTCTTTTGTTTTTTGAAGATGTTCTATTGTCTTATCGATTTCCTCAATTGCCTTATGGAATTTTTCGCTTGCCAGTCTGAAATTCTTTGAAAATTTATCCTTAAACTCGTTCATTTCATTCTCAAAATTAGATATATCTATATTTTGATTTTTTATAACCGCAAGTTCCCGTTTGTAATCAAGCGAATTTAAAGCGGCATTTCTTAAAAGAGTTATTATGGGTATAAAAAACTGCGGACGTATTACATACATCTTTTTATATTTATGCGATACATCGACAATTCCCGTATTATAAAATTCATTTTCACTTTCAAGAAGCGAAACCAATACCGCATATTCGCAATTTTTTTCATTTCTGTCTTTATCAAGTTCTTTAAAAAAATCCTCGTTCTTTTTCTTGGTGGAACTCGTATCCGTTTCATTTTTCATTTCAAACATTACGGATATAAATTCCACACCGTTGTTATCATAATCCCTGTAAATAAAATCGCCTTTACTGCCTGTTTTTGCATCGTTATCTTTTTCAAAATAAGCATTTTGAAACCCCGTAGCCCTGAGTTTGTTAAATTCGATTTCACAATGCTGTTCCAGGCTCTCGCCCACCATTTTTGTGGATAATTTAGACTTAAATTCTTTATAATGAGCTATTTCTTCGTCCTTTAACCTTAATTTTCCCTCATACTGCTCCTTTAAAGACTGTTCTTTTAACTGATTTTCTTTTTCTCCTATCCTGAGTTTACCCGAAAGCTCCGCAATAGAATTGTTCATCTGTGAAATTTCTTTATCTTTGGCACTTACGGCACGAATAACCGCAAGCTCCTTTTCCTGCTCGGTTGAAAGAAGTCTTGATTTTAATCGTTCGATTTCTTTATCTTTCTCTCCTTGCAATCTTGCCGACTCTAATTTTTGAGCCTCAATCCCCGCTTCAATTTCCGACTTTAATTCATTGATTTGAATATCTTTTTTATTAATAATTTCGTTTAATATTTTCTCTGCCTCCATCTTTGCGATTTTTACGGCATTCTCTTTTTCAATCTCAAATTGATTGGCTCTTGAATTTATTTCCTTCTCAAATTCTCTATCTCTGACCTGTTTCAGAATTGCAGCATAACCCGATTCATCAACAGAAAAAATTTCCCCGCATTTCGGGCATTTTATCTCTCGCATGTCATTACCTCTTATTTCCCTTTTTTATTATATATTTTTTTGTTTAAATTTTTTACTCCTTAATAAATTTGCACAAAGAAAAAGGAACTTTAAAAGTTCCTCTGAAATCTTTTTCAATTTCCTCGTGTGTTAGTAAAGGTAGTAAGTAAGGTAAGTATGAATATATAATTTTTTTAATCAGGTTTCTTTTTGTTTTATCGTCTACATATATATAAAGTATATATAAAATAAATAATTGCCTGAATTATGTAATTATTTTTATAAAAAGAAGAAAAACCGCTAAAAATAAGCTTTTAGCGGTTTTACAAAAGTTAATATTTAATCGAGGTAAATATAGAAAGGTAAACTAATTTTGTTTTTCTGTTTTATTTCTGTAATTTTTACGTCGACGCATAAGGTCAACAAATGCTTCCAGTCTTGTTATATAACCCGCACGTCCCGTTTGTTCGTCCATAATTAAAGTTAAAATAGGAATATCACAATTTTCTCTCATTGTCGGAAATATATTCTGCGACATTATTTCGGGCATGCAGGTAAACGGGCTTACGTGAATTATTCCGTCCACGCCTCTTTCATCCGCATAAGCAACATCACTTACGGATTCAAGAGCATCACCGCCTATATCTCTCATCAGATACGGTTTTGCCATTCTGAAAGCTCTTTCGAGGTGAGTTTCTCCTTTTTTCAGGAACTTAGGAATTATTGCATCTTTTAAAAAGCTTGAAACGGTAAGACTTCTTCTTGTCTGAACCCCCATTCGTCCGAGTTCTTTTTCTATATTTTGATTTGAAAACGGATCTTGCACGAGGAAGATTTCACCCGTAATATCAACATTCACGACATCTCTGTTTTTATCGATTTCGGTTTTTCTTATTTCCTCTGTTGCTTCCTTTTCGGCTTTTTTGAGCTGTTTTGTATTCTCGGCATCGGTAATTATTGATAATGCCTTATTATAATGCTTTTCTGCCGTACCTGTTACAACTTCCCTTGCCCTGTAATAAGAAAAGAGGTTCTCAATCCTATCCAGCACAAACATTTTGCGTACTGCCATATTTAATGCTTTTATAACGGTTATCGGATTTTTTACTCCCGAAATTTTTTTCAGGAATTTATACATGCCCGGAAACCCGTCATACAATTGCATTTCCGTATATCTGTCGCCGTAGCCCAAATCGGTCAGCACATTTTTTATACTCTGCCCGTATTCACCAAGCCTGCATATACCGGGCGAGGATATCATTGCAACATAATCCGCACCGTTTTCGAGCGACTGCATAAAATTTCCGAGTATAAGCTTATATGGCAGACATATAGACTCCGGACTATGCTTTGAAGCAAGTTCCAAAGTCTTTTTGCTCGTGTGAGGCGGAATAAGCGGTTCAACACCCAATTTTTTAAGTGCTGACGACCAAGCTATATATACGTTGCCCATGTGCGGGAATGCTACTTTTTTTGTTGTTTTTGACGGCATATTAACATTATACTTTCAAAAGATAACCACCGTTATTAGCATTTTGGAGAATATCATCGTTTAATTTACTTCTGAGATTCTTAATATATTTATACACATAATCACGTGGCAATTCCAATATTTGTGCCAAATCTTTTGCATAAACTATTGTATTTTTATTTGCGAGAAAATGGTCAAATACAATTTGTTCTCTTTCGGTCAAAGCTTTTTTAAACGAGAAGTTAACAGGTGTATTTTCCCGCTCTTCAACTTTTAAAGCTTCTTCCTTTTTTGTCTTTTTAGGTTCAACAGCCTTTTCCGATTTTTTTTGAGTACCTTTTTTCTTTTCCGTTTTAGGCTTTTGTTCTATTTTAGGCTCTTTTACTTTTTTTTCGGTAATTTCTTTTTCTTTGCTAAAAGATTTCAATGCAAGATTATGTATTTTTTCTGCTTTTTGAGAATAATTTTCATTTGACATTGAATTAAGAGAACGAAATATAACACTGTCTACCAAACTGTCATCGTGTTTTTCTTCTTGAACAACTTTACCCAATCTTGCCGCATAAGCTTCCAAAGTTATGCGTTCCAATGAGCTTCTCCACTTACGAATTTCTTCTTTGCTCAAATACTCAGGCATACCAAACAATCTCCTTGACTCATATCTATAAACTGCTATCGGGATTAAATTACAACTTGCCAATATTTAACCTGACGTCAAAGTATTTTAATCTCTTTTATTTACATAACAAATCTAGCACAAATTTTAATGAAAAACTCAAATTTTAAATAAAGTTTTACAAAAGATTTCAAATTATTTTTTTATAACCAATCGTTCAAGCTTTCTGACAAATCTTGTGGGCTTATTTTCGGTGTCTTTTGTTATTGAATCAACAAGAATTGTTTTCGCACCCAACAGTTTACCCGCCAAAACGTCGGTTAGCGGCCTATCCCCGATTACAACGGTTTCTTTTGGTGTAATGTTAACGGATTTAATAAACTTTTGCATTATTTTGGGGGATGGCTTATTTGCATTGCCGATAACGGGAAAATCGGACATTGATTGAACTTTTTCTATGTAAGCCTTATTTTTATTATTGCTAATTATTGCTATAACAAAATTTTGTTTAAGACCGTTCAACAATTCCTTTACTTTCGGAGGATACTCACCTGATTTTGAGGGCATTACGGTGCTGTCCAAATCAAAAAGAACTGCGTTTATTCCGAGTGATTTTATTTCTTTAAAATCAATATCAAATAAAGAGTCCAAATTGTAATCGGGTTTTAAAATCATCTTAAATTTTTTACTCCTATAGTCCTTGCCAGTGCATATTTGTAGTCCTCCGGAGATTTTGAAACTTCAATTAAACTTATATCATTGGTATTTGAAAGCTGTTTTTCTTCATTTGTTTTATCATCAACAATTTTTGTAACAGTTGCTTTAAAGCACTCTTTGGGTGTTATTATTTCAATTTCATCGTTTAAAAGAAATTTATTTTTTGTTAAAACCTTAAACATATTTCCGCATTTTTCCATAAATACGCATAAGCAGTCCGCCCCGGCCAATCCTTTCGAAATATCGTAGCTGTAGCCCTCGGAATTTGGCGGCATTAGGTAAAACCCCGTTGTATAACCTCTGTTTCCTATCTTTATAATCTCGTTATAATTTTCTTCTTCATTAATTTTTCCGGTTTCAAGATAATCATCAATAGCTTTTTTGTACGCTTTTGCTACGGCTGATACATAATACAAACTCTTTGTTCTTCCCTCTATTTTAAACGAGTCTATACCGACATCAATCAATCGGGGAATGTAATTTATAAGTGCCAAATCTTTCGGGCTTAATATATGAGTGCCTCTTTCGTTTTGCTCAATGTCAAAATACTCTCCGTCACGTGTTTCTTCAACAAGTTTGTAGCTCCACCTGCAAGATTGAGAGCAATTGCCATGATTAGCCTTGCGTTCTCCTTTTGTCATATAATCACTTATAAGACATCTGCCCGAAAAAGATACGCATTGAGCACCATGAACAAACACTTCAAGCTCCATATCGGGAACTTTATTTTTTATTTCTTCAATCTGTTTTAAAGATAAATCCCTTGATAAAACAACCCTTACCGCTCCCAAATCCTGCCAGAAACGCACGGCTTCATAATTCAAAATATTTGTCTGAGTGCTTACGTGCAAAGGTATTTCAGGCATGTATTTTTTTATTACGTTATAAATTCCGAAATCGGAAAAAAGTATTGCATCGGGCTTTGCGTCTTTTATTTTTTCGGTTTGTTCAATCAAAAGGCTTATATCATTGTTATAAGCAAAAATATTAAGCGTAAGATAAACTTTTTTATTAAACGAATGTGCAAATTCTATACACTCTTTAAGATTATCAGAAGTGATAAGTTCACCTTTTCGCATTGCCCTGAGGCTAAAATCAACCATACCCATATACACCGCATCGGCACCGTAATGTATTGCATAATCCAGCTTCTCTTTACTTCCCGCAGGCAGTAATAATTCGGGTCTTTTTAAATTCTTTTCCATATTCTTATTGTACTACAAAGTTAAAATTACGTTCAAAAGCGTGCTTCAGATAATAATTATAATCATCGGACGGCATATTCCATATATCTTTCAGCTTATTTTCCGAAACATATAATATATTATTATCGGTTTTATATACGGCCTTGTATCTTTCCGGAATGTAATCATTAATAAGTGCATTTGCGGGAATGATTATATAGTCGGGAGTATAAGGATTTTCCAATATTTTTTCCCATCCGCTTTCCACATTATAGAATTTATCAAGCAACTCTTTTGTATCGTTATAATAAACTTCTTCATAACGCCCGTCCATATATATAAGATTTTTGGGGTATAATTTATACGCAATATAACTCCCCATATCCATAGGTGCTGTAATTTTACCTTGTAAATCATTTATTTTAATGAATTCAACTTCCTTATACGGAGCAGAATCAAGCAAAAAGTAATTATATCCGAAATATTTTACCAAAATAGTACATACAACAAGTATTGATACAGATATTACTTTATAAATCGGCTTAGTATTTATTTTGTAAGGATAAAGAAAAATCATTGACGCTATAATAAAAAAAGGAATATTTTTCACATATCTGAAAGACAAATATGCACAAATAACAAGCAATATATATTGTGCCGCTTCTTTTTTTATATTTTTTAAACCAGTTAAAAGCAAAATCAGATTTATTATATAAAGCACTTTAAACGTAAGCAGAAATGTTATATCGGGATGAGAAAACGCACTTATCCACTCTGTTACATAAGGTCTTGACATTGTTGATGCCATAAAAATAAATTTTACATAATCCGCACCGTACGGATTTATAAACATCACAAGAAAACAAAACAAAAGTGCCAATGCATAATATTTATAACGACCTTTTTTCAATGCTTCACATATAGTATAAATTAAAAGAATTCCAAGCCCTGCCACACATCCGCCGTGACAATTCACCCATATAACCATAATGGAAGGCAAAAGTACAAGAAATTTATATTTCCCGGTTTTTCTTACAAACTCCAATATATAAATAAAAATCGTAAAGAATAAAAATGTAAAAAAATGACACCTCAACCCCGACCAAACAATATTCGGCAGAGCAAATGCAGATAATACAAAAAATAATAAAAATAATAATTTATCAGGCTCATCAATCCTCAATTTTACTGTTTTATATATAAAAAAATAAATAAGAAACGAAATTATAAGCCTCGATAACAAAATACCGATAAAACCGAAGTGATTTAATATAAAAGAAAATATAACCCCGCTGCCCCACTCGTGGTCAAGCCAAATATGAGTTTGAGTATAAGAAAAAGGGTCTTGTTTTAACACCCGATTAAGCTCCAAAAAAGCATCACCTTGAAGCAATCTTGCCCAAAAATCAGGGTCAACCGTATTTGAACACGTTATTGCAATAAATAAAAAGATAATTATATATCCGAAAAATAATATGTTATTTATTAAACTGCGGCTATTCATACTTTTATATTAATTTTATATATTCTGCATTTCAAATTATTAAGTTTTGTGAAGTTCTAAAGTTCAATCACAGCAACAATTTTGCTTTTTAATAAAAAAAAATTAAAAGAAATAACATAAAAAACTAAAGTTTTGATATAAACAACCGATATAAATATTGTAAAAAGGGCATTAGCCCATATAACCTCCCTCCCCAAAAGTCTAGTAGCCGCCTTATTATGGTCGGCTTTTTTTTATGAATATTTTTTGTCCGGTAAATATTAAATAAACTTAATATACATAAATAAAAAACTAAAGTTTTAATAAAAAACAACCGATATAAATATTATAAAAAGGGCATTAGCCCATATAACCTCCCTCCCCAAAAGTCTAGTAGCCGCCTTATTATGGTCGGCTTTTTTTTATGAAATTATTAAATCTGATATAAACGGATTATTGTTATTAACAATCTTATTTTGTATATTATGGGAAAGGAGATTTATTATGAATTTTGAATTTAATTTAACTGTTGAAGAGCTTAAAAAAAGAACAGATAAAGATATTTTGATAAGAAAACCTTTGCTTGATAAGGATGCAAAAGAGTATCAAACACTTGATGAAGGTGATAAAAAAGCTCTTATACATTTGGCAAAAGCGGCAGAATTTGCCAATTTAATATATATGAAGCAGGATAACGAATTAAATTTGGAATTTATGAACTTTCTAAAAGAAGAAATTAAAAAAGGAAATAAACAAGCCGAACTTACAAAAATATTATTTGACGCACAACTTGGAATTATCGGTATGGATTCCGAATCAAACCCCGTTATTCTTGCAAAAAATGTAAAAGAATTACCGGGTAAAGCATTCTATCCCTCGGATTTAACTAAAGAAGAACTTCAAAATATTCTGAAGAAAATGATTTTAAACGGAGAAAAAGAAGAAGTTAAAAACATATTAAACCAAAGAACAATCGTAAAACGAAACGGAGATAAGCTTAAAGCATTTGATTATACTTTGGAATTTAAAGAGGAATTTGAAAGTATAGCTTCAGAGCTGGAAAAAGCAGCCGAAGTTTCTACAAACAAAGATTTTAACGAATATTTGACACTGCAAGCAGCCGCATTAAGAACAAATGACCCGATGCTTGATGCAAAAGCGGACAAAAAATGGGCATCACTACAAAATACACCTTTGGAATTTACGATATCAAGAGAGCAGTATGCGGATTTGATGACCGGAAGCGTTATTGAAGATGAAGAATTAAAAGAACTTTTACAAAAAAACGATATCACGCCCGTTTCAAAAGACTCGATAGGAATAAGAACAGGTATAGTAAATAAAGCGGGTACTGATAACTTATTAAAAATAAAGCATTTTCTGCCTTTAATGGCACAAAACATGCCTTTAAAAGAAAAATACGAACAAAATATTTCTTCAGAAGAAGATAATCTTCAAACAATGGTTGATGTTGATTTAGTTTCATTAAGGGGAGATGAAGGTTCATACAGAGGAGGAATAACAATAGCTCAAAATCTTCCGAATAATGATAAACCGTCACTCACTATCGGAGGCGGGAGAAGAAATGTTTATCACAGACAAATAAGGACAAGCAGTTCAAAAGAAGCACTTGAACGCAGGCAAAAAAGACTTAATGCAACATTAAATCCCGAATTGCATAAATATTACAATCCGGAAGCCGATCATTGGTTTACAATCGGGCATGAGAACGTTCATTCTTTAGGCCCTAAATCAGGTACGGAAGCATTAGGCAAATATAAAAATATTATAGAAGAAAATAAAGCAGACATGGGTTCGATTGCTTTACTGGATTGTCTTACGGAGGCAAAAGCATATACGGAAGAAGAAAAGAAACAAATTCTTGTAACTTTTGGGGCAGACTGCTTTTTAAAAGCTAAACCGGATTTATCCCAAGCACACAGAGTAAGAACAGTTATGCAAGCCTGCTTTTTCATAAAAGAAGGTGCGATATCCGTTAACGATAACGGCATAATAAATATAAACATTGAAAAAATGGTTCCGACTGCGAGAAAAATGCTTACGGAAATAATAGAAGTGCAATTATCACAAAATTTTCAATGCGGTGAAAAATATATTAAAGATTACTTTGTTTGGACGGACGAAATAGAAAGAGTATCAAAAAAACTTAAAGAAATTGATAAATCTTTAAACGGCATGATTCAAACTCCTTTAGCGGATTATTTAACAAGCTTGGAATAAAATACCTGACAGGTTAGTTGCAATTAATAATGCACTATGCTAATATGATTAAAAAAATAATTTGTATGAGGGGGCGTAGTTATGAATATTAAAGCTATTAATTCGGTATTACCCGCAAAAACTTGTCAGCCGATTAAAGAGGTCAGTTTTGCAAGAAACGCTGAAAAGCCTGAACAGCCGTTAGCGGAAACTCCCGATACCGATACTTTTACCCCGTCCGAGCCGGGTACTCTCGAACAAAAATACGATATGGCATGCCTGCTTGCCGCATATTATAAAACTCAATATGAAGCATTGGCAAAACAAGGGAATTGTAACGCTTAGTTTATATGGAATGTGAAGATAAATATTGGTGTGCTTTTTCTGCATTAAAGGACTCATCTTCCGCTTTGGTGAATAAGCTGTATGCTTATTTCGGTTCAATTGAAGAAGCGTGGAATGCACATGCCGATGATTTATGGAATGTTCCCGGTATACAAAAAAGGAGTATCAGGAGTTTTCTTGAAGAAAGAAAAAATATTAATCCCGATAAGTGCATAGAGTATATAAACAAAAGAAAAATAAAATTTATTCACTTAAACAGTCCGGATTATCCTTATCTTTTAAAGCACATTGATAATCCGCCTACGGGTCTGTTTATTTTGGGTGATATGTCGATATGTAATTTAGAGCGGACACTTGCGGTTGTAGGTTCAAGAAAGGCAAGTGAAAACGCCAAAAATGCATTAAATAAAATTCTGGCGGGATTTTCAAATACGGATATTTGTATAGTATCCGGACTGGCAGAGGGAATAGATACCGTTGCACATAAAACGGCGGTTGAGAATAACATTAAGACAATTGCCGTTATAGGCGGAGGGTTTGACAAGTTATATCCGAAATCAAACATAGGATTATTTAATAAGATAATCAACGGTAACGGAGCCGTAATATCGGAATATTGGCCAAATGTAGATGCAATAAGCTGGCATTTTCCCATTCGAAACCGGATAGTTTCGGGATTGTCAAAAGGTGTTCTGGTTGCGGAAGCTGCTTTAAAATCGGGTGCGATGATTACCGCAAGATTGGCATTGGAACAAAATAAAGAATTAATGTGCATGCCGGGATTAATCTCAAACCCGAATACGGAGGGAATATATAACCTTTTAAAGACAGGTGCGGGTCTTGTTACAAAAACACAGGATATTACGAATTATTTAAACTGGGAAATTATTTCGCCGGAGGAAAAATTAAAACGGGACGTCAATTTAACGGAAAGCGAGAAGTTAATTATTGAAGAATTACAAAAAGATTCTTTAACTACCGATGAACTGGCATATAAAACATCATCGGATATAAATGAATTAATGGTTACACTTACAAAATTGGAATTAATGGGCATTATAAAGCAGGAAGCGGGGGAAAAATATACGGTTATATAAGCCGCTGAAAATAATATATTGAATATTGATAATTTTCTGTTAAGATTAACAAGGTTAGTAATAATAGCATATTGTATCAGAGAAATAAATGGCAAAGAAAAAAGAGAAAACATTAGTAATAGTTGAGTCTCCGGCTAAATCAAAAACCATCAAAAAAATACTCGGGGACGGATATCAAATAGAAGCAAGTTACGGTCACATAAGGAACTTGCCGACTAAAGACCCGAAAACCGATAATCTAGGGTTTGACGTCAACAATAATTTTGAGCCTAAATTTGAAATAATTCCGCAGAAAAAAGAAGTTGTAAAAAAATTAAACGATTTATCCAAAAAGTTTGATAACATATATATTGCATCCGACCCTGACAGAGAGGGAGAAGCTATTGCCTGGCATGTCAGGCAAATATTAACGGTTCCGGATGAAAAGATTAAACGAATAGAGTTTAATGAAATTACGCCGAAAGCGGTAAAATATTCAATCGAACACCCGCGCACCATAAATATGGACATGGTTCAGGCACAGCAAACAAGACAAATACTTGATAAATTGGTGGGTTATAAACTCAGCCCCGTATTATGGAAGCAAATGGGCAACTATAATCTGTCTGCGGGACGTGTTCAATCCGTTGCGTTAAGAATGATTTGCGAACGTGAAGAAGAAATAGAAGCATTTATCCCTCAAGAATATTGGACTGTTTCCGCAGAACTTAACAAAGACGGTAAAATATTTGAAGCCGAATTATCGAAATATAAAAATAAATCAATTGAAAAAACAATAAAAAATGAAACTCAAGCACAAAAAATCGCCGATTTCTTAAAATCCGCAGACTATGAAGTTGCAAAAGTCACAAATAAAACGACAAAAAGAAAACCAACGGCACCTTTCATAACTTCAACCATGCAACGTGCCGCAAGTTCAAAATTAGGATTCGGCGTACAAAAAACAATGCAGGTTGCTCAAAAACTGTATGAAGGTATTGAACTGGACGGCGGTGCGGTCGGTTTAATTACTTATATGAGAACAGACAGTGTAAGAGTTTCGGATGATGCCATGACAATGGCAAAAGATTTCATTTTGAATAACTTCGGCGAAAAATATTATCCCGAAAAACCCAATGTATACGCAAAAGGAAAACAAAACGTACAGGATGCACACGAAGCAATCAGACCTTCATATCCCGAAAGAACGCCCGAAAGTATAAAACAATATCTTGATTCCGACCAATACAGGCTGTATAAACTCATTTGGGAAAAGTTTATGTCATCACAAATGGCAAATGCCGAAATTGCAAATAAATCAATCGAAATTTCGGCGGGAGATTATACATTAAAAGCTGGAACAAGCAAAATTACATTTGACGGTTTTCTTAAACTGTATAATGACAGCGAAGATGATGAAGAAAAAGAAAAAGATAACAAAATTCCGAATTTGGAACAAGGCGACAAAGTTAATTGTAATAAAATTGACCCCAAACAGCACTTTACACAACCGCCTCCGAGATATAACGAAGCTTCGCTTGTTAAAGCACTGGAAGAATACGGAATAGGTCGTCCATCCACTTATGCAACAATTATTACGGTTATTCAAACACGAAAATATGTTGAAAAAAAAGAAAAAGCACTTCACCCCACAATTTTGGGCAGAGCAGTTTCAAAACAGCTTGTTGAACAATTTGCGGATATAATGGACTATAAATTTACGGCAGGCATGGAAGAAAAACTTGATATGATTGCCGAAAAAAAAGCCATTTGGAACAAGGTTCTGAAAGAATTTTACGACCCGTTTATGGATGAAGTTCAATCCGTAATGAAAACAGCACATAAAATAAACATTGAAACAAAAATAATGTGTCCTAATTGCGGAAAGCCGATGCTTGTCAGAACGGGGAAAAACGGCTCGCAGTTTTTGGGCTGTTCCGGCTATCCCGATTGTAAAACAATAATGTCTTTAAATGTTCTTGCAGGTGAAAATATAGAAGAAGAACAGGAACAAAAGCAGGAAGAAATATGCGAAGAAAAGTGCGAAAAATGCGGTTCCGATATGGTATTCAAAACAGGCCCGTACGGAAAATACATGCAGTGTACAAATTCACAATGCAATAACCGTAAAGCATATCATAAATCAACCGGCGTAAAATGCCCGAAATGCGAAACGGGTGAAATCGTATTTAAAAAATCAAAAAGAGGTACCGTATTTTTCGGATGTAACAATTATCCAAAGTGTGACTTTGTATCCTGGTATGAACCGGTTAAGGAAAAATGTCCGAAATGCGGCGGAATTATGGTAAAGAAAATTACAAAGAAATCTAAAAAAATAGAATGTATAAATAAAGAATGCTTATATTCGCAAGAACTGGAAGAGGAAGAACAGAATGAATAAATTCGGACTTATCGGATATCCGTTATCTCATTCAATGTCAAAAATAATTCATGAGGCTGCTTTTAAATCCGTAGGGTTAGAAGGAAGCTATGATATTTTGGAAACACAACAGGAAGATTTAGTTTCACGAATAAAATATTTGAAGTCCGGCGGATATTTGGGATTTAATGTAACAATACCGTTAAAAGTACCCATAATAATATTTTTATCGGGTGTTGATAATGTTGCTAACGTTGCAGGAAGTGCAAATACCATAAAAATCATGCCGGATTCTTCTTTACAAGGTTATAATACGGATGTATACGGTTTTGTAGAGGCAATTCCGGAAGATTTCAGAGAAGAACTCAAAGGTTCTGATGCAGCGGTATTGGGTAACGGCGGTGCCGCAAGAGCAATCGGAGTCGGATTGTCGATTTTAAAAGTAAAGAAAATTGATTTTTACGCAAGGAATATAATAAATGCATCAGAAACAGTAAGTTTGTTAAGAAGCAATTTCCCTGAAACGGAAATGAATTGCAAACAAATAGAGAGTTTAAGAGATTTATCGGAGTACAAAATGCTGATAAATACGACTCCAATAGGGATGAGAAGTAAAGCAATGGGGATATCCCCCATAGAGGAAAGCGTAGTTAAAACGATGAATAAAGACGGAATTATATATGATATAGTATATAATCCGTTAAAAACGGAATTAATAAAAATTGCAAAAAAATTTAATATAAGAACCATACAAGGTCTTGATATGCTAATATATCAAGGAGCAAAAGCATTCGAAATTTGGACGGGCAAAAAACCGGATACAAAATTAATGAAAATAGCGGCACTTGAAGAAATGGCAGATTAAATGAAAAAAATAATACTAATTAACATTGCAGTTTTAATCGTAATTGGAATAATATCAGAATTAAGTTCATATATAGTGCTATGCTGCAAATATAAAAAAGATATTATAGATTTTATCAAAATTGAAACAGGCAAAGATATAAAAATACCTTATATAAAATATCAAATGGTGAAACTGCCAAGTAGAGAACAATTATTATCTAATTTCCGTCCTGTTGAGAAAAGAAACCCGAATAAAAAACCGATAATTTTATTCGGATGTTCTTATACATACGGGTTCGGGCTTAATGAAGATGAAACTTTTTCAAGGAAATTAGCCGATTTCACAGACCGAACAGTTATAAACAGAGGAAAATCAGGAACCGGTATCCCCTTTATGTATTATCAGTTATCCGATGAAAAAGTAGTAAAAGAGTTGCCAAAAGATACAGAATATGTAATTTTTACATTAATTTCAGACCATTTCAGAAGATTATTCAGATACAGAAATTTTGTAGCAAATGCAGAACACACATTAAGATACAAAATAACAGAAAAAGACGGAGAAAAAATCCTTGTTGAAGATAGACCCATATTTCCGTTTTTGCATTCTTTGTTCACGTCGATTGTAATAGAAGAAAATATTGAGAAAAATTCCGCATTCGGTGATAAGATGGATACATTATTTATAAAATTAATGTCAGAATCAAACAAGTTGATAAAAAAGAACTTTCCCAATGCTAAATTTGTGGTTATATATTTTGAATGTCCGACAGATATACCAAATTCTTACAATAAGGAAATAAGACTTTTGAGTAAAAATATAGAGGATATTACGGTATTCAGAGTGAAAAAAGAAGTACATCAAATACGAAATAAAAAATATTTCTTATCTGACGGATGTCATCCAACCGGTGAAGCTTGGGATAAAATTATTCCCGTACTTTCTGAAAAACTTCATTTAAACGAATAAATATTTTTTAATTTTTTGTAACATCATAAAAAAAATTATAAAGTTTTTTTTTATTATTCCGATAACTAACCTATGAGTTAGTTTGGAGATACACATGATTACAGAATTAGAAAAAAAAGAAGCCGTTGAACAAGAAATTAAAAAATTTTTTGAAAACATTGATAACATAAAATCCTGTGTAGATATATTTGGTTCTATTGTCGCCGAAACAGTAGAAAATAATTCAAAAGAGTAAAACTGTTTATATTCCCTGTTTACAAAATTGTTAAAAAATTTTAATTATTGTTTATTAAAAAGAAGAATTGGGAATATGAATAATATCCATAATTAAAATTTATGGGAAATGAGGATATTATGAACAGCGAAAGTCCACTTTCCAGTGAAACAATTGATAAATTAAAATCATTATTAAAAGGTTTTAATACGTTTGGCAATCAAGCGGATATGTATTCACTGTTTGTAAAGAATACATTGAAACCTAAAAGTAAAATATAATTTTTAATTTAATATAAATAAACTTACCAATTAACATTTTTTTGTTATGATTAAATATGTGTATTACTATGTACAATTAGTGTACGGAATTTAGAGAGCAAAATTATGTTAAAAGAATATTTTTTGGAACAGGTTACAAAATCTGTTGAAAAATTGGTAAAAGATAATAAACTCGGTCAGATGAAAGAGTCTGACAATATTTGTTTGCAGGTTGAAATTCCAAAGAATGTTCAATTCGGTGACTTTGCGGTTAATGTTTCGTCATTAGCAAAATACGCAAAACTGCCGCCTCAAAAAATTGCGGAACTTATTTCGGAAACAATAGATAAGAATGACTTTGACATAAATATAACCGCAGGATTCATAAATTTCAGGCTGCATAATAAAATGCTGAACAATATTATTTCCGAAATATTGGAAAAGAAATTACAGTATGCAAAAAATAATATCGGAGAAGGCAAAAAAGTAATATTGGAATACGTCAGTGCTAATCCTACGGGGCCGTTTCATATAGGACACGGACGCTGGGCGGCAATGGGAAGTACACTTGCAAATGTTATGAAGTACTCTGGATATAATGTATATCAAGAATTTTATATAAATGATGCGGGAAGCCAGATACAAAAACTCGGAAAATCATTATATATAAGAATTTTACAGGAAATCGGGGTTAAAATCGATTTTCCGTCAGATGAAGAAGAAGCAAAGAATTTTTATACAGGCGATTATTTAATCCCCGTTGCAAAAGAATTTGTTAAGCAAGAAGAGGAAAAAGCACAAAAAATAAAGTCGGAATTTCAAGGTGAATTTGACGATGAGATTTTAAAATATTTATCAAAATATGCAAGACTTAAAATGCTTAATATGCAGCAAACGTTATTGGAAAATTTCCATACGCATTTTGATAATTATTTCAGTGAATTAACCCTTCATCAGGAGGGAAAAGTTGAGGAATGCATTAAAAAACTTGATAAATTGGGCGTTTTATATCAAAAAGACGGTGCATTATGGTTTGCTTCATCGAAATACGGAGATGATCAGGATAGAGTAATAAAAAAATCCGACGGTGCATATACGTATTTAACCGCAGATATAGCATATCATTTTAATAAACTTCAAAGAGGGTTTGATATACTTTTAAACATTTGGGGTGCGGATCATCACGGATACATTCCCAGAATGAAAGCGGCAATAGAAGTATTGGGATATAATCCGAATTCTTTGGAAGTGCTTTTGGGTCAGCTTGTTAACCTTATGATGAACGGGGAACAGGTTAGAATGGGCAAAAGAACAAAAATGATAACTTTGGACGAGCTTATTGATGAAGTCGGGGTTGACGCAACAAGATATTGGATGATAATGAGAAGTATAGATACAACTTTGGATTTCGATGTTGAACTTGCGAAATCCAAAACCGACGATAATCCGGTATTTTATGTTCAATATGCCCACGCAAGAGCCTGCTCGATTTTAAAACACGCCGCAGAAGAAAAATATAATGTTTTGGACGGTACGGTACAAAATGCCGCAATAAGCGAAGAAAAGTTAAAACCGGAAGAACTCAAAAACGATGATTATAATGAACTTTGGAATATTGATGATGAAAAATCCAAAGAAAATACAAAAAAATTAATATTAAAGCTTGAAGAATACAAATCGGTGGTAAGAAATGCGGCAAAAAACAGAACTCCGTATTTATTAACAAGATATTTGCAGGAACTTGCCTCCAATTTTCATCAGTTTTATGCAAGTTCAAAAGTTCTTACCGAAAATGAAAAGTTAACATTATCAAGACTTGCAATAGTAAAATCGGTTACAATCGTATTGAAATCGGCAATGGATTTAATAGCCGTTGATGCTCCCGAAAGAATGTAAATAAATTGATTATATACCGTTGTACAATATTCCGCTGATAAATGTTTGATGTATAATAAATATATTATATGAATACCATACACTGTAGATTAGCGGAGGAAGTCTTTTATGACAGTAAAAGATTGGTTTGAGCAAAGAAAAGAAATGCAGATTGCAAGAAGAACTCAGGAAACTCAAATAGACGACAGTATCGGTAAATTATGGGTTAAATGTTATCATTGCGACGCTCAATTATTAAGAAAAGAAGTTGAAGATAATTTGGATGTATGTCCGAAATGCGGATATCATTTCAGAATAAATGCACGTACAAGAATTAATCAATTATTTGATGAAGGAACATTTGAAGAATTATACGGCAATATAACAACTGCCGATCCGTTAAATTTTTATGACGTAGATTCTTATAAAAACAGAATTACACAGGCAAAAGCCAAAACGAATATGAATGAAGCCGTAATATCGGGCATTGGTAAAATAGACGGGAATTCGGTTGCCGCCTCGGTTATGGATTTTGAATTTATGGGCGGTTCCATGGGAAGTGTAGTCGGCGAAAAAGTTACGCTTGCAATGGAAGAAGCTTTAAAAAGAAAAATTCCGATGATAGCCGTAACCGCATCAGGCGGTGCGAGAATGCAGGAAAGTATATTAAGCTTAATGCAGATGGCTAAGACGAGTTGTGCGGTTGCAAGACTCAATGAAGCCGGGTTATTATATATAACGGTGCTGACCGAACCTACGTTCGGCGGTGTAACTGCAAGTTTTGCTATGCTTGGCGATATTATAATTGCCGAACAAGATGCAAGAATAGGCTTTGCAGGCAGACGAGTTATAGAACAGACCATAAGACAAAGCCTCCCCGCCGATTTCCAAACTGCCAATTATCTTATGAAATACGGTCAAATAGACATGATTTCATCAAGAGCGGAATTGAAATCAACAATATCAAAACTTATTAGTTTGCATAAAAAGCAGGAGGGTTAAAAGTTAATGTCTGTTTTGGAATTTGAAAAACCTTTATACGAAATTGAAGAAAAAATAAAAGAATTAAAAGAAATAAGTGAGTCATCAGGTATGGATGTATCAAATCAAATAGAAGTTTTTGAAAAACAAGCACAGGAATATAAAAAAGAATTATATTCAAATCTTACACCTGCACAGAGATTACAGATTGCAAGACATCCCGAACGTCCTACGTTCCTGGATTATGTTAATCTTATAACTCAAGATTTTATAGAACTTCACGGCGATCGTGAGGGATGTGACGACAGAGCAATAATCGGCGGTGTTGCAAAAATTGATAATCAAAATGTAATGATAATAGGTACTCAAAAAGGAAAATCCACAAAAGAAAACCTTGTATACAATTTCGGAATGCCTCAGCCGCAAGGTTACAGAAAAGCATTAAGATTATTTAATCACGCAAATAAGTTTAAAATGCCGATAATTACTTTAATCGACACACCGGGAGCTTATCCGGGGATTAAAGCGGAAGAAACCGCACAGGGTACTGCAATTGCGGTAAATTTAAAAGAAATGGCAAAATTGGAAGTTCCAATCATAGCCGTTATTACGGGCGAAGGTTGCTCCGGAGGTGCTTTGGGCTTAGCTGTTGCAGACAGAGTATATATGCTTGAACACTCATATTATACGGTTATTTCTCCCGAGGGATGTGCTTCAATATTATGGAGGGATGCTTCGAAAGCTGATATAGCAGCTCAAGCACTTAAAATAACAAGTGATGACCTTTTAAAACTGGAAATCATAGACGGAATTATTACTGAACCGTTAGGTGGAGCTCATTGTGATTATGAATTAACGGCTAAAAATCTTAAAAATATGATATTAACGGCCATTAATGAATTAAAAACAATTGAGTCAAACAAACTGAGAGATGAGAGATATAATAAATTCAGAAGAATGGGTGTATTTTGTCAGTAAAAGAAAAAATATATTGGGAAGTATGTATTGAAATAAATCCCGTTTGTTCGGATATATTATGCGATATTATACAAACTGAGTTTGATTGTGAGGGCATAATAACAGCGGAAGAAAAGTATAAAAATCTTGAGCTGATTGAAACAACGGAAAATATAATAAAAGCATACATAGTTGCGGATTACCTTGATTTTGATGCGGTTAAAAACTTTTTTCAGCTTCAAAAACAGAGCTTAATCGAAAAGAAAATATTTAATTGTGATATTGGCAGCTGGAATGTTACCATAAAAAAACAGCCGAACGAAGATTGGTCAAAAAAATGGAAAGAATATTGGAAACCGTCTAAAATTTCCGATAAAATTGTAATTTGCCCTACGTGGGAAAAATATGTTGCAAAAGACGGCGAAATTATTGTTAATATTGACCCTGGTAATGCTTTTGGAACGGGAACTCACGCTACTACACAATTATGCGTGGCTGCTTGCGAAAAATACATGGATAAGAATTCGGCGGTTGCGGATATAGGCTGTGGTTCGGGGATACTTGCAATCTGTGCCATGAAGCTTGGAGCAAAATCCGCAGAAGCAGTAGATACCGATGAAACGGTCATTGATACGGCGAAAAAGAATGCGAAAGTGAACAATGAAAATTCCATAATTTTTCGAAATTCATCATCAGAGAGCCTTGCAAGCAATAAATATGATTTTGTTTTTGCAAATATACTTCATAATGTACTTGCTCAAATCATGCCCGATTTAAAACGTATAATGAAAACCGGTGCCAAAATGGTATTAAGCGGAATACTTGAAGGCAAAGAAGATGTGGTAACAGAGGCAATTAAAAAGAATAATTTAAGAATTACGGAAGAAAAACGACAAAAAGAGTGGATTGCTTTTGTAGTTCAAAAGGAGGATTAATGTCGGATACAGCAATAATAATACCTGCGAGATACGGTTCTAAAAGGCTTCCCGGAAAACCGTTATTAAAAGTATGCAATAAACCGATAATTCAATGGGTATGGGAGAGGGCAACCGAGGTAAAATCAGCCGATATGGTAATTATTGCAACGGATAGCAAAGAAATATACGATTGTGCAAAATCGTTCGGTGCAGATGTTGAGATGACCTCGGAAAATCATAAATGCGGAAGTGACAGAATAGCGGAAGTAGCACAAAAATATCCCGATATATCTTATATAATAAATATTCAGGGTGATGAGCCGATGATAAATACTTCGTGTGTTGAAGAAGTTATAAAACTTATAAAAGAAGACAATAATGCCGATATATCAACTTTGCTTTCCGTAATTAAAGATGAAGATTTGCAAGACCCGAATATGGTCAAATGCGTAAAAGATATAAACGGTTATGCAATGTATTTTTCACGTTCAAAAATTCCTTACGAAAGGAATATCGGTATAGCAGAATTTTATAAACATATAGGAATATACGGCTATAAACGGGACTCTTTATTTAAAATGACGGAGTTGGCACAGCCTGAAATTGAACGGGCCGAAAGTTTAGAGCAATTAAGGGCATTGTATAACGGCATGAAGATTAAAACAGCCGTTGTAGAATATCAATCAATAGGAATTGACACAATAGAAGATTTTAATGCATTTAAAAAGAGAATGGAAAAATAATATGTCCGAAGAAAGTATTCATTATGAGCACGAAAAGAAAATGCTGATTGTAATAATATTTACAATTTTTGCAATGATAGCGGAAATACGGCTCGGACGTATGACAAACTCGATGTCACTATTGGCAGAGGGTTATCACATGAGCGTACACGTTTTAACTTTGGGTTTGACTTATATAGCTTATGTAATAGCAAGGAAATTAAAAAATTCACCTTTATTTGAACACGGAACATATAAAATCAGCGTACTTGCGGGATATACAAGTGCTTTACTTTTGGGGCTTTCCGGTTTCGGAATTATGTTTGAATCAATTATGAGATTTTTTCATCCGGAAGAAATCCGGTTTACGGAAGCAATTTGGGCTTCTGTTTTCGCATTAGTCGTAAACTTTATCTGTATTATGGTTATGGAGGGGAAATTCCACAGCCATTGTTTTGAACACAGTGACGAACAAAAAGATTATAATTATAAAGCCGCTTATTATCACATTTTATCGGATGTTTTAATATCCATATTGACCATAATAGCACTTATTTTGGGCAAATACTTTAATAATATACATTTGGATGCGATAACTGGTATATTTGGTGCATTACTGATTATAATATGGGCAATTAAATTGCTTAAACACATGGTAAAAATATTACTCGATATGAAATAAAGAGCATTAAATAAAAAATAAAACCTTGCATATAAAATACAAGGTTTAAACAATAATGTTCATTTTATATATAAGTAAAATTAGTGATGACAATGCCCGTCGTGATGCCCATGGCAATGTCCGCCCTCGCCGCAAGTATTTTCACCTGCAACAAGATTGGAATTTAAAAACATTGTAACAAGTTCTTTTATATCTGCTTCAGGGCAGCCCGATATAACTTTTATACCGTTTTCAGCAAATATGGAAAGCGGACGACCGCCCATACCACCTGCTAAAACGATATTGGCACCTTGTTCCGATATCCAATATGCACTTTGACAAGATATGCCATCTTCGGGAACCATTGTTTTAATATCAACTATAGATTTTGTTTCCGGGTTAACTTCAACAAAAGTAAAATTTTCACAGTGTCCGAAATGCCCGCATAATTTTCCGTCTGCTGACGGTATGGCAATTTTCATATTATATCCTCCTTTTAATTTTTCCGTATTTGATTGTAATAATATCGCACTTTCCAGTGCTTCGGTATCAGTCATGTTATGTCTTAAAGCATAATCTTTTAAAATATTCAGAATATTTTCATTAATTCTTCTGTTAAACGGAACTTTTTTTAAACAGGTTTTCTTCCTGCCCGCAAATTGTCTTTTTCCGCCCCATTTGCATTTAACGTCCATATATTCCATACAAACATTCTATTTTAAAGATATGAAAATGTCAATACAAAATCAAACTAAGATTTAAAATATGAATTACGCACAATTCTTGCTCCGCCTAAAGATTTATACAGAGCTATTTTATTAATAAAGAAATCGGTTTTGTTATCAACAAGGCGTTTTTCGGTTGTCAGTAATGATTCCCGCTTTTGAAGCAAATCCAAATCTGAAATTATACCTTCTTTAAATTTAAGATTGGTAAATCCGAAATCTTGTTGTTCCGCATTATAGCTTTCCAGGGTTTTAAGATATTTTTCATTATCGAGTTTCAAATCGCAAAGTGCATCATTTATTTCCTGAATTGAAGTTAAAGTTGTTTTTCTGTAATTTTCAATTGCCTGCTCATATTTATTTTTATTTAATTTTAAATTCGCTATTTTTCTTCCGCCCGTAAATAAAGGAAGCATTGCATTTGCACCAAGTAAAGCAAGAGAATTTGTCCAATTCATTTTGCTTAAATAATCGGTAGAATTGAATGAAATAAGCCCTATTATATCAAAACTCGGTAAAAACTCTTTTTTTGCAGCCCTAACATCAATACCGGATTTTTCAATGGCCTTTTCTGCAGCAATATAATCCGGTCTTTGCTCTATTAAGTCGGAGCTTATGCTATCGGGGATTTTTTGATTAACGACCAATTCATCAAAAGAAATACGCTTTAAATCGGAAGTATTTTCAGGGCTTTCACCTATTAAAACACATAACATATTCAACAATTTTTGCCTTGTTTTTTCCAATTCAATTAAATCCGCATTGGATTTAATATATGCTTTATTGGCATTGACCGTATCTGCGGTTGAAACAAGACCTTCTTCATTACTGAGTTTCATTAAATCATATATTTTTTTGCGGTCAAGAATAATCTTTTGCTGCAATTCAATTAATTTATCGAGTTTAACAATATTATAATAAGTACTTCCAACGGCACTTGCTACCGAAATATATGCAGACCTTTCGGATTGTCTTGATATTTCTATAAGTTTATCAAAAGATTTTGTTTTATCTCTGTTTTTTCCGAATAAATCAAGTTCATAATTAACAAACATGGGAAGTGAAATAAGCCCGTCGGAAGTTGTTTGCGACGGAAGCTTATATAAAGCCGGAACTGCACCTATTCCGAGTGTCGGCATTTCATTTGCCCTTTTTATATTTTTATTTTCAATATTTTCACCGACTTTTAATGTCGCTAACTTTAAATCATGATTACATTGAACGGCTCTTGTTATATAATCGGTCAAAAATTCATCGTTCAACTCTTTCCACCAATCCATATTTATATATGAAAACATTTGAACACTGTCGGTTATCGGTTTTTCGCTTGAGTATACTTCAACGGGGAAAGAAAATGAAAGTGTAAATATTAATAATAAAGCAATAATCAATTTTTTCATACTCATATACCCTTATATAAATATTGCAATTCCTTAGTTAATATATTAATATATTTGTGTGGTAATTGCAACAAATGGTAAAAACAACCGAATGGAACAAATTATTGAAAAGAAAAGTTATACCGACGGAATGTTTTTTGAACTGAGAATAACTTCAAGATATCTCGGCATAATGGGCAATAAAGTATTGGAGAAATTAAAATCCGACCTGAATTTTGAAGAATATGTGATTTTGGATACAATTTCTTATAATGACGGAATATGCCACAGCGATTTGGCAAAATTACTTTTAAGGGATAAATCCAATATCGGTAAAATCGCTTCAAATTTAGAAAATAACGGATACGTAAAAATTCGCCCCGGAATGAGAAACAGCAGGGTTATTAAAAAAATATTCATTACGGAAGTGGGCATAAAAATATGTAATAATATTTATGACAGGCTGAAAACTTATATTCACGCTTTTAATAAAAATTTTACCGAAGAAGAACAGAAATTGATTACGTCTTATATGAAAAAATGCAGAGCCGTATTGGAAGAAACGGCAAATATTCAAACTTAAAGGGGAAAAAGATGGAAGAAACTCAAGAAGTACAAAATAAATCAAATAAAAAACGGATACTATTTACAATTTCCGTTATTGCATTAATTGTTGCAAGTGCTTTATATTATTTTAATTCCCTAAAATATGAAACTACGGATGATGCTTATACCGAAAGTGATTTGGTTCAAATAGCACCTCGTGTTTCAGGTCAGATAACGGAAATCTTTATTGAAGATAACAAACGAATTAATGAGGGTGATTTAATTGCCAAAATCGATGATAAAGATTACAGAATTAAATATGAACAGGCAAAAGCCAACTATGAAAAGGCTTTATATTCACAAAAAGTGGCAAAAGCAAAATTAGAAGCGGTTAATACCGAAATAGCCACCGCACAAAAAGATTTAACACGTTATAAAAATTTATATAAAGCAGGTGCCGTATCTCTTCAAACTCTTGATAATGCACAAATGAGATATGACAATGCAAAAGCAAAACTGCTTGCGGCAGAAGAAGATGTTATTTCAAATGCTAACGATAAAGTTGCCGATGCAAATTTAAGAGTGTTAAAAGCTCAAAAAGATAAGGCTGAATTGGATTTGGAATATACAAATATAATCGCTCCCGCAGCAGGTACCGTTACTAATAAAAATGTGGATAAAGGTAAATACGTTCAGGTAGGTCAGCCTTTATTTATGCTCGTAAGTGATAACATCTGGGTAGAAGCTAACTATAAAGAAAATCAGGTAGGAAAAATGAAACCCGGTCAAAAAGTTTATATAAAAATCGACGCATATCCCGATAAAACTTTTGAGGGAGAAGTTGACAGCATACAAAAAGCCTCGGGTGCAAAATCAAGTTTATTCCCGCCCGAAAATGCCGTAGGCTCCTTCGTTAAAATAGTACAAAGAATACCCGTAAAAATTAAATTTACGGAAGAAATTGATACGGATAAATATAACTTAGCCGCCGGCATGAGCGTAGAACCAAAGGTAAAAGTAAAATAGTTCAAAATAATAAATTTCTATTTTAATTTAAAAGCGGAAACATGATAAAAATTTTTAGTTTCCGCTTTTTTTAATTTTTTTATGACTAATTAAATTTAGTTTTAAGCTTGCTTCTTTTCAGCAATTTTATTACCAAGGTAAGAACCAATAGCTAAACCGGCTGCAACTGTTGCAACAGTGCCAATAAACGATTTACCTAATGTTTTTACTACATCTTTCTTCTTTGTAACAAAAAAATCACCGGCTTTTTGAGCAACTCTGTTTAAAATAATGGCATCCATTTTGTGTCCCAAAGCTTCTTCCGTTGTTGTTTTAATTACATCTTGAGTATGTTTTACAAAACTATCTTTTCCTTGTATTATCATTTTTTTAGTTTCTTTTGGAATTGCAACTACATTTGCTGCAGTAACAAGTGAACCCATAAGCAATGAGGTTTTAGCTATCTGTTTATTATTTTCATTTATAGGTGATATCTTCATTTCCTTAACTCCTAAACTCTACACAATTATAACTCTGCTAATAAATTATTTTGCTATATACGCACACATTATTTAAAAAATCTTAACATAAGAAAATAACAAAATCAATATTAAGAAACATTAAGAAAAAACATAAAATAAATGTCAATTTTTAACATTGTATATACTTTATATATATAAGATATAACAAACAATTAAACACAAGAGGACTATATAAATGTATAGCGGATATAAGACTATAGATACAAAAATAAAAGAAATATATTTTGAACCGCATTTAATAGAAGAACCAATTGATACACTGGAATCAAGATTTAAGTTTTGGAATTGTTTAAATGTAATGGCAATGCAAAATATGACACTTCAACAAATAAAAGCAAGAGCATGAAAATAGGAGTGAAAAGGGGATTTAAAGAAAAACTTTAAATCCCCTTTTTTTACTTATTTTTTATTTAAAATATTTGTCGGTTACTATTTTGTTAATACAGCCGGTTTTGGCCCTGCATTAACAATTTCCGAAGGCATATTCGGATATTTATTTCTAAAGTTATCGGCAAACATTTGAGCAAGTTTATTAGCTTGTTCATCATAAGCTTTTTTATCTTCCCACATACCACGTGCATCAAGCTTATCATCAGGTACGTTCGGGCATGAAGTCGGATAATCTACATTAAATATTTCATGGTGCTTAAATTCGATATTATCAAAAGCACCCGTTAATGCAGCAGTAACCATTGCACGAGTATAAGATAATTTCATACGTTTAGCACCCATAGCGGCACTTCCACCTGCCCAGCCGGTATTTACCAAATAAACTTTTGTACCGTATTTATCTAATTTTTCACCCAGCATTTTTGCATAAACAGAAGCATCCATCGGCATAAAAGGTTCACCGAATAATGTTGAGAATGTAGGTTGAGGTTCTGTAACACCACGTTCAGTACCTGCAAGTTTAGATGTAAATCCGGTTACAAAGTGGTACATAGCTGCATTTTTATCCAATCTGGAAATAGGAGGTAATACACCGAATGCATCAGCAGTTAAGAAAATAACTACTTTAGGTATTCCACCTTTTGACGGAATTTGTGCATTATTAATATAATCGATAGGATAACCTACACGTGTATTTTCAGTTAAAGAACCGTCGTTAAAGTCAAATTCACGTGTTTTTTCATCCATAATTACATTTTCAACCAATGAACCGAATTTGATTGCATTATAGATATCAGGTTCATTTTCAGCAGAAAGATTAATACATTTTGCATAACATCCACCTTCAAAATTAAATACACCGTCAGGTGACCAACCGTGTTCGTCATCACCGATTAATTTACGTGCAGGATCTGCGGAGAGTGTTGTTTTCCCGGTTCCGGATAATCCAAAGAATACTGCCGTTTCACCTGTTTGCGGATCCATATTTGCACTACAGTGCATTGGAAGTACATTTTTCTTTGTCATTATGTAGTTCATGGTTGCGAATACAGATTTTTTAATTTCTCCTGAGTATTGTGAACCGCAAATAATAATTGTATGTGCTTCATAGTCAATAGCAATACAAGCTTCTGAATTTACTCCGTCAACTTCCGGATCGCATTTAAACCCTGGTGCACACAAGATTGTATAGTCTGCTTCACCATAGTTTGCCAATTCTTCTTCGGTCGGTCTTATTAATAATTGGTGAATGAATAAGTTTTGAGATGCCATTTCATTTATTACTCTGAATTTTTGAGTATATTTCTTATCTGCACCTGCAAATCCGTCGAATATAAATACTTCTCTATTTTGCAGATATGCTGCTATTTTACCCTTTATAGAATTAAATTTTTCTCTTGAAATAGGTCTGTTTACTTTTCCCCACGCAATTTCATCGTGTACAGACTCTGTATCAACAATAAATTTATCCTTAGGTGACCGACCCGTATATTTACCGGTTGTTACAACCAAAGCACCTTTATTTGACAATTTACCTTCGCCCAATCTTAAAGCTGCCTCTGTTAATTGAGCCGGAGTTAAATTTCTATATACTGCTTTTGGCTCAATAATACCAAACTTTTCAATGCCATAAGTTTCCATTTAGTGACCTCCTTTATATTAATATGGTATTCATGCTTAATTTAAAACAAAAACAGCCAAATTTCAACTAAAATTGTATAAATTACACTATTTGTATGCTTTTTTTAAAAAAATTTGCAATTGTTATTTTGATTACTATTAATAATTCACACAAGGATAAAAAACGTAATTTCTCAAAGAGTATAATCATTTTAGTTATTTTAGATTTAAACATTCGGGTGATAATTTTTATTTTTTTATACTTTTTAGGGATTAAATACTAATTTGATACTTTTATAATATGAATATCCGCTTACACGAAAGGAGTTGTTCATAATGAATAATGATAAAAATATGAAAGATAAAATGCACGATAAAACCGAACACATTAAAGAAAAAGCCTCTGAACTAAAAGGCGAAATGAAAGTTAAAGCAGAACACGTTAAACATGATGTTCAAAAAGGGGCTGATAAAGCTAAAGAAAAAGCTGCCGAATACAAAGGTGAAATGAAAGAACACATGCACGAAGCCGGAAAAAAAGTTCACAATGTAAAAGAAAAAATAGCAAAAAACATGGAAGATGAAAATACAGACAAATAAAAATTAATGAAGCTCCGTTTGGAGCTTTATTTTTTGCTATAAATAAGCTGTTGAAAATATCAAAAATTTTTAATATAATCTATTCATATAAATATTTGAATAGATTATTATGAAACATATAGTTGTAATTCCGACATATAATGAAGCTGAAAATATTGAAAGCCTTATAAATGAGATATTTCAGAATTATGATAATTTAAGTATATTAATTGTAGACGATTCTTCTCCCGACGGAACAGCTGCAATTATTAAAAATCTGCAATCTAAATACAATAAATTACACCTGATAATTCAAGAAAAAAAAGAAGGTTTGGCTATTGCTTATATTAACGGATTTAAGTGGTGTCTTAACAATGGTTTTGATGTATTTTCAACATGCGATGCTGATTTTTCCCATAATCCAAAGTATTTTAAACAAGTAATTGAATACATAAATTCAGGCTATGATGTTATATGCGGCTCAAGATACAATCAAGGCGGGAATACTTCTGAAAAAAATTTCTTCAGAAATTTTATTTCAATTGGCGGGAATATATTCTCCAGATTAATACTCGGTTATGAAATGCACGATTGGACCGGCGGTTTTAATACATATAATAAATCTGCAATTGAAAAAATTGATTTGAATTCAATCAAGGCTAAAGGTTATATTTTTCAAGCAGAAATTAAATACAAGTTGATTCATTCAGGTGCTAAATACATTGAATTTCCAATTGATTTTATTCCAAGAACTAAAGGAAAGTCAAAAATGGATATTTATATTATTTTAGAAGCATTTATATCTGCTTTTAGAATTAAAATGGGATTTTAGAGTTCAATTATAAAATATAAAGAACATCTGACACAAAAATTGATATCAGATGTTCTTTTATTCTTATTATTGACTATTTACCGCATTTGCAGTTCTTGGAACACTTATCGTCTTTTGTGCATTTGCATTCTTTTGAACATTGACAATCAGAATTACATTTACATTCACCTATACATTCGCAGTTCTTGGAACACTTATCATCTTTTGTGCATTTGCATTCTTTTGAACATTTACAATCAGAATTACATTTACATTCACCTATACATTCGCAGTTCTTGGAACACTTATCATCTTTTGTGCATTTGCATT
>CANPYW010000016.1 GCA_947588745.1 Candidatus Gastranaerophilales bacterium
CATACCGAAGCTTCGGTCGATTTGGCACGATTATCGGGGTTGACTCCTGCTGCGGTTATTTGCGAAATAGTAAATGACGACGGTACTATGGCCCGACGTGATAATTTAATGCTGTTTGCAAAAAAACATAATCTTAAATTTATAACGGTTGCACAGCTTATCGAATACAGACTTCAAAAAGAAATGTTTATGAAAAGAGAAGCCGTTGCAAATCTGCCTTCCGATTTCGGTGATTTTAAGGTGTACGGGTATGTTAATCAAATGGGAGGTGCCGACCAGGTCGCAATTGTTAAAGACGACGGCTCGGATAAAATTCCTATGGTGAGAGTTCACAGCGAATGTTTAACCGGTGATATCTTTCATTCCAAAAGATGTGATTGTCAAAATCAGCTTGAAACAGCACTCAGAACTATTAACGAATACGGAAAAGGTGCGTTGGTTTATATAAGAGGGCATGAAGGCAGGGGCATAGGTCTTGTTAATAAGATTAAGGCTTATGCACTTCAAGAAAAAGGACAGGATACCGTTCAGGCAAATATATCATTGGGTTTTCAGCCGGATTTAAGAAATTACGGTATCGGAGCTCAAATATTAAGAGATTTAGGATATACTAAATTTAAACTTATAACGAATAATCCGAGAAAAATTATTGCGTTAAAAGGTTACGGGCTTGAGATTGAGTCCAGAATTGAGTTAAAAACTCCGCTGAACAAATATAATGAGAAATATATGCATACAAAAGTTGATAAAATGCATCATTTGATTAATTTATAAGAAGGTAAGTATGGCAAATATAACGATATACAAAGTTGAAGAATATAGTAATTACTACAAAAAAATATTTACCGGTGTCTATAATGATTTTAAAAATAATGCTGCAACGGATTATGATTTTGAACTTTCACCTTTAGATTATGAACATTTCACAAAAAGTATTGAGGATGGTTTATTAAATTGTTTGATTTTATTTGAAGATGACATTCCTACAGGATTTTTGGTATATACAACGATTATTTCAGAAGCAATTGAGCTTAATATTATTCATTGTATAGGAAATGAAAATTTGAATGCCAAAAGAAAACTTTTGCTTGTAAAGTTTATTGAAACGGTAAGACCGCTCATGAAGGATAAAGTAATTACATATCCAATGCTTGGAAAACAAAATTCTTTTACCGATGAGATTAAAGATTTTGGATTTCAAGTTGTTAATACATCAGTAATGGGCTTTAATTTGACAAATATATCGGCTATAAACACAGCAAAAGAATTTGATTTGCAAAAACTCCCTAAAGATTATTCCGTTACGAATTGGAAAGCAACTTATTTTAAAGAGGCAGCCGATATTATACATCAGGCATTTAAAGAATCCTCGGATGCATTATATGACAGTCGTTTTCTTACTGTTAAAGGGTGCAAAGATATCTTAGAAAAAATAACAGATAATATATACGGAAGATTTCTGCCTGAAATAACGAAAGTTTTAATTTATAAAAAGCATCCTGTAGGGGTATGTTTTGCTAATTTAACTGGCGAAACTATTGCTAATATTCCTATTTGTGCAATATTAAAAGAACACAGAAATTCCGGATTTGGTAAAATATTATTAAAACAACTGATTGATAACCTTTTAACAACTGCAATAACCAAAGGCTGGTTATTAAAAGAAATAAACGCAAGTTGTGATTCTGATAACCGCTCTGCTGTAGGTATGTATAGCTCTGTAGGCTTTACAGAAGAATATACATACGCTCAAGCATATCATCCAAAAACTAACTAGTTATTACTATACATTACGTGCATTGTTGCAAGATTTTTAATTGAAATCATTAAATGCTTATTCTTTTGTTCTGCGTTTATGTTAAATATTCTTACTATTCTTTGAATTTCTTCTCTGTTTTTTCTTGTTGAAAGCTTATAAACATTTTTAACCGGTTCACGTATTGTGCCTAAAACTGCATTTAATTGTTCTTCGTTCATTATAATCTCCCGTAACTAAAATATTTAAACCCCTTGTATTAATATAAAGTTTTTTTGTAAACGGGAATTGCTTTTTTATTTAACAATTGTAAAATTTTATGTTACATTAATTAAAAAGGAGTTATTTGTTATGATAGTTGATTTTCTTGTAAATTCCGAAAAATATATATCTTTGCATAAAGATTTTAAACTTGTGTTTGATTATATTAAAAATCATGATTTAAAAAATATGGAATGCGGAAAGCATATTATTAGAGGTAATGAGGTGTTTTTCAATTTACAGGAGTACGATACAAAACCTGTTCAGAAACTTGAAGCACATAAAAAATATATAGATATTCAGGTGATTGTATCGGGTGCTGAATATATGGGGTATACAAATATAAATAATACTTCTTTAAAAGAAGAATATGATGAAGAAAAGGATGTTATGTTTTTATCGTCAGACAGAGTCGATAAAGTTTATGCCGATAATAATACATTTATAATATTCTTTCCTCAAGATGCTCACATGCCGGCATTATCAGTTACAGAACCCTATCGTGTAAAAAAAGCCATTTTTAAGATATTGTTGGAACAATAATTGCAATGAATGATATAAACGAATATTTAAAAAAAGCATTTGAATATAAAAATAGTAATGATAATAAAAAAGCTATAGATTTTTTCTATAAAGCACTTGCGATTGATAACGGAAGTGTTGAAATAATGTTTGAGCTTGCTCAAATGTATTCGGGGCTTTGCAAGTATGATAGAGCATTGAGTTTTTATGAACAAATTTTATCAATAGATAAAGATAATTATAAAGCAATTTATTATTCTGCAATAATGTATAGAAAAATGAATAATGATGTACAATCAGTTAAATTATTAAAAAAATTAGCTAAAACTGATTATGACAAAGAACAAATTGCTGAAGAATTATTTTCTATTTATTTAAAGCAAAATTCATATAATGAAATTATACAAGATTATCATTCGTATTTTTCTTTGGTTAATTCATCTTTTGTCTTATATAATGTTGCACTTGCTTATGACAGACTGGGTGAAAAACAATTAGCAGATGAATTTTATAATAAATCATTTTCGGTAAATTCTAATGATGTTAAATCGGGTACAAAAATAGTAAGTATGCTGATTGAAAAAAATAATTATGAAGAAGCGGAAAGTCTGGCAAATACATTAATCAAACATTCAGAAGATGATAATTTGATGTATTTGCTTGGTGAAATTGAATATCAAAAAGGTGATTTGGATTGTGCCGCAAAATATTATTCTTATGCAATAAAACAAAATGACAAAAATGCATTGTATTATTTTAAACTCGGAATTATTTTTTCACTGAAAGGATTTTTTGATGAAGCGGAAACGTGTTATTGCAAAGCTACCGTTTTAGATAGTGAAAATGTTACATATAATTATGCACTTGCATATTTATACTTTACCGGAAATAAAATTCAATTGGCAGAAAAGGTTGCGGATTTTATATTATCAATTGATAAAAATAATGTTTCAACACTCGCACTATTAATATTAATAAATTTAAAACAGAATAATATTATTAATGCGGGAAAGTTTATATCAAAATCAATAAAAGAAAATATGCAAAATGATTTCCTTTTTTACGCATATTCAATTTATTATTCGCAGTTAAACATGTGGGATAAGGCTATCAATGCAATATCTGAAGCCATAAAATTGAATGATAATTCAATAGATTATAAATATGAGCTTGCAAAAAATTTATATAATATTAAAAATTATAGTGAAGCAGAAAAAATATGTAATTCATTAATAGAAGTATCACCTAAATATATTCAGGCATATATACTGCTTGCAAAAACAAAAATTGAAAACGGGAAAATTCCGCAGGCAAAAGATTTGTTAAACAGTGCTTTGAAGCTGGATATTAATTATTATGAAATATATTTGCTTATGGGTGATATAAATTTCAATCAAAAACAATACGAAGCGGCACTTGAAAACTATAAAACAGCTGTTTCTATTAATCCCAAGGAAGAAATGTATTATAAAAAAATAGCCGGCTGTTATTATGAACTTGAAAATTATGAATGTGCATATCTGTATTATAAAGAAGCATCAGAGTTTGATATAACAAATTCTGAATACAGATTTTATATGGCAAAATGTGCTGTTAAAGCAAATAATAAAGATAATGCAATAACTAACTTTTCGGTAATGAAAAGACTTGACCCATACAATGTTGAATATATTAAAGAGTATGCACTATACTTAAAATCAATTAATGACAAACATAGTGCCGTCGAGTTGGTTAAAAATTTAATTAAGCATTCAAATAAAGAACAAAAGAAAGATTTACAAAACTTTTTGGAAATTATCAGGAAATAAATTATAGTGGAAAAAACATCATCAAAACTAAGATATATCTATATATTTGTTTTATTTTTAATTTTTGTTTATGCTATATATTTAAGAATAGCCAGAAATATAGATTTGAGGCCTCTTTGGCTTGATGAAGCTCCTATTGCATTGACGGTAATTAAAAATAACATATTTAACATGTTGTTTAATATTGAAGATAGTCAAAAAGCACCGCTTATGTTTTGGATAGGCATTAAGTTATCCGGTATTTGTTTCGGTTATAAAGAAATTGCACTTAGAATAGTTCCGTTAATAAGTTCCATTTTGTCTGTCTTTGTATTTTATATTTTTTCCAAAAAATTCATAAAAAATAAAATTTCTTTATTGATTGCAAATTTCCTGTTTGCAATTAATTATCAATTAATATATTATTCGCAAGAGCTAAAGCAGTATTCAGGTGATGTGTTATTATTTATGGTTGCCTTATTATATTTTTCGTATATGGCTGATAAGCCTTTAGATAAGAAGAATTTAGAATATTTGATTGCGGTTGGAATTTTCCTTTTATTATCTTCTTTTCCGGCTTGCTTTGTTTTAGCTGCATACTTAATTTATAAGTTATTTCATCTTAATAAAGAAGAAACAAAAAATATTCTGTTTTATATATTCTTTATAAGTTTGATTTCAGTAATTTATTATTATAGTTTTTTAGCACAGTTGTATACAAACGAAATATTAACACATCTAAATTATTGGAGAATGGGCTTTTTAAATTATCATAACAGTATTTTTGATGTGTTTAAAAATGCATATTACTATAATTTTATTCCAAGTGAAAATTATAGGTTGGGTTTAATTTTGTTTTTCGCAGGTTTTATTATGACTGCAAAAGAAAAAAATTCGATAAATCGTATATTGATAATATCGTTGTTTATAGCTGTTGCAGCTTCGTTTTTAGGACTGTATCCATTATATAAAAGAATTCAAATATATTTAATTCCGGTATTTATAATTTTTATATTGAAGGTGTGTGATATAAAAAAAATTAAACAACAGTATTTGCTTGTACTTTTTTCGATAATATTGCTTAATTTTGCACCAATATTAAATTTAAAATATATGGAACAAATAAATTCAAAAGATGTTTTTGAAAAATGGAATGGAAGAGAAACTTTAAAAGTTATACAAGATAATTTCAAAGATGGCGATACTTTATTGGTAAATTATCAATCTAAAAGCCAATATGAATATTATTCAAAATATTTGAATTTTAATCCTGAAAATATTATAATTTACGATTTTAGTAATAAAACGAAAGATGAATTTTTTGATTACTTGAATAACTTGGAGAACAATAAAGACTATTGGTTTTTAAACATAATAACTTCATTTGATAATCAGGAAAGAGATTATTTGATAGATTGGAAATCTAATACGAAAAATGTAATAACAAAATACGAATATATAATACGTAGATCTTACGTAGTGAAAATAGAAAAAAAGTGTTGACTTTTTATTTTGAAATGATATCATAAATATACAGTCTGGTGAGTTTAGAAAGGCTTGTTAGATTATAAATGGGGGATTAGCCCAGTTGGTAGAGCGCCTGCTTTGCACGCAGGATGTCAGGAGTTCGAGTCTCCTATCCTCCAAAAATTTTAAAAGAGGCTGAAAGCCTCTTTTTTAGTGACTTTTGGAAGTTGAGCGAGCGTTTTAGACTTATTTAAATTTTAAAGTAAAAATTTTAAAATCGCCAAAACGCTTGTATACCCATTTAAACCCTTTCGGATATAATTTTATTTAATTCTTGTATATTCCTATTACTTCCGGTAAAAATTATATTATCGTCCGGTTCCGGGCGTTGTGTTTCCATATAATCCGGTAATTAATAGTAATAAAGCAATTTTTATTAAATTATTAACCTTTTTGTTTTGCATAATATTACTTTTTTGTTCGTTATTAATCTGAATTTTATAAGTTCATTGGCTATATCTTTTATTAATCTTTGTGCTGCCGTTTGCTTTGCTGCAATCAGATTTGCCGTTTCAACGTCATTGTTTGATATGGCTTCTCTTATTGCCGCAATATCCAAACCTTTATCTTTGAATTGCAAATACAAATTCTCGGCATTCTCTAAAGTTACCTTAAATGGAATTTCATCTTTAGTATAGGTTTGAGCAGCTTTGGTGATTAACTCATAAGCCGTTTCTTCACTTTTTACTGATTTTGCTTGTTCTTCTATTGGTCGGGTGTCTGCGGTGGAGTTTCCTTGTACTTCTCCTCGATTTTGTTCTGCATCTCCACGTATTTCGGTTGAAGCTCTGCGTATGCTCTGTTCTCGGCTTCCTCTTTCGATAGGTTCTCCGTTTTTTGATAATGAGCTGTTAAATCTCTCATTGCTGAACTCATTTGCATTGTTAGGTTCATTCTCTCTATATCTTTGTCCGTTAGTGCCATTACCACTTAACTCACTTTCTAATTTTGTTTTGTTGTTTTCAGCTTCAACTTCTAATGGATGTTTTTTAGCTGCTTCTTTATCAGTTCGCCATAATTGGTCTAATTCTTCTATTTGTTTTGCAGCTTCTTCATCACCATTTAAAGCTTTTTGAAACTGTCTTGCGTGTGCCATTTCGTGTGCAAGATTTTGTCTTATTTCATCAGATGTTAGTTCTAATCCATTAGTATATATTATTATTTTCCCGTTTTCAACTTTTGTAAAACCTTTTGTTAATTTATCACCTAACAAATATTCTAAAGGTGTATTATCAAAAGTCATTTTACGGACTGTAACATCTTTAACATCAGCTATATTTTGAGAGATACCTCCAAAAACTTCACCAATTGTTGTATCTGTTCTTGTTTCATCTTTTATAAAATTCTCTATTGTTGAATTAATTTTTGGAACTTGTGGTTCAATAGGCTCAACGGGAGTTTGTTCTACTGTTCTTCCTGCGGCTTTACCTGTCGTCGTTTCGTTGCTCGCTATCCGAGTTTTACCCGTACGGGAGTCCGCTTTCTTCTTTACATAACCCAAAGCCATTTCACTTTCGTTCATTCCCTCATAACGATTGAAATGTTTAACACTCTGATTGGGAACTTCACCTTTTGCTGTATCTTATCTCATCAATAAGCTTATCCATTTTGGCATTAATGTTATAAAAAAAGGAATTGAATTATAAATTAAAGCCAAAATACGCTCCGCTAAGGCAGGTGATATTGATAGAGGAATTTTGAACAATGACGAGTTAATATCACTATCCAATTTTTCACTGTCTATTGATATTCAATCAAGAATTAGCCAAATGCTTTTATATTTGTTTAATTATAGATTTATTTATTCATTTCCTGTATAAATGCCGGTAAAATTGTGTTCCAAGCTGTTTCGTTAGGATGCTCATCGTTATATTGCAATTGGTATTTTTTAGAAAATAAATCTATATCTTTATCCACCAAATCACTTACATTAATTACCTTATAGTGAGAGTCTTTTTTTAATTCTTCAATAAGATTATCTTCTGTTGAAGCATAATTCAGTATAATAAATTTTAGATTTTCACCATAGTGTTTTATTGCATTTTCTCTCATTTTATCCAGCATAGTTTTGCAGAAAAACACATCATCAATTTTGTTTTGAGATTGAACGAACATAATTTTTTTAAATGATTTAAAAATAGAAAAGTTTAACAATGGATTTTTACTCCAAAAACTATATTTGTAAAAATTTCCGTCTTTGTATTTGTATCTTAAAAATTCGTGATGACCATCCATTAAATCATCAAAATAAATACCTTTTGTTCTATTTTTATGGTCAGATATATAAATGTATATAATAGTATCGATATTTTTAACTTCTTTGTAAAAATTTTCGTCAGACAGAAGTCCGTATGCATTATTAATTCCCCAGTAAAAATCGAAAGCCTTATTATATACTGTTCTTTTTAATTTTTCAGATAATTTATATGAAAATGTTTGCCTATTTTCTAACATGTGTCCGAATGCATAAGAACATCCCATTACCAAAATCCCTTTTGAACTATCTTTATATTGTTCGCCAGCTGTTTCTCTCATATTTGGTTGGATAGTTTCTTTGAATATATCATTATATGAGTTCTCTAATGTTAATGAATAATTTTGTATTACATTACCAATGTTACAACTTAGTGTAAAGTATGTAATTCCTTCAATTAAAAAGAAAACAATTATTACAAATATGGTATTTATTAAAATAACTTTTTTATTCATTCTTAACTCCAATCAATTTGCTTTTTACACCAAAATTCACAATCTGGCGTAAAGTTAATATACATATCTGTAATTTCTCTGGATACTTTGTCAAAATAATTTATTACATTTTTTAAACTTCCTTCAGCTTTGTTGAAAAGATTTGCACTGATATACTTAAATTCCATATCAATAAGGACTTTTTTACATCTGATTGATTTGCATTTTTCAATAAATTTTCGAGCTTCTTCTATGGAGTCATTTGTGCCGGGAATTATAATATATTTAATAAAAATATCACTTTTAGGATTATTTTGGGAAATATCAATATATTTTTTCAAATTTTTCCAAACTATATCATAAGCTTTTACTCTTTTTATTTTTTCGTACATTTCTTTTGTTCCTGAATCAACCGAAACAATTATTTTGCTTGGAATTGTTGCTAAAGCGTATGCAATGCAGTCAGAATATTTAATTGCAGAAGTTAAATATTCGATAACACAGTTATTAAGCATTGCAAAATATGTCATATATTCAAGTTCGCCGTCAGGATATTCACAGCATTCTCCTCCGGAAACACTAATGGCACAGCCTGGGAGCAAAAGATTTTCATTTTTGAAATTCTCTAAAATCGGTCTTATATCGTATGTGACTAAATTGTTTTGCTCCTTTTTTCTTTTTGCATCGCCTTGTGATAAGGTGCAATAGAAACAATCACAAATTGAACATTTCGTTTTATATGCTAAAGAAAGAACACTAAAACCAACTTCTTCATCCCAGTCTTGCTCTTCAAGGTTATGACATTTTTTGCATACTTCCGGAATAATACCTTCTTTAAATTTGTCAACTATTTTATTTCTCGCTTTAAGGTATATCTCTTTTGTGATTACTTCTCCGTTATATTTGTCAAAACACAGTAATTCATCAACAACTTTTGCACAGCAGAACGCAACTACATCAGGATGAAATATTAAATCCCTAAATAAAGTTTTACAACATAAAAACTTCAAATATGTGTTCTCCTTTTTATTAAATTATACTATAATTAAGAAAATTGTTATAGTTAAGAAATGTGATTATGAATATATTTTTTTTAAAAAAAAGTAAAAAGCAGAATGAAATAGATTCAATAAAATTTGCTATGCAGTCTGAAATGGAAAAGAAAAACGGCAAATTAAACAGTGCTTTTAGGCTTATAAAAAAATCAATAAATCTTGATAAAAAAAATGATTCTTTTTACTATTTAACGGCATGTATATTGTTTGAAAAGAGTGAATATAATAAAGCATTACAAGAGATAAATAAAGCAATAAACATTAATCCTAAAATATATTATTATTATTTGCAAAGAGCTGATATATATAACAAGTTGAATAATCAAAAAGCAGAAAGTGATGATATAAAATACTCTCTTGAATTAATGCCAAAATCCAAAAAATTTTATGAATATAAAAAAAATATATATGAAGCACAAAGTAATAAACAAATGGTGGATTTTTGCGAAAATAGGCTGGTAAATTGGGATAAATTGCTAATATAATTTCGTTGTAAATATAAATGAATACTCAGTTTGATTATTTGAAGCACTTAAATTGAGTATATTTTGTTTTTGAAATTTAATAATATATATTTTTCTTAACATTAATAAGACATGTTGATGCAAGACTGATTACCCCTAAAAATAACCTTGAACGTTTGAATGCTAATCAAAAACCAAACCAATTTGATAAAGTAGGAAAAACTAAATCAGATTATAAACCCTAGGATTTTGGAAAAGTAGGAAAAAGTAAAAATTTTTTTATTCCCGAATATAAAAATTACTCAATTAACTACAAATAGTTCGGTACATCTCAAGACTATAAACCTTCCTCAAACTAGCAACAACTCGGCATTATTGCCAACAAAAATGCTTCCAATCTATCCTAAAGGTTATATAACATTTATCTCAATGTTTTACTTTACATTCCCATAAAAAACGGAGAGGGCGGGATTCGAACCCGCGGCAGAGTTGCCCCTGCACAAACGTTCCAGGTTTGCACCTTAAACCGCTCGGACACCTCTCCAAACTTCTATTATATTCTACCTAATAAAAATTATATTGTAAATATATTTAATTATATATTTGTGTTGATAAATATCTTTCTCCTATATCAGGAAGAAGTGCAACAATGTTTTTCCCTTTGTTCTCAGGTCTTTTTGCAATCAGTGTTGCTGCATAAACTGCTGCACCTGAAGAAATTCCCACAAGCAAACCTTCTTTTCTTGCCAACTCTTTACTTGCAGTGAATGCATCTTCGTTTTCAACGGCTATAATTTCATCATAAATACCGGTATTTAATGTTTTTGGTATAAAACCGGCACCTATCCCCTGAATTTTATGTGCACCTGCTATGCCTTTAGAAAGTACAGGAGAACTTGCAGGTTCTACTGCAATTACTTTTATATCAGGATTTTTTGATTTTAAATATTCACCTGTACCGGTGATTGTTCCCCCCGTTCCTATTCCCGCTACAAATATATCAACACTTCCGTCAGTATCTTCCCAAATTTCAGGCCCTGTTGTTTTTTTATGCATTTCAGGGTTTGCTGGATTTTCAAACTGCCCCGGAATAAAACTTCCTTCAATACTGTTTGCCAATTCTTCTGCTTTTTCAATAGCACCTTTCATTCCTTTTTTGCCGTCTGTTAAAACAAGTTCCGCTCCGTATGCTTTAAGCAGGTTCCTTCGTTCTATACTCATAGTTTCAGGCATGGTTAGTATTATTCTGTATCCACGTGAAGCTGCAACCGCTGCTAATCCTATCCCCGTATTACCGCTTGTTGGCTCTATTATTACGGAATTCTTTTTTAATAAACCTTTTTGTTCTGCATCTTCTATCATTGCTTTAGCTATTCTGTCTTTTACACTGCCTGCCGGATTAAAGTATTCAAGTTTTGCTATTATTTTGGCTTCTAAATTCTTTTCTTTTTCATAATTTTGAAGTTCAAATAATGGTGTTTTTCCGATTAAATCTGTAAGATTTTTATAAATTTTCATATTATTCTCCTAATACCTATAAAACCTATATATTTAGTAGGTATTATAATTCACTTTTATTTATATGTCAATTGATAATATGTATTAAATAAAAATTTTTACGATTAAGTATAATTTTTGTATAATTATATTTATGAAAAAAATTGTTTTAATTATTGTAATTCTTTTTTCTTTAGTTATAGCTTTTGATTTATCAGATGAAATCAATAGTAGTCATCGTATTTTTAAAGTTATATCACCTGTTGAAATTTATATTGATTTTAATAAAAATTTATTATTTGATGAAGTCAATCCTTATGTAATCAACAATATTAACTATATTCAGTATGACAAGGATTATAGTGATGATAAAATTCTTGCATATTTATCGGCGGCTGAAAAGTTTTTTCTGAATTATAAAGCAAGAGAAATTTCTGATAGAGTGCTTAAAAATAAATTTGTGCGTATAAGTAATAATGCTATTTTTGTTGATAATGAGCGGTATGAAGATTTACTTTTGAATTCCGGATTTTTTTATACTGATGATGATAATTCAAAGCGTGAATTAATTGAAAAAATTCATAAAATTCATTTAGATGATTATTATATTTATAATTTAAAAAGTAAAAAACTGCATAAATTAAGTTGCGAGCAGGGTAGATTAAGTAAAAAGTATATAATTATCGATAAAAGTTTTGTTACGAATAATTCAAGTTTTTGTAAATTCTGTTTTGGTGCAAGTGAGAATGTTTATAACAAAAATAATGATAATTCGTCTGAAAGTTACACTAAGCCTGTTATTGACGATGTTTTCAAAACTAAAAATCTGAGTATATTTTTTCTTGATTTGAATAAAATTTATTCTACGTCTAATGGTTGTACAACTTCAGCGTGTATTTACTTAAAGCAGGAAATCAATAACGCTGAAAGTTCTATTGATTTTGCCATATATGGAATAAATAATCAACCTGAAATTGTAAATGCTTTAATTCAAGCTCAAAAAAGAGGTGTAAAAATCCGGTGGGTTTGTGATTACGATAACGGTAATATTAATTACTATCCGGATACTGAAAAATTAAAACTCTACCTTACCGATTATAATACTGATAAAGATTATGAAAAAAATAATCGAGATGCTATTATGCATAATAAATTTTTTATATTTGATAATAAAAAAGTCTGGACAGGTTCTGCTAATATTACGGGTACTGATTTAACAGGGTTTAATGCAAATTATTCGGTGTTAATAAACTCTTCCGATATAGCATCATTTTATTTACGTGAGTTTGAGCAAATGTATAATAACAAATTCCATAAAGACAAAAACTCGTTGGATAAAACAACTGTTAAAATAAATGATAATACGACTATACTTCCTCTCTTTTCACCCGAAGATGATATTTTGAAATATATTATCGATGAAATTTCTCAAGCAAATCAATACATTTATATTCCTATATTTTTCATTACTTCTAAAAAGCTCATACAACCATTGATAGACGCACATAATCGAGGTGTAGATATAAAAATAATTAATGATGCAACAAATGCTCATAATAATTATTCAATTCATAAGATTTTACGCAAAAATAATATCGAGGTCAAAACTGAAAATTATGCTGGTAAAATGCACATGAAAGCTCTGATTATAGACGATAGAATCTCAATAATTGGTTCGATGAATTTTACAAAAAGCGGTAATAATTATAATGATGAAAATGTTCTCTTAATCGAAAACCCTGAAATAACAAAATACTTGAAAACGTCTTTTCTATATTTATGGAACAAAATACCCGATAAATATCTAAATATTGACCCGCCTGCGGAATCAGTATATTCAATCGGCTCTTGTACAGATGGAATTGATAATGATTTTGACGGTAAAATCGATACATCTGATGAAGGCTGTAAATATAAAAAACATTAATTTTACTCTCTATTTTAGGATAATAATCGCATTTAACGTTTTAAGTCAAGTTCTCTGCTGTTTAGTAAAGGCCCAAACTTATTTGCCAAAAGATTAAATGCATATTCGTTCGGATGACCGTCTTGTTGCATATATTCATTCCCTATCATCATTTTACCGCTTTTCCCGAATACAATTTCATTTGCATCTAAATAAATTATTCCTTTATCTTGTATTCTCTTTATAAAATTGACAGAAGGTATATATCTCCTCTCTGCATTAATTGTTGGTTCATCATATCGTAGGAATATTAATTTTGCTTTTGGATATTTTTTATGAATATTTCGATTTATTGCTATCATTGATTTTAAAAGCAAATCTTCATCAACAACATCATAGTTTAATGTTATTTTTTCCGTATAAATGTATCTGAAAAAATAACTCATAAACAATATTTTAAACGGACAAAACTCTTGTTTTGTGTTTCCATTATCATCAATTTTATATAAAGGTCTTATTCTTCTTTCATGAATTTGATATAATCTTGAGTGCATTCTTGAAAAATGATTTTGTATAAATAAATATATTACATATTCGGGTTCTTTAATAGACTTATAAAATTCAGGGCTGCTTGTAATTAAAATTGCCTCAGTTGGACAGCCACATGGTATAGCTCCATTATATACTGTTCTGTTTGTTACTTTTGACAGTAATGTATGTAATGATTTTTCTGCACTTAAACCATAGGAATATGCAAAAGAACATCCTAATAGCAATATCGGTTTTAAATTGGTTTTCTCAACTTTGTGAAATCTTTTTTCATCCAACTCTATGTTAGATGCTAAAAGATTATTATATCTCATTGTAAATGGAATTTTAATTAAGCTTCCGCCGTTTTCTATAAATTCCCTTAAAGTATAACTTTCTTGTTTAAGGCTAAGGCATAAACTTGTAATCTCAATTATTAAGAATACAATAAATACTAAAATTATATTAATTCTTATTATTTTCTTCATTTTTATGCTTGCCTAATTTATCCAAATAATAACGTTTTGAATGTTTTTTAAACTTTTTATTTGAATTATTATTTTCTTTTCCTAACATATTAGGATTTTTTACAACCGTCTTTTTGAATTGTATATCTGAATCTTGTGTTCCAACAAGCATTGATAGTAAGAACATTGTATTGTGCCTTATTGAATCATAGCCTATTGTAAATTTAGCATAATCAGGCCCAATACTTACTAACACACGATTTTCCTGGAATAAATCATCGGAAGGCACATCTCTGTTCATTGCAAGTGAAGCTAAATAGCCCACAGTTAAATATCTGCATAATTTTAAGCTTTCAATAAATACAAAATTGGAACGTCCGTAACGATATCTGTCAAATTCAAACGGAGATTGACCTGCTATAGCTGTTTGATAATATAATAACGATTGCTTCCAAGGCCCTACTTTTGTACTAACAGCTGGCCCTATTCTGAACAGACCATGCACATCGCCTGTTGTATACGCAGAAGCTACGGTTTGTGCTACAAGCCCCGCATTTATAGCGATGTTACCTTCGTCATTTTGATATGTATATACGGGTTTATATGTCTGTGTCATCCATCTGAAACGCCAATCCGTATCACGTATTTCAGCACCTTTTTTATTATCAACAAATGCACCTGCCATAAATTTTTGTGAGAAATTTAACCTTAAATCCTCAACATAATCCGATCTTGAATATGATAATTGTGCCGAATATTTTGGTTTTCTGTAGCCTAAGAACCAATCGCTCTGGTTTGTTAACCTTGAATAGTTTAACATTAATCCCGGTGCAAGTTTTTGACGGCCTCTTACTAATACCTCGTCTGCCGATGTTCCGTATGCAACTTCGGTCATGTTATATGGGTTTCTAAATCTTGCAATACCGCCAACGCCCAATTTGCTTTTATAATACGTTAATATCGGTGCCAATTTTAATGTGGAACCGCCCGGTACATTTAATACCACGGCAGGCCCTATGTGCATACCCAATAAGCTCTGCGAACCGAATTCGGGGAAGTTTGTTTCAGCACCTATGTGCTGCTTGTTCGTTACTATTTTTAAAGCCGGAACTGAGGCAACTTTTACATTCTTTAAATAAATATCCGCATTTCTTATATTTATTACTTCGTGGTCATCCTTTGCATCGATTATGATTGTATCTGCTTTTAATTTATATACACCTTTTTCTGTATTTAGACCGGTTATATCCGTTTCAAACACGTGTCCTTGATCTACATAAGAAGAAAACGACCTTGCACCGAAACTTAGTACATCATCTTTTAATATTTTTGCAACACCGTCATATTCTTCTATTTTGTCCGAGTATATATAAGCTTCATTTGCAGCTAATTTAATATCTTCGGTTTTTGTTATAGGTTTTTCAAACCATCCGTCAGGGTTTTTTAAATCAATTTTTACGAAATCACCCTCTGTTATTGTTCCATTTGATATTAAAATAACATTTTCTATTGCTCTTAATATATTCTTGTCATAGTCAAATATAATTTTATTTGCACTGATTGATGTATCGATGTTCTTAAATGTTACTTTCGCATTTCCTTTTGCTTCAACTTCATATCTGTCTGGGAAATATTCCATGTAATCTGCCGTTAATTCAATATTGGGATCAATTACGGGTTCATCATTTTCTTGCTTCTGTTTATCTTTGTGCAAAAAAGGAACAGCGGCTTTTATTTTTTCTTTTAAACTCGGTTCATCCTTTTTAGCTGCTTTTTCAATTGCTTTTTGTTTTTCTCTTTCTTCTTTATTAAGTTCTTTTTCTAAATTTTTTTTGTATAAGACTTCATCTACATCTTCGTCTGCTTCAATTAATTCTTTATTTTTGTCTTTGTTTCTGAAAATACTCAAAAACTTATTATCGGATTTTATATCGGTTTCGTTTTCAGCAGGTTCTGCTATTATATTTGTTATGATTTCTTCCTGTTGATTTTCTTTCTTCACCTTTTTTTGTTGTTTTTTATTTTTAATTAAATTGAAAAGAGTATCATTTTTATTAATTACGGTATCATCTTCATTAATAAATTCAGGGTTTAAATTCGAATAAAAAGGATCAATGCCCGTTTCCGGATAGTAATCAACGGCATCGGCTTTTAAAAATGTCATAAATAATACTGCAATTATTATATAAATTTTAGTTTTCAATTTTATCATCCTTATAAAAAGTTTTTCGGATTTTGTGGTTTTCCGTTTATTCTGACTTCAAAGTGACAGTGAGGTCCTGTTGAATATCCTGTTGAACCTGATAATCCGATTACTTGTCCTTTTGTTACATTTTCACCGGCAGAAACTTTCGGCTGCGACATGTGTGCATATAAAGTTGTTGTAGGTGCTCCCGTACAGCTTCCGTGATCCAGGATAACAACTTTTCCGTATCCGCCATACCAGCCTGAATATATTACACGTCCTGAATTCGAAGCCTTTATCGGAGTTCCCATAGGTACGGCATAGTCAATACCAGTATGGAATATTCTTGATTTGAATATCGGATGAGTTCTCCAGCCAAACGGAGATGAAATACGACCGTGTACAGGCAGTATAAACCCTCCACCCGATATAACTACGGTGCTGTGTCTTGTTGATTTTGCAATTAACGATGCTAATCTGTCAGACTGGCGTTTTAACTCTCTTTCAGAGCGTTCATAAGCCTTTTTATCTCGCTGTATTTTTTCCAGCATAGATTTATTTTGGTTTATTGTTTGTTTTATTGTATAGCTTTCATTATCTATATCGCTTATTATTTTTGATAATTGACGTTTTTCCTTTTCTACTCTCTGTTTGAGCAAAGAAATGTGCTGAGCTTCTGATTTTAGCTCTTTCATCTTCTCTCTGTCAGATTTTATAATTAAATTTTGATAGTATATTCTGTCCAAAAATTGGCTTACACTATCTGTTGATAATAATAAATCAAGTATTAAAGTATGTTTTGTTTTATAAATACAGCGAATTCTTTGTGCTGACAGGTTTTGTCTTTGATTATACTGCATGATATATGAATTTAAGTCTTTTTGTAATGCAATAATATTTTCCTGTTTCGCTGCGTATTGTGCTTTTGAATTTCTTAAAGCACGTTTGTTTATCTCCAATTTTTGCTGATTTCTGCTTAATTTGTTGGTTTCTTGCCGTTCTAATATTGATAAAGATTTTATTTTTTCTTTTAATGCAACTCTTTTTTGTTCTACTCTTTTTCGTTGCATAACATTATCTGCATAGCAAAAGTTGCTTATACCGAAAAATAAACATGCAACAACTAGTATAGATATTAACTTTTTATTTAAAAATTGCATTACATATTCCAATATTGGCTTATCTTAACAAGAAAATCATTGAGCCGAACGTCCATAATAAAAAGCACAATGTAATTGTTAGTATTATTGCTTTTCGGTGTTCTCTAAAAAATTCCATTATATCAAATCCCTAATATTCTGCTACTAATATAATTTTACCCTAAAAAACACATGAAACAAATTTTTAACCTGTTTTTAACATTAAATTTTGTATATCTTTTTTTCTGTAACTATATAATCACATTGTATATCGTAACTTTGGGGATAAATTGTATCCACAAGTAATTCTTCATAAGTTACAAAAACTTTTATACAATCTTTTTTTAAATGATTAAACAGTCTGTCATAATAGCCTTTTCCGTACCCCAGTCTGTATCCTGATTTATCAACGGCTATTGCCGGTGCTATAACCATATCTATTATATTGTAATCATCAATGTTTTCGGTTGTCGGTTCGGTTATGTTAAAACTTCCTTTTTTAAGTTCGTTTTTATTATATTTACATATATCAAGTATTTCACCGTTTACTCTTGGTAAATACCACGTTTTTTTAGGCAATCCCAAACAAAATCTAATATCAGGCTCATATTTTAAAGGATAATATGTCAGAATATGTTTTGTTTGCTCAAATTCTTCAATGGTTAATAAATTTTTTATTATACCCTCATCTTTTTTTTGTGAGCATATTAATTTTCTTTTTTGTATTAAATTTGTTCTTAACTCGTTTTTCATGATTTTATGCTAACAAAAAAGAGGACGTTTAAGTCCTCTTTTTAATTTGAATTTTACTTTATGTTTGAAAATGTCCAAGCATCGGTAGCCGGGGTGGTAGCTGCTTGATAGTCTTGATCAGAAACACCGCCTTCATCAGAACCATGTGCAATGGGTTTATACAATCTGTTATAGTATTCTATAACCATTCTGTCAGAATTGAAGTAAGCTTCTGCTGTTCTGATTGCCTGACGCATCATTGTAGCCCATTTTGTCTTGTCATTATAGTATGTAGGAATAATTTGATTTTCAATTATATCCATCATACATTCGTAATCTTTTCTGTGTCTTTCTTCCCAAGGTATATTGTCATCCAAGCCCGGATATTCAATTGTATATCCGTTTATGCCGGGGAATGTACCTTCTACAGTCCAGCCGTCAAACGTTGACAAGTGCAATGCCCCGTTTGCGTTTGCAGACATGCCTGATGTCCCCGAAGCTTCAAATGGTCTTAACGGCGTATTCAACCATATATCGGAAGCACGTTTTAATTTTCCGCTTAAATCCAATTCATACCCTGTTAATACAACAACATTTTTCATCGAATACGAACTTCTTAAAATTTTGTTGAACATTTCTTTTCCGATAACATCATCGGGGTGAAATTTACCCGCAAATATTAATTGGACTTTATTTTCGTTCAATAATTTAAGAATTCTGTTTTCATCCATAAATATTAACCATGCACGTTTGTAGTCGGCAAATCTTCTTGCCCATGTGATTGTTAATACATTCGGATCGAGTCTTTTACCTACGGTATTTGCAATAAACTCAAATACTTCTTTCTTCATTTCTTTTTTAGCTTCTAATAAAGCTTCAAGATTATCTGTTTTCATTCTGTCATCTTGCCAGTAATGAAGATTTACGGCATTTGTAATAGCACGTATAGGACATCTGCCTTCTACCCATTTCCACATTTTGTTGGAAACTAAGCCATGGAGCTGAGATACGGCATTTGCCAATCTTGACATTCTAAGTGCCGCAACCGTCAATGAGAATTGTTCTCCACCTAATTGAACGGCTTTTTCTCTTGAACATCCTGCAAAGAAACCGCCTTGAAGCAGATTATCTACCCAGTGTACTTCATTTCCTGCGGCAACTGGTGTGTGTGTTGTAAATACAACTTTTTCTTTTACTTTTGCCAAGTCACCGTTGAATTCATTTAATAATTCGAATGCGGCAGGTAATGCGTGACCTTCGTTCAAATGTACACAATCGTATTTGTATCCGATTTTATTTAAAAGTCTGATACCTGCTATACCCAAAACAGTTTCCTGAGCAATTCTAATTTTTTCATTGCCGTCGTATAGCTTGTGCGATATTGACCTTGCCCATTCTGAGTTTTCTTCTAAATCCGTTGTTAAGAAATAAACAGGACAAGTATCAAAGATAGCCGGTTCCAGTTTAAATGCTTTAACTTTTACTTTTTCACCATAAACTTCAATCTCAACAAATTCGTTGATATCTGTTAAAAAGTCATAGTGTTTTCTGATATATGCAACTTCTACGTTGCCTTCATGATCAATTCTTTGGTTATAATAGCCGTAAGACCATAACATTGTTACACCTACCATTGGCATTTGTAAATATCCTGCCGATAGCATGTGCGAACCTGCCAAAAATCCTAACCCTCCGGAATATGTTGCGATAGATTGGTCTATTGCTATTTCCATCGAAAAATATGCTACGTTTGGTAATCCCATTGGTTCTCCTTTATTTATCTGAACATTATTTACCATCTAGTACCTTATAACAATAACATAACAAAAAAGCAACTTTTTCTCTACATATTTTATTTTTTAATTTTACATATTTTTGTTGTTTAGGTTAAAATAGTTGTGATTACTGTAATATTTTTTTAAGGAACTTTATGAAATTAGCTGTATTTGATTTTGATTCTACATTAATGCAAGGTGAAACTTTAGAATTTATTGCAAAAGATTTTGGCATCGAAGCTTTAATGAAACAGATTACCTCGGAAGCCATGGAAGGTAAAATTGACTTCTTTGAAAGTCTGATTAAGCGTGTTTCTCTATTAAAAGGTGCAAGCCAAACTAAAATAGAAAAAATTTGTTCGGAGCTTCCTTATACAAAAGGGGCAAAAGAAACCGTTTCGGAACTTAAAAAAATGGGATATAAAGTTGTTTGTTTTTCGGGTGGCTATGAAACTGCAACTATTCCAGCACAAAAAATTTTGGGTTATGATGCCCAATTTTCAAACATATTTCATTTTAAAAACGGCATGTTAACGGGGATGTTGGGTGGAGAAATGATGTTCTCGGACAGTAAAGGCAAAATGTTAAAGCGTTTACAAACCATTTTAAATATAAACGAAAATGATACTATTACCGTAGGTGACGGTGCAAACGATTTAAGCATGTTTTATTATGCCGATAAAAAAGTTGCTTTTTGTGCTAAACCGGTTTTAAAGCGGCAGGCAAATATTATTATCAAAAATCGTGATTTAACCGAATTATTAAATTTTGTTTAACTTCAAAAATTCGTTTTTTTCACCCTTCTCCCTTTTAGTACCCTGTTTCTTTGCAGCAAAGTCGGATTTTTAATTATTCCGTCGTTGCTACGGTTAAATAATAATAACCATCTTTAGCAGAAACTATTGCCCATCTTAATACATCAAAACCCATTTTTGCAAGTTCTGTTTCAATATATTCGCTTGTTAACTTTTGTGGGATTTTTATTTTTACTTCTTTTGTCGTAATCATTATTCTACCGTCACCGATTTAGCCAAATTCCTCGGCTGGTCTACGTCTTTACCTAAAAATTCCGCAATATAATATGCCAATAATTGAAGCGGTACGCAAGCTACTGCGGGTGATAATATCTCGCTTATTTTGGGTATTTTTATAACCGCATCGAACAAATTTGCTATATTGCCGTCATCTGATGATGTTAACGCAATGAGTTTTGCATTTCTCGCTTTAGCTTCTTCGCTGTTTGAAAGTATTTTTTCATAAGTTATTCCGCCGGGTATTAAAATTGATAGTACGGGCATTGTTTCATCCAGCATTGCAATAGGGCCATGTTTGAGTTCTCCCGCCGCATAACCCGTTGCGTTTATATAACTTATTTCTTTTAGTTTTAAGGCACCCTCCAGTGCTGTTGCAAGATTTACGCCCCTTGCTATGTATATAAAGTTTTTATATGAAGAAAACTGTTTTGCACAAGCCTGAATTTGCGTTGTATCCGATAAAATCTCTTCTATTTTTGCGGGAACTTGAATTAACTCATGTTTTAAGTTCTTTATATATTCTTTATTCGTATGTGTTTTGATTTCCGCAAGGTATATTGCAAGCAGATAAAAAGAAATCAGTTGTGCCGTATAAGATTTTGTTGCGGCAACGCTTACTTCAATCCCTGCATTTACCGGAATTAAACTGTCCGCAAGTCTTGCCATGTTGGAATCGGGTCTGTTTGTTATTATAAGAATATGAGCACCTTTTTCTTTTGCTTGTTTTATTGCTGTTATTGTATCTGCCGTTTCGCCGGATTGAGAAACACCTATAACAAGTGTTGAAGCATTCGTTGTTGTTTTTCTGTATATATATTCGCTTGAAGCTTCAACTTCAACCGATATTCCCGCCAAATCTTCAATAATATATTTACCGACCAATGCGGCATGCAACGAAGTTCCGCAGGCTATAATCTCGATTTTGTTCAGGTTCTTTAGTGTTTCCGCATTAAGCTTCACTTCGTTTAATATTACGTTTGCATCTATATCGTATAATTTCCCGCTTAATTCGTTTCTGATAACATCGGGCTGCTCATGGATTTCTTTTAACATAAAATGCTTATAGCCGAGTTTGCTTAATGAAACAGGCTCCCAGGGTAATATTTCTATTCTTTTTTCAATAATATTTCCGTTTATATCGGTTATTTTAACTCTATTTTTTGTTACAATGGCAATTTCGTTATCGTCCAAATAAATTGTTTTCTTTGTATATTCTATAATAGCTGGAGTATCACTCGCTATAAAATTCTCATTTTCGCCGATACCTATAAGCATTGGAGCATGTTTTCTTGCTCCTATTATTTCATCGGGCGAATCTTTATGCATTACGCAAATAGCATAAGCACCTTGAAGTTTTTTTACTGAATTTCTGACTGCATTTTCTAAATTCTTTGTATTTGCGTATTCGTGTGCAATTAAGTGTGCAATGGTTTCCGTATCCGTTTGAGATTTGAATATACAGCCTTTTTTTATTAATTCTTCACGTAATTCTTTATAATTTTCAATTATCCCGTTATGAACAACTGCAAGTTTTCCGCAATTGCAGGTATGTGGATGAGCATTTACAAGCGAAGCACTGCCATGAGTAGCCCATCTGATATGTCCTATACCCGATACGGGGTTTTTTAATTCAGATTTTCTTTTCTCGAGTTCATTTTTTAAATTGACGAGTTTCCCCAGCGATTTATATATCTTAATTTCATTCTCATCTCTTAATGCTAAACCCGCAGAATCATACCCTCTGTATTCAAGATTGGTAAGTCCTTTAAATATAACGTCTGTTACATTCCTGTATCCGATATAGCCTACAATTCCGCACATATTTTTCCCCTATATATCTCTTATTTTTATATAATACATTATACAAAACCGAAATGATATTAAGTTTTTATTAAAATTTGATATTAATTAATGTATAATGTTTGAGTAAATCTATATCAACTTTTGAAATTTTATACCGTTATTTGTTTCAATGTATGTATGGATTTTTTGAATAACAGCTGGTGAAAAATTGTAACTATTATCTATTGGTACAATTTTTATAAAAGAATTATATCCGTCTTTTGTTGATATTGAAGCCAGAAACTCTTTAGTTGCCACTTTAAATAATACACTTCCGGTTTGAAATTGTATTTCTTCTATTAAATAGTGATGTTCGTTAATTGCCGCAAGTAAAAGATAAAGCAAATTTTCGGATGATGTTTTATATGATTTTGAAAAATCATATAAATTTGAATTCGTTTTTATTATGCTTGCCTGCGGAACAATGGCATCCGCATAGCATTCATTTTTAATTAAAAATGAAGTAAATACAAATAAAATAATTAATAATTTTTTCATTAATTCTCCATCCAGGATTTGCCGGTAAAAATATCAATCTTTAACGGAACTAAAAATGGCTGATTTAGTTCCATGGCATTTTTGACGATTGTTTTTACATCCTCAATTTCAGTATTAACCGTTTCTATAACAAGTTCATCATGCACTTGTATGATTATTTTTGATTTAATGTTATTTTTTATAAAATCATTATAAACTCTTACCATGGCAAGCTTCATAATATCGGCTGCCGTTCCCTGAATTGGTGCATTAATAGCGGCTCTTTGAGCAGCTTCCTGTATTTTCCCATTTGTACTCATTAAACCTGAGCTTAAATATCTTTTTCGTCCGTAAAGTGTTTCAACATAACCATTCGAGTATGCAAATTTTACTGTATTTTCCATATAATTTTTTATATCGGGGTATGAAGCAAAATACCTGTCAATAAATTCTTGTGCCTCAATTGGCGATATACCCAGCTGAGAAGCCAAACCGTATCTCGATTGACCGTATACTATCCCGAAATTTACAGCTTTTGCTTTTGCACGCATTTCTTTTGTAACTTGCTCGGGCGGAACATCGAATATTTTGCTTGCAGTTGAGGTATGAATATCCTCATCACTACAAAACGCTTCTATTAAATTATCATCTCTTGAAATGTGAGCTAAAATTCTTAATTCTATTTGTGAGTAATCCGCTGAAACTATAAAATCATCAGGGTTCTCAGGCACAAATGCTCCTCTTATTCTGTTGCCGAGTTTTGTTCGTGCGGGAATATTCTGCAAATTTGGATTGGATGATGATAACCTACCTGTTGTAGTTATTGTTTGATTGAAACTTGTATGAATTCTCTTATCGTCGGAGCTTCTTAATTCCGGCAGAGTATCTACATAAGTACTTTTTAATTTTGCAAGATGTCTTTGTTCTAAAATATCCTTTGCAATTTGATATTCTTCGGCTAATGTTTCCAATACTTTTGCACTCGTTGAATACCCTGATTTAGATTTCATTCCCTTTGCTTTTAGGTTTAATTTCCCAAAAAGTATATCTCCCACTTGTTTTGGAGAATTAATATTAAAATTTTCGCCGGCCTGTTCATATATTTTTGCTTCAACAACATCTAAACGTTCTTTTATCTCTTTTTCTATTTCGCTCAAACAGTTTATATCTATGCTTGCACCGTTTTCTTCCATATTTACAAGCACTATGGTTAAAGGAACTTCAATGTTGTAAAGTAAATCAAGCTCTTTTTCATCAAGATTTTTTTGCCAGTATTCGGTTAATAGCAGTGTCGCAAATGCATCATCGCACGCATAAGATGCCGCATCTTCTATATTTACCGTTTCTATTGAAAAAGATGATGAACTGTTTTTTAATAATTGTTCATATTCCACCATAATATAATTAAGATAGTCGCTTGCCTGTTGTTTTAGACCGTGCTTCCTTGAAGAATCTTTTATATAACTTGCAAGCATTGTATCGAAAATTACGTTATTTAATGGCATTTTGTGTTTGTTTAACACGTGCATGTCAAATTTGGCATTTTGAAGTGTTTTGGCTGTATTTTGGCTGCTTAAAACTGGTGCAAGCTTGATTTGAACCGTTTCTAAATCCAATTGTTTGCCTACGGTATGAAAAACGGGTATATAGTATGATTTAACCTTATCATCCGCATTTTCGTCTATTTTAACCCTGTTATTTTTCATCTGTATTTGTTTTGAATATGCCAAAGATATACCCACAAGGTCACATTCCAACGGATTTATTCCCGTTGTTTCAACGTCTATTGAAAATAAAGTTTGGTTATTTAATTCTTTTATTAAATTATCAAGTTTTTCTTCCGTATCAACTACAAATTTTTCGTGGTTATATTCTTTATGTGAAGAACTTACAAGAATTTCGCCCAAATCTAAACCGAGCTGCTTTTGCGGTGATGACGTTTTACCTTCATTATTTATACAATTTTGTTCAATTTTTGGTTCTAATGAACCGATTTTAAACGGTTTTAAAAGTCTGTCTGCATTTTTTAAAAAATTATAAAACTGATTTTTTTTGAAAAATTCTATAACTGCTTCATAATCGGGCATTTCCAATTTTGAACATTCAAAATCATAATCTATATCAAGATTTCTTTGTATTGTGGCAAGTTCTTTACTCAATATCGCAATGTCTTTACCTTCAACAAGCTTTTTCTTTAATGCTTTTTCCGTTAAATCATCAATATTTTCATATATTTGTTCAAGCTTATCAAACCTTGCAAGTAGCTTACAAGCTGATTTCTCGCCTATTCCCTTTATCCCGGGAATATTATCCGACGTATCTCCGCTTAATCCTTTATAATCCGTAATCTGGTAAGGATATACTCCCATTTTTTCATATACTTTATACCAGTCATACTCAACAAGTTCACCCTTGGAAGGCATAATGACTTTTATAAAACCGTCTTTGTCTACAAGTTGGAATGAATCCCTGTCGCCCGTTAATATATATGTTTTATGCTGTTTTTGCTTGGCTTTTGTTGCTATCGTACCTATAACATCATCCGCTTCATACCCTTCTTTTGTATATATCGGTATGTTTAATGCGTTTAAACCTTCAATTATTAATGATAACTGACTTCTTAATGTATCAGGCATGCTTTCTCTGTTTGCTTTATATTCCGAAAACATTTCGGTTCTGTATGTATGCCTTGATACATCAAATGCAACAGCTATTGCATCGGGTTTTATGTCTTTGTTTTGAAGCAAATCAAAAAGTGCTTTAAAAAAACCGAATACCGCCCACGTAGGCTGATTATCTGAGGTTTTCATTGCGGTTCGTTCAAGTGCGAAAAAATATCTGTAGCATAGTGCGTGTCCGTCAATTAATAAAAAATTTTTATCCTGCATAATTTGTCCCGAAAAGTCTGATAATAAATATTTTATTTTATTTACCGTTTTTGCACAATAATTGAATAAAAAAATGTCACATTTGTTTATTCCGTTTACCGATTTATTATTTTAATAATCAATAAATACTTGGTAAAAAGGAGTTATTATGATTCAACAATTAAATGAAAATAATTTTGACGAAAATGTAAAAGACGGAGTAAAATTTGTTGCGTTTACAGCCGATTGGTGCGGTTTTTGCCAAAAACAAAAACCCGTTTTGGAAGATATTTCAAACAATAATATTTGGGTTGGTGATGTTAATGCGGATGAAAATCCTAAATTAACAAAAAAATACGGGATACAAGCTTTTCCCTCATTCCTGCTTTTTAAAGAGGGTAAGCCTATTGCACAATTTGCGGGGTATAAATCAAAATATGATCTATTAAATACACTGCTTTCCTATTTAAAATAATTAATAAGCCGAAGTAATTCGGCTTTAATTATTCCTGTAGCCTATTCCCGCTCTGTAACCCGATACTGTATACATAACGGGCAGTGCAGGTTCAATCCATTTAAGCCCCGATAATAAAGAAACAGTTGCTATATCATCCGTATGAAGGCATATATCCAAAGGTTCCGGAGTTCTCTCCTTATGAGAGTCATCTTCATCTTTTATTTGATTTTTATTGTAATAATTTTTTATAAATGGACTTTTTTTATGATTTATAAAGTCAATATCTAAAATATCCGTTAAATTATCTTCAATTTTTTCTTTTTCTTTTTTGTTTTTTGTAAATACCTGACAAACAGGTTCTATAACCTTATTACCTATAATATTGGCAATTTTGCTTCCGCCGATTATACCGGTCGTAATTATTCCCGCCGTCATTCCTAATGCCCTTGCACTCTTTGAACGTATTCCGGCTTTTTCAAGTAATCCCAGTGCAATTCCTGCACCTACATTACACATAAATATATTTGCAAGATATTGATATGTTCCTTCTTTTACTTTATCGGGAACTTTTGATTTCCAATTTTCTTTATCGACCATTTTATCTGCAATAATTCCACCCGCTATACCGCCCAGAACAGGTATTGCACCATATATTGAAAGGTATCCTATTTCGGAAAATATATCTTTGGCTTTTACGTTTTCAGGGTCCGGTATTAAATCTTTTAAAAACTTTTTTCCTTTTTCGCTTTCGTTAAAATTTTCAAAAAGATGTTTTACTTCTTTAAACTTTAATACCTTATTTTTACCTTTTTCAATAATTTCTGTAGTTGTTTTATCGGGATTCATTTCTTTAATGAAAGTATCGCAAAGCTCTTTATTCTTTTGTTTTATTGTGTTTAGTGTGTTTGGTAAAGGACGTTTTGTAATTTTAGAAGCCGCATACGGAGCGGAAAGTGCTGTTGCAACCGTTGCTCCCATTATTATAGATGTCTTTAAGGCATGTTTTTTTCTGTTTTCTTTATTTTGTTTCTTTATATCATTTATTGTATAAGCACAGGCACCGGCTGTTAATATTGCGGGAACGGCTTTTTGAAACTTTGATACCAATATCGGCTGGTCTAAAAACTTCCCTAAAACTTTAAAATTGTTCATTACATTTACCATTCCTTTATAATTAACGTAAAATATGTTCGATTTTTTGTCAAGAGATATTATTATGGATAATTTTATAGTATAATAAACTTGAGAGAGATAAAGCGGAATAGAAATTGTATGAAAAAGTTATTTCCCGACTTAAAAAAGCAAATAGAAAAAGCAGAGAGCATTATAATATTTTCGCATGTGAGTCCCGACGGGGATACTTTAGGTTCAAATATTGCACTAAGTTTAATGATAGAACAATGCTTTGGTAAAAAAGTAGATTCTGTTTTTGTGGGAACATTACCTGTTACATATTCATATTTACCTGATTTCTCAAGATTTCAAGATGTCCAAAAAATAAAAGACAACAAAGTATACGATTTGGCTATTGCGGTTGATGTCGCTTCCAAAGACAGGCTTGTATCTGGCAGTTTAATTTATGATAAAGCGAAATTTAAAGTTAATATTGACCATCACAAAACTAATGTCGGATATGGAGATATAAATATCATAGATAGTGATGCGGCTTGTGTAGGTTCAATTTTGTTTAAAATTTTTAAAGATTGGAATTTAAAAATTACAAAAGATGTCGCAAGATGTTTATATACATCATTAATGACCGATACCGGCGGTTTTAAATATGAAAATACAACCCCCGAAACCTTTATGCTTGCGGCTGAATTGGTTCAACTTGGTGTATCTCCAAATCAGGAATATAGAGCTTGCTATGAAACAAAACCGCAATCTATGGTTCAATTTCAAGCATATATTGTTTCCAACACTTCATTCTATTGTGACGGAAAAATCGCAATTTCTAAAATTACCCGTAGTGATATGAGTAAATTTAATGCTACAGATGAATACACAGAGGGGATTGTGGAAGTCTTAAGAACGTCTAAAAATGTAGAAGTTGCGGTTATTCTAAAGGAAACAAAAGACGGGTATACAAAAGTAAGTTTAAGAAGTAAAACTCTTGATTTAACACCGATAGTGCTTGACTTCGGCGGCGGTGGTCATAGTTTTGCGGCTGGTTGTACCATTAAAAAGCCTATTGCTATTGCTTACGATAAACTTCTTACCCGTATTAAAAGTGAATTGGAATGAAAAACTATATAAAATCACTTATAAAAAAAATTATAGACCGGGATTTTTGCGGAGTAGCTGCAGAAATGGCATTTTGGTTTATTATAGGTTTATTTCCTTTTCTGCTTTTTTTAACGTCTTTGTTTGCATGGATGGGCAAGCAGACTCTTATGGTGCCTATTCTTAATTTTATTACGAATATTGCACCTAAGGATGTTTCAAATTTGATTATAAATACTCTCAATGAAGCAATGATATTTAAACAGGGTATTTTTATTGCCATATTCGGGCTTTGTATTACTATTTTCCTTTCTTCAAATGCCATTGCCGTAATTATAAAAGGTCTAAACAGAGCTTATGCAATCGAAGAAAATCGTAGTTTTATATATACGAGAGTGCTTTCCATAATTATGGTTTTTATTAATGCTTTAGTGCTTTTTCTTACTGTAAGTTTAATAGTATTCGGCAAAGTGCTTCTTGATTTTGCCATTGAATACACCATACTTTCAAAGCTTTCCATTGATATACTTTCAATTATAAGATGGCCGGTTTCTTATTTGGCACTTGCGTGTTTATCTATTGTTAATTATTTTATTCTTCCCGCCATTGACGGAAACGATAAAATAAAATTCAAGAGTGTTTTGCCCGGAACTTTCTTTTTCAGTTTCTTTTGGATTATAGGTTCGTGGGGGTTCAGCATATATTTAAGTAATTTAAATACATATAACAAAGTATATGGTGCCATCGGTGCCGTTTGTATTCTTATGGTTTGGCTGTATTATACTTCATTAATAATACTTGTAGGCGGGGAAATAAATTCAAGAGTTTATAATCGTTTATCAAACTCGAATGATGACCAATAATGACCGAATGTAATTTTATTTCGTTTAACGATTTAAACGGAGGCAATATAACTTGTTATGAATTGTCTTGCCGTTCTTGGTGTTCTTATACCTTTTAGTGCCGCAAATTCTTCGGCTTTTTTGTATAATTCATCATTAACAGTTATACAGCAATCATTTGCTATTTGCGATACAATATCAAGATATTCCTTTTTTGTAAGCAAAGAAAAGGTAAGTGTAATTCCAAACCTGTCAGAAAGCGAAACTGTTTCATCGATTGTATCGTTACAATGTACTTCATTTCCTTCTCTTGATGAAAAACTTTCTTTTACAAGGTGCATTCTGTTTGTTGTTGCATAAATAATAACATTTTTGGGTCTGTCTGTGAGCGAACCTTCAAGTATTGCTTTTACGGAAGAAAAACTGCCGTCGTCTTCTTCAAACGAGATATCATCCGCAAAAATTATAAATTTGGATGGCAGAGTCCTTAATGTTTCATATAAATCAGCAAGATAAATAATACTTTCTTTAAAAATTTGTATGATTTTTAAATTGTAATTTGAAAATTCATTAATTAAAGCTTTTACGGTTGAAGATTTTCCGCAGCCTCTGTCCCCGTATAATAAGATGTTATTTGCCTCTTTCCCGTCCAAAAATGCTTGAGTGTTTTTCTTTATTACGTCTTTTTGATATGCATAGTTTTTTAAATCGGAAAAACTCAGGTTATCATAATATTTTACCGGCTTAATTTCTTTTTCTTTTGTATATTTAAAAGCATTGTAGCAGGCAAATATTCCATATCCGTATTTTTTATAGGAGCTTATAATATCATCAATATTAAAAGGCTGAATGTTTGAAGTGAAAAATATAGGTAAATGTTCTATAATTTGTGCTTTTTCAGGATATTTTTTCAGAAGCGTATTTTTAATATTTTTATAATCGACTAAAACTAAAGTATCAAAAACAGATAACTCGTATGCTGCAGTCAAAAGAAGCTGATTGTTTTCTTTTATGCAGTCGCCGCAGCCTTTTGATATTATGTTTATATCCGTATATATAAGATGTTTCAACAGTAAGAATAAGTCTTGATTTGTATCGGCAGAATACAGTTCCGATATAAATTTTGAATATGCAGATATGATAATATCAAAGTTATTATCCTGATTTATAGCTGTTAAAAACTCAATAAAAGCTTTAATAACGCTATTTTGGGTGACATTTTTAAAAATCGATATTAATAATAGTGATGTAATGATATTGTTCATGTTATTTTCCACCGCAAATCTTTTTTAATTTATTTATGCATTTTTGCATAAATGTTTTGTTAAAATTGGCAAAATTGTGTTTAAAATTACAATTAAGCATTCTGCAGTACATTTTGCAGGTTTTTGTCATTTCTCGACATTTCTGGGAATTTTCATTTTCCCATATTTCTTCGGGTGAATTTTCTTTTATGTTGCCGACTGGCAGCATGTTAAAACAAAGACGAACATTTCCGTACGGGTCGATTGCGTAATTTGTTGAACCTACATCACATTTGATGTTTTGTAGAATGTCATCGGGATTATTGAAGAATATTTTCATTGCCTCCAGTTGTTCGTATGAATTGTATATCGAATGACCGGCCTGTTTCATTTCAATGAGTCTGTTTACAACTTCAGTTGCTTTCTTTTCCATTTCTTTATACTTTTGGCGTAGTTCTTTAGGCATTTTGTAAGTTGAAGTTGTGCAGCTTTTTTGATAAAAATACCCATGAAATGATTCTTTATCATCCATTAATTGGAACATAATTCCGTTTATTTTATTTTTTGTTACAAATTCAACGAGAGGAATAATTTCATCAAGATTTTCGGGCAGCATTATTGTTGCTATATTTATTCCAAGCGGTTTATGTCTTTCATCACGCATTTTTTTTAGTGTAAAAATAGCATCCAAAGTTTTTTCGTAAGAACCCTCACGTCCTCTTGAAGTATCGTGTATTAAAGGATTATTTATGGCATTTAAAGATAAATTCAGTGATTCTATTGGTGAATCGGCTATTTTTTCATATAAATGTTGAATGCTGAAGCCGTTTGTCATTGAAGCTACTTTTATACCTAAAGAATGGGCATGCTCTGCAAGCTCAAAAATATCGGGTCTTAAAAACGGTTCTCCACCTGAAAAACAGAACCAAAAACCTTCTCCCAGCCAATTTTTTAAATCGCTGAGTATTTTTTTCCATTCTTGCGTTGTTAGCTCACTGGGCATAACTTCCGAGGCCACTGTTTTCCATTTTGAGCAGGTTACGCACTTCAATTGGCATCTATCCGTTATATCAAAAGTTATTTGTTGAGGTTTTCCCAATTCTTTTTCTTTTTCCATCTCTAATCCTTTTCGTTGTTTTTGTTTTGACTTTCCTTATGATAAAAATCATAAACGAGTTTTGACTGGCTCTTAGATAATAATAACATCAATTCTTCTTTTGTGAGCTTTGAAATTTTGGATGTTGAAGAATATTTTTCAATTAAAAGCTTTTTATTCTTTTTATATAATCCTTTAATATCGTCTAATTCGGAATGTGTAGCCGATTTTTCCCTTAAATGTCTGTGGAATGTTATTGCAAATCGGTGAGCTTCATCTCTTATTCTCTGAAAGAAATAAAGAGCCTGTGAATTCATCGGAAATATTACGGATACCGAGTTCCCCGGAATAAAAACTTCTTCTATCCGCTTTGCAAGTGAAATTATATCCTGATTGCGGATGTCTAATTCGTTTAATATTTCAACCGCACTGGATAGCTGACCTTTACCTCCGTCTATGATGATTAAATCGGGAAATTCAAGCCCTTCATTTTTTAATCTCGAATAACGTCTGAAAACAACTTCTTTCATTGATTGAAAGTCGTCGGGCTTCCCGTTTTCCACCGTTTTTATTTTGTAATGCTTATACTCGCTTTTTTTAGGCATCCCGTTATAAAAAGAAACCAAAGAAGCAACGGTGTTTGTGCCTTGAATGTGAGATATATCAAAACATTCAACCCTGTGGGGAAATTTTTTCAGTCCCAGTTTTTCTTGAATATATGCACCCGTTTCATTGTAGTTTGATTGAATTTCCTGTAATGATTTAACTTTCATTTCCTGCAAATGATAGTTTGAATTTTTAAGTGCAAGTTCAAGTATTTCATCATTTCTTTTGCCGGTATCCGAATTGATTTTAACCTTAGAGCCTTTTCTTGAAGTTAACCATTCTTCAAAAATTTTTTTATCTTCCGTACCGAATTGTATTGAAGAAATAATTTCGGAAGGTATATCTTCTTCACTTACCATTTGATAGTATTCTTTTATAAAGTATGATATTATTTCGTCTTCGCCGTCATAATCGGATTTCGCAATTTCAAAATCTTTTTTGTTCGTAAGACGTCCGTCCCTTATTTGTAATAAAGAAATTCCGCATAAATATTCGTCCGAACTCAGGGATATTATATCTTGGTTAATTTTGGTATTTTCGTATACAACTTTTTGTTTCTCAATGGTTTTTAAAACATCAAAATAGCTGTCACGATATTTTGCGGCTTTCTCGTATTCCTGATTGGCGGCATACTTTTCCATCATTGATTTTAATTCGTCGACAAGCTGCATTTGTTTTCCGGATAAAAACAATTCGACATTTTTGATAAGCTTTTTATAATCCTCGGATGAAATCATTTTTTGACAGGGGGCTAAACAGCGTCCTATTTGATAATAGATACAAGGACGGTCTTTGAATTTAGGTGTTTTACACTGTTTTAGCGGAAAAAGCTTTTTTAATAAATCCAGAGTAGTATACATGGATTTTGCATTCGTATAAGGCCCGAAATATTTGCCTTTAAGCATGTTTTTGTTATGTTTTCTTACAACAAGAATGCGGGGGTAGTCTTCTTGTGTTATAAGAAAATACGGAAATTTTTTATCGTCTTTTAAAAGCACGTTATATTTCGGTTTGTATTTCTTAATAAGATGAGATTCCAGAATTAATGCTTCAATCTCCGAATTTGTAATTATAAATTCGATTTTAACAATCTGAGGAACCATAACTTTTAACTTAACGCTGTCATGTTTCTTATTAAAATAACTGGAAACACGCCGTTTAAGATTTTTGGCTTTCCCCACATAAATAACGGTATTGTCCTTATCGTAAAACTGATAAGAACCGCTGGAGTCGGGTATTAGTCGTAATTGTTCTTTTATATCCATATTAGTATTTTACACTATCAATATCGGGATAAAACAAAAATTACAAAATGTTGTGTGTATTTTGTATAATTAAATTATGGGTCTGAAAAGTTTTTTTTATAAATCAATTCTGAAAAAGAAATATTACAGATACGGCTCTTGTAACCGCTGCGGGGCATGCTGCACAAAAATTTATGTTAAACACAAAAAAGGAATAATAAAAAATGAAGATGAGTTTTATAAACTCAAAAAACTTCATCCTTTTTATGCCTCTTTGGAAATTGTTGATAAAGACGAACAGGGACTCGTTTTTAAATGCAATAAATTTGATAAAGAAAAAAGAATATGTACAATACATAAATTTCGTTCTTCCATTTGCCGAAAATATCCCTCGGAAGAAATATTTAAGTTTAACGGAGTAATGTCCGAAAATTGCGGATATTACTTTAAACCGATAGAGAGTTTTCAAGATATTTTAAAAAAATTAAAAAAAGATAGTTATAAAAAATTATTGTGATATAATTAAAGCAGAAATGTTATAAACATAGAAAATCGGGATGTAGCGCAGATGGTAGCGCACTGTGTTCGGGTCGCAGGGGTCGCAAGTTCGAATCTTGTCATCCCGATTTTTCCATAATAGAAAGGCTTTTAGTATATCTAAAAGCCTTTTTAACTTTGATAGAAGAATATCATACTAAAAAAGAGGCAGATTTAACATTTTTAGATTTATATAATTCAGAAATGTATGCTATTACCGTTGGATTTTAACTACAAGATGATATTACACAACTGCTTATGTTCACTGCCATACTATCTACGACAACAATTATAAGTATAAGAAAAAGTTCATAAAGCAAAAAATAAATTACGGATATTATATTTAATATTTTTCTGACAATGTTTAATTTTTTTATTTTATTTTCTTAGAAAATACTTGGAGAGTATACAAGTATCGTGAAAAGTTGTAATATAAACTTATATTAAAATAATTAGGGCATTTCGAGTGAGAGTTGTTAAAAATGTTAGTATAAGAATTCAATGTAAAAAATTGAACACTTTTGATAACAAAGGAGCAATCGGTATAACCGATTGCTCCTTTGTGTCCTTATAGCGGATAAAATAGTTAGGAATTTGATTATGAGTGAATATAAAGAAAAAATTTTTTTAACTATTAATGAAGCTTACAATGTTATTAATGAATTTGATGTTTTATCAATTCCAGGATAATCGAAACCAAATATTCCTACTCTTTTTGAGTTAATTAATTTAATTGGTTTTTATAAATTTATAATAATCATAGAATAAGCTGTTAAAATGTTCGGATGGTTCTTTAATTGTTTCTTCTTTGTAACCCAAGGAAATAAGTTTTGCTATAACAATATCTTTATTTTCAAGAGTAAGGTTTATGAATAATATTTTATCTTTTCCTTTTAGAGCTTGTGAAATATCAATATTATCTATAATTTCTTTATTGTTTTTACTTATATAACTTACTAAAAAATTATTATTTGCAATATCATTTATACCAAAAACTACCTTGTTATAATGGTTACAGTATGCACAAGGAATATTCCACGTTATTATGATTGTATTTTTATTATCTACAAATTCATCTAATTGCTTTTTTCTTTCTATAGTGTCTATAGACATAATTTTATTAGTAATTAAAGGGAATAATACATTAATTTTTTTAATATAAAGAAAAAATGAAACAGTTAATACAATAATCATTAAAATATTTGTAATACCTATAAGTCGGTTCTTTCCGCAATAATCAAAAATTTTAAATATAATTATCATTATAGATGGAACAAGAAATAATATTATTCGATTGCAAAACGGATAAATACCTAAATACGATAGTATTAAGAAGAAATATACAGGTACAATCAAAAATAAACCAACAAAATTTAGTGATAATTTTTCTTTATCCCCCCCCCATTGTAATTTTTAAATTTTATACAAACTAAAAAACTTCCTATCAAAAATAATATTAAAATTGATAATAAAATGCTATTGGGAAGCATAGAAACAATAAATTTATCTGAAAATTGATATTCAAAAAAGATAAAATGTATAATTGAATTTAAAGCTTTAAAAGAAGTCGGAGCAAAATAATATAAATCCGATAACCATTGTGTTTTTAATCCGTCATCTGTTTTCATTTGTATAATATAACTAAAATAATTAATCAAAATAAAGATGATTGTGAAAATTTGAAAAATAATTATTTTGAAAAAATTCTCTAAATTTTTATATATAATATTTTTTAATAACAGTAAAAATGAAAATATTTCTATAGTTACAATTGCTGGAAGTGAAGAATATACCATTATTAAAGATATAAAAATATACAAAATTAGTTTTTTTAAATTAATTTTATTTATACTGTTGCTAAATACTAAGTTTAATAATAACAGCATACATAATAAATCATATGAATATGGTTTTATATAGTGAGAAAAGTATATATAACTATAATTAAAACAATACAATACAACACAAAAAATAATAAGTAATTTATTTTTATAAACTTTTTCAAGTAATTTAAAAAACAAGAAAAAGGATATGAATTCTGCAATCAAAGAAAAAATTTTGTAAATAGGGAAGTTTAATCCCCATATTTTATAGATAAATTTAATTAAACATCTGTATAAAGGTAAAAAATTTGTTCCTTGTATAAATTTGAAAAAAATATCATGATATGAAACAAAAGAACCATACAGACTATGACATTCATCTCCGATAATACAGTATCCGTTGTTTATAAGAGAAAGAATTCTGAATGTAAATCCGATAATAAACAGTATTGTTATAACAAAATAGTATAAATTAAATTTATAAGTTTTTATCATATTTTATATAATATTATAAAAAAGATTATATGTATATGAAAGAATTGGGTATATGAATTTGTTTTTTATCGAAAATAAAAAAATGCACCTATTTTTTTAATTATATATCTTATCAATTTGTGATTCAAGACTATCCGTATTTGTTCCGTAGCAATCTCGTAGCGTTTCTTTAAGTTCTTCACCTCTTTTGAAATAATGTACAGTACATTTTGAATTACCTTGAGTATATGTTTTTGTTAATATTGGAGTACAAATACCTTTTATGAATGAATTTTTTAATTCATTGTCCTTTTTTACACAATCTGCATAACCGTTAGGATGCTTTTTGGCAAAAAATTCTTTCTTTAGCCATTCACATTTTTCTTCAACAGTCATTGAATCATCATAAATGTAACTAACATTATATAAATTTGTATCTTGAGAACAATAATATTGGTTTGCGGGTGTGATATTTGCACATATCAGTGCAAAAAATATGCTTAATAGAATTCCGTTTATTATTTTCATTTTTGTACTCCTTAATTATCTGTTTTTATTATAAATTGAGGTTGTTGTCCCGGAATAATAGTTGTACAATTCCCTTGTTCATTAAGTTTTTTGATTTTCATCATATAATCATTATTGTCCTCTATACAAGATTTTTTTATATCTTCAGGATCTATTTCTGTTTCCATGTGTTTTGCCAGGCTTACTGCCATTTGAGCAGCTTGCTGACAATCTTTTTCTGGTTCTATTCCGTTACAGTTTGACTGATGGCTAATAAGCTTAATCCGATTAGTAAACTGTTAATAAATATTTTCATGTATTCCTCCTACTTTTTATAGTATATGTTTTAAAATCATTTACTTGGTTTATAAGACCTAAGTTGATTTCATAAAATATTTCTTATTATTTTCATTTATTAAAAGTTGTATTTTTTGTATTTCTTTATAAATTTTATCTTGTTCTTCTTTGCTTTTATATTCGCCTAAAACTTTGAAACCCAAAGCATGGGAAAAATCTTTTTGTTCTTGTACAAGTTCAATATTATATTTTTGAGGATTTAAGGCTATTTGAGAATATCTGCCAAGTCCAAATTTCCCGTATGAAATATAAAATAAATATTTATAAATTTTTTTTAAAAAGATTATCGTATCCATTGCCTCTTGATATGTTTCGGTGGGAAAATTAAAAATAACATATATTATATTTTTAATTTTTGCTTGTGCAGAATATTTTATTATTTTTTCAATATCTTGTATATTAATTCCTTTGTTAATTAAATTAAGAATACGTGGATTTGCGGATTCAAGCCCCCAAGCTATATTCTTTATACCTGCTTTATATGCTTTTTCTAATAATGTTTTTGAAATACGTTCAAATCTCATACTAATACTAATATTAATATTAAGGTTATTTTCAATAATTGCATCACAAAGTTTATCTAAATACTCAGGAACTACCGACTCATCTACAATATAGAAATTACTAATATTATATTTTTCCTTATAAATTTTTATTTCTTCAATTACTTTATCTATTTTTTTGACGCTAAAAGGCAGGGAATAAGACATATCGCAAAATGAACATTTGCCCCAATAGCAGCCTCTATTTACCGTTAATGGTAATTGTTTATTGCTTTTAGAAAAATCGATATCAGAAAAATCAGGTATCTTTATTTCAGATAATTTCACAGGCTTAGCCATTTTATTTTTTATAATTTTATTTTCTTTTTTATAAATCAAATTCGGAACTTGTTTTATCGGAATTTTATTTTCAATATATTTTGCCAATTCGATTATAGAAATTTCGCCCTCACCATAAGATATGCTATGGGTATATTTATCAAAGAAATCGGGGTATTTCATTATATTATCACTGATTCTTGTTATATAATTTCCGCCTATATTAATATGGGCTTTGGTTTCTTTTTTTATGGTTGCTGCTAGTGTAAGTCCTGCAATTAATTGGGAATCTAATCCAATTGAAATACCTATATAATCATATTGTTGTTTTTTTATTGAACAGACTATTTTTTTTATAAAATTTAAGTAATAATTTTTTTCAGAAAATATATATTTACAAATTGCATCGTATGTTAAATCTTTGTATGGATATTCTGTATTTCTAAATACTTGGTTTGAATTTTTATACACCTGATTAAGATTAATGAAAGATGTATCATAACCGTTTCCTCTTAATTGCCCTATTAAACTGTGAATTCCCAGTTGAGGCAATTGGGAAAAATACAATGGTGGAAATATTAATAAAAATTTTTTTCTATTACAGTTTGTATATTTAGTATCAATCCAGGGTTTCTTTAACCAATTTTGTTTAATAACTTTTCCTTCTTCTTTATTCTTATTTTTATTACTCATATTTATATTTTTAAGTTTTGAATAACATATATACATCAACCGATGAATAATTTAAATTTAACATAAAAATTTATATTTGTTAAATAATAGGCAATTTAAAAACAAAAACTATTAAAGTAAGTAGCTTGGTTTTGACTATTTTTGCCAAAATTTTATAATTTTGTGTAAAATGTCTGGTTTTTCATAACATAACATCAATAATTACAATGATAAAAAACAAATAAAAAATGCTGAATAATTATAAATCTAAAGCTTTTTCTAACTTGGGCATAATTTCATTCCAAGCAGAATTTGAAGGATGTGGACGGGAAATGTCGTTAGGTATTCTATCTGACGTTTTATCCATCTTTCTTCCTATTAATTCTTCCGTAGTTATTACTTTCATTCCTAATGCTTCCAGCCGTTCTTTAAATTCTTTGGAATACATTATTTTAAACATATTTTCAACATCATTTTCCTGACAGATTGAATAGATAATACCATGCGATAAATCATAGTTAATATCACTGTATATTAAAAAATAAAATTCAGTATTTGGAAACAATTTGTCCGATTGTTCTTTTATTTTTTTCATAATATTGAAAAATAATTCGCTGCGTTTTGTGAAATCTTTATCCTCGTTATAATATTTATCTATTTGAACATTCCTAATATATTGATAAATATGTGAATATTTATCAAGAAAGTTGTATTTTTGAAAAGGAATTAAGTTTAATTCTTTCAAAACATTATAATATTGCCATTTATTCCAACGCTGAAGATGATGAAACATATAAACATAAAGAATTTTTTCGGGTTTTTCAATATGTGGAAATTGTTCTTCCGCCATTAACATAGTTAAAGTATATGAAGGCCCAAAACCAGCAAATCCGTAATTATAAGCAAATCTGTTTGTGTCTTTTGTTATTCTGGAGGTAATATTGTCTTTTTCTTCCAAACCTTGACCTTGAACATAAGAACAACCCAAAACTAAAATGGGTGGTTTTGTATATTTATCAAGATTTTCAGGATATTTAAAACTGGGAGGAAACTCAATTACATAATCGCTATAGTATTGAGGGAAAAACTTTATTTGTTTAGATGAGATGTATTTATAACATATATATTTGTAACAACAAAAATCTCCTATTCCGTATATTGTTATCAATATTAATATGTTTATTATTAGTATTCTTAAAAATTTCATTTTTAAATTATATTCTATTGTGTTAAATAACAAAACAAGTATAGTATAGATTATGAAGATTAATCAATAACAATAAAAATTCCTCCAGGTATGGGAAAAATGTTTGCTGGAAGTGGATTTGAATCACTGACCTTGAGGTTATGAGTTGAAAATTTCATTTTTAATAGTTTTTAATAAAATTCTCTAACTTCAAATATAGTTTAATTTTCAGACATTTAATTTTATTTATTTTTATAATAAAAGTTGATTATGTAATAATTTTTCATTAAATAGTAAATAGTATGTCAGCATCGTTCCGATTTTTTATATTGAAATTTAAAAATTTTCAATTTTTCATTCTAAGCCGGTGAGGTTGAAAAATATTAAATTTTATCTTCTAATTCTTTTATTTTTTTTGCTGGAACTCCTGCAACAACACAATTATCGGGTATATCTTTGTTCACAAGAGAACCTGCACCTATTACGACGTTATTTCCTATTGTTACTCCGTATAGTACAACAACGTTCCCTCCAAACCATACATTATTTCCTACTTTAATAGGTTTTGCATATTCAAGACCTTTATTTCTTGTTTTATAATCTAAAGGGTGAAAAGCCGTATAAAAAGCACAATTTGGGCCAATAAAAACATTATCGCCAAATGTTATTTTTGCACAGTCCAAAATTGTAAGATTATGGTTTGAATAAAAATTTTCACCTATTTCGATATTATAACCGTAATCACAAATAAAAGGCTGTTCTATTAAAAACTGATTTTGTGTTTTCCCGAGTATTTGTTTTATTAAATTGTTTCTTTCTGTCGTTTTTTCCGGGGATATATTGTTATACTGATAGCATAATTTTTTACAATTAATTCTTTCTTGAATTAATAACTTGTCGTTATTTGCATCATATAATTCGCCATTAAGCATTTTTTCTTTTTCACTCATTATCATAGTCTTTCTGCCTGTTGATATTAAATTTTGTCATTTTAAAACTTCATTCATACTTCCGGTTCTGTAACCTTCTAAATCCATTGTGACGTATTTAAAACCGTAACTTTTTAGTTTTTCTGTAATAATACAGCTGTGATTTAATAATTTTTTAAATTCATCTTTTGTAACTTCAATCCTTGCTATATTATTGTGAATGCGCACTCTTACTTGGCGAAATCCCATATCAATCATAAACTGTTCGGATTTATCTACCGTTTCTAATTTTTCTTTTGTAATAGTTTCTCCATAAACAAATCTTGAAGCAAGACAAGCATAAGACGGCTTGTTGAAGGTTTGTAGTTCTAATTCTTTTGATAAAATCCTTATTTCATTTTTAGTAAGCTTTGCATATTTCAGCGGGCTTTTTATATTGAGTTCTTTTATTGCAATCAATCCCGGTCTGTAATCATTATCATCATCAATATTTGAACCTTCAAAAACATTTTCAATATTATTTGATTTTGCAACTTCCCAAATTTTTTTAAATAATTCTCTTTTGCATAAATAACACCTGTTTGCGGGATTTTTGCTAAAACCTTCAATTATTAACTCATCTATCTTTATTATAAAATGTTTTACATTAATTTTTTTACAGAAATTTTCTGTTTCAATAAGCTCTCTTTTGGGAAAAGAATATGAAGATATAGTTACGGCTATAACATTATCTCTTAAAACATCCTGTGCAACTTTAAGTAAAAAAGTAGAATCAACACCTGCAGAAAATGCAACAACGGCATTTCCTTGCTGATTTATGTATTCTTTTAATATATTGTATTTTTCAATTAACTCATTACTAATCATTTTTTAATAAATACTTATATAGCTACCTTAATTTTTTTACAAACTGGGGAACTACTAATTCCCAAGCTTTATAATTCGGGTGTCCCGGCTTTTGAAACGGATCATCTTTTAGTTTGTATTCTTCTTTCCATAATACATCACCAACTAAATCTTTAGTAGAGATAATTTGTATATCAGCTTGTTTTTTTATTGGTGCCCAAAATGAGGGTTCTAAAGAGTCTTTTTCTAAACCTTGTATATTACTATTTGTTAAATCATCATAAATCAATAATATAAATTTAGAGTTTGGAAAAGTTTTTATACATTCTTTATATAGTCTATTTAATTCATAATACTGATATTTCATCATTAAATCATAATTATTGGTGATTTTTCTTATAAGAAATAATTTTACAAAATAAGATTTAGAAACGTAATATTTTATTTTATCTTTAAAAGAATTATTTCTATTTTTAAAATAATATTGTTTTAAATAATATGACACTTCATAATCAGTTGTTCTTAGAATATGGTTATACATTAAAGTGTAAACAACAAATTCCACATTATTTCTTTCTTGTTCTGTCATATAATTTTCAGAAGGCAAATAAACCAATCTACGCCAGTTGTTATAAAATCCATTGCCAAGAGCGGACATATTAAAAGTGCGGCGTTTTGTTAAAGCTTGTACTTGTGCACTAAAAGTTTTATTGATTTTAATACCCTGTCCATAAGTATACGAACAACCAATAAAAACAATATATTTTTTAAGTGGATTGTATGATATTTCTTTACAATCCCGGGTAACAAATTCTGCACCAAATGTAGAATATTCTTTATCCTCATCGTATGTTAAAAACTTAAAATGAAAATCAGGCTTTTCATAAGCTTTTTTCAAAACTAAATTTTTAAGTTTTAGTAGAGAAGAATATAAATCACAATATATAAAATTAAAACTTACTAGTTCAATTATGAATATAAGAAATATCGAGATAACTATGTTAAATAAAAATTTTTTCATTGTATCCTTTTAAAAACTAGTTAATAATGTAATAATAAACATACAAAACAATTATAAAAAGAAATATTAAAAAAGAAAAGGTGTTTTTTATTAAACTATAGAAAGCAAATATGTCTTTACTTTGAACTTTATTCATATATATTTTCAAAATGGTTATAATATAAAAACATAAAAATAAATAGAACAAAAAGACACAAAATAAAAGTTCCGCAGTACTGCGGAACTTTAAAGAAACGAAAATGAGTTTTATAAAATAATTGATTGTTGAGTTTTATGCTTGTGCGGGTTTTTGTTGACATTTTAGGCGGTTCGTGCGGCGGGTTTGTTTGATTTGATTTTGCCGCCTGTACATATTATTTTCGCCGTAATGCGGATTGGTTTGTCGTAATTTTTTGTTGACATTTTAGGCGGTTCATGCGGCGGGTTTGTTTGATTTTGCCGTCTGTACATATTATTTTTGCCCCGTAATGCGGATTGGTTTGTCGTATTTTTTGCCATTTTAGGCGTTTCGTGCGGCGGGTTTGTTTGATTTGATTTTGCCGCCTGTACATATTATTTTCGCCCCGTAATGCGGATTGGTTTGT
>CANPYW010000017.1 GCA_947588745.1 Candidatus Gastranaerophilales bacterium
CCTTACACTCTGATCCAAAAAACCCCAAGAGGCGGTCGTCACCATATATATTTGGATAAAGGGATAATTAAACCTATAGGAAAAATAGGAAAAGATGTCGATGTTAAATACAACGGATATATAATGTGTTATCCGTCAGATATTAATGGCAAAGCATACGAATTTATAGAAGGACTTGAGGGGAAAAATTTTTATGTAAGTACCTTACCGCAAGCCTGGATTGATTACCTTAACGGAGGATCCGTAAATTTTTCAAATTTCAAAAACAAAAAGAAAAAAACAATATATAAAAATGTAGAAATAAATAAAATGTTTAACGAATGTTTGTTTTTGCAATTTTGCAAGGATAATGCCGAAATTTTGGGAGAGCCGATGTGGCATAGTATGATATCCGTTTTGGCGCAAATAGAAAATTCGGATTCATTGATACATGAATTGTCAAAGCCATACCCTGCGTATCGATATGAAGAAACACAAAATAAAATTAATTATGCCAGAAAATTCGGATATGCACAAACTTGCAAGTATATATCGGCAAATTATCCTGATGTATGCCGGAATTGTAAATATATTAAAGCGTAAAGGAGTAACAAAATGACAGATAACAATATTAAAGAAATATCACAACCAACAATTAATAACCCTCTCGATACAGGGAAAAAGACATTAAAAGATTTATTAGATGAAAAAAACCATGAATTATTAAAAGAACTCTCTTTTATAAATGATTGCATTTTATTCTGTAATGATAATTACTTAATCCCGCCAAAACGTAAATTTTTAATAAAATATAACGATTTCATTGTTTTATTAACCGTGAATAAAAAGAAGAATAGTGTAACTGTAAAAAAGATTACCAATTTTATAATTCAATCAGTTAAAGAAATAATCTACCACACAAATCCATTGTTAGGCAAGGAAGAAATAAAAAAATCTTTTCTTATCACAATTAAAAATGAGAATGGCAATGTGGATGAAATTGAACTAAAAGGCGATTCAAAATCTGATTATAATAAATTTCAATCATCTTTAAGCGAAAAAACGAACGGCAATATTTTTAGTGGCGATAAAGATATTTTTAAAGAGTTTTTCTCATTGTATATATCTCCTGATAATGCCAATAAGGTTGGTGTATATAGTAATCCGGGAGTTTTAGACCCTAATACCTTTTTATATTCTAATGCATTGTATAAAGACGGAGAAATCTATTATGCAGATAATTCCGGATATATCAAATTAGATGAAAAACATTATATCAAACTTGATTGTGATACAAAATACTTGCCTGTTTTAGCAAAAAGTTCAAAACCAGCAAAAGAAATCGCAGGGGATTTTATTACTAATATTATAGAAAGTTTTGGAAAAAATGCCTTTATGGCTTTAATAACTATAGGACATATGGTAATGTCCCCATTCTTTAAGCATTTTATAAAAACAGGGGTTCCTACATTAATATTATTTGGAGAATCAGGCACAGGAAAATCAACTATCATAAAGAATGGACTTTTTATAAATTGTATGCCGAGACAAGCATTAATATCGGGAGGCTCCACAACAAAAAGCACCGAATTTTTGTCTTCAAGATATAATGCAATCATTGTTTGTATTGATGATTTAAAATCTTCTATTTTATTATCAGATAATTTCACTGAACTAATAAAAAGTATGTATAATGGCACCACCAGAACCAGAATGAAAAACTATGGAAAAGAAGTGGAAAATATTCAAGTGAATTCTCCATTGGCATATTCAACTAATGAAAAGTTACCCCAGCTAAAAGAAGTGCATAATCGTTTAAACATTGTTGAAATGTTTGGTAAATCGTTTGATCCAAGTAAATTTAATTATTTTGAGACAAACGAAGATAATATAAAAGAACTCTCCTTAATACACCCTGAAATACTTAAATTTGATATTGACTTTGTAGAGAATATATACAATGAAATAATCAAATTTATCAAAAGTAATGTAAAAGAAGATACACAAGAAAGGGTTATAAATAATGTGGCATATGCTTGTACCGGCCTCAAGTTGTTAATGAATATTTCAGGAAAAGAAATAGATAGTCTTGAAGAACAATTAATTGAATATACACAAAATCAAATTAAAAAATACGATGATGTTAAAAATGTTGTCGATAAAGTATTAAGTGAAATTCCGGTGCAGTATAGTTTAGGACATATACATGTAGACTTAGAATTTAGAATAGAAAGCAGGGTATCGTGTGATAAAATTGAAAACTTTGTTTGTTTTCACAAGGGAAGCCTAATTACAAAATTAAATCAGTGTAATTCTCACGATAAGTCAAAATATATCGATGAGGATATGTTTAATTCTTACTACAAAAATCATCCAAGATATAGTGGAACTAAAACAGTAAGGTACAAAAAGGGTATCTATTTACCATTGGAAATTAGTCGTTATTCGGTTTGTTTTTGTGTTGATGGGCTTGATGATTATGTAATGTTATTTGAAAACAATGTCCCCGAAGCCACAAATGCCTCTGAAACCACAAATGCCCCCGATGCCACAGCTAAAAATCCTTTTTGTGCATTTTAGTATGTAATTAATGTAATTTATTTTAAATTGCGTTTAAAAGCAAGATAGGATAAGGAATTCAATGACATGTAATTATGTAACTATAGATTATTAATACTCTATATAAGAATATATAAAATACTAATATAAAAAATATAAAATAAAAATCTGGTTATATAAATAATTAATTACATTATTACATAATAAATATAAATAGCTAAATCAAACAGTATATCTTTATTTTAGACAGTAATAAAGATGCAATTAAATGTAATAGAATAATTACAAAAGAATTAAATATTAACAATATAATTCAGTAAAAACACAATAGGATAATCTATATCTGCCAAAAAATTAACTATTGAAAAAAGACGAAAGTAAGACCCCCAAAGTATCCGTTATTGAAATTTCAAGCCCAAATCGAAAAAAACAAAAGCAAAACATAGATACCAAGCAAAATGAAAGTATAAAAATGATAAGTTTTAAAGTAAATAATCTTACCGTAAATATAATATTAAATAATCAACTTATAAATATCAGTGAAAGAAGTCTTGAACAAATTGTTGAATACGTAGATGCAATTGATGATATATATAGGAATAGATAAAATTTTTTAAAATATGCCGACAATTAGATCTGTTCAAGCTATAATAATAAAAAAATAAATTATGAAAAACATGATAAAAGCGGTAGTATACGCAAGAGTTTCATCCGAAGAACAAGCAAAACATGGTTTTAGCATTGAAAACCAGAAAAAAGTTTGCTGTGAATTTGCTCAGAAAAATGGCTACCATGTAGATAAAATTTTTGTTGACGAGGGTAAATCTGCTAAGAACCTTGATAGACCTGAAATTCAAGATTTAATGTCGTATTGTGATAAAAAGAAAAATAATATCGAAGCAATTGTTATATGGCGATTAGATAGACTTTCAAGAAATAATACCGATTATCATGGCTTTTTAAGACCACTGTTAGCTAAGAGAAATATTAAACTGCTGTCTGCAACGGAAGCTAACGCAGATACCATGGAAGGTGAACTTATGCGAAATATTGGTATGAGTTTTGCAGAATATGAAAGAAAAGTCATTGGAGCCAGAACCATAGCCGGATTACGACAAAAAGCAAGGCAAGGAGAATACCCGCATCAAGCTCCTATCGGATATAAAAATATTTCAAGAGAAGATGGTTCAAAAACAGTTGTTATCGATGAAAATACAGCTTTTTATGTTAAACAGGCTTTTAACTTATATGATAGCGGTATGTATTCTTTGAAAACTCTCAGTGAAAAACTATATAAAGATGGTTTTAGGACTGCCAAGGGTAATAAAATTCCAAAGCCAAGCATTGAATATATGTTAAAGAATATTTTTTACACAGGAGCCTTTAAATTTGAAGGCAAAGTATATGAAAATGCCAAACATACACCAATTATAAGCAAGGAATTGTTTTATAGTGTTCAAGACAGACTAATTGACCCAAATAAATCTAAAAAACACAATATTGATTTTGCTTATACCGGTTTAATCAGATGTGAACGCTGCGGTTGTCTTTTAACAGCGGAATTAAAGAAAGGTAAGTATATTTATTACCATTGCACCGGCAACAAAGGTGGAGATTGTAAAAGAGATTATATAAATGAAACTGATATCGATAAAGCCGTATCAAGTGTTTTAAAACTTATTGTAATACCTTTAGAGATTAGAAAAAACATCACGGATAAATTAAAAGAATTGCATTATAAAAAAAGCGGTTATTCTAAAGAGGTTAAGTCTAAAATTCAAAAACAAATAACAATCTTAGAAAAACGCATTGAAAATCTTTTTAAAGAAAAATTAGACGGTAATATAAACCAAGAACAATACAAAAGCTATAATGATAAATGGCAAACTGAAAAAGATAAATTATATATACAGTTAGATGAAATTAATAAACTGGATAACAGATTTTATAATCAAAGCGATTCTCTGCTTGATTTTACTGATAATGCTTATCAATATTATCTACAAGGAAACACTCTGCAAAAAAGAAGAATCATTGAAATTATAAAAGATAAAATAACTTATAAAGATAAAAAATTAAATATTGAATTGAAACCAATATTTCAAACAATAGTAGAAAATCAGTATATTTTAAGTCAAAAAATTGACAACAATCGAACTCTGGAAAATGGCGATATAACTGAATTAGAAACTAAAAATGACCCTAAATACAGAAAAAACTCCTCAGGTAAGACTCGAACTTACAACCCTTCGGTTAACAGCCGAATGCTCTGCCATTGAGCTACTGAGGAATATCCACTTCTTAATAATATCAAGAAAAAAAATTATTGTAAAGTCTTTTTTTAATTTTTTTCTAACATTTTTTCCACAACAGACATTCTCTCAAATGATGATACATTTATACCTTTTTGATTACCAATGTCTTTTGCATAGTAATAAAGATTTAATACTTCTTCTAACTTTCCCTTGTCTTTATTATTAAAACAGAACCAATTCAACTCTATATCTATATTTACAAACTTTACTCCGGCTTCCTGATTTTTTTCCATAAATTCTGCGATTTCTTCTTTTGAATCATTTATTTGCGGCAATATTATATATTTTGTTTTTACAAGTGAATTAATCGCCTGAACGGATGCATATTTTTTTATATTTTTCCACATAACATCAAATTTATCCACTAACTTTATTCGCAAATAAGCTTCTCTTGTTCCGGAATCGGGTGAAATTAAAATATTAACAAGATTTTTTTTCAAACCCTTTTCTATATTTTTATTATATTTTACTCCGTTCGTAAGTATTCGAACCGGCGAAATATTATTTTTTATAAATAAATCCATTACTTTATCAAAATCTCTTGATATAGTAGGCTCACCACCTGCAATTGTTATATCATACCGAGGTCGTAATTGATTATTTTTAATTAAATCACGTATTAACGGATAAATATTATACTCTTTTTTACCGGAAGCATATACCTTATCACAATATATACAATGTAAATTACATTTTACATAATTATTTATGTTTATAGTAGTTATATAATCTTCACTATCCCAATTTTTTCTTTTAAGATATAAACATCCTTCGCATTGTTCAATTGTTTTACCGGATTTTTGCTGATTTCTTAATTCATTTTTTATTTTAAATAAATTTTCTACATTAAAATTCTTTCCATTAAAATCATTTATTAAAACAAGCTTCTCTGTCGCATTTTCTTTACAAACTCTGCAACACAAATTAATTGAATCAATATTTGCATCAAAGCCGTGTTCAATAATTTCACAACTTTTATAAGATTTTAATATGAACTCCACTTTGGATCCTATAGCGGCTGGATTATCACATACTTCTACGCCGGCAGACCTTAATGCCATTATTTTGCTTTTTGCAGTACCTTTTCCGTCTGAAATAATAGCCCCTGCGTGTCCCATTCTTTTACCTTCCGGAGCACTTAATCCTGCTATAAAACTTACAACCGGTTTTGTTATATTGCTTTTTATATAATCAGCGGCTGCTTCTTCTGCACCTCCACCTATTTCACCTATCAAACATATTACATCTGTTTGTTCATCTTCCTGAAATGCTTTTAGTACATCTATAAAATTTGTACCGACTAAAGGATCACCACCTATACCAACACAAGTAGATTGACCTATTCCCAATTTTGTTAGCTGATATACTGCTTCATAGGTCAAAGTTCCGCTTCTGGAGATTATTCCCACATTACCTTGTTTATGTATATCTGACGGCATAATACCAACTTTTGCTTTACCGGGAGATATAATTCCTGGACAATTTGGGCCTATTAATCGCACTCCATTCTGTTTAACAGCTTCCTTTGCATTATACATTTCATAAACAGGAATACCTTCTGTTATACATACTATTAGTTCTATTCCTGCTTCTGCCGCCTCTATAATTGCACCAGCAGCATTTTTTGCGGGTACAAATATTAAGCTGGTATTCGGTTTTAGCTCATTTACCGCTTCTTTTACGGTATCAAATACAGGCACACCCAATATTTGAGTTCCACCCTTATTAGGAGTAACTCCTCCCAATAAATTTGTACCATATTTTTGACAACTTTCTGCGTGAAAAGACCCTTCTTTACCAGTTATTCCTTGAACTATTAATCTTGTATTTTCATCTATAAAAATTGACATTATATTTTCCTAATTACCTCTATTGCTTCGTTTAAATCTTGAACTATCTTAAATTTCAATCCAGAATTATTCAAAATACTTATGCCTTGTTCCTTATTTGTACCTTCCATTCTGATTATTATCGGCAATTCAATGTTCAATGTTCGAGCCGCATTATTTATACCTTCGGCTAAATAATCACATCTTAAAATTCCGCCAAATATATTTATGAATATTGCTGATACATCCTTATCGGAAACTAATAATTTGAATGCTTGTTCTATTTTTTCACTGGAAGCTCCACCGCCTACATCAAGAAAATTCGCCGCTTTTTTACCTGCATACTTAATTATATCCATTGTTGTCATTGCAAGTCCTGCACCATTTACCATACAGCCAATTCTGCCTTTTAGTTTTACATAATTTAACCCCAGCTTTTGAGCTTTCAATTCATAAGGATTTTCTTCTGCTTCATCTTTTAATAGCATAATATCATTATGTTTATACAATGCATTATCATCAAATACTATCTTTGCATCAAGTGCAACGAGATTATCATCAACTGTTATTGCTAACGGATTAATTTCTACCTGCAATGCATCTTTTTCAATTACAAGTTTATATAACAATATAATTATTTCAGAGAGCTTTTCCGTTATTTCTTCGCCAAGTTCTAAAGAATTTAACACAGCATTCGAATTAAAAAAGTCCTTTATCGGCACTCTAAAAATTTTTTCAGGATATAATTGACTTACTTCCTCTATATCCATCCCGCCTTCTTTTGATATTATCAGAACAATTTCTTCACAATTTCTATCAAAAGTTACACACAGATAAATTTCTTTTTTGATATTTACTTCTTCTTCAATTAATATTTTATTTACAAATTTTATGCCGGCTTGTTTAAATATTAATTCCATTCCTAATATTTTATGTGCGGCCTCTATCGCACTATCATAGTTATCTGCTATTTTTACACCGCCGGATTTACCTCTTGCACCGGAATGAACCTGTGCTTTTATTACACAAGGTGTTCCAATTTGCTCAATGCAAGCATCTATATCTTCCTTTTTTTCACATAAAACCGAATTCGGTACATTTATCCCATAATCTTTAAATAACTGTTTAGCTTGATACTCATGTATTTTCATCTTCTGTCACTTTTTCTTCTTTTACAATTACCATTAAAATTGCTGCCATTGTCCAATATAGATATTGAATCTGCGGTCTAAAATATATTGTATCAACTATACCATGAATTAGCAATGATACCATTGAAATAAAAGACACAAACATTACAATTTTTGTAACATATTCGTTGCTCTTAAAAAACTTACTTATCGCTGATTTAAATAAGGAAAATACAAAAAGAATATATGCTAATAATGAGAAAATACCGCTTTCAACTGCCATTTCAAGATATATACAATAGCTGCTTAAAGCATCAAAACCAGATAACATATATAAACCGTATATTTCTCTGAAAACTTTATTACCGACCCCTATTCCGAACAGCCAATTATCTTTAAACATTTCTAAAGATGAATTATATACATTCATTCTAAATGATGTGGAAGAATCTCCTCGCATTATAAATATTGACAGAATTCTTTGTAATATACCATGATTAAATGCTAAAAATAATATACCGCCTATGAAAAACAGAATAAACAAAGCCAGCCATATTTTTTTCATTTTATCAGTTTTTATATCTGAAAATATTATGTTATAAGATGCAATAATTACACCTATAATTATTGATAATAAAGCGACATAAGCACCTCTGCATCCTGTTAGGAATATTGTTAACATTCCTATTAAAATAAATGCAAATGATATTATTGATTTAATATGTTTTTTATTTTTCAAATTTAATGCCAAAATAGCTAAAAGTGAAGGAAATCCGCCAATTAAAAACCCGGCGAACAAGTTTGGATTATATGGTTTTAATGTTCCGTATACTCTTGTTAAAATATCTTCCTGATTTACATAACTCGTATCTTGCCAGGTGGAAATATTTTCCAACCCTATAGCGTTTTGAAATATGCCGAGTAAACTTTCAATGCAAATCAATGCAGATATTACAACCAATATAATATTAAAATATTTTTTATTGGTTTTAAAAAATTGACACAAAGCGAAATAAAACATTATATACACAAATGTTTTAGAAAAACCGTAAAAGCTTTTAAAAATTAATGTAGAAGTAATATTTGATATAAAACATATAAAAAGATAGAGTAATAAATAGAAATTACAATATTCAAGCTCTATTTTTTCGTCCTTTGTAATTAAAACCTTTAATACAACAAGTATCGGAACAAAAATCGATACTGCACCAATCATATTTGTTGAACCGAATGTTGATACAACAAATGTTAAAAGCAGAAAAAATAATATAAATTTATCAATATTTTCAAGTAAGAAGCTTTTTTGATATAATATGCTTAATTTACCCTGCATAATTGACAAGATGAAATTCAAGCCATCAAAAATTTTAGATTCTAAATTTTTCATTATAAATTTTGTTCTTCTTCAACTTCGACTATATTGGATATTGTTCCTGAATACTTGTATTTTTCGCCTTCTATCACAACAGGTATACCCATTTTTATTTTATTACCGCCTGCTACATAACCATCAGGTGTCTTTTTTGCGGTATCTTCAAGCAGAACAACTAAATCATACAAGTTAGGTGTAGATACATCTTCTGCTACATCGTACCCACTACCACCTTTCGCCGGCACATAAGTTAAACGGGGACGTCCGTCAAAATTTATAATTTTTAACCTGGTATAAGGAACATTTCTTATAGTAATAAAAGCGTCCTCACCTACTTTAAATGGCATTTCGTTTGCCGTAATCGTAACGCCTCTGAAAAATACTTCGAATTGAATTTTTGATTCTTTTTCAATGGGAAGATTGGAAAAATTTTTCTTTTTGAACACAACAAATCCGCTTATTATGCAGAATATTATAGCCATTAAAATTATTATGTAATCCGTTATTTTCAGTTTTTTTAGCATAATTTCTCCTAGGCTTTAATCGTATTAGTATTTACATCCATTTTTTGTATTGCTTCTTTTAAAACATCTACAGTGGTTGTGGCACATCCAAAATATCTTATAACAATACTTGCCGCTATATTACCCAATATTGCCGCATTTTTTTTGCTCATACCACTTGCAATTGCAAGTGTATAAGTAGCGACAACAGTATCTCCCGCACCCGTTACATCAAATACATCCGTTTTATTAAATACGGGAATTTTTTCAAAGAAACCGCTCTTTTCAAATAAAGCCATACCCTCACCGCCTAAAGTAATTAAAACAGACTCTGCATTTGTCTTTTTTAACATTTCTTCTCCGGCTTTTTTCAATGTTTCCTTGTCTTTAATAAAAAATCCGACAAATTTCTCACTATCCGGCTGGTTTGGAGTCATCGATGTAACGCCTTGATATCTTTCCAAATTTTTTTGAGCATCAACGACTATTACTTTATTATATTTTTTACAAACATCTATTGCTTTTTCAATAACACGATTTGACAATAATCCGACATTGTAATCCGATAATATTACCGCATCGTGTAAAGGAACGGCTTTTTCAATATTATCAATTATTTTATCTTCTATTGTTTTTGAAAGCGGAGTTAATGTTTCTCTATCTATTCTTACAATCTGCTGCGTTATGGATTGAGAGCAAGAACCTGATATTCTCGTTTTTACAGTTGTGGCTCTTGACCCGTCTTCCACCATATATTCCGTATTAATTCCCGATTTCTTGAATGTACTCAGAAGAATAGGTGCATAATAATCATTCCCGTATGTACCTATAACACTAACATTCCCACCGTTTAACGATGCAATATTGTTTGCCGCATTAGAAGCAGCACCCAAAATAATTTTTGTATTGTAATGCCTTAATATTAATACGGGAGCTTCTCTGCTCATTCTGTCAGTAGTTCCGTAGACCATTTCATCTATAGCCATATCACCTATAACCAGCACAGATGGTGTTCTAAGGTTTTCAACTTCTTTTAACAGTATTTCTTTATCTACAGTAAACATTATTTCTCCAATATTAAAAGACTACCTTTTTACAGTAACATAAAAGCTTTTTTTAAACTATATATTTAACATTTTATAAATATTGTTTTGTTATTTATATATTTTTTTATACATGTGATAACTTCTAAACACTTTTTGTACATAATTTTTAGTTTCAAGAAGCGGAATATTTTCTATAAATTCATCCAAATCATCCTTTCTATATATTTTTAACCACTTTGAAACCGAACCTTCACCGCCATTATATGCAGCGACCACAAATACATCGTTATCAAATCTTTCTTTCAAATACTTTAAGTATGTACATCCCAACAATAAATTCGTATTTATATCTTCAATTCCATCAATAGAATTTATATTTATCTGAAATTTTGAAATAATATACTTTGCTGTTTCAGGCATTAATTGCATTAGACCCAATGCATTTTTTGAGCTTTTTGCCATATCATTAAAATAGCTTTCTTCTCTTACTAAAGATATAACAAAAAACGAATCTAAATTATTTGCCGAAGATAAACTATTTATCTCATCAACATAATATCTCGGATATGCAAGCTTATACACCGTACTAATTACGGGTGGTTTAATTTCCATTTTATCCAGTTCTTCTCGTGCCAATAATATGGAATGAGCTTTTTTATTTTTCTTTAATTCAAACCAGCTTTCCACTATAGGATTATTAAAATCCGCATCAAGCCAAATTTCATAATCACCCATATTAAATAAAGTATTGATTAATTTCAAATCTTTCATATCCAAATTGGATGTAATTATCGGGAATTCTACTTCTTGATTTTTAGCAGGTATTTTTTCCGTTCCAGTTTTCCAAAAATCAGATTTTTTATCTAATATGCTTTCCGCTCTTAATCCGTAATAATCATCAGAATACTTAGATGTTAATTTTGATAAATATGTGTGAGCTTCTGAAATTTTATTCTCTTTTAGATATATTTTTGCCATCCAAAATAACATCCTTGGTGTGGATTTTACTTTATCAAAAAGACGTAAATGTTTTTCACCTATTTGCAAGGCAGCTTCATAATCTCTGCTTTTATATTTATTCCAAAAAACTTGCCACATTGACTCAGGTGCATAATCACTTTTAGGATATTTTTGGATAAGTTCTTCATACATACTTAAGGAATCGGGGGCAGATAGTATGTTTGCAAGTTTATACATTACATAATCCTGTCCCGCAAGCTTATTTTCAGTAGAATATAAATATACCTGACTCCAATTCTTTAATTTACTTCCCGATAAATATGAAGCATAAGCATCATATATTTTAGCTATATTATCCTTCTGTGCATTTTTACCAAATGACTTAAAGCCTGTTTCTATAAGCTTTTTTGCTATAACTTTATTTCCGGAATAATGATTTGCAAGAACCAAATAATCCCAGCACATATTTACGGGCAGTTTTGAAAAATATTCCAATGCTTTTGCATACTTTGCGTTTTTAAAATATGCAATACCTAATGTCTTTTTTTCTTCATCATTTAGTATTTTTGTATATGTTGAAAGTTCTTCTGCCGTATTTAATATATATTTAGTGTTTAAACCTTCATCACTTAAGGCTGATTTTAAATAATTTATTAAATATCGGGCGGCTTTTTGACTCTCGCTTTTTTCTTTTGCTATTAAACCTAGATAATATTCTTCTTCCGTTCCGTCATTTTTTGTTTTATTTTTTATTTTTTCAAAAACCTTTTGAGCTTCATCATACTGTTTTGAATAAAAATAACTCTTGCCTAAATTCAAAGTAGCAGTTGTCGTAAATACAGAATTCGGTACTTTTTGCAAGAATAAATCATACTTATATGCCGCCATTTTATAATCACCGGCTTTTTGTGCACTTTTTGCCTGCTTATACAGCGACATTGCATATAAAGGACTTATTTTACTTATTTTTCCAAAATTATAATACGCATTTGAATAATCACCTTTTTCATAAAATTCAACACCTTGTTTATAATATTGTGGTGAATTCTCTGTTATTTTATCATTATAAATAAGTACCGTTATTACACAAGGCACTATTACTACCAATATTCCCAATATATATTTTAAATATTTCATGTGTTTAACCTTATAATTATTCGGCTGTGATAACTCTGTTTCTTCCTCGTTTTTTTGCTTCATATAATGCTTTATCTGCTGATTGTACAAATGTATCTGCATTCATATTATCAGTATATGAACATACACCTATACTTATTGTAACACTTATATATTGAACTTTATCATTTCCTGTTCCCTTCAAATCTACTTTCATTTCTTCTATTACTTTTCTTAAACGCTGTGCAACTGATACTGCTTCCGCCATTTTTGTCTGAGGCAATAATACAAAAAATTCTTCACCGCCGTATCTGCAAGCTATATCATACTCTCTTATCTCATTGCATATTACTTCAGACACACTTTTTAATACTCTATCTCCCGCCGCATGCCCGTATGTATCATTTACTATCTTAAAATAGTCCACATCAAGCATCATACAGCATAAAGGAGTATTATTTCTTTTACTGTTTGATACTTCCTGTTTAATTCTTATTTCAAATTGACGTCTGTTATTAAGGCCCGTTAAGGCATCGAGCGTTGCATATTTTAATACTTCCGCATATACATTAGCTCTTTGTATAGTTAAACTTGACTGACGAGTCAACTGGATTAAATAATCAATATCTTTTTGGAATAATCTTTCTATATTACTGTACGCTACGACGGCACCGAGTATATTATCATCACTTATTAATGGAAATGCCCCTATTTTATAATCATCAGAAAGAATATAATCCGTACGTTTATTAATATTGTTTAACAAGGAATATATATTTTTATCATTACAAGAAGTTGGCCATACAAGCTCATATTGTTCATTCCTGTATATAAATATATAAATTAAATGAGCAGGCATAAATCTGTCTATCATTTCACCTATCAGAGGAATTATATAAGATAATTCGTACTGACTTTCAATAATCTTGGCGATATCTTTCATGGCTTTATAAAAATTCAGACTGACTTCCATTTGTTCGTTCAACAAATAGTTAATTATTGCACCCGATATCAATTTTGATGATATATTTAACATTGCAAAAAAATCTTTTGTAAATGCATTTTTTTCGCAAAATACTCTCATTAAACCGAATATTTCACCATTTGAAGAAAGCGGAAAAATTATTGTATTTTTATCTCTTTTTAACTCTGATATTTTATACTGTTCATCACTATTAAGTTCATAACTGAAATATTCATCATTAAAATAAAATTTTGAACCGTCCGACATAGACAGATTTGAATAAGCATAATTTATTTCTTTTTCATCATTTCCGTATATTTTCCAATCATTTGAAAAATCTTTCAACATCATATTGTTATTATCCCAAATAACAAACTCTGCTTTTTCCGTATCCAAATAAGTTTGAAATAATTTATTTATTGATAAAATCGTACCCACAGGCGAAACTCGTTTAATGAGTATATTTGATAATTTATTTAAAAATTCAATATATTGTTCACGTTTAATCATTATTTCACTTCTTCAAATTGTTTAGTGTACGCACATTTTAGCAGTTCTTTCATATTAAAATCTTTTTGGACATCTGCTGTTACTTTTCCATTTTTATAAGTTATATTGTCCTTCGATAATGACGTTATTTCAACCCTGTTTTTTAAATAATCATAATCATTACCGTTTAATATTCTTCTCTTTATCTCATTTATAATACCATATATATATTTACTTCGTTCTTCATTACCGTAATAATCCAATAACATTGTTGATTTTTCAAATTCATCAAGTGCTTCTTTATTCAGGTTCATTGATCTTAATAACAGTGCAAAATTATAATGAGCTTCAAAATTATCGGGTTTTATGTTTATCGCTTTGCAATACCCGCTTGCCGCAGAATTATAATCCCCCAACAAATGATTGGTTAACGCTAAATTATACGTATTATCAAAATCATTTTTTAAATATTTTTCGGCTTCTTTATATGCCGTTTTCGCTTTTTTTAAATATCTTACGGAAGCTCTTGTTTTATCGCCCATATACACTGCTTTTCCCCTATAGGCAAGCCCCATATTATAGTATGCCAGTCCTTTATTTGCAATTGTAGTTTTTTTATTGTTAAAAACGAAAGGAATATTAATCGTAAACGGATTAGAATTAATTACTCTGCCGTATTCCTGTATCGCTTTATCATAATCTGCCATTTTTTCGGACAATATTATTCCTAAATCCATTCTGCAGACCATATAATTCGGACTGTATTTCAGAGCATTTTCATAAGCATTTACCGCCTCGTAATAGTTTTCAAAACTCACATATATATTTCCTAAATTGCAGCTTGCTCTTGAATGGCCGGGATAATGTCTTAATGCCGTTTTATAGTATTCGACTGCTTTTTGATACTTCGTTGCTTTAAAGGCTTTATCCCCTTGATATACATAATAAAAACCTATACATTTGTTATACTGAACTATATACCAACTTTTAAAAAAGTATAATGAGGCAAAAAAAGCAACAACAAGCATAAATAACAAAAATTTTGTTATTTTCAGGTTTAGCAGTTTTACAATGAACCCCACTACTTTTCTCCGCAGCTTTATGTATCAATATTGGATGCATAAACAGCATTATTTTCAATAAATTCACGTCTGGGTTCAACATTATCACCCATTAATACGTCAAATAATTGATCTGCAAGCATAGCATCTTCTATTGTTACTTTTAACAGCGTTCTGTTTGCGGGATCCATTGTTGTTTCCCATAACTGTTGGGGCATCATTTCTCCAAGCCCTTTAAAACGCTGTATTCCTACGCCTTTTTTCCCTCTTTCTTCTATTAATCTTTGCAATTCGGTAAAGGATGTAATGGTTACATCTTCCGTTCCCGTATTCAAATTCAATGTTCTTTTTTCTTCAAAAAGGAAATTTCTTATTTCGGGATATGTGGTTTTTATTCTGTTATACTCGTTTGATTTAATGAAATTTTGAGTAACGGATACAGGCTCGGAGTCTTTTCCCAAATTAACTTTGATTGAACATTTTCCATTTTCGTGATTTTCTTTCAGTTCAATTGTATAATCTTTTGCATCCGTTATTCCGTAATTTTCTGCATGGTCTTTTACGTAATGTTGCAGATATGCTGTTACCTCCTGCATTCTTTCAATATTTTCAAAATCTTCGGGTTTAATTTCAGAACGAACAAGCCCTCTTACAACAACTGACGGAACCGAGTTTATAATCGGATTATTAAATGAATTATAATACCCCGACATATTTGCAATTAAATTTATAAGTTCATCATTTGCTATTACTTTGTCTTTGGAATTATCGGTAAGAGTAAGACCTGCCGCCCCTCTTTCTCTTAATGTTTTATCCAATGCCCTGTCATCATATAAATATTCCGACTGTTTACCGATTGTAAGCTTATATAACGGAGGTTGAGCTATATATACATAACCGTTATCTATTAACGGTTTTGCATATCTGAAGAAAAATGTCAACAATAATGTTCTGATGTGTGCACCGTCAACATCGGCATCTGTCATAAATATTATCTTGTGATAACGCAATTTTTCTATATTTACATCATCTTCATTCTTGCTGATATTAATTCCTATTGCCTGAATGAGCGATTGAATTTCGTTATTTCCGTAAATTCTGTCTAATCTTGCACGTTCAACATTCAGAATTTTACCTCTCAGTGGCAAAATAGCCTGAAACATTCTGTTTCTGCCCTGTTTTGCACTGCCGCCCGCAGAATCCCCCTCTACTATGTATAATTCGCATTTTTCGGGTTCTCTGTTTGAACAATCGGCTAATTTACCCGGCAATGTTGAATTTTCCAAAACGGTTTTTCTTCTTGTTAAATCTCTTGCACGTCTTGCAGCCTCTCTTGCTCTTTGAGCCTGAATAATTTTCTCGATTATAAGTTTTGCTTCTTTCGGGTTAAATTCAAGCCATTCCTGAAATTTTTCCTTTACAACGTCATTTACGGCACTTAATGCTTCGGTATTTCCCAATTTTTCTTTTGTCTGACCTTCAAATTGAGGTTCGCCCAATTTTACACTTACTATAGCTGTCAAACCTTCTCTTACGTCATCACCCGTTACGTTTGTATCAGAATCTTTTAAAAGATTATTTTTACGTGCATAATCGTTCAAAACACGTGTTATGGCATTTCTGAAACCCGTAAGGTGAGTTCCGCCCTGATGTGTATTTATGTTATTGGCAAAGCTCAATACAGATTCATTATAAGCATCCGTATATTGCATAGCTATTTCAACTGCAATACCGTCAACGGTTTTGTCCATATATATAGGTTTTTCAAACATTACGTTTTTATTTTTATTCAAAAATTCAACATAACTGCCAATGCCGCCTTCATAGTGGAATTCTTCCGAATTACCCGATTTTGCATCAATAAATGTAATTTTTAACCCTTTGTTTAAAAATGCCATTTCTCTTAATCTGTTGGAAATAACATCTCTGTCCATTATTGTTGTTTCTTTAAATATTTCAGGATCCGGCCAGAACGTGGATTTAGTACCGGTTTTATCTGTTTCTCTGACTTTTTCTACAGGGCCTGTAGGTTCACCTCTCATATATTCCTGTCTGTGAACATATCCCGATCTTGAAACTTCAACAACCATTTTTTCCGAAAGAGCATTTACAACCGAAGCACCAACACCATGAAGCCCTCCTGATACTTTATAACCGCCGTCACCAAATTTACCGCCGGCGTGCAGAACCGTATGAACAATTTCCAGTGCAGATTTACCCGTTTCCGGTTTTATATCGACGGGAATACCACGTCCGTCATCTTCAACGGTAACACTTTCGTCTGAATTTATAGTAACTTTTATATGTTTGCAATAACCCGCCAAAGACTCATCAATCGAATTATCCACAATTTCATAAACACAATGATGAAGTCCTCTTTGGCTGGTCGAACCTATATACATGCCCGGCCGCATACGTACCGCTTCAAGCCCTTCCAAGACTCTGATATTACTTGCGTCATAACTGCTGTTTACTTCTGTTGCCATAATTATAAAAACCCCAACCTATACTTATAATATATTATTCTACTACAAATATGTTCACGTGCCAATTTTGTTTATTAAAATTTATTTAGTAAAGATATTTATAAATATTTGCAAAAACATCCGTATTGTTTTTTAATATTAATAATTAATAAGAATTGCGAGAATGGATATGGAATTTGAAAAATTATTACAGCAAGGTGTTATAAAACAAATTATAACAGAAACTCAAAGAAATGAACTGCTAAATTTGCTGAAAGAAAATGAGGAAGAAAAACAACCACATTCCAAAACCGTAGAAGAACAAGCATCTTGCAACACCACATCTACCGCCCCAAAAGAAGAACAAATATTTCCGGATACGGTAGTGCAACAGACATCTCCCGTTATTAAAATATTGTATTATATTGGTGGAATACACATATTTGGTGCAATGATTGCCCTTATGTCGCATACAATTCAGCATAGTTCATATACCGTTATTTTACTTTTGGGAACTTTATATGCCATTTTATACTATCTTACAGGCGAATTTTTCTGGAAGAAAAACGAAAAAGTTCCTGCCGAAATATTATATTTTATCTTTATATGCTCCATTTCTTTCATAATTTTGGATATTGAAAAAATGACAGGGTTCTTTCCTCATTTTTCAGATATAGGCAAAATTGACAATTATTGGGAATTATGCAGATTTCCTACAATTATTCTATCGGTGCTTATAATAATAATCAATTCTTTTTTGCAAAAACACAGAAGCCTATCTTTGCTTGCAATACCTACCATATTCTGTTTTCAGAATATTTATTTGATATTATTACAATCTGTAATGAAAGATAATTTCTTTAAAACGGAAATTTTGGTTAATTCAAATTTGATTTTCTTTATAATTTTGGCTGCAATTGCTTTTATTAAAGACAGAGTTACAAAAGCCGATTATTCAAAATGGATGTATTTTATATCCTCAATCGGAATTTTATTTTCAATGCTCTTTATATTTTACGATTACGGAAATTCGAATGTGAGTGAAAGCATTGTACAGCCTAAAATGTTTATATTATGCATAATTTATACTATTATCGGAACATTAATACAAAGAAAATCTTTTTCAATTTTAGGCATTTTGGGTATAATTGACTATATTATGTATTTTGAATTTACTCATATTAAACATAATACCCTGCTTTTAACCAGTGTGATAATAATTACGGGGTTGCTAATCCTTTCAGCGGGTGTATTGTGTAATAAAAACTCCGAAAAAATATATAATTATTTTGAAAACATGCTGCCTAACAATGTCAAAAAGCTGCTTCCAAAAAACAGAAATATAAATTAGAATTTATATTCTATTTTCTGTGTCAATATCAAAAAACATCAAATCATTTGTATTAATATGCAGGGTTATTGTACCATGTAATCTGACATCAGCAGGTAAAATTGCGGAACAATCAATCCCGTTAGCTTTAAAATACACTATCTGATTACTTCCAAGCATTTCTGAAATTTCAATATTAGACTCAAAAGCAAAATTACTATTTGTTAAACTGAAATTTTCCGCACGTACTCCGATTAATACCTGATTTCTTGAATTCAATTTTGTTTTTTGTTCTTCATTTAACTTAAATGCAGAATTATTAAATGATACCATATCACCGTTTATATCGGCTTTTATAAAATTCATTGCCGGAGAACCTAAAAACCCGCCTACAAATTTATTTTTAGGGTTATTATATACATCAGCCGGCGAACCTATCTGCTGAATAATACCTTTATCAATAACCGCAATTCTGTCCCCCATTGTTAATGCTTCAGTTTGATCATGAGTAACATATATAAAAGTTGTCTGCAATTTTTGATGAAGCTTTTTTATCTCTGCTCTCATTTGAACCCTTAATTTTGCATCTAAATTAGATAAAGGCTCATCCATTAAAAATACTCTGGGATTTCTGACTATAGCACGACCTAAAGCTACCCTTTGACGCTGACCGCCTGACAACTGTTTGGGTTTTCTTTGCAATAAATCACTAAGATTTAATATTTCAGCAGCTTCTTTAACCTTTATATCTATGTTCTTTTTATCTATTTTTCTCATTTTTAAAGGGAAAGCCATATTTTCATATACACTCATGTGCGGATATAATGCATAATTTTGAAACACAAACGCAATATCACGTTCTTTTGGATGCACATTATTTACACATTTACCATCTATATATATTTCTCCGGATGTAATATCTTCTAATCCTGCTATCATTCTTAACAGAGTTGACTTTCCGCAGCCTGAGGAACCAACCAGAACTAAGAATTCTTTATCTTGAACAGTTAAATTAATATTATCAATAATCTTTTTCTTATCGTAAATCTTTACGGCATTTTTTAATTCGACTTGAGCCATACCAACTGCCTATTTTGCTTCTACTATTGATTTTTCCACGGGGACAATAAAACAGAACGATGCCTGATTTTCATACCTGCAATTTATCCAAATTTCTCCTTTTAATTTATGAAGATATTTTTGTGTACTGCCTAATAACAAACTTTGAAGCAGATATTTTTTTGAATTTTTATCCGCTTGCAAATATGGATTAAATACATCTTCCCCTCCATATTGTGAGGTATCTAACCCTTTACAATCTATTTCAAGCATTATATAAGATTTTTCATTAACTTTATCATTAACTTCAAATCCTTTTGTTAAAAGATATTCAGGTAGCGGATTTGATATATTTATAGTTATTGAACCTGTTTCTATACAAGTAATTGCGTTATCTATTAAGTTAGATATAACTCCTTTTATAACATTTTTATCCGAATAACAGTTTTGTTTTATTAAATCAGATGAATTTACACTTAGTTTTATATCTTTATTTTTAAATTTGACATTCGATTCATTAATAACAACCGAAACTAATGCCGCTATATCAAAACTGCCAAACTCAAACTTATATAAATCAGATTCGACTTCGGAAAGTTCAATCAACTTGTTTATCAATAACAATAGTTCAGAAGAATTACTGTTAATAATATTTATATATTTTGCCTGTTTCTCGTTTAATTCACCACTTAACCCCTCCATCATAGCTTGAGAAAAGCCTACAACAGAATGAAGCGGCGAGCGTAAATAATTTGCCATTTTGATTAATAATACATTTTTTGTATTATTTAAAAATTTATGCTCCTGCCTCTCGGCAATAAGCTGTTCCAGTAATGAATGGTCTTGCGTATTATCCGCTATCGATAAAATATATCTCTTATTTTGTGTTGATGATACATCCGTAACTTTTACATCTGTTATTTTGGTATTCTGTTCTTCCGTTATAATTTTCAAAACCTGCTTCATATTATCGGGTCTGTTTAACAAAAAATTATCAGAATGAAGTATAAAAAAGTCATTCAAATTTCTGCCTTTTAACTTTTGAGTTTCAAAAAGCTTAAATGCACTCTTATTTGCATAATATATTTTTCCTTTATCATCCGTTACAAGAACCGCATCCGGCAAATATGCCAGAACATTGTACTGTTTACCTAACAATAGACTAAATATATTCATGAAAAAAATCCCTTACAACAGATAATTACGATAATACTTCATGAGCATTATTTTATCACATTATAAGGAATTTTAACAGTAACTTAATTCAAATAATCTTTTAAAATGTTTATATCTTCAATATTTCTAAGTTTCTTTAAAGCTGTGTTTTCTATTTGCCTTATACGTTCTTTTGAAAACCCCATAATTCTGCCTAATTCTTCAAGTGTTTTAGGTCTGCTTCCATCTATCCCAAAACGTTCTTTTATAATTTGACGTTCCCTTTCCGTTAATTTATTCAAAAATTTTGATATATGTTTCTGCAAAAGAATATTATGAGTATTACTTTCAGGTGAAGCATAATTATCATCAGAAATATAATCTTCCAATGATAAATTTTCCGCAACCGGTGTATCTAAACTTACAGGTTCTAACTTTAAAGTGCTAAGTGCCATTTGTACTTGCTTAACAGGCAATTTTGTATGCTTTGATATTTCTTCTTCCGTCGGCTCATGACCTAAATTATAATTTAATTCAAAAACCGCCTTCTTAACCAGTCTGATTTTATCTATCATGTGTACCGGTATACGAATTACTTTTGAATTATTGGCAATTGCCCTCACTATTGTCTGCCTTATCCACCATGTAGCATAAGTTGAAAATTTAAACCCTTTTGAATAATCAAACTTATTCGCCGCCTTTATTAAGCCTAAAGAACCTTCCTGCACTAAATCCATAAACAAGACCCCCTGACCTGTATACTTCTTTGCTATACTCACAACCAGTCTTAAATTTGATTGAATTAGCTTCTTCTTTGCAATAAGTGCCTGTGCTTTATCCCCTTCTAATATCTTCCGTCCGAGTTCCTGCTCCTCCGTTCGCTTTAACAGTTTTGTTTTACCTATATCTTTTAAATACATCTGCAAAATATCATCTTTAAACACAACACTGTTAAACGATGTTATTTCGTCCTCACTTTCATCCCCATTCTCATCTTTTATTTGCAAATAATTTTCTTCATAACAATAATCATCAACATATTGAATTGCCATTATAAACCCTCTTTTTTACTAAAATTACGTATGTATAACTTAAAAATAATGACGATTGATTATATATTGTGTTCCTGTTTTGTTAAAAAATTATTTATATAAAAAGCCTGTAGTCAGATAACTACAGGCTTTTTCAAATTTCTATAATATTTGTTATTTTACTATTAATTTTTTAGTCTGTTCTTTTTCTTTATGAATTTTAGGTGCAATAATTACTAATATACCATGTTCAAGCTTTGCTTCCGTTTTATCAACATCAATTGCTTCCGGAAATTGAATTATCCTTGAAAATTCGCCGTAACTGAACTCTGAATGTCTGTAATCCTTATCTTCTTCTTTTGTTTCATCAACTTTTACGGCTTTGATATTCAAATAATCTTTTTCAATATCAATGTCTAAATCCTCTTTTTTTATGCCTGGAAGTTCAGCCTTAACTTCAAACTCATTACCTTTGTCTGAAATTTCTATAGGCATTGAAAGTTTATCACCTTTATCCCAATACATATTTTGAGGAAAATACGTGTCAAAATGCCTGTTCAACAAAGAGCTGATTTCATCATTCACAGTTCTAATAAAACTATCAGGTGCTTTTCTGATTAAGAATTTCATAATTTGCTCCTTTCAATTTATTACTACTTTCAACACTTTTGTTATAACTCTTTTTTTTATGATTTCTGACTTTTTTAACATTTATTTAACAATTGAAAGTTAATGCAGCTGAACAATTATAATTTAATTTACAAGCTTAGTATCTTATTCAAAATCAAAAATTGACACTAGAGTGGACACAAGAGAAATTTAAAACAGGCAGAATTGTTATAAATAAAGAGAAAAAATGTCGAAGATGGGAGCCTCTTGTTCGTTCGCATTAAACGGCGTTTCGGATTTTGTTTTCGGCTGCTTTGCAGCTTTCAAACAAACTTCCTTCAGCCTCTATCTCTCACGCTCGAACCCTTGACCGAGCTTTGCCCGGTGTGGGTTCTCCTCCCTTTTCTCTATTCATTTTCACACTAAAAAATGTCGAAGATGGGAGTCTCTTGTTCGTTCGCATTAAACGGCGTTTCGGATTTTGTTTTCGGCTGCTTTGCAGCTTTCAAACAAACTTCCTTCAGCCTCTGCTCACTCACGCTCGAACCCTTGACCGAGCTTTGCCCGGTGTGGGTTCTCCTCCCTTTTCTCTATTCCTTTACACACTAAAAAATGTCGAAGATGGGAGTCGAACCCACAAAGCGTAAGCCACATGAACCTGAATCATGCGCGTCTACCAATTTCGCCACTTCGACATTTTTCTTATTCTATCACAAATACTCTTTGCAAACTACATTTTTTCCGGATGATTTGAATTTGATAAAACTATCTCTCTATACTCGTTTTTATCAATATCAACACCCATATTTTTTATATTGATTATAAATTTCTTTTTTTTTACACGTTTTTTCTTATCATTTTCCATTTATAACGCAGCCGTTTCTTTTTTCACTCTGTATTTTTCAATACTGTCATAAGTTAAATCAGGATGTTTCATATAATATTTCAACGCTTCCAAATACGCTTTTGCGGTATCCAGCACCGTAAAGCAAGGTGTCGAATACATTTCGGCAATGGTTCTTATTAAAAAGCCTCTGTCTTCAGACCCGTATCTTACGGAATTATTATTCGTCGTGGGCGTATTAATTATAAAACACAAATCTTTATTTTTCATATCACGCTGAATTTTCTTAATATCAAACTTTTCTATCTCTTTGGATTCGATATTATGCAACTTTAAAAACTTATGAGTACCCGTTGTTGCAACCAGCCGATACCCCAATTCCACCAATGTTTGTGCAACTTCAACCGATGCTTCTTTATAATGGTCATTTATTGATATCAAAACATTTCCACGCTCTTTGGGAAGTTTATACCCCGCAGCCAAAAATCCTTTAACCAATGCTCTTTCATAGCTCGTATCAATGCCCAAAACTTCACCCGTTGATTTCATTTCGGGGGCTAATGCCGGGTCTATTCTGTTTAATTTTTGGAATGAAAAGATTGGAACTTTTGCACAAACTAGGCTAGTTTCCTCCGCTAATCCGATTTTATAGCCCTGTTCGGGTATTGTTTTGCCTAAAATTGCATCTATTGCAATTTTCACCATCGGAATACCCGTAACTTTACTTAAAATAGGCACCGTTCTTGAAGCTCTCGGATTAACTTCGATAATATACGCTATATCATCTTTTAACACAAACTGAATATTCATTAATCCTTTTACTTTTAGTGCTTTTGCTATTTTCTTGGTATATAATACCAAATTTTCTATTACATTTTTCGGAATGGTTCTTGTCGGATATAACGCAATGGAATCGCCCGAATGTACGCCCGCTCTTTCTATATGTTCCGTTATTGCGGGTATAAGCACGTTTTCTCCGTCCGCTATCGCATCAAGTTCAAGCTCCGTTCCCTCAATATACTGGTCGATTAATATAGGATGCTCATCCGAAAACTTTAATGCACCCTCTATGTACGAAATAAGTTCTTCACGATTATAAACCACCTGCATTCCACGTCCGCCTATTACGTATGAAGGTCGGACAAGCAAGGGATATCCCAGCATTTTGGCAACATTTAACGCTTCAGATTGGTTTCTTACCGCACAACCTTTAGGTTGCGGAATATTGAGTTCTCTCAAAAGACTTTCAAATAACTTTCTATCTTCGGCGGCATTTATCGATTCCATGGATGTTCCGAGAATTTTTATACCTCGCTCGTATAATTTCGGAGCTAAATTGATTGCCGTCTGACCGCCAAATTGAACCAATACACCCTCGGGATTTTCTTTTTCAATTATGTTCATTATATTTTCTATGTGCATCGGTTCAAAATATAATTTATCTGCCACATCAAAGTCGGTACTTAATGTTTCGGGATTTGAATTTACTATTAACGACTTATAATTATGGTTTCTAACCTCCCATGCGGCATGAACCGAGCAATAATCAAATTCTATTCCCTGTCCTATTCTAATCGGCCCCGAACCCAAAATAAGTATCTTTTTACTTGTATTATCAACTTCACTTTCGTCAATTTCGTTATAAGTCGAATAATAATACGGGGTATAAGCCTTAAACTCCGCAGCACAGGTATCCACTATTTTAAATGAAGCACTTATTGAGTTATCTTTTTTTATTTTTTCTATTTCACTTATCGATTTTCTTGTGAATGCGGCTATTTCTTCATCCAAAAACCCTTTTTCCTTTGCCTGAGTATACAACGCCGTAGTCAAAGTTTCGCTTCTCAACTTATTCTCGAAATCCACAAGATTTTTTATTTTATAAATAAACCATTTGTCTATTTTGGTAATTTTATTTATCTCATTTACTGATATACCCCTGTTTATAGCCTCTGCAACTCTGAATATTCTTCTGTCATCCTGAACATGAAGCAATGCTTTTAATTCTTCCTCGCTGCATTCTATATGTCTGCCTCTTAATAATCCCGTATATTTTGACTCTATTGAAGTAACGGCTTTTTTAAACGAACTTTCGAAAGTCCTGCCTATTGCCATTACTTCTCCGGTTGCTTTCATTTTTGTACCCAAAATTCTGTCGCCGTGTTTAAATTTATCAAACGGCCATTTCGGTATTTTTGTTACAACATAATCCAATGCGGGTTCAAATGCCGCAACCGTTTTTTTCGTAATCGAGTTCGGAATTTCGTGCAATTCATACCCTATTGCTATTTTTGCGGTTATTTTTGCAATGGGATACCCCGTAGCCTTTGACGCCAATGCCGAAGAACGGCTTACACGAGGATTTACCTCTATTACATAATACTGATTACTTACAGTATCAAGTGCAAATTGAACGTTACAACCGCCCTCTATCTTTAAAGCCCTTATAATTTTTAATGCCGCACTTCTTAACATCTGGCATTCTTTATTTGTTAAAGTCTGAGTAGGAGCTACAACAAAGCTGTCACCCGTATGAATTCCTATCGGGTCTATATTTTCCATATTGCATATTGCAATAGCCGTATTATTTGCGTCCCTGATTACTTCATATTCGATTTCTTTATAACCCGCAATGCTTTTTTCCACAAGCACTTGAGAAATAGGGCTTAATGACAATCCCGTATAAACTATTTCTTCGTATTCGTTATAATTATTCGCAATTCCGCCGCCTGTTCCGCCCAGCGTGTATGCAGGTCTTACTATTATCGGGAAACCTATTTTTTGTGCAAATTTTTTGGCTTCCTCATAATCGGATACTATATCGCTTTCGGGTATCGGTTCGCCTATTTCCAACATCAAATTTTTAAAGAGTTCTCTGTCTTCAGCCTTTTTTATCGCTTCAAGCTTCGTACCCAATAATGCCACGTTAAATTCTTCCAATATCCCGGCTTCCGAAAGTTTAACGGCAAGGTTCAACCCCGTCTGTCCGCCCAATGTGGCTATTACACCGTCGGGTCTTTCTTTTTCGATAATATATCTTAAAGCCTCTATTGTTAACGGTTCTATATATACCTTATCCGCTATGTTTTCATCGGTCATAATCGTTGCGGGGTTTGAGTTTACCAATATTACCTCAATATTTTCTTCCCTTAATGCACGACATGCCTGCACTCCCGCATAATCAAATTCTGCCGCCTGTCCGATTACAATCGGGCCCGAACCGATAACCAATACTTTTTTTATATTTTTATTTAAAGGCATTTTATTTTCTCTTTCTTTTTAAATACATACTTTTTTGCTGTTTTCGACTTCTTTAATCCATTCGGTCATTATCACATTTGCGTCATAAGGTCCTGCGGTTAATTCGGGGTGGAACTGAACTGTTTTTATATTATATTTCGGATAGCACATACCCTCGACCGTTTTATCGTTCAAATTTATATATATGACTTCGGCATCTTTAGGCAGTGTTGATTCATCAACAGCATAGTTGTGATTTTGAGAAGTCATATATATTTCTTTTGTTTTAACGTTCATAACAGGGTGATTACCGCCTCTGTGACCGTATTTCAGCTTAAACGTTTTTGCTCCGACCGCAATGGATAATATTTGGTGACCTAAGCATATTCCGTACAATTTAATTTTACCCAAAAGATTTTTTGCCGTTTCTATCGCCTGCAATGCATCTTCCGGATTACCGGGGCCATTTGATATTAAAACGGCATCAAAATTTCCGCTTAATATTTCATCGGCTTTAACATCTGCGGGGAATATTGTGATATCGCAATTTAAACTTTTTAAATTATCAACAATACTCTTTTTTATCCCCATGTCAATTATTGCAAGCTTTATTCCCGTTCCGAAATATCTTTCGGTTTTATATGCGGTTACTTCAAGCGTTATATCTTTACTTATTTTATAGTCTTTCATTTTTTGTTTTATTTCGGAGGTAATGTCACCTGTTGTTATTGCACAATTCATCGCTCCGCAATTTCTTATAATTTGAGTAAGATACCTCGTATCAACTCCTTTTAAACCGACAATATTGTTTTGTTTTAAATAATCGCCCAATGATACGCTGCTTTTATAATGTGATTCGTTCTCACACAAGTTTTTTACAACAAAACCTTTCGCATATATTCTTCCGCTCTCGTTATCATCTTTATTTATGCCGTAATTTCCTATTTCGGGATACGTCATAACTATTGCCTGTCCCGCATAAGAAGGGTCGGTTAATATTTCCTGATATCCGACCATTGAAGTATTAAACACGATTTCTCCGTATGCGGTTCCGTCTGCACCGATGGATTCACCCTCAAATATCATTCCGTTTTCAAGCAGCAGTTTGCCTTTTGATACAGCATAAGATTTATTTTGAGTTAACAGTGCATTTTCTATCTCGTCATAAATCATTTTTATTGCTTTTACTCTATCTTCGGCATTTGTAACCGCACGTCCGATTACAAGATAATCAGCCCCCTCTTTTACGGCAACACCCGGGGTCGCAAGCCGTTTCTGGTCGTTTTTATCTGCCCAATCGGGTCTTATTCCCGGACACAATACCTTAAAATCTTTTCCGCATGCCTGTTTTATTTTCCTTGCTTCCCACACGCTCGCAACAACACCGTCCAATCCCGCTTTTTTGGCGGTTACCGCAAGATGAAGTGCATAATCGTTAGGTTTGTATGGAACTTTTAGTTCGTTTTGCAAAATTTCTTCGCTAATACTTGTTAAAACGGTAACTCCCAATATGGTCGGATTTTCTTTCCCCTGAGCTTTTGCGGCACTTCTTGCGGCTTCAACGGCTCTTTTCATCATTTCTTCGCCGCCCGTCGTATGCAGATTAAAAAATGAAGCTCCGTTTCGAACGATATTTTCTGCCGCTTTTGCCACCGTATTGGGAATATCGTGCAATTTTACGTCAAAGAAAAATTTAATATTTTGTTCTTTCATAAAATTAAATATTTCATATCCGTTTCCCGTATACATTTGCAGACCGACTTTAAATACGCCCACATAATCTTTCAGCTCGGTAATCAATGATTTTGCCTGTTCCACACTGTCCACATCAAGTGCAAGCACTATTTTTTCTTTTATTTCAGGTTTTATTTGCATTATTCTTATCCTATATTTATTATTTTACCTTTTATAATTGTCATTTTCACTTTGCCTTTCAGTTTATATTTATCAAAAGGCGAAATTCTGCATTTGGATTTGAATTGCGAAGCATCAACAATCGTTTCTTCATTCAAATCAAATACCGTCAAATTGGCATAATGCCCCGTTTCTATTTTTCCCTGTTCGGAAAGATTTAGTATCTTTGCGGGATTATACGTCAATTTTTTTATTGCTTGCGTAAGAGTAAGCCTTCCGCTATGCACCAAATATGTTAAAGTTACTCCCAATGCCGTTTCGAACCCCGCAATGCCCATGGGTGCTTCCTGAATGGGAAGCTGTTTTTCCCGTATCGTATGAGGAGCATGGTCTGTAGCTATTACATCTATTGTGCCATCCTTTAAGCCCTCAATTATTGCTTCTCTGTCTTCCTTTGTTCTTAAAGGGGGATTTACCTTATATTTTGCGTCATAATCCGTTATATCGTCTTCCGTAAGGCTGAAATAATGCGGTGCAGTTTCCGCAGTAACTTTCAACCCCGATTTTTTTGCCTCTCTTATCAATTCGACCGAGCGTTTTGTCGAAACGTGGGCAAAATGATATCTTCCGTTTACGCTTGCCACTATTTCCAATTCTCGTGCAATGGCTGAAGTTTCCGTTATTGCGGGAATACCCTTTAATCCGAGTCTTGTACTTATTTTCCCTTCGTTAATCACACCTTTATTTGCGAGTGATAAGTCCTCGGAATGAGATATAATTATCGAATCGTGCGAATTAATATATTTTAGAGCTTCTCTTAACAAACGCATATTTTGAACGGGTCTGCCGTCATCGGAGAATGCAACGGCACCGTTTGCCAAAAGTTCGGATACGTTAACGATTTTTTCGCCCGCCTGTCCTTTTGTAACCGCACATATCGGATAAAAGCCTATTTCCGAAACTTCCTTTGCCTTTCGTATTTCATAAGTAAGCGTTGAAGTATTATCCACCGCAGGATTGGTATTTGCCATAGGACATATAGCGGTGTAGCCTCCATATATTGCGGATAAAATACCTGTTTTTACGGTTTCTTTTGCACTGTAACCGGGTTCTCGCAAATGACAATGCATTTCAACAAACCCCGGAGATATATATTTACCCGTTAAATCCACAATTTCTTCATTATTTTCGGGCAACAAATTTTTTCCGATTTCTTTTATTTTTTCGCCCTCGGTTCTTATGTCCGAAACCGCTTCAAAATCATTTGCGGGATTAATCACTACGGCATTTTTAAGAAGCATTTAAACCTCTTTTCTTTCTTTTAAAAGCGTATTTAAAACCGCCATTCTAACATACACTCCGTTTTGAGCCTGTTCAAGTATTGTTGTACCGAGCTTGTTATCCAATATTTCGGAAGATACTTCAATATTTCTGTTGGCAGGCCCCGGATGCATTAAAATAACGTCTTTTGCGGCATAACGTTTTAACAAATCGGTATCGATTTCATAAAGTCTTTTGTATTCGGAGGAATCGGGATATCCGTCCGTTTCGTGTCTTTCATTTTGAACCCTTAAAGCCATGACTATATTTGCACCTTCCACTGCGGATTTTATATCACTGTGATATTTGACATTAAACGCTTCCGTATTTTCAAACTGAAGATAAGCAGGTGCACACAAATGAATATCCGCATTAAATTTGGATAATAAATGGATATTCGACTTTGCTACTCTGCTGTGAAGCACATCTCCTATTATTGCAACTTTTTTATTTTCTATACCGCCCGTTTTTTCAAGCATTGTATAAAAATCCAAAAGTGCCTGAGTAGGATGTTCGTGTGTTCCGTCGCCTCCGTTTATAAAAATCATCGGATATTTTACCTGACTTAATACGTTATTTATAATTCCCGAATAGCCGTGTCTTATGACTACGGCATTCACGCCGAGGAAATACAGGTTTTCCATTGTATCTTTTAAGCTTTCGCCTTTTGACATGGAAGAATGAAGCGTATCAAAATTAATAACGTTCATTTGAAGTTTTTTTGCCGCTATTTCAAAACTGCACCTTGTTCTTGTCGAATTTTCATAAAACATCAATGCCAAAGTTTTTTGTGCGACATCGGATTTTTTTGCACCGTTTTTAAACTCTCTCGCCAAATTAATTATATTTAAAATATCTTCTTTTGAAATACTTTGAATATCAATTAAATGCTTCATTATGCTTTTGCCTTTTCTTCTCTGCTTCCGGGTTTTACAACGGGAATGCTTTCTTTACACAGCGGACAATCTTGCGGTTCATAGGTTACGGGGTCTATTTGCATAAGTGATTTTATGTTATAAGGAGTTTGTCCTTTTGTTCTGTCCACAATGCAGCCCACCGCAACGATTTCAACACCGTAATCTTTTATTGCTTCCGTTGTTTCCTTTATTGTCCTTGCCGTAGTAATTACATCTTCAATTATTACGACTTTTTCGCCTTTTTTTAACGTATATCCTCTTCTTAATTGCATAATTCCGTCTTTTCTTTCGACGAAAAGATTACGTTTCTTTGCCTGTTTAGCGGTTTCGTATCCTATTATAACGGCACCTATGGCGGGGGCAACAATTGTATCAAATTCGACATCGGCAAGTTTTTCCGCCAATTTTTTACCCAATTGTTCGGTTATTTCGGGATACTGATAGAGTTTTGCACATTGAAAATATATATCCGAATGCAATCCCGACGTAAGACAAAAATGTCCTTTTAATACACCCTCTGCTTTTTCAAGTAAATCCAATACCTCGTTTGACATTTATCTCCTCAATTCTTTTTTCATTTCGTCCAAATCTTTAAATCCGTTTTTTACGACGTAATTTTCAAGCTCCTTTACAAGTTTTAAAGCCGTATCGGGATATGTAAAATTAGCCGTACCTATTTGAACGGCCTGAGCTCCAGCCGCAAAAAATTCAATCACATCATCAATATCTTCTATTCCGCCAATGCCGATTATCGGTATATTCACCGTATTATACAACCTTAATACGGCATTTACGGCTACGGGTTTTATTCCTCTGCCCGAATATCCCCCCTGAACCATTGTTTTTACAAACTTTCCGTTTATACAATTTACTTTTAAGGAAGTTCCTTTTAATGTATTTATTGCACTTATTGCATCTGCACCCGCTTTTTCCGCTGCGGCACCCGTTTTTTCTATAGATGTAACATTCGGTGTCAATTTAACCGCCAAAAAGCCTTTGTATACTTCTCTAACGCTTTTAACAAGGTCATATAGCACATTTTCATCAACCCCGAATTCCAAACAGCCCGATTTTACGTTAGGGCAAGACACATTCATCTCTATAGCCTTTATATTATTCGTTTGACAAATTGTTGCAAGTCGAACGTACTCATCAAATGACGAACCTGCAATATTCATGATATATTCGATGTTTTTTGATTTTAAAACGGGAGATTTTGTTTCCAAAAACTTTTCAATACCCACATTTTCAAGCCCTATGGAATTTATCATGCCTGCTTTTGTTTCGGTTATTCTGTTATGTTCGTTACCCTCACGAGGATTTAAAGATATTGCTTTTGTAACGATTGCACCCAATTGCGAAACATCAATAAAATCGTCATATTCATCCGTATAGCCGTAAGTACCCGATGCTGTCATTATGGGATTTTTCAATTTCAGTCCGTTTAAATTTACATCCAAAATACCCATTACCAAACGACCTCACTTCCCCAAAATACAGGCCCGTCCTTGCATACGGTTTTATTAACAATATTTCCGTCATGTTTAACCCGTATTACGCAACCCCTGCAAACGCCTATCGAGCATGCCATTTCTTTTTCCATGGCAACCTGAACGGGGATATCATATTTTTGAGCAGTTTGCACCAATTTTTTTAATACGATTAAAGGCCCGCAAGCATATATAATTTGAGGCTTATAATCTTTTAATATATTTTCCGCAGCGTCCAATACGCTGCCTTTTATTCCATAGGAGCCGTCATCGGTACAAATTACGTCGGCTTTAACCAAATCGGGGATTTCATTTTTATTCGGAAACCCGCATAATAACATATTTTCGATACCGCATTCATCCGATTTTGATTTCAAGAACGCAACAGGGGCATAGCCTATACCTGCACCTACCGATAAAGCTTTTTTATTTTCAAGCGTAAACCCGTTTCCGAAAGGGCCGGTTATATTAACCAAATCGCCCTTTTTCAGCGATTTGATATATTTTGTGCCTTTTCCTTTTTCTTTAAACAGAATACCGATTTTTGAAGCTTTGCAAGAGTATACGCTGAACGGTCGTCTGAGTGTCAAACCGTCACAATATATTGAAACGAACTGTCCTGCTTTAACATCAACTTCTTCTTTCAAATCCGTTTCAATAAGATATGCACTTCGGGATACTTTTTCAACTTTATCAACAACTGCTTCAAATATTTTTTTCTTATCTTTTATCATAATCGAATTCTTCCGTTTTGAACTTTTAGCGAATACAAAAAAAGAAAAACAAAATGTTTTTCTTTTTATAATATATATTCAACTTTTATTCGATAGTGCTTCATTTCATTTCCTTTATTTTCATATATTATGAACTCAACCTGATTCAAAGTCAACGAAAAAACACACATATTTACAATAAGAAATGAATTATTCCTCACATCTAATCATATAGCGAATTTCAAAGGTTAAATTTCGTAATAAATTATATCCGTAATATTTATTGAAAGGACTGCAAATGTTTGGACATAATGATGAAATAACAAAAGACCTTACACGTGCAAAAAAATTTTTTGAAGACATAATATCTTTTACAATCGGGCCTTATTCTCTGGATGAGATGATTGCACACAGAATTGAAAACATTAATATTGTTGACGTACGTGAATATGACAACTATATCGACGGGCATATTCCCTATGCCGTTCATATTCCTTATAAAGAGATTAAAGAGCATATCGATATGCTTGATAAAGATAAAATAACAATTGTTTATACATACTCGGATACCTGTCCGAGGGCATATAATACAGCTTTGGCATTAATAGAACACCACTATCCCGCAGTTGTTTTAAGGGGCGGATTTAAAGCCTGGAAAAAGTTTGATTTTGATATCGTAAAAAATGATTCGAATTCAAGAGCCGATACGGACAACAAATAATATACAAAACGGAATTTAATAATTCCGTTTTTATATTTTGTATATTTTTCGAACATTTTTTTGGTGTGTGGGGGAGAAGATGAAAAAAAGGGAAAGAATGAAAGGCAGAGAAGGGAAAAAGAATTAAAGCCGAGGGAGTATAATCCGACTGTTTCGGTTTTAAATCAAATTAAACGCCCACTGCATGTTTAAGCCAATCACGTGCTTCTTTTTGAAGTTTTTTAAGTATTACATAAACTTTTTCATAATCAATTTCATTTTTTAAAATGGGAGATAAACATCCATCGGCAACATATCTGTCATTAAGCCCGAATAATTCCGTTAATATAAGTATTTTTTCGTTATTTGAAATTCTTGAAAACGCATAAAAATTTTTTTTAAATATTATCGAAAAACAAATCCCGTGATATGAATTTGTAAAAATATACTTTGCCGATTTAATCAATCCCAAATATTCTTCAATACTTATCGGTGTCGGTATTCCGTCAAAAAATTTTTTGTAATTTTTATCAAAACAATTTACGATTTTAATTTTCAGATTATTTTCTTTTGCAAATTTTTTGGCACGTTCAACCATTTCGGGGTTATTTTCTTTGCAATTATACACAAAAACGTAATCCTCTTTGATTTTCGGCTCTTTCACATAAGGCAGATAATCGGCTTCATCAAGCAGGAATACCGAATCAATTATAGTGCAAGCATCATCTCTTTTTAATATATCTTTTATATAATCAAGTTTAAATATATTTCTGAATGAAATATATTTAAAATTTTTTGCATATTCAAAAAGTTGTTTTTGATTTTCCGTTTCGATAAGACCACTTCCGAAATCAACGGAAAAGGCTATATTATCTTTGCCTTTCATGTGGGGATAATCACACATGAATGCTCTGTCGTAATATTTCCCCCCCCCCACAAGACGACACCACGTTATATCTGTTTCACAACAGTATAACTCTGCCATATCTTCCATATCAGAAATTGTATCTCTGTTATATATATTTTCACTTACAACACAATGCTTTTTAAAAAATTTATCAAACTTTAACTGTTTAATAAATCTAAAAAACAGCATAAAAAAACACAATGGGAAATGTCTGAAGAACAGCCTGCTATCGAATTTAAAATAAAATCGTCGATATCTTATTATTACACTTGATATGCCAATTCCATTTAAATACTTTTGAAAAGCAAATGAATGAAGTGCAGCACCAAAATTGGAATTAATAGTATGCGTATTAAATGATATTATTCCAACCTTATATTTTGTTTCGGATTTTGATTTATCCATACATTACTCCTTTTCAAAATGTTTTATCTTGTTCATATTATCTCGCATTTAACCGATTATTTCAGTTTCCGCAAAAAATACACCCTTGCAAAATACGTGAAATCACTGCATAATCAATATCAATTATTTTACGGGGGGGGGGATTTTTCAGACAACAATTCTTTATATTTGTTTATTTTTTTGAGCTTATTTGAATAATGTTCCTTTTTATAGAATTTAGAAAGTAGCAAATATAAATAATACATACCGTATATGGAAAAATAAGACAACTCCGGTTCTAATTTAAACTCTGAAGCTGTTCCGTGTCTTAATTTAGGTTTTTTGGAATGTTTTAAAACATATTTTAAATCTTTTTTCGAGCCGCAGTATAAACATTTTCTTAAATTTTCATAATTATATTTATTCAATTCCGCAAATTTTGCCAAAGCATTTTCTTCTTTACCGATTAAAGAGTCGGGATTATTATATCCCGTAAATTTTTCGCAGGTATCAATAAGTCTTTCACGCATAGGAAGATAAACGGACGGATTTTTTAACGGATTTTCAAAATCATATACATCTCCGTTTATTATCTGTTCATTGGTATAAGAATTAAAAAAGTTTTCATACCCCGAATACCTTGAAATCTCGCCCATTTCTTTTTCGTTTGAAATTATTCTCAAAACAGGTGTTTCCAAAGCCAAAGACGGCAATATGACATGCAATCTTGATGATACGACCAAATGAGCTTTTGAGTATAAAAGAAGCTGTAATTTAGCGTATTCAAGCCTTTGAAGTGCAGAATAATAAGGCGAAATCATTCTGCTTATGGCAATTACGGGGCGATTTGTCCGTTTTTTAATCGATTGAATCAATTCTTCCGAAGTATCAACGCATAATATATAATTATCCCGCATTATATTTTCGTTTCTTTTCAATGTTAAAGTCAAACATCCGGAGAAATAAGAAGGAATGTTTTCACTCTCGAGCCATTTATAAGTTGCAACATCCCTGCAACCTACAGGACCGAATTTTGTTAAATATTCTTTGACTTTTTTTGTTAAGAACTCTTTTCGTATATTAGGTCTAACATACATTGCAATTAATAAAGGTTCAATAAACTTTGAAGGCGGGAAATGTTTACAGTTCCACATCCACCACGCATTCAGAATGCATTTTGTTTTTCTGCCGGTTTCGGGATAAAAATGACTTATAAGTTCTCTGTAAACATATTCATCAATCTTCGGCAAAAATCTCATTGCGGCGATACTTTGAATTTCATCGCCTATATTTACCGAATTATACACCAACACACCGTATGAATAATCATTATTCACTGTTTAAACTCCTTATGAATTTCTCCAAACCCTCTCGTGTCTTTTGTTTCAAGCTATCAATTTTTTCATACGGGGGGGGGGAATTTTTACATTCAATAATAGCATTTTCCAACCTATCTACTATCAACTTTGCATTATCCAAATCCTTGTGTTCTATAAATCTTTCGGGGTGACCTATCATTTGACCGAACAGCTTTAATTTATTATTCCAAACAAAACCTATAGAAGGGATTGAATAAGAAGCTGCTATTATATTAGCATGAAGTCTTGCGGCTATAATTGCTTTATATCCCGTTATAATTTTAACAAATTCTTTAGGAGCAGACGGACGAGGTTTCAAATATTTTTCGGTATCTTTTATATTAAGTTTTTCCAAAACACTCAAAGCGAAATCATAGTCGCTGAAAGTTCCGTTTGCAAACATTTGCCATTTATAATTACGATTTTCGAGTTCTTTTATAACATTAACATAAGCTTCTTTTAAGCGTTCTTCGGAATAATCCATGCAGTAATCGGTGAATATTTTTCCTCTAATTACGCCTACACCTATTACATCACTTTGTTTTTCGTTAAGATTTCCATAAGTTTCTTTTGAATATAAAGCACTATCACCAACCAATGATATTTTAGACTTATCTTTAATATATTTTTCCAAACTTTCCATATCATCTCTTGTGGTTATGAACTTTATGCAATCTTCATTCAAAGCCTTTTCCAAAAATTTTGAACTTGCATTATTTTTATCATACCCTTCAACGCCAACGGCATTAAAATAAACGGGGATATTATGTTTTTTGCAATATTTTGTTATTGCATAAACGGGATAAAAAAAGCTTTGAGTGGTATATTTTATCAACCCGCCGCCAACAAAAACCACACACGATACATCTTTTAAATTTTCATCATAATACGATTTAATATTATTTTTATTTACATGCAAATACAGTTTAAATCTTAAATGCTTAAATCTCTGCTTCCAATTAGGGACATTAAGTGTATTTGTAATCTTTATTCTTGATGAAAAACCATTTTTTGGGAATATCGAAACCACTTTGATTTTAAAATCAGAAGCTATTTTTTCTATAATATATTTAGTAGTATCACAAATAACGGCATCGCCTAAATTATTATCCTGAATTGCAATCAGAGCAATTGTTTTCATTCGGTTATCCTTCTTTCTTTATATTCAGCATATTTTCAATATACTTCCTGATATAAGACTTAACTCCACCTTCCGGCTGTTTTAACGTATTTTTTATTATATCAAGTCTTGTATTCAATAATACATCATCTTTCATGTTCAAAGCCAGTTCAAGTTCTTCTATATTATGCACTTTATAATATCCCGATGTAATCTTGCGTCCGAACTCGTTATGACCTATAGAATGCTCGGATATTAAATGAATTACGGGTTTTTCCGTAGGCAAATATTCATATAAAAATGAATTACAATCGGTAATCAGCATATCGGAGGTTCTAAACATATCAAAATAATTGCCTTTGTCATATATTTGACAGTTAGGAAGCTCTTCCCACTTTTTAAAATATTCGTTCATCTCATCATAAGTCATAAGCCCGTTTTTTACTATCTGGCATTTTAATTCGGGATGTGGCTTTAAAATAAACTCTATTTCCTGATGTTTTTCAGCATAATCTAAGAAGAATTTATAATTCCAATCAAACGTGCCAAAGCCGAGCATTGAGCCTTTATAAAACGAATGATGAGGTGCATAAATTACCCGCTTTTTGCCTGAAGTTTTCCACACTATATTTTCTTTATTTAATGGTTTTAAATAAGCATCGAGCTTTACCTGACCCGCAAATTCCAAATTTACATCAATCACGCCTTTTTGCCGCATTGTTTTTATAATTTCTTCATTATCCATAAAATATGTATATAGTTCGTTAAAAAACGGTTTGCAATACTCGTTTTCTCCGTTCGTTATGCAAGAGCCATAGCTGCAGTACAAACAAACAGCATAGTTTGAGGTTCTGTATATAGAATGAATTTCGGGCAATTCCCAGGGCTGCTCGTAAAAAATAATATCAGGATTAAATCCGCTTAAATCTTTATATTGCTTTTTTTCAATATCAAAAGCATAATCAGTATTAAATCCGTTTTCTTTAAAATAATCATAATTATCTTTTAATATTTTGGGATAATCCATATATGAATACCTTTTTTTCAATAAATATTCACTAACGGATACCAAAACTTTTAAATTAAATTTATCATTTTTTGAAAGCACTTCGTATATATCTTGATAGCACCACTTTGAATTATCATTTGCCAAAAAAATTATATTTATTTTATCGGTTTTTACTTTTTCCCGCAATCTTTTTATGGTTTCCGGATATCTGGCATGTATTTCGGCACAATGCCTTTTTGCGTCAAGATTTCTGCAAAACTCTCTAAATTCGCCTCTTGTTTTTTTATCGGGAAACATCCAGCTTGTTAACATTGATATGGTTGTACAATTCACTGTTTTTCTCCGTTATTTCTCGGTTTAATACGGAATTTAATTCCCAATACAGTTATTACCTTATATTTGACGGCATTTTTTCTTTCATTTTTTAAAGACAATATAGTTTCAAAAAACGAATTTCCGTTTGATGTGCGAATTAAAAATTTTATATATTCACGTTTTGTTAATATTTCTTTGGCACACTTTTTATACTTTTTTCTTTGGCCTTGAGATATATTTTGATAATGACGAGAGATAACATCTATTTTATATTTAGAAAAAGATGATTTTAATTTTTTATATATCCCTTTCCACTCAAGCAGCATTATTATTCTATGCAGATTTTCAAATATACAAAAATTATCATCCGATATGCTGTTACAAGATGAGTTATTTCTCAATCTGTAATTGTAAAGATAATCTTCCAAATAGTATATTTTATCTGAATTTATAAACACCTGTGTCGAAAATACATCATCTTCACCGTTTTTATTATTGGGGAATTTTATTTCATACTTATCCAAAAACGATTTTCTGTAAGCTTTTGTCCACACTGTAAACTTTGAATACTTAAATCCGCAGCCAAAAACATCCTCCCAGTTATATGACTCGTAATTTTTCAGATTATAATTAAATTTCTTATTCAAAAAATCCGCAAAATTATTTATAACGTATTCTCCGGTATTCTCCGTATATTCCCTGTAATTAAACTGGATTACATCTCCATTGTTTTTTTCAAAAAAACTATATATTTTTTCAAAAGCATTCTGTTCCATCCAATCATCAGGGTCAACAAATAAAATATACTCGCCTGATGAAGCTTCCAACCCCGCATTTCTCGCACTGCCCTGACCTTTATTCTCCTGCGTAATTACCTTAAAACGAAAATCTCTTTGCGAATACTCCTTTAATATTTCTCCGCAATTATCGGGCGAACCATCATTAATACAAATAAACTCAACATCCTTAAAGCTTTGATTTACCAAACTATCCAGACATTGCCTTAAATAAACTTCAACATTATATATAGGTATAATTACTGAAATTTTTGCCATAATATTTCTTCATACTTATTAATACAAATATGTTATCATAAAGAAATTTATTTGAATATTTTATGCATATTTCCTTTACAAATAAAAAAGAGGGCAATTGCCCTCTTTCTTTTTATTTTATTAAATTTTATCCATTTTGTTTTGTCCAAGCACTTTCGCCGTTGAAAAGTTTAAGCATTTCATCTCTAGCTTCACCGCCGGCATGTTTCATTACATCATTAACGTCTTTGTATCCGTTTTTAGCAAGCCAACCTGCAACATCTTGTTTTACTTTATCAAAGTTGTATGTATAATCGTCGCTTTTATCACTATTACCACCATTTGCAACGAATTTTTCAATACCCGTTAATGTTGCACTATCATCAGAGTCTAAATCTTCAACATTAACAGCACCGGATACTTTACCGCTTTTGCTAACATTAAACCAAACTTGTATTTTGTCTTTAGATTTATTAAATTCAGCAGTATCTGAGCCTGTTTTACCTGTATCTTTTACGGTTGAAGTTTCAACGCTGTATTCAGGTCTTGTTGTGCTTTCAAACAAGCAGTATGTATCGCTTCCGTTTCCGCCGTCCAATGAATTTTTACCAAATCCACCATGGATAACATCATCGCCGTTTCCGCCTTTGATTGTATCATTATAATGTGAACCATATATCGTATCGTTGCCGGAACCCGCATTTATGCTTGCACCTTTTGACTTTTTAATAACTACATCCGTTGCATTTAATGCACGTGCATCAATTTCTTCGGAGAACCAACTGCCTGTATAGCTGTATTCCTTTGCTGTAAAGTCTTTATAAGTAGCCAGGAATTTATCATTTCTAAGGTCATAAGCTTTTTGATCACCAACATACAATTCAACCGAACCTGATGAAGTAGTTACATCACTTTTACCAAAATCCTTTATGGTTATTGTGCTTGTTGTGCCGTCTTCATTTGTATAGCTTATTAAAAGGTTTTTACCCGATATTTGATACGATAATTCTTCTTTGTTTGTGAAGCCCGTAAGTTTTAAATCGAGATTTTCACCTTTTGAAAGAACAATAACATCATTGCCGTCGCCTTTTTTGTATTCAAATACGTTATTTCCTGAACCGCCGTTTATAGTATCATTACCTATACCGCCATTTATAGTATCGTTTCCGGCACCGCCTTTTATTGAATCATTCAGTTGACCGCCTACAATAGAGTCATTAATTGATGAACCTGTTATTTTATTATTTTTATCTTCTTTACCTTCAAAATATATTGTAGCTTCTTTTAAATCCAAATCAGCTTTACTTTTTGATTTTAAAGTAAATGAATTTTTGGACTTAAAGAAATCTTTTATAGTAATCATACTATTATCAGGGTCTACATTATCACCTTTTTTGGCGAAATTAATAATTAAATCGTTACCCGATTTTGTATAGCTGTATTTATTAGCACCGTCAACAATACCTTTTTCATCAAAAGATAAATCTGTATTACTAAAGTCTAATGTAGTTGAACCGCTTCCGGTTACATAAATTGTATCTTGTCCAAATGTAGCACTCTCATACTTATATGTATTATTGCCTGATTCACCATACAATTTATCGTTACCTAAGCCGCCAATTAATACATCATCACCTTTGCCGGCTTTAATAGTATCATTACCAAGTCCACCGGTAATAGTATCATTGCCGCTTGAACCCGTTAATGTATCATAGCCTTCTCCACCGGTAATTGTACCACTACCCTTAATTTTTTTACTTGGATTTTTACTTACTTCTTCATTAACTTTACTTAAAGAATTTTTTAAATACCATTTTTCACCATTTTTAAATTCAACATAGTCAACAGAAACTTTGCCTTTTTTCTTAAAGTAATCAGCAATCGTAATTGAAGCACCAGTCTTTTTATCGTAGTAAATTACAAGGCTATTTCCGCTTCTTACAAGTTCAACAGCAGATTTTTCTATGCTTTTAAGTTCAATAATATCTTTACCGGAACCGGAATAAATTGTATCACTACCGCTTAAAGCGTTTTCATCGTATCTTATAATGTTATTTCCGGACTCACCATATATTTTATCATTGCCGAATGAAGATATTATTACATCATCACCGCTTCCGCCTTTTAATACATCATTGCCGTTACCGCCTGATAATGTATCATTGCCGGAACCGCCGGATAATGTATCATTGTGATTACCGCCAACCATTGAATCTCTGAATTTAGTACCGCTGATTTTATTTGTGTTATTTTTATCAATATAATTTTCGTATTCAATAAAGGTTTTTTCCAATATGTCTTTTACGAAAGCCCATTTATCGCCATCGTTAACGGATACTCTGCCTGATTCAGCATCTGTTGTAGCCTTTATTATATATTCTATAGAACTATATAATCCCTTTTTAAAGTAATCTTGAATGGTTACAGTACCTTTTCCTGTTGAAATTACAAGGCTTCCGTTTTTATTCATATAATGGAAATTTTTTAAAGGATTTTCATCTTTTTGTAAGAAATCGTTAAACTGAAGTGAATCTTTTCCTGAACCGGGGATGATTACATCATTACTTTTATCTTCTACTTCAGCAGAATACTGCCCGTATACATAATCTTGACCGTCTTCAGTTTCAGGTGTTGTTTCCATAGTGAATGTTTTAATGGAGGTTTTATCTTCACCTTCACCATATTCTTGAGTTGTATATTTTAAATCTTCAGGATCAGGATTTACTGTTAATGTTTCTTTAGCGTTAAAAATATACATATCATTGCCGCTTCCACCATACAATGTATCATCGCCTAAGCCGCCAATTAATGTATCATTGTCGCTATCACCGTATAATTTATCATCACCGGCTTCACCATACAATACATCGTTACCGTTACCGCCTTTGATAGTATTTTTTGCATAGTTACCATATAATACGTTCTTTGCATTATTACCTATCAAATTTAAGTTATCAGCCCACGACTTAATATTTGATTCCGTAACAACTAACGACCCAACTTGGTCGGTAGCATCACCTTTGCTTTTTGCATAGTTTGTACCGGTTAAGAAATCATATAATCTTTGGATTGATATGAATTGAGCACCTTCAATATTACCTAAGAAACCGCCTGTATCAATTACATAAAAACCTATAATATCATTAGCTGATAATTCCTGGTCTTTATATTCGTGTCCTTCAATTTCTAATGTAGTTTGATTTTCGTGTTTTTCGCCACCTTCATCAAACCATTCGTGTGTAACATCCTGAGTAGATTTTGTAACATCTCCTCTTACAACACCAACAATGGTTATAGCATGCTGCCCGCCAGAACCGCCGCTAAATCCGTTTGCTTGACCGCCTACGATAATACCACGACCTTCGCCAATCCATTTTTCAAATTGCTGTGCAAAAGTATACAAATATTCATTTAATACATTCTTTGATTCTACTACGGTTTTTTTATCTAGGAATGAATCACCTACTACAGTATCTTGTTGACCTTCTTCGTGTACAACTTCTTCTACAGTAACGGTAGTAGTTTTTGTTGTGGTTGTATGTGTTTCATTTGTTTCTGTTACTATTGTAGTCGTTGTACGTTTATATATATCTTTACCATCTTCATTTTTCTTACCTGTGTTTTCGTATGTAATGGTAGACTCACCTTGTTCTACTATAGGGGCATCTTCTTTAATCATTTGATTAAATTTATAAAGACCGGCATCGGCTTTTACCCCCATTGCTCTTAATATGTTTTCTTGCTGCCAA
>CANPYW010000018.1 GCA_947588745.1 Candidatus Gastranaerophilales bacterium
ACTTATGCAAACGTAAAAACAAGCAGTGCAAAAAAAATAGGTATAATTGAACTTGGCGTTGAAGTTAACGGAATTGAGAACTTGAATACGGTAATTAATGCATTTCAATCTCTGCCGGATGTTCATTCCGTAAAAAGAATTCAAACAAACTCAAAAGTAAAATCTTCCCCCGAACTTAAACAAAAGAAACAAACAAAAAAAACTAAGAAATAAATTTTTTACATTTCCGGAATTTTAGCTGTTTCAATAAATTTTATGTATTTTTCAAGTTCATTTCGATTGAAAGTTATTTCCTCGGATGAATTCCAGGGATTTACAACTGTTATATTATCATTATCCGCACTTTTAAGACTCCATGAATGAGCGGATAATAATTTACAAGAATTGCCTTCAACATCAAAAACACTGTATTCCTTGCCGTTATTATCCGTAAAATTTACGTTTATCATTTCATGTTCGGCATTAAAATTATTTAATAATTCGGATATATTTTCAAAATTTTCATCCGCATATATAGTCCGGGCCTTTTCTCCCGTCATAAAATAACAGAATAAGTCCATATTTCCGTAATCCGCTATACTTCCCGCATATTGTTTAAGGTTCGACGTATCGGCATTAATAATATCAGTTATCTCTTTAGGGTATTTTTCGGGATTTTCTTTTACATTAGTCAGAGCTTTTTCAAATGCAATTTCAAACAAAAGTACGGTATTATCTCCCGATGAATAATTACCGTTTTCTCTTGCAAGTGCAAGTTCTTCTTCCGTAATCGTATAGACTTCGCCCGCACCTTGAAAGTTTACGTTATAACTGCCGTCAGCATTTTCAATAACCGATTTTTCAATCAAATTACGTCCGTTATCTCCGTAACTTAAACTGTTAAGCCCGGAAAGCAAATAGCAATCACCTAAAGCACCCTGCTTTGAATTATCAATTGAATTATCTATTTCAAAATTACTTTTTACATTAACTGGATTTCCGTCCGTATCATACTCTATTTGATATTTTTCATCAAAAACCCCGTCCGAATTTGAATCGGATGTACTTTTATAATTCGTAATATTTCCGTCGGGAGAAAATGCCCACTCATCAATCAAATCAACTTTACCGTCGGAATTAAAATCACTCTCGCACAGAACATGTGTGCCGTTATCATCATAAGTATAAGAAAAATCACTTTTTAATATAATATTTTTATCGTCACTTCCGTCATATTCCGTATACGTATCTATATTTCCGTCATCGAGATATGTAGTTTCCGATATCGTTTTTCCCTCCGAATTAACGGTAACATCATAAGTAATATTCCCGTCTTCATCTTTCAACAGAGCAGTAACACTGCCGTCGGCATTTGTAACATACTCAATATCGTTAGAAGCGTCAGCCCCCTTTGCGGATAATTCAAATAACGGTTCTTCTTCAGCGTTAATATGTTTTTGAAACTCGATTTCCGGTTTTTTATCATTAAAATTATTATTAATTTTCACAAAAATATTTACCCGTAACTACACAAAAAATATATCGGTAAATTATTTTATAACTTTAATTCTCTTGTTTTTTTGAAGTAAGTAATTTTTCAAATTCCGCTAAAGCTTCTATTCCGACCAATTGCTCAAGAGCAGCCCTGTTTTCCAAAAATTCCAGTTCCAATTTGGCTTTATTATCCGCTGCGGAACGATAAAATGCATCCGCAACAAGCAACTGTTCTTCCGTTTGATATAATCCCGAATTATAACGTTCTTTACGCTTTTTTAAATTTTCTTCGGTCATTATAAGCAGATTATAGCTTGTCATATAATCATAATAAAGGTCAATAACTTTCTTTTGCATATCATCAACTTTTGTAATCAAAACAATCATATCCGCATCGGTAACTTTTGTATATTTATAATTCAAATCCTTATCGTTAAAAGATAATGAATTTAAAAGATGACCGCCGAACAATGCCGCCGTAGCCGTAAACGGATCACCGACTCCCGCCCCTGCTATGGAAGAAATTGTTGATAACGGTCTTATTATTTTCTTTATAATTGTTTCATCCGGCTTATCGGCATCGGGATTGGATAATTTATATAACGCAAACTTAATTGTTTCACTCCTTAAAGCCGCACCAGCCCACAATATTTGAATATGTTCAAGCATATCCTCCTTTTCAATCGTCAAAAGTTTTGATATTTCCGTCGAAATATCCTTTAACGTACTATCGGCATAAGTGGCATTCTTTATGTACGACTTTTGATATGATGCAATTTTTTCGGATTGTTTTTGCGTTATATCCGTTACTTTATACTCTTTTTCGATATCATAAGTAAGACCAAGCCTGTATGCGGGTTTTTGAGGCTCTGCCAAATTTTCCCGAGCGGCATAGCCTTTAGAGGCGAATAAAAATAATATAAAAACTATATAAATATACTTTTTCATCAGTTTTTCATCTTTTCCGTATTAATTAATTGATTTTTTAATGCATATTGAGAAAGTATCAGACTGTCTACTGCATTTTTACCCGCAAGCCTTTCAAGCGACAAATAATACTTTTTTGCTTCCTGCTCCTGCTTATATTCCTGAAGCTGCATATCTTCATATAAAGCGGATGATACGACAAGCTCGGTTAACGAATTATTTTTTAAAGCATTTGAATAATTTTTATTATACAAAATTATTCTTGAACGGGTATCTTTTAACTTATTTAAAGCACCCTTATATTGATAATATGAAGATATAATTTTTTCTTCCAAATCCTCTATTGTACCCGCCAATTGAATTAATTCGGTATCCGTAATAGGTGCCTGTTGTCCGTTTGCGGTCGAAGCATCTTTATTTATGAAATTATTCGCCAATCTTCCCGCTGAAAAAGCCGCAGTCTGCATCATTGCATTAGACCCCGTAAACATCGGAATAAAGCTTGCCCCGTATATTAATGAAGATAAACTTTTCGCCATTAAAGAAGAATGCAGCCGCCTTTGAGATTCAGGCGTGTTTAACTTATTCATGGTAAATTTTATTAATGAATTATTGTTAATCGTAGCCTGCCAAAGAAGCTCAATATCCTTAACTTCTTCTTCCTTTTGCATTTTAATTAAATCTTCAACCACGTCTTTGTCTTGAATAACCAGATTTTTGTTCAGATTATCGGGTTTATCCGTCAACTTTAACTCATTTTTTTCATCGGGATTGAGTCTGATAACTTCAGCATTTACCGATAAATTGACAGATAACAAACAAAACAATAAAAGAATTATATAAAATTTATTTTTCACCCTCATATCCCCGTAAGTTATATAATAATTTATATCACATAAATGAAATTCGTTCCATTAAATGAAATTTTTTGTAATATAATACAAATATGTACAGACAATTTTTACCTATAATACTTTTAACAATATCAAACGTATTTATGACTTTTGCTTGGTACGGACACCTTAAATTTAAAAGTACGGCTCTTTGGACGGTAATTCTCGTAAGCTGGAGCATTGCATTTTTGGAATACTGCTTTCAGGTACCGGCAAACAGAATAGGTCATGAATACTTTTCCGCCGCACAATTAAAAACAATGCAGGAAGTTATTACTCTGATTGTTTTTAGCATATTTTCAATAACATATTTAAAAGAAGAATTCAAATGGAATTATTTGGCAGGTTTCTTCTTTATAATTCTTGCAGTATTTTTTATATTTAAAAAATGGTAATTAAATATTTTCAAACATTTTTTAATAAAAAAATAATTAAAAAGAAGCGGTTTTTTTTAAACCGCTTCTTTTAATGCATTGATTATATAAATTATAAAATGTTTGATGTAACCATAAAGTGAAATCTGCAATTTCTTCTGTTATAGGTTTCAGGGCCGTTAGCATAATCATAGAAGCTTTTGCCGATTGGGAAGCCCCAATACATGTTTGCAGATATGTATTTTGTTAACTTAACAACAACACCCGGACCTGCACTCATTAAGTATTGAGTTTTGTTTCCGAATTGGTCGGTTTGAAATCTGTTTCCAACCCAGCCGATATCATAGAAACCTGCTAATTGAATACTGTCACTGATAAATTTATATTTTTCAGGAAGCATAGCTCTTAAACCGGGAACGGGCATTCTGTACTCGAAGCTGGCATTCATACCATAATCACCGAGGAAGAAGCCTTCGTCATAACCTCTTACGGAAGAAATACCACCTATTTGCATAGCTTCTGACGAGAACAAGTGTCTGTTTGCATATTGTCCGTTAACCTGTAAAATAGCCATGTTATTTTTAGGTAATACCTGTAAACGAGCAGCACTTGCATTCAATTTTAAGAAGTTATTACTTTGTAAATCTCTTGCTTTATTGTAATCACTTGCATCAACTGGTATGCCGCCGGCAACAGAACCGTTAAACAACCATCTTCCGAAAGAATCATCTTTAACATCCGTTAAACTGCCTCTGAGGACTCTTGAACGGTATTTGCTTTGATAATAATCGCCAAAAGCGGTGGTTTCCGTGTTACGTAGGTCTAAAGTGATATCACCATATAATCTGTAATCTTCACCTTTTGCCAAACGTCTTGAAACACCGACGAATACATCATGTGAATCACCTTTTACATTCATCCATTCAAGTGCGTTGCCAAGTCTTACTTTTGAGTATGAATACCCTAAATTCAATCTTGTATCATTTTCTGCAATAGGTATAGAATAAATACCGCCAACACCTAATGAACGATGAGATAAAGCAACCGTACCCATTAAAGTATCGCCATGCCCGGTTACGTCATGCAAACCTGCATATAAAACGCCTCTTTGAGTACCAATAGCATCTCTGCCCTGATTATCATACCTAACGTCAAAGTTAATAGGAAATCTGTCTTTAACTTCAAGTGTAACATCAGAATATTCTTCTGATTCTTCGTTATCTGCAAAAGAAACAGCACCTTTCATGTATTCTTCAGTATTCATATCAGTTAATGCATTACGAATATCTTTTACATTCAAAACTTGTCCGGGAGCAATGTTATTATCTTTCAAATATTTTTTATTCAAATAAGAAGATCTTTCCCATTTACCCGGGGTAATTTCTATATTACCGTATTTACCTTCAAGAATTTGAATATCAACAACACCATCTTTAACCTTTTGCGGAGGCAGATATGCAATAGTTGAAACATAACCTTTACTTTGATAATAATCCGTAATATCGTTAGCTGACATAATCAAATCGTTAATTGTAACTTTTTGACCGATTTTAAAGTCTACTAATCTCATAAGCACATAAGTAGGGAATGCTGTATTACCGGAAATATTAATTTTCTTTAAAGTAAAAGAAACTTGTTCCGTATTAAGTAAATCCATTTTCTGACGAACTTCTTCTTCAATAACGGCAGGGTCTTTTGTTTCTCGCCATGCCTTTTCACGTTCTCTGTATTTAGCACCTTGAAGGAAATTGGTATTATCTAATTGACCGGGATCATAACCGGCATTTGCAGGGTTGATATAAGAATCGGAGCCTGCGGCGAATGCACTGCAGCCTATTAATGCAGCGATACAAACTAATGATGTTTTAAATAGTGTTTTTTTCATCGTTCCACTCTCTATATAAATTTATATTCTTTCATTAAATATTATTTCATGATATTAAATATTTTTCTACATTATACACAAAAAATTATAATACAAACATAAAATACTGAAATAATTCAAATACATTAAAAACAAACAATTTTTAATTTGCCGTTTGGCAAAATAATTTATAACATATCTTAACATTCAAATAAAATTTTAAATTGTCTCCTGATTAAGTATAAATCAAATTTTACCGGGGCAAATTAAATACAATACATGAATTTCCATTTGTAAGAATTGTTAACGAATTATTGACAACTTTATTTTTTGTATGAAAATCGATTGTAAGGTTTCTTAATATTTAAAGAAATTTTAGCAATTAAAATTTTTAGGGGTATTTAATAAAGATATTATAATGTTAAACAATTTAGGTCAGAGAATGGAGATCAAAATGAGAAAACTTTTAAGCACGGCAGTTGCAGTCGGAATTATTGCCTCGACAACATTAACTCCTGCTGCTTATGCGGAAGTTGCCGCTGGTGCATTACCTCAATTAGGAAGTGCACATAATGCAACGGTAACAACGCCTAAAGATAACAATATGAATGTACAGGTAAACGGTGGACAAGGAAGCGTTGGTACATTAAATTGGAAAAATTTTAATGTAGGTAAAGATGCTTCAGTTAACTTTGAATTTACCGCACATAACCAAACCGCTTTAAACAGAGTTGAGAAATCAGGCGGTATGTCACAAATTTACGGTAAAATAACAGATTCAGGCTGCTACAATTGCGGTTACGAAGGTACGGGTAAAATTGTTTTAATTAACCCTAACGGCGTAATGTTCGGTAACGGTGCAAGCGTTGATGTAAATTCATTCACGGTTTCCACAATGGACGGAACTTATGATCAACAAACAAGCCAATTGAAACTCAACAAGACAGCTGATCAATCTGATTTCGGTATCGTAGTTTTAGACGGAGCAAACATTCACGGTGATAAAAACGTAACATTTGCTTCAAATAATATTTCTACATATACGGGTTCTAAAATTTCAACAAATACATTACCGAATGTAGGCAACGATTCATACGGAAAAGTAAAATTAGTTACTGCAGACGGTGTAAACTTTACATACTATAACAATGGTGCAATACAAAGTATTGGAAATCAGGTTTCTTCAAAAGATAAAATGTTAATTTCTTTAAACGGTGATATTACATCTGGAAATATAGATGCAAGAAACTATTCAACCAATGCCGCAAGCGAAATTAACTTAAAAGATGCAACATTAAAAGCAACAAAAGCAGTATCAGGTAACGACGGTAACATCTGGTTAACAGCTTCAAACAAAGTTGTCGTTGAAGATACAAAATTTGTTACGGAAAATGCTCAGGGTGCAGAAAGCAGAAACGGTGGTAATGTTGTAATTTTAGCAGGCAACAAAGCTTCCGTAGGTACAAGCAATATTAATGCGGTCGGCGATGTTAAAATTACTTCTCAAGGTGATGATGTTGTAGTTGATAAAACAACAATTACAACACCGAAAGATGTTACTTTAACAGCAGCTAAAAGAGCTTCCGTTCAAAATTCCTCAAATGTAAGCGGTAAAAATGTAACGGTTAACGGTACTACAAGAGGTCAAGTTGTTTCTTCAACAGTTGCCGCAACGGAAAATGTAAACATTGTTTCTGCAGGCGATTTAGCTTGGACAGATAAAGCAAATATTACAGCAGGAAAAGATATCAATGTAACCGCTACAAACGGTTCATTATTAATGAACGGTTCAACATTAAATGCTAAAAATAATGTTAACCTTAAATCAAAAGAAACTGTTTCATCTGCTAAGTTAGAAGGTTCAACATTCACCGCTGCTAAAGACGTAAACCTCGAATCAACAGGTGACAGCGTTATATTAACAGGCACAGAACAATTTAAACCTACAGGTTTACTAAATATTAAAGCCGCAAAAAATGCAGAGCTTTCAAAAGCTGATGATTTAACTACTGAAAACGTAACTTTCACAGCAGGTAAGAATGTAATTTTAGCTTCAACAAACGGTTCCGTAAATGTTAAAGATTCAACGAAATTCTTAGGTGCAGAAAAAATTTACATTCAAGGCAAAAAAGATGTTAAAACAACAGGTGCTGTTGATTTAAACAATCTTCAAACAAACATTAATGCCGGAAATGATGTAAATGTTACTTTAAAAAATGTTGGTAACAGAGATAACGGTTTGGTTGCAAAAGCAGGAAACGACATGGCTGTTACAACAGACGGAACTTTATCAGTATCAAGCTTAATTTCAGGTAAAGATATGAAAATTACAGCGAATAAAGTAATAGCAGGTAAACCTTATACAAAAGAACAAAAATTACCCGAAGATTTAACAAGCGAAAGATCATACATTGAAGTTGGCGGTGAATTTACATCCGATGTTAAAACAACAAACTACGATGTAACAGCTTCCGGTGATATAACAGACGACGGTAATTATAACCAAAGACATCACATTCAATATGGTCCCGATGAAAAAATCTTATTGGTTAACAAAAGACCTGTTGATAATAAAGTAACAGATCCGAATGTACCCGATAACAACAACGGTGATGACAGAGATGTAGTAGAACCCGGAAATGTTCCTTCAGACAGCGGTTCAACAGCACCTCAAGATCCGTCAAAACCGAATACACCCGGAACAGGTGCAAACCCCGGTGGTGGTTCTGATCCCGGAAGCAGCACACAACCCGGCGGCCAAGGCGGACAGGGAACTGTTCCCGGCGGTGATGGAGAAGACTGTGACGGAGATCCCGCATTAGGTGATGACGCTACAGATGAGGATGCACCATCATTAACATCAAACATCAACTCGGTTATTAACTATGCAATAAGCTCAAATACAAAAAAATAACAGCTTAAATGCTTATAAAAAGAAGAAAGAAGATTTTATCTTCTTTCTTCTTTTTTGTAAAAAAATTGTAATATTTTAAACAAAAAAAGAAATATTTTAAGCTTTAATTTTTTTTTATAGTATATATATAATATGTCGAAAGATAAGAGAGATTTAATTTCAAGTAATAAAAAGGCATCGGAATTAGGAATTCTAAAATCAATAAAAAACAATAATCGGTTATTTATTATTGTAAAGATAAATTAAAAATTTTAGCAATTTTTATTTTCAGTGTATTTATTAGATGTATAGAAAAATAAAAAGGTATTTTAATAAATAAAGGAAAGAAGAACATGAAAAAACTATTAAGCACAACAATCGCAGTCGGTATTTTCACTTCAATGTCCATTGTCCCTGTATATGCAGATGTAGCTGCAGATGCACTGCCTCAATTGGGAAGTGCGCACAATGCAACGGTAACAACGCCTCAAGATAATAATATGAACGTACAGGTAAACGGCGGACAGGGAAGCGTCGGTACATTAAATTGGAAAGAATTTAACGTAGGTAAAGATGCTTCGGTTAATTTTGAATTTACCGCACATAACCAAACAGCATTAAACAGAGTAGACAAAGCCGGCGGCATGTCTCAAATATATGGTAAAATAACGGATTCGGGCTGCTACAATTGCGGTTACGAAGGCACCGGTAAAATTATTTTAATCAACCCTAACGGCGTAATGTTCGGTAACGGTGCAAATGTAGATGTAAATTCTTTTACTGTTTCCACTATGGATGGAACTTTCGATGCCCAAACAAATCAATTAAAACTTAACAAAACAGCAGACCAATCAGATTTCGGTATCGTTGTTTTAGAAGGTGCAAATGTTCATGGTGATAAAAACGTAACATTTGCTTCAAATAATATTACAACCTACACAGGTTCTAAAATTTCAACAAATACATTACCGAACGTAGATAAAGACTCATACGGAAAAGTAAAATTGGTTACCGCAGACGGTGTAAACTTTACATATTATAACAACGGTGCAATAAAAAATATTTCTGACCAGGTAAACTCAAATGACAAGATGTTATTACAAGTAAACGGCGAAATTGTTTCAGGTAACATTGATATGAGAAACTACTCAAACAATGAAGCAAGTGAAATCAACGTAAAAGATGCAACATTAAAAGCAACAAAAGCAGTATCAGGTAATGACGGAAACATTTGGTTAACAGCTTCAAACAAAGTTGTTGTTGAAGATACAACATTTACAACTCTTAACGCAGATGGTGCAGCAGATAGAAACGGTGGTAACGTTGTAATTCTTGCAGGTAACAAAGCTTCTGTAGGTTCAAGCAACATTGATGCAGTCGGTAATGTTCAAATAACATCTCAAAACGGTGATGCAGTTGTTGATGCTACAACAATTAAAACGGCAAAAGATTTTATTTTAACAGCAGCAGGAAAAGCTTCGGTTCAAAAAGCTTCCGATATCACGGCAAATAATGTTAAAATTGCCGGAGGAACAAGAGCTCAAGTCGTAACATCAAATGTTAAAGCTAACGGAAATGTTGATTTAACCGGTGATATGGCTTGGTTCAACGGCTCAAATGTTAAAGGAAAAGAAATCAATGCAAAAGCAGGTAAGACTGATGTATTGGCAGAATCTTCAACATTAGAAGCTGATAAAATAACCCTTGATGCAGCACAAAACGTAACAGGTAATGTTGATGTTAAAGATAGTCAAACAAACATTTATGCAGGTAATGACATTGACATAACTTTAGCTAACGTTGGAAACAGAGATAAAGGTCTAGTTGCTGAAGCAGGTCGTAACGTTACAGTTACAACTGACGGTACATTATCAGTATCAAGATTAGTTGCAAAACAAGGTGATATGACAATCAATGCAGATAAAGTAATTGCAGGTCGTCCTTATACAACTGAAGAAAAAATCCCGGGTGATCCCAGCGAACGTTCTTACATATACGTAAAACACGGTAACTTTAATTCAAATACAACTAATGACAATTATACAGTAACAGCTTCTGATACGATTACGGAAGACGGTTTACATCAAGAAAGACATCATATCCAATATGGTGACGGCAATGAAAAAATCTTATTAATCAACGATAGACCGTATACTCCTCCTTTTGAAGAACCTGTAATTTCACATGAATATTCAATAAACAATGACCAATCAGAAATGTTAAATAAAATTCCTCGTCAACCTGAAGTATTCAACAACAAAACAAATATCACAAATAACAGAGCTTCATTCGTAGATGTATTCGCTGCAGCAAGCCAAATAGAAATCGAAGATGACGAAGAAGAATAACAAATAAAATAAATTACAAAATAAAAAAAGGAGCTTTAATAAGCTCCTTTTTTATTTGACTAATGAGTATTTATTAAGATAACATGGATATATAACATGAGGATTTGTGGATATGAAAAAAAGTTTATTTTACATTCTGGTAGTTTTATTGGCGGGACAGCAAGTATATGCAGATGCAATTATTACAAGGCCTAGATACACCGATAATTCGGCAATACAATCATCACGTATCTTATATTCAACGCATAATATTCCAAAAGAAAATAATGATTCATACAAATTCGCATTAAAGGAAATACAAAACCAAATAGAAATAAATCCTCATAATTACTCATTATACATACATTTAGCGGATTTATATTTATCTTTAGGCGAATATCAAAAAGCCTTTGACGAACTTACATATATAAACACACTGAATAAACAAAATAAAATTGATGAAGCAGTAAAACAAGAAGCAAAATTATTATTCGATAAATTAAGAAAAATTCCAAAGTATGATAAAACAAAGTCTTATTATTATACAAATATGGCAATCCTCGCATTAATTACGAATAATACACAGCTTGCACAAGAATATCTCATTGCCGGATTAAACAGTAATAATGATGGTAATTTCGTAAAAAATGCTTTAATAAATGCAATAGATAGCATAGAAGATGTTAATACGGCAATAAATATATGCGATAATGTCTTACAAAAAAAAGTCAATGATGTTGAAATCATGCAGCTAAAAGCAAAATATCTTATGCAATCCGACAAAAAAACCGAGGCACTTCAAGAATACATCAAAATATTAGATATAAAACCAGAGGATGAAGATGTAAAATATTCTATATATAAGTTGCTTTCGGCAAAAAATGCTTCCGAAAAAGAGATTTTTAAAACAATATATAAATCGGACAAACCGGATTTAGAAAAAGCTTATACAGAGTTTTCGAGCATGTTATTAAAGAATAATGACATATCCGGGGCATTAGAATATGCAAAGTTGCTTGTAAATAAGTATCCCGACAATGCTAACGGTTATATTACATTATCCGAAATATACAGACGAGAAGGAAAATTAAAGGAATCTTACGACGTATTATCGGTAGTAAGAGATAAAGCAGATACGAACGAAGAAATAAGCAAGTATAATGTTTTACTTGCAAAATTATCGGATGCACCATTAGCAGAAGCTAATTCATTAATGGCATCGGGTTTATACGAACAAGCATTGGAAGTTCTTGAATCTTCGGCAAGTCAGGAAAATTTATATGTTTTACTTGCAATGTCAAGGGCTAATTACTTTTTAAAACGAACTCAAACATCATTGGATTTATTAAATAAAGCAATGACATTATATCCCAATAATTCCGATGTTTACTGTGCTTTTTCTTATATATACCTTCAAGAAAAAGATATTGAAAGTTCAAGAAAATATATTAACCAATCTTTAAAAATAAATCCGAATAATTCAACTGCATTAACGCTTCTGGACTTAATTAACAATGCGGAAACGGATAAATATCATAATCAAATAGCCGATTGTATCGAGTCACAAAACTATGGTGAAGCAATAAGACTTATTAATGAAGCATTAAAAATAAACAAAAAGGATGCCTTGCTTTATTATTACAGAGGCTTGACATATATAGCTCAAAATAACTATGCCGCTTCTACCGCAGAGCTGTACAAATGTTTGGAGTTCGATAAAAATAACATCCTCGCAAATTTTTATTTGGGAATAGCATTTGATAATTTAGCGGAAAAAAGTAATGCACTTATGTATTATCAAAAATTCATAAGCATGCTTCCAAACGATGATTTTGGCGAGAGTGAACGTAAAGAATACGCTAAATCCAGAATAGAAAAGCTCAAAATATAAGCTTAAGTTTCATATATTTGAACTTTAAAATCAGGATGTAAATCCAGCCTTTTTTTGATTTCTTTAAAGGATATAAACCCGCTTTGAGCACCGTATTTTTCAACAACGGCAGCGGCACCGACTGAAGCATATTTAAGCGATTTTATTATATCACCGTCCGTTTTAATGTATGATGCTACAAAAGTCGAAGAGAAAGCATCACCGGCACCAAGAGTGCTTACGACCTTTGCGGGGAATTCACAGCACTGATAGTACTTTTTGCCGTCATATACATAAACGCCGTTTTTACCGTCGGTAATAATATTTATTTGAGTTTTCTTAGAATGAATTTCTTTTAGCATTTTAATTACATCAGGATGAATTAATTCATCGGAAAATTTTTCTTCTTTTGTATCCGGACGAACTTCAATACCTGTAAGCATGGAAGCTTCATCTTTATTGAGAATTATAACATCAGCAGCTTTTAAAACACTTGTAATATGTTTTTTCCCTTGTTTAATACTGCTTGTACCTAAATTTATAGCTAAATTTACATCGTTTTTATCTGCAAACTCAGCCAAATCATCAAGTATTTTGGTGGAATTACCATTCAAAGGAGCTAAATAAAGCCATTTTGATTTTTTTATTTTATCAAGTTTTATATCATCCAATTCCAACTGAGCATTTGCCCCTCTGTGAGCAAGAACGGTTCTATCCCCCTGAAAGCTTGTTAATATAATAGAAAAACCTGTTTTATAATGTTTTGATTTAATAATGTTAGAGGTATCCACCCCAAATTCTTCCAATGCGGATATAATTTTTTGAGCCTGAATTTCATCGCCGATTTTAACAATAGCAGATGTTTTAAGCCCTAATTGGGCAAAATTTGTGGCGGTATTAATTGCCCCGCCGCCTGTTTGAAAATCAAAATTATCGATTTCTATTTTGGCTCCGTAGGGGTATGCCATAAACTCCTTTTTATTGTTTAAAGAACTTACGGATACTATATTTGCGGCATCCGACTCAATAAAAGCATCCAGCGTTGCACTTCCAATTGTTATTACATCAAACATAAATAATTCCTTCTATTAATAATATTATACACTAAACAGCCCTCGGATGTGCATTTTCATAAGATTGTCTTAATTTTTCCATTGAAACATGGGTATATATTTGAGTATTACTTATACTGCTATGCCCTAAAAGTTCTTGAACAACTCTTAAATCAGCACCATTTTCAAGCATTTTTGTAGCGAAACTGTGTCTAAACATGTGTGGAGTGATGTGTTTAGGCAGTTCTATTTTTTCCATAAGCCCGTTGAGTGCTTTTCTTACACTCTGCGGCTGTAATCTGAACCCTGTTTTATTAATAAAAACAGGCGAATTTGATTTTTGTTTATCATCTTTAAAAATCAAATATCGGACAGTTTTTATATAAGTTTCAAGAAAGTCTTTTGCACGTTTGGAAACAAGTACAATTCTTTCTTTTGAACCTTTTCCGAATACTTTTATTTCATTCTCCTCAAGATTAAGATTTTCGAAATTTAAGCTGCTTAGCTCGGAAATACGCATGCCCGTGGCATAAAGCAGTTCGAGAATGGTTCTGTTTCTGTATCCTGCTGGTGAATCCATTTTTAAATTATTCATAATTTGTTCTATTTCGGCTTCAGATAAGAATTTAGGCAAAGACTTTCCTGTTTTTGGAGAATGAACACCCAGAGCGGGATTTGCGTCGATAACTTTTTCTCTGTATAAGAACCTATAGAAAGTACGTAAAGAGGCTATTTTACGTGCAGTAGTTTTTTTAGAATAATTAAATTGTTGAATATAGAACAAATAATCTCTGATAATTTGATAGCTGACATCTTTAATCGAGCGTTTATCAAGCCAGACCAAAAAGCTTAAAATATCGGAAGAATAAGCACAAAGAGTATGAGGTGAAAAATTTTTTTCCACCTCAAGATACAATTTAAACTCTTGAAAATATTTTCTTGATAATTCTTCCATCGAATAAGATTGTAGAAAATTTTCAAGAAAAAATCAAGTAAATAGTGTTATTAAGTAGCATTATAAAACTTATAACCGTTCAAGACTTCATTAAATATTTCTTTGAAATCAGACGATTTAGTTTGAGGATAAATAAACTCACCAAGCAATTCTCTATTTTGAGCATTATATATCTTTGTTCTTGAAATTTCACTTGATTTTGTATACATAACTCGATTTACACTATTTTGGTCTGAAGCCATTTTGTTTCTTTCTTCGGCAGCAAGATTACTAGCCATATCAAGTATTTTTGTTTTATCAGAGAATGAAAAATTATTCCATTTATTAGGCTGTACATAAAACCTATTTTCATTTTCCAAAATTTCATGATTAACGAAGTATTCTGAATAAATATTATTTTTTGTAGTATATACATAATAGTTAATTTTTTGACTAAATTCTGGATCATTTTGAATTTCATAACTAAATTTTGCAAAAAGAGCAGCAAATAATCCGAGCAATAAGCAAGGTAAAGCGAAAACAGCTAATACACCGAAAATTATAGCTTGCTTGCGTTGACTACTGTTAAATTTATTAATATATTTAGGATTTTTGTTTTTAAACGCCCATTCATTACCCTTAAATCCGCAAATTAAAGCGAAAGTCAAAGAGGCTGGAGTAAAAAACAATATGAGCATAAAAAGAGGGATATAAGATTTATTAAACAGCCCCCAAATCCAAGTGCCGAAAAAAGCACCCCAATTAAATTTCTTATTATTATTAGGCGGGCATTTAGATGTAACCGCACCTTTTTTAGAAAACAAATATAACATAATAAACAAATTAATCAGAATACACAGATAGAACAAGTATGAAATTGCACCCTGTGCAAAAAAAGATAACGCAGAAATCAGATAAATTGCAGCACATAAAATATTTACATTGGAAGAAACTTTTCCGTTAATATCATTAAGCCTTCTGAATATATTAGAGCAAAATAAAACGGATACAAGAATAACCGTAATCAGTTGCCATAATTGCATACCAATCGGAGCAGTCAAAAATATTTTGCCAAAATTAAATAAATCAGACAATGAAGTAATGTGACGCCCTAAATATATTTGATACGGAAGATTAACAAAGGATGAAATCAAAACAATATACAAATAATTCAAAAAGAAATCATATCTGCTGATAACCCCGTCAAATGAATATAATTTTGTATTAACTTTTAAAGTTTTAAGCATTTATTTATACCTCCTATTTAACTTAGGATTATCCTTCATTTTTAATAAGAATGCAAAATATTACAAATCATGACAATTTATATTAAGAAAAATTAACGAAGGATAAACCATGCTAAAAGCCATGTCCACATGGTTTTTGAGAAACAGAAAACATTAGTTTATATGTATAATAAACATTTTGTTGAGTTCTTGTTTTGGATTGTTTATAATAAAAACAGTGTTTTGATTACATGAGGTGAAACCGCAAATTTAATGGATAAAGTTCTTTTAAATTATCAAAAAATCAAAGCACAGATTGCACCTTATAATCCAACGATAGTTGCCGTAACCAAATATTTTGACGAAAAACAGATAATTAAATATTATGAACTGGGTTTACGTAATTTTGGGGAAAACAGAATAAAAGATGCCATTGAAAAAATGGAAAAATTACCTGAAGAGATAATAAAATCAAGTAGATTTCACTTTATAGGGCATTTACAGACAAATAAAGCGAAATTAGCCACAGGTAAATTTGATTTAATACATTCGGTTGATTCCGTAAAACTTGCAGAAATTATCAATGAATCAGCAAAAGATAAAGGTATAATACAAAAAATTCTTATTCAAATAAACAATGCAAGGGAAATTCAAAAATCAGGGTTTATGCCGGAAGAAGTTCATAATGCGGTAAGAGAAATTCTTGAAATGAAATCGGTAAAACTTTGCGGTGTAATGAATATAGCTCCGTTAAATTGCGAAGAAGAAAAACTTCATAAATTATTTCGGAATATCAAACAAATAAATGATGACTTACAATCTGAATTTAGATTAGAATTAAATTACATATCGATGGGTATGAGTAACGATTACAAAATAGCACTGAGTGAAGGTGCAACAATAATAAGACTAGGCAGAATACTTTTTAAATAATACGGGAGGAAGAACATTGGCAGTTGCAGACAAATTTAAATCAATAATTGATTTCTTAACATCAGGATTTGATGGCAGAGAAGACAGCATTTATGATGAAATGATGGATGAAGAAGGAAGTGCGGATTATCCTACACAGAATAATTTGGCATTAAATCCCTCTTTTAAACCTCAAGACGAAAAAAATCAAAATTTAAAAGTTGTATCTCATCCTAATTACAAAGGATACGAGGTTATGGTATGCGAACCCCGCTCATACGAGGATTCAATATCAATTGTAAAACATTTAAAAGACAGAAAAACAATAGTTTTAAATTTACATTTATTGGATAAAGAACAAGCTTTAAGAATAGTTGACTTCTTATGCGGTGCAACACACGCACTGAACGGAAGCCAGCAAAAAATCGGTGATTCCGTATTTATCTTCACTCCCGTTAATGTTGCACTGTCTGCGGAATCACAAAAAAGCCAATTAATAAGAGATGCATTGTGGAACCAACCGCAAGCATAGAATAAGTTTTGGGGATTAGTAATATATAAAATAAAAAATGAGGAAGTAATTTCCTCATTTTTTATTTTGCTGCCGTTGAATTTTCTGGTAAATTTTTGTATCTGTAATATAAAATTAAATCGGTCATAACAAATATAAAATTTAAAAGGTACAACCAAATAACATAATCAAAATGAAAAAAAGCTTTATAAGTAATACCAAGCACATAACCCATATTAATCAGCCATAAAAAAAGTATACTTTTCCCTTTAACATTTTTGGTTTTATAAGTTTTAGATACTTGAAACGGCCAACTGCTGCCCCAGCAAAGCATCATGCCCGCTTCCAAAACAGAACCGATATCCATTTAATACCTCCATAGCGTAATTATAACAATTAATTTTTATCACGATAAAAAAAAGTTAGCAAATCATAATTAATTTATGTAAAAGATTATTTTTCCAAATAATCATACAAATACTGTAAAAAAAATATTTATATGGTAAAATTCAGATGATATGTTAGCGGAGATTAGGGATAATGATTGATTTCTTATTAAAAATATTAGGCGACCCCAATAATAACAAAGTAAAAAAAATGATGCCCATTGTAGAGCATATAAACGCATTAGAACCAATTTTTGAAAAATTAACGGATGAAGAATTAAGAAATAAGACCGAAGAATTCAAAAAAATATTATCGACAAGACCGACATCACAAGATATAAAAAAAGACAGAGAACTTGAAAAACACGCACTGGACGAAATATTACCCGAAGCATTTGCGACAGTCAGAGAAGCAGGTAAAAGAGTGTTGAATATGCGGCATTTTGATGTTCAGTTGTTAGGCGGTATATTCCTGCACGAAGGTCAAATTGCGGAGATGAGAACCGGAGAAGGTAAAACGCTTGTTGCGACTTTAAGTGCATATTTAAACGCATTAACGGGAAAAGGCGTACATATTGTAACCGTCAACGATTATCTTGCAAAAAGGGATAGCGAATGGATGGGGAAAATTTTCAAATTTTTAGGGCTGTCCGTTGGTGTAATTCTTTCGGGAATGAATGATTATGAGGGCTTTTTTAAGAAAAAAGCGGCATACGAATGTGATATAACATACGGAACGAATAATGAATTCGGATTTGACTATTTAAGGGACAATATGGCCACTTCATTGGAACAAAAAGTTCAACGTCCTTATAATTATGCCATAATAGACGAAGTTGACAGTATTTTGATTGATGAGGCAAGAACCCCGCTAATTATCAGCGGAAGATTAGATAAATCGGCGGAACTATACAGAACAATGGCTGCAGTAGCTCCTCAGCTTGAAAAAAACAAGCATTATGAGGTGGATGAGAAAAATAAAAACGTAATTTTGACGGAAGAAGGTATTGATAAAGCCCAAGAAATATTAGAAATAAAAGATTTGTTTGACATAAACAACCAATATGCACATCATTTGCTTCAAGCATTAAAAGCAAAAGAATTATTCCACCTGAATACGGATTACGTAATAAAAAACGGAGAAGTTCTTATTGTTGACGAATTTACGGGAAGATTGATGGAAGGCAGACGCTGGTCGGACGGACTTCATCAGGCGGTTGAAGCAAAAGAGGGCGTACAAATTCAAGATGAAACGCAGACTTTAGCAAGCATAACATTCCAGAATTTATTCAGACTGTATCCGAAATTATCGGGTATGACCGGTACCGCAATGACAGAAGAAGCCGAATTCGGCAAAATATACAATTTGGAAGTAACAAGAATACCTACAAATAAAACAGATATAAGAAAAGACTACCCCGATATAATATATAAAACGGAAAAAATAAAATATGATGCCGTAGTTGATGAAATAATTAAAATGCACAAAGAAGGGCGTCCCGTACTTGTAGGTACAATAAGTATAGAAAAATCGGAGCTGGTATCCGAACTTTTAAAGAAAAAAGGCATTGCACACCACATATTAAATGCAAAACATCACGAAAAAGAAGCATATATTATTGCTCAGGCAGGAAGATTCGGAGCTGTTACGATAGCAACAAATATGGCGGGGAGAGGAACCGATATACTTTTAGGCGGTAATGCCGAATATCTGGCAAAAGAAGAACTTGTTTCAAAAGGAATTACCCCCGAAAATACACCTGATTATGAAACAATCAAGAACGAGGTTTTAGAAAGAACAAGAAGAACAACAGAAGAAGAACATAAAAAAGTCGTGGAAGCGGGCGGGTTACACGTTATAGGAACGGAAAGACACGAATCACGCCGTATAGATAACCAATTAAGAGGTCGTGCGGCAAGGCAGGGCGACCCGGGTTCCACAAGATTTTTCTTATCACTGGAAGACAGTTTAATGAGAATATTCGGCGGTCAGCAAATAATGACCTTAATGACCACATTAAACATAGAAGAAGATATGGCGATAGAAAACAGGCTTATAACAAGACAGATTGAAAGCAACCAAAAGAAAGTGGAAACATTCCACTTTGATGCTAGAAAAAGCGTACTCGAATACGATGATGTAATGAATTTACAGCGTGAAAAATTCTATGCACAAAGGAATAAAGTGCTTGAAGGCGGCGATTTAAGAGAAGATGTATACTATATGATAGAAAGGGAAGTTGACAGACTTTTAAAAACATATATAGCTCCCGGAATGAATCCTGATGAATACATCTATGATGATTTAGTTGCACTCGTAAAAGAAATACATTCCGAAATTCCGCAATTATCTTATGTTGAAGTTAAAGATATACAAGGTTTAAAATACGAAAACGTGTATGCAAAAATAAAAGACTTTGCAATTGAAGCATACAAAGAACACGAACAAAATACGGTTAACTTCTATAATGAAGTAACAAAGCAGTACAATCTGAATGCTCCGAGCGAAGAAGCATTTGCTTCCGAGAACGTTATGAGAGGGCTTGAGAAAGATATTTTGTTAAGAGTTGTTGATAATAAATGGATAGACCATTTACATAACATAGATATGTTAAGAGACGGTATCGGTTTAAGAGCATACGGACAAAAAAATCCGCTGCTTGAATATAAAAGAGAAGCATTTGAAATGTTCAACAACATGATGTATGACATTCAAAGCGAAACCGTAAAACATTTATTCAGAACAAAATTCGGGATACAAATCGTATCACCAGAGCCGCAAAATAACATATTACAAAGCGAAAATCCCGATGAAATAATTATGATGAATAAAGAAGAAGAAAATAACTAAAATGATAATTATAATTTATAATATTGTTTTAACGGCTTTAGCAATAATATTATTGCCTGTAATATTAATTGCATTCATGATTCAGCCGAAATTCAGAGCGGGATTTCGGGAAAAACTCGGATTTTACGATTATGATAAAAAAGGTGAAAAGACCGTAGTTTTTCACGTTGTTTCAGTCGGTGAAACTAATGCGGCAAAAGAACTTATAAAAGAATACAAATTAAGACATCCGCAAGAACATATTATAGTTACAACAACAACAAAAACGGGGCAGGAACTTGCAAAAAAAATTTTTGCGAATATAGCGGATAAAGTCACATATTATCCTTATGATTTTTTCTTCAGCGTAATATCATTTTTGAATACATTTAATCCCGAAAAAGTAATAATTGCCGAAACGGAGATATGGCCCTTTTTTGTGACGGCGGCAAAATTAAAAGGAATAAAAGTTTATACCGTTAACGGACGGATATCACCATCTTCATTTAACGGATATAAAAAAATAAGAATGTTTTTAAATCAGGTTTTGAACAAGTACGAAAAAATTTTTATGCAATCTTATGACGATATGGAAAGAATTGTTCAAATAGGTGCAAATAAAGATAAAGTGGAAGTTATGGGCAATTTAAAATTCGATATTGCACAAAATCTTTCACCGGAAGATATACAAAAATATAAAGACGAATTAAAAACGGATAAATACAGACTTTTTATAGCCGCCAGCACTCATAAAGGCGAGGATGAAAAGGTATTATCCGCTTTTGATAAGTTAAAAAAGAATTATGACGATGCAAAAATGCTTCTTGTGCCTCGTCACCCCCAGAGATATGAAGAAGTTGGTCTGCTTTTGGATAAATCGGGCTATAAATGGGGAAAACGTTCAAATAATGATAATTTTGAAGATTGTGAAATAATATTGCTTGATACAATGGGCGAACTGTCAAAACTATTTTCAATCTGTTATATAGCTTTTATCGGTGGAAGTTTTTCTGATACGGGAGGACACAATCCACTTGAAGCAAATATATGGAATAAGCCGGTAATTTCCGGAGATTGCATATTCAATTTTAAAGACGTATATAAAACTGTTACCGAAAAACACTGTGCAATAATAGTTTCCAACGAACATGAATTAGCAAAAGAGTTAATAAATTTTTACGGCGATAAAGAAAGATATAATGAATATTGCAAAAATGCAAAATCGGTTTTTGATGAAAACAGAGGTGCAGTTAACTTTGTTTTAGAAAGAATATAGTAAACAAATTTAACAAAAACTAAAGAAAAAATAATTAATTCCGATAAAAAATCTAAAGGAGATAATATGTCCGAAATTCCGTCTTTACATTATTATGCTTTAGGTATAAACAAAAATCCGGGTTCCATCAACGAAACAGGGAATAAAAAGGCAAATAAAAATTCCGAAAATAACAAAGCCGAACAAAACAAAGAGCAGGCGATTACGGAAAACGAATTTAAAGAAAAATATAACAATAAAGAATCGGTTAAATATTGGGATACCTATACATCTTTTTATAATGTATATGCAAATAAAGAAAAAAATACCCCGAAAAATCCTGATAATTCAGCATCCATAAATAATGATAAAACGGAATAATCTATATTTCAAATCCGCTGAAAATAACGGCTTCATTATATATATTGTTATTTTCTTTAATCGGCTTAAAGAAATCACGCACAAGAATAGCATTATTTTGAAGCAGTTCAAAACGGTTATCTTTAAAGAATTTTTCAAGTAATTCGCCACCTTGCAAATATTTTCTGTTTTTAATATACAGATGAAATTTTTTATTTCTCTTAATAATTTTTTTAACTGCAAAAGATAGAATTTGAGGATATAAATCAAAATATTGAGGCGGAACAATTGTATCAATAAAATAATTAGTATTATCCAATGTTTTAATTTCAATAAACGATTTTAAATACTTATAATTTTCATCAAAAAGAGCATATTTAAAATTCATTTCAGAGTTAAATCCCTGAAAAAAGCGGTCACTGAATTCACCTTTTACTTTTGAAAGGGAATATTTATAATGAGTTATTAAATTTTCATTAAATAAATCAGCACATTTTTGAAGTTCGGAACTTTTAAGCGGTCTAAAAGCTTTTTCATCCAAATCATCAAGAATAAAATTTAAATTAGAAACTTTCCATAAGGTTTCATAGCTGCATAATCTAAATCCGCAGCCTTTAATAAACAAGTCGATTAAATCATGCTGTAAATCATCAACCGCAACATAAAAAGTATCGACTCCTCTTGCACCGAACTTTGCAATGATATATTCAACAAGCTGTTTGCCTTCCTCATGTGAATTACGGTCTAAAAATAACCTTTTTATCTGCCACTTATAAGGATTACCATGCTGTGCTTTTACACTTATCACGCCTTTAAGATTATTATTAGAATCAGAAACAACATAAGTTTCCGTAAACCTTCTTAAAATAACGCTATACACCATATTTTGCAAAAAAGTAATCGGAACAGAAAGAAAGAATAATCGTCTGTAATTCATAATGTTATCACTACTGATTACGGAGATTAATTTTTTTATGTGGAGTATATTACCATAACTGATTTTTTTTATTTTTGCCATAAAAAACCTTCTAATATACTTATTTTATCTTTTTTTTTAAGGTTTAACAATCCCATAATATAATAAAAAGTTAAAAAAAAATTAATAAGTGTTGAGTAACGGGATTGATATTTTATAATAATAACAGATATGGAGAGTATTGAGGAAATATGAAAAGTTTTTTTGAAAACAAACTGAACAAAAATAATCCTTTTTCGGGAAAGGCAAATAAAAAAGGAGAAAATACAATGGCAGACGAACAAGATAAAAAAGAACAAGAAAATACGGATAATGAAATAACCGAAAATACCTCATCGGCAGAAAATACGGCTAAAGAAAGCGAAATGCAAGAGAATGCTACAGAAACAACGGAAAATGATGCAGAAAAACTGAAACAGGATTTGGAAAACCTGAATAATCAATATATAAGACTTGCAGCCGATTTTGAAAACTACAGAAAAAGACAAGTGCAGGAAAGAGAAGCACTTTTAAAATACGGTGCGGAAGAATGCATGAAAAAAGTCATTGAAGTTGTTGATAATTTCGACAGAGCGGTTACAATGGTCGAAAAGATTGATAATTTGGATAAAATGAAAGAAACATTTTTTATATTAAATAAACAGCTTATGGAATCACTGACAAAACTTGGGCTGGAGCAAATAAAAAGCGTGGGAGAAACTTTTGACCCTAATTTACACGAAGCCGTTATGCAAAATCAAACGGAAGAATATCCTGAAGATACAATAATACAGGAGCTTCAAAAAGGTTATAAAATGGGTGATAAAGTCATAAGACCCGCAATGGTTGCCGTTGCGGTAAAATAAATATACAATTTTGTTGAGAGATAAGAAGAAAATGAGTGATTATTACGAAATATTAGGGATAGAAAAGAACGCAACAAAAGATGAAATAAAATCAGCGTTCAGGAAAAAAGCAAGACAGTACCATCCGGATGTAAATAAAGCACCTGATGCGGAAGAAAAATTTAAAGAACTCGGAAAAGCTTATGAAACATTAATGGATGATGATAAAAGAGCTACCTATGACAGATACGGTGAGGACGGATTAAAAAATGCGGGATTTAATACATCAGGGCCGTTCGATGCGGGTTTCGGCGACTTAAACGATATATTTGAAAGCTTCTTTGGCGGCGGTTTCGGATTTTCATCAAGAGCAACCAATCCCAACAGTCCTCAAAACGGTGCAGATTTAAGATTGAATTTACAAATCAAATTTGAAGAAGCCGTATTCGGAGTAAAAAAAGAAGTAAAAATTTCGCATTTGGAAACTTGTGACGAATGTAACGGAACGGGGGCAGAAAAAGGTTCAACTCCCGAAGTTTGCCCGACTTGCGGAGGAACAGGCAGAGTTCAACAGGTTACGCAAACACCGCTCGGAAGCTTCAGACAAATAACAACATGCCCGAAATGTAACGGAACGGGAAAAATCAATACAAAACCCTGCAAAAAATGCAGAGGCGAAGGACGTTTGGAAGTAGAAAGAACTCTGCACATAAATATTCCGGCGGGAGTAAATAACGGTTCAAGAATTGGGCTGGCTCAAGAAGGCAATTGCGGAAAAAACGGTGGCAGGACAGGTGACTTAATTGTTGTTATATATGTGGAAGAACACGAAAAATTCAAACGTGACGGATATGATATATATTCAGAGATAGAAATTTCGTTCCCGCAGGCAGCTTTAGGTGATACAATTGAAGTAGAAACACTTGACGGTAAGAAGCAGCTTGAAATACCGGCAGGAGTTGAACAAGGCAAAATATTACAATTAAAAGGCATAGGCGTTCCTAATTTAGGAAATTCAAATAAAAGAGGAAGCCATAATTTTATTGTAAAAATAGCAACACCACAGAATTTGAGTGCAGAAGAAAAACAATTATACAAAAAACTTTTTGAAATTAATTGTAACAAAAAGCCCGCTTCTAAATTCATTGATAAAATGAAAAATGTACTTCACAGTTAACAGAGGAAATATGAAACTTAAATCAATTATTTTAAGCATATTAATAATGTTTATAAGCTCGGCAAATGTTTATGCCATGCAGTTGCCCAGAGATATGAAAGATTACCTTTTAACACAAAAGAAAGTTCCGTCAATACGATTTGACGGAATTGTGGTATACAATAAAGATGTAATGTATATTCCCGTAATACCTTCATATCCAAAGGAAGTTGACAGTATAAAGGTAGTAAAGACATATCCTTTAAACCAAAGCTTGGATTCTTTACCGGATATGGTACTATTCAATAATAATTACGCCTTATTAAAAGTAATCAAAGCGGGGGAAAATACACTTACAGTCAGAAATATGCCTGATGTACCAAAAGAAATTCTTTCGGGAGCATTACCTCAAGATATAGTAGTTCCCCGGGGACTTGTTTTCCCTGAAAATTTAGCTGGAATATTGGGTGATGTTCAAATTCCGTTTGTAGGGAGTGCAAAATCTCCTGGCTTTGTGAGTGGAAGGAAGTCTGCACCACTTCCCGGAGGGAAAAGAGTAGAAGATACAAATAAATATTCCGTCCCGAACGAACTAAAAAATAAACTGTTTTTTGTTAACAATTTTCAAACGGAATACTTGCAAGTATTTTCATCAACCGTTTCAGAGCCTTTATATTCTTTAAAGACATCAGGGGTTATGAAAGATGTTAAGCCGATTAAAAACGGAAAGTTTTTGCTTGTTGCAACAAACAAACAGAAAAATCTTGATGTTGTTGATGTAACCGGTGAATATGTTGCAAAGCACATAGATTTAACCGCTTTTCCATCCGAAATTGCAATTGATAATAACAATAATGTTGCTTATGTAGCAAGTATTGATGATGAATCATTGTTTATAATAGATCTCAATACATATAAAATAAAAGAAAAAATTCAGCTGGTAGGCTCACCTCAACGTCTTGCTATATCAAAAGACGGAACAAAAATTGCCTATGTTGATATAAAAACATCAAATATATACATACTTGATTTAAAAAATGATTATCAGAATAAATTAATTTCAAATTATCCGAATGCAACAAAAATTATTCTTGAAGATGATGTATTGTATGTAATTGCAAGAACATCTCCAAAATTAAGAGCTATTGAATACGATTTATATCAGGACAATAAAGCAGCAAAAACAAAACGGGATAAAAGACGAGAAAAAGATATAAATAAAGAACTGAAAAATACCCCAGAACAAATGACAGACGATTTATACACAAATTTTGACTATGTTGCGGATCAGCAAAAAGCCAGTGAAAATCAAGAAGAAGATAATTCCGTAATATATTCAACCAGTATAAAAGATTTTGAAGTAGGCGAAAAACCAATAGATATGGCTGTATATAAAGACGGTATATATATTCTTTGTGCAGGAAACAATACAGTCTACAAGTACAAACCGGCTGCTATGGAGATTACTTCATCGAAACTTCCCGTTGACGGTTTTTCCAAGTCATTCAGCATTGTGCCGGAGTCAAGCCTTGCGGTTATTACAAATATGAGTGATTTAAAATATGTTGTATATGACATGTCAAAAGAAAAATCAATTCAAACATTACCCGTAAACGAATATATAAATATGATAACTATTCTGGAAAGAAATAATGGAAACTAAACTTAAGTCCACACTCGAAGCACTGGAAAAAACAACGGAAGAATATTGGAATATATCCAGACAGACCGGAAATTTTATGAACATGCTCATAAAAATAATGGATGCAAAAAAGGTGCTTGAATTGGGTACATCGAACGGATATTCCGCACTGTGGCTGGCTTCGGCACTTAAAGAAACAAACGGACATTTAACTACCATTGAATACTGGGAAAAAAGACAGTGTTTGGCAAGAAAATATATTGAAGATTGCGGTTTATCGAACTACGTAACATTTTTGACGGGTCAGGCTTATGATATCATAAAGAATGATTTAAAAGACATGTATGATTTAGTATTTATAGACGCAAACAAACAGGAATATTTAAGCTTTTTTGAAGTTGTACATCCTATATTAAAAAAAGGGGGAGTTATATTGGCAGATAATATAACATCTCATTATAAAAAAGTAGAACCGTTTGTTGAGGCGATATCAAATCATAGCGAATATCAGGTACAGCTTTTGGATTTACCTGACGGACTGCTTATGGCATATAAATTATAGGAGATGTATATGCCTGATGTAATAAAATCAATAGACGGTGATGAAATAAATATATCAAATACGGGTATTTTTTATAATAACGATAATTTAAAAGCAAAAGATTTGGCTTGTAAAATAAAATGCCTGTTAGATGAAAAAGGTGTTAAAAGCAGCATTTTAACAACCGATAACTACAAAAAAGATGTAACATTCGCAATTGTGCTGGGCGGCGACGGAACCATATTAAAAACCGCAAGATATTATGCAAAATGTTCCGTGCCTATATTAGGCATAAATTTGGGCAGATTAGGTTTTTTATCGCAAGCAAAATCAGAACAGGCAAATGATGCGGTTAGTTATGTTCTGTCGGGAACTTTTAAAATTGAAGACCGATTAATGCTCTCGGCACTCAACGGAAAAATGAACGCATTAAATGATATTGTAATAAAAGGCGACAGTTTTTCAAGAACTTCAAGATTATATGTCCATATTAACGATAATATAGTGTGCGATTACCTTGCAGACGGAATAATTATATCGACCCCTACGGGTTCAACCGCATACACACTATCGGCAGGCGGCCCGATATTGGCACCAAAGCTGGATGCAATTGTAATAGTGCCTATCTGCCCCCATACAATGAATGCAAGACCGATAGTAATACCATCATCCGAAATAATCAAAGTCACATCAAGCCAAAATAAGCCGCTGTTAAAAATATCGGCAGACGGACAAAAAACTTATAATTTAGGATTAAACGAAGAAATTGAGATTAAAAAAAGCCCGTATAATGCAAAATTGTTATTATTAAACATAGAAAAAAATTCTTTTTACACTGTTTTAAAAGAAAAACTTCATTGGGGACTTTCGTGGAAAGGGTAAAATGATAAAGTCGGTTACGGTTAAAAATTATATATTGATTGATGAAATAACACTTGAATTTGACAAAGGTTTTAATGTATTTACGGGTGAAACGGGTGCGGGTAAAAGTATTATTATAGGTGCAATTGACACCGCATTGGGTGCAAAAACAGGTAAAGAAGCAATAAAAACCCATGAAGAAAAAGCATATATAGAACTTCAAATTGAATTAAAATCCGATTTTGATAAATCAATATTTGAAAATAACGGAATAGATATATCCGACAACGAGATTACGGTATCAAGAGAAATAATGCAGACAAGCACACGCTCAAGAATTAACGGTGTGCTTGTAAGTCAGGATTTTATAAAAGAAATAAGAGAAAAACTGCTCGATATTCACTCCCAGCACCAAAGCTATAACTATGTTCAACCGAAAAATCATATAATTTTACTCGATAATTTTGCACTTGACGGACATAAAAACAATGTTGAAAAATTCAAAAATTTGTACCAAAAATATTTGGAATTAAATAAAAAACTGGAAGAATATCTGAAAATCGCAAACACGAGCGAACAGCAAAAAGAATTTTTAACATTTCAAATAAAAGAAATAGAAGCAGCAAATATTGAAAACACAAATGAAGATGAAGATTTGAAAAAAGAACTTGATGTACTTTCAAATATTGAAAAAATAAAAGAACTTTCATATTCTTCTTATTGGGCATTAAACGGCGAAGATATGAATATTCTCAATGTTTTGAGCAAAGTTAAAGCAAACCTTTCAAAACTGTCAGCCATGGATGAAACAATACTGCCTTTGGAAGAAGATTTGATTAACGCTTATGAAACATTGAAAGAAATATCTTCACAATTAAGGGATTATTCGGAATCGAAAGAAAATGATGCCGAACGCATGAATTATATAGGCGAAAGATTAAGCCTGCTTGATAAATTAAAACGCAAATACGGAAACAGTTTGGAAGAAGTTCTTAACACCTACCAAAAATTTGCCGACGAGCTGAATTCAATAGAAATTTCAAACGATGAAACAGTCAAAACTGAAGCCATGATAAAAGAAATTAAGCAAGAACTTGATAATTTAGCACAAATAATAAGTAATACAAGAAAAGAACTGGCAAAAAAACTCTCCGAAGCAGTAACAAAAAAACTGGAAAAATTAGAACTGCCGAAATCCAAATTTGAAATTTCGGTTGAACCCTGCAATATGAACGAAAGGGGTACTGATAAAGTCGAATTCTTAATTACAACAAATGTATCAGAAGGGCTTAAACCGCTGGCTAAAACCGCATCAGGCGGTGAAATTTCAAGAGTAATGCTGGCAATTAAATCAATATTTGCACAGGCAGACGAAACAAATACCGTAATTTTTGATGAAATAGATACGGGAATATCAGGAAAAGCCTCTCAATCAGTGGCAGATGAAATACAAGATTTATCAAAATCACACCAAATTATATTGATAACTCACCAACCAATTATAGCTGCAAAAGCCGACAGCCATTTTTATGTTAAAAAGCTTCAGGCTGAAACTACAAAAGTTAACGTTTATAAACTTGAAGAAAATAACAGAGTAAAAGCAATAGCACTCCTTGCAGCCGGAGAAATTAACGATGATTCTGTTTCATTTGCAAAAAATCTGCTTGGCCCAAAATACTCATTAATTTAACAATATCTCCCAGATTTATATTATCCTTTTTTAAAATAAAAAAAAGGCCGCATTGCGACCACAGTCTTGTTATGGAGAAAAGGAGTGAAGGAAAATACAAATTAATTGTCTTTAATATATATATTCCACAGTCTAATATATATATAACATATATTTATTATATATTAATATATTGTAATAATTCAAGGCAGTTAAAACACTTTTAGAAAGATAGTTAAAAAGTAAAAAAAGAAGTCCTTAAAAAGGACTTCTTTTTTGTAAATATAAAAAAGATTAATTAGCAGCCTTTGCTGTTTCAACAACAACTGAAAAAGCCTCCGGTTCATTAACTGCTAAATCAGCGAGCATTTTTCTGTTGATAGAAACTGATGATTTTTTAAGTGCATTAATAAATCTAGAGTAGCTTAAACCGTGTTGTCTTACAGCTGCATTAATTCTAACAATCCAAAGTCTACGCATATTGTTTTTCAAATGGCGTCTATCTCTGTATTGATATTTTAATTTTTTCATTACAGCAGTATTTGCAACCTTAAATATTCTGCTTCTTGCACCTTTAAAGCCTTTAGCTAATTTTAATATTTTTTTATGTCTTTTTCTTAATACGTTACCACGTTTAATTCTCATAATAATTCCTTTCTTCTTCGTCTTTTTCTAACATTAACACTTTGCATAAGGAAGTTCTTTTAACACTAACTTTCTATGTGTTGCAGAAACCTCCGTCATAGAAGAAAGTTTTCTTTTACGAGAACCGCTTTTGTGTTGCAATAAATGACCGATACCGGCTTTTCTTCTTAAAATTTTACCGCCGGCAGTAATTTTATACCTTTTAGCACCGCTGCGGTGAGTTTTCATTTTTGGCATAGTTTTCTCCTTTTTATTTTAAATACCTAAAGCTAAAAATACGACATGCCTCCGCATTTTCATACTTCATAGTTATATTTTAAAACAAATAAAATAATTCGCAAGCAACAAAAAAAGAAGCAGATAAAACCGCTTCTTTTATTATTAAGTAAAAAGCTTATAAATCCGTCCAACTCGGATTGTTAAAGTTACCATTATGGTTATAGAAATCAAGATTAGTATAAGTTGCCGGAACAATGTAACTGTATACTCTTTTAATAATATCTTTTTTACTTCTGTGTTCAGCATAAGGTTCACGATACGGATCCTGATTTGTAACATTAATCATATTCTGCATTTCGGCAGAATAACCTGTATTTTGCATATATTGAGCAGTTGTCATATATTGGTTATCAACAAATGCATTAGCCGATAACGAAGATAATATAACAACGGTAAATAAAAACGCAATCTTCTTCATATAATAATTTCCTCTTACTTAATTACATGATAGCCTATTTTTTTAGAGAATGCAATATTTATACATTCTCCATTTGTATGATATTTACAAATTCGTCAACAAGTTTTTCTTCCGGTACTTTTTTTATAATCTGCCCTTTTTTAAAAATATACCCTTCTTTTATTCCTCCGGCAATGCCGTAATCAGCATGTTTTGCCTCTCCCGGGCCGTTAACTGCACAACCCATAACAGCAACTGTAAGGGGTTTATCAAAATCGGAAAGTTTATCTTCCACTGTTTTTGCAAGATTAATTAAATCTATTTGAGTTCTTCCGCAAGTTGGGCAGGAAACAAAATTTATTCCTTTCTTGCGTAAGCCCAATGATTTTAAAATCATAAAACCAGCTTTAACTTCTTCTTCAGGAGAATCGGTAAGTGAAACCCTTATTGTATCTCCGATACCTTCCGCAAGTAAAGTACCTAACCCGACTGCAGATTTTATAATTCCACCTTTTAACGTTCCGGCTTCTGTAACACCTAAATGCAAAGGATAATCAACTTTTTGAGCAATTAATCTGTACGCTTCAATTGTGGTTAAAACATCACTGGATTTAAGAGAAATTTTAATTTTATCAAAATCATTATCTTCCAAGATTTTTATATGCCGCATTGCACTCATTACCATTTTTTCGTGCAGGGGAATGCTTAATTGTTCCAATTCTTTTTCAAGAGAACCGCCGTTTATGCCTATTCTAATCGGAATATTATTTGTTTTTGCAAGTGCCGTAACTTTTCTTGTATGTTCTTCTTTTCCGATGTTTCCGGGGTTTATTCTCAAGCCATCAATTCCGTTTTCAATACATTTTATTGCAAGTCTGTAGTCAAAATGTATATCCGCTATTAAAGGAACGGGAGAATGTTTTTTGATTTCCCTTACCGCTTCAGCCGCTTCGGCATTTAATATGGCAAGACGCACAATTTCACAGCCCAACTCTTTTAACGCATAAATTTGTTGTAAAGTTTTTTGAACATCTCTTGTATCAGTATTTGTCATCGATTGTACGGAAATCGGAGCAACTCCACCGATTTTTACGTTACCGATTTGAATTTGTTTTGACTTTCTTCTCTGTATCATAATTTTATTGTTCCTGTTATTATTATATTACATGATTTTATATTAGGAAATTAACATGAAAATTGCAATTATATCCGATATCCACGGTAATTTAGAAGCACTTAACAGTGTATTAGATGATATCAAAAAAGAGAAATGCAGTAGGATTTTTTGTTTGGGTGATATTGTAATGGCAGGCCCTGAGCCAAAAGAAACCCTAAACAAGATACATGCCCTTATGCAGTCAAAAGATTTTTATATAATTCAAGGTAATACAGACAAAATGTTGTCTGTATTTTCTTTTGATACGTACAATCAAGTTGTTAAAACGAATGAAGTTATGGGCAGTGCGTATTTGGCAGACAGCAAATTGCTGGGCGATGACGAAAAAGAGTTCTTAAAAAATTTACCGCCACAAAAAGAGCTTGAATTATTCGGAATAAAAATATTATTGGTTCACGGATCACCACGCAGAAACAATGAAAATATCTACCCTGATATGAAAATTGAAGAAATAGAAGATATGATAAAGGATACAAAAACCGATATTATTTTCTGCGGGCATACCCACACGCCCTGCGGCTATCAGACAAATACAAATCAAACAGTCGTAAATGTCGGCAGCGTGGGCAGACCCTTTACCGCCACTCCCGATTCATGTTATGCAATTATGACAATAGATGAAAATACAAAAACATTCAAAGTGGAACATAAATTTATAAAATATGATATTCAAAAATCAGCCTCAAAAATAAAAGAACGTAAATTTGAAGGCTGCGAAAAGCTTGCAAATATGCTTATCAACCCGCAAACAAGATATCCCAAATAAAATTGTTAAATTTTATAAACTAATTGGCAAAAAAAACTTTTTTAGTTGTTAGAACATCCGGAAGATTTATCCGACTATTAAAAGGGAAAAAAATGAATACAATCACACCTCGTTTGGAAGTTAAGTCAAAAAGATTAAAAAATACGGTTCCTCCCCATTTACACAAAAATCCGAATGTTAGCTTTAAAGGCAATCCCGATATTATTACAAGACAGGTAAAAACATTAATAACAGAAGCAGACAAGCCTTTAATGGATATATTTTCAACTCATTACGGTGATATAGGAACAAGAATAGGAAGAAAATTAGGCAGACTTGCCTCTGAAACCATAAGTGAAAACAGTCAGCAAGGAATCGGTTTATTAGAAAAAGCAGGAAACAAATTATTACAAAAGAGCTCTAGGTTTTCGATGGAAAAAGGAGCTCTTTCTATTAAGTCAAAATCAATCCCCCGTTCTCTTGTAGAAAATATTATATTCCCTTTCGTAAATTTACCTTTATACGGATTAAATTGGGTTGTCAGTAAGGCAAAATCTGTTCCGGCATTAAAAAAAGGGGCAGAAAAAGTATACAGAACACCACTTTTAAGAGTACCCAGAAAACTACACGAGCTTGACTGGAAAACAGACAGTTTAAAAGGGATTATGGAACGAACAAAAGATACCGTAACTGATTTTGCAAAAAATCATAATTTGACCTATGAAGAAGTAATGCAAAAAATAGCTCAAAAAAATCCCGATGATGCCCCACTTTTAAACGAGGCAAACGATTACATTAAAGAAAGCTTATACAAGGTAAGTAACAAATTCTTTGATAAACATACGGGTAACTTTAACACCGCTTACGAAAGACCCTTAAACAGAATTGTAACAGGGTTAATCCCCGTAGCATTCCTTGCGAATGATGCATACAATCTTTCCGTATTATGCGGTGATAAAAAAGAAGATTCCGTAAAAGAAGCAAACGAAAGAAAAAGACAGGAAATTTCAAGAGTATTTACTACAGCATTCATTCAACTTTTGACTTTTGGTGCATTTACAAAACAAGTTAACACAATCCCCTGGTTTACGCCGTTAACTTCAGCAGCTACAGTTCTTTTCTCGGAAATTAATTCAAGAAAGAAAAACGGAAAACCTATTTTCTTTTTAACTCCCGAACAGGCAAAAGAACACAATATAAAAAAAGCGAACAAAGAAACAAGCAAAAAAACATTTAAAATTCCGTTTGGAAAAAACAATACTTCACAAGACAAACAAAAAACAACAGCACAGCAAGGCAATATACAAAACAGCAGCCAAAAATTCCCCGTAAAAGTAGTATCTCAAAACACGCCTAACGTATTTACAAGCTTTAAAGCTTCAAATAATAATACCGAAAAACCCGATAATGAAGTAAAAAAAGAACAGCCAAAAGCACTTATCAACTTTAAGACATTTAAAAACGGCGTAATTATTTTAACAACATTAGGCTTCGCATTGAGTTTCCTTAAAAACAGTTCGTATACAAAAAACAGCAAGCTGATTAAATCTGTAAAAAATATCGGTGAATTTTTCAAGAAAAAGGTATACAATCCTCTGGCATTTAAAGATTTTGAAATTTCAAAAAACGAATTTAACCAATTAACAGAAAACCTTGAAAATATTGGTTGCAGAGAAATTGCAGACGGACATCGTTTTATTTATGAAAAATACGGAAAAGATGCCGGCAACGGTATAATAAAAATGTACAAATCTTCTTTATCAGATTCAAAAATTCCCGATATTGTAAAAAATGTATTAGAGTCATTAAAAAATGAAGGTGCAAATTTATCAGAAAATGATTCAAAACAAATCGAAAAAGCTATAAGAACAGCAATAAAACAAAACGGAACCGGAATTTCGGAAAATAAATTTGACACAGTTGTAAACAAAGCAAAAACTATATTGAATAATTATAAAATAACACTGAATGATAAACAAACACTTGCATTTTCAAACTCAATTGTCTCATCATTACAATCTAATATTACGGAAAAACCGATACAAGTTGAAACAAAACTTAAACCATTTGTAGATATAATAACCCAACCGTTCAAATTTGTTATGTCTGCTATGAAACTGCCGTTTAAAATTACAAGTTCACTTGTAAATATTGCAGTTTCGCCTATTGAAAAAAAAGCTGCAGCAGCCGAATTAGGTGAAGCTCAATTAAATAAGGTTGAAGCAAATATACACAAAGCTGTAACAGAAATATTCGGAGAAAAAGCAGCTAAAAACGGTAAAATCAGTCAAACTATTTTTGCTAATGCAATGGAAGAATTGCAAAAGAAAACTACTCCTTATAGAGCTGCAAAAACCGTTTTAGATAATCTTAAGAAATCGGGAGCTTCTGCAGAAGAAATCGAGCAAGCCGAAAAACTGGTTGCAAAAAAAGAAAAACAGCTCAGCAAATACGTTTATGATGCAGTTGAAAAATCATTTAACGGAGTTACGCAGTCAAGCAATAAAAATACAGACCTTGCCATGATGTCCAAATTGGCTTCTTCAACTGTAACATCAGCATTTTTGGTTGCGGACAACTACAACATGGTAATGCTAAAATCTAACGGAGAAAACAAAGAAGAAGCAAAAGAAAAAGCTAATGAACGTATTATCCAAAGGTTAAGTGCTTTATTCTATCAAACATTATTCATTAACTGGTTTAATTCAACATTCAGATCAACATACAACAGTTCATTAAAAGGCATGACCGCAGTTGCTATACCTAATACACTCACAACTGAAATATTAACAAGAAAATCAATAGGTATGCCAATAGGCAGAAAATCTCTTGAAGAATTGCAGGAAATTGACGAAAAGAACGAAAAAAGAACAGGTTTTGCAGGCAAATACTTCAAATTTATGAGATTGTTAACAGGTAAAAAACCGTTAAGTGCAAAAAATTTGAAAGATAAAAATACTAATAAGACAGACTCAACGAACTTGTTAAAAAATAAAGAAACAACAAATCTTTTAGAGAAATTTTCAAAATAAAAGAGTGAACTCTTTCACTCTTTTTTATTTTGTATTATAATAAGAAAGTTAACGCTGATGTAGCTCAGCTGGTAGAGCAACTGATTCGTAATCAGTAGGTCGGGGGTTCAAATCCCCCCATCAGCTTATATTTTAGATTTATTATATTCAAAATAAGTACAAATTTAGGTACACTTTATAATTTCTCATCAGAAAATTTTTATATTTTTTGTATTTGTTAAAAAAAAAGAATATTTAAAAATCCATAATATATGATGATTTTCTCATTACAATTTTTGATGAAAGATTTATATACATGCCCGTAACGCAGTAAATATAAGTGTTTGAGAAATGAAAAATTAATAAAAATTTTTCTTGTTTTTAATCCGGCTGCAATTTCTTTTAAAAGATTTTATAAAAAAGATACAGATTAAAAAAATTCTGTCTTTGATAAAAGATTAAATTAAAAAGCTGTTTTTTTAAATTTTCTACATTCATACAAAAGATTCTCATTTTATTTTTAAATTGCCAAAGGGGAGGAGGGGGAGTTATTTCCCCCTCTTATTTGCCTTAATCTTTTGTATTTTTAAACATCTTTTACATCTGTTAATGCTTATTAAATAATTGTTTATTAATGAAAAAACATTAGCAATTATAAAAAAGATTAGTGAAAAAATAACAATCCAAAATAAATTTATTTCAATTTCCATTATTTATTCTTTCTTCAAATCCATAAAAATGGATAGCATCTTCAATTACAATGTCTATAAAATCACAAAACTTTTTTATTGGAATACAAGCATTTATAAGGCTTGCTTCTGAAAATTCTTCTTTTATATCTTCTATTTTTTTTCTGATACAATCATTCAGATATTCAATTGTATCAAATGTTGAAATATTTAAAGCAAGTAATGTAATGGGTTCAATTGGTTCTAATTTTTTTGGTTCTTCTTTTGTTTTTCTTTCTTTGGCATTTTTTATCATTGTTTTACTCCTTATATCAAAAAACTATTACTAAAATAGATACAAAAATTAATGACAAAATATAGACTTTTATTGCCTCTCTTTTGGTCTTTTTTATTTCATCCGAAATGTATTTTTTTAAATCTGAAAAATAAATACTTGATGTCATTTTATTAATACTCCTTGTTTTATCATTTCTAATACACTTAACAGCCCCGTTAAGGGGTGTTTATACCCCTTAGGCAATAGTAAATCTTTTTGTTTCGATAACCTTAATAAATTGGTCGTAAAGGTCTTTATATTTATTTTTAAATGCCGTTGTATCAAATCTGTTAGTAGTAATCGGTATCCAACGAATTTTAAATACATCAACCGTTAATTCATTTACATTTAGTGCAGTCATTTCAGCTTTTATACTATCCTCTATTGCACTAATTTCGTTTTGTAATTCTTCCTGCATAATTTTGAGTTCTTTTAAATCTCTTACTTTTTTTGTTAGTTCTTGATTGTTCATTTTATTTCTCCTTTGTTTTATCAACCTTATATTTATATTATATAACTGATTAGTTATATATTCAAGTGATTAGTATAACTTATTTACAATAATTTACAATTAATAAATTGATATTTATAAATAATGAGTTATAATATATGTATAATGAGGTATAAAAATGATTAAAAATAAGATTGAATTTGAATATTTTATTAAAGGTAAATTAGCCGAAAACGGTTTAAACATTAGTAAATTAGCCGAAATGCTTGGAACATCACAAGCGAATTTATCTAAAAAAATTAAAATAGGCAGTTTAAATTATATTGATTTAAACCATATTGCCGACTTACTCGGCTATGACATAGAGTGGATAAAGAGAAAATAAAAAAAGATTTTTTTTAAAAAAGCAGCCTAGATGTTTCCCCCACCTTGCGGTTTCAATGTCGAGGTTCTACACCTTTTAATTGTTTTTTTAGTTAATCCATTTATTGCCCCTTTCGTTTATCAACCTTATATTTATATTATATAACTGATTAGTTATATATTCAAGTGATTAGTATAACTTATTTACAATAATTTACAATTAATAAATTGATATTTATAAATAATGAGTTATAATATATGTATAATGAGGTATAAAAATGGAAGCAAAAGACTTAGAATTACAATTAAAAGGTGTTTTAGCCGGTTCGGGTTTTACAATAACATCATTAGTAAAACAACTAAATGAAAAAGGAATCAGTACATCTGTACAGAATGTTAGTAATAAATTAAAAAGGGGTTCACTTAACTATTTAGAAGTTGTTGATATGCTTGAAGCTATCGGCTACAAAATAGAGTGGAAAAAGTCAGTATAAATAAAAAAAGTAATAATAGCTTTGGAACGGTAAATCTTGCGACCGCAGTCAGCAGACGACAGTGGGGAAGCCAAGTCCACATACGATAAGCTATTATGAGATAGTATTGATACGGTAAATCTGGACACCGAGCCAACAGGCGACAAAGGGATATTTCCAGTCCTTATAATCAATACTATCTTTAATATTAATTCTTTATCTTGACAAATGGTATGTTATAGAGTACCATAATAATATGAAAGAGATTATATATTACACTACAAAAGAGGGTAAATGTCCTTTTATTAAATGGTTGAATAAACTTGCACCTATTGAAAGAACAAGGATTAGACAAAGGCTGTTAAGAGTTCAAGCAGGTAACTATGGAGATGTTAAACCGTTACAAAATAGTGAGCTTTCAGAACTAAGGTTTATTACAAACAAAGGTTACAGAATATACTTTAAAGATATTGAAAATACTATTGTGTTAATTCTTGCCGGAAGTGATAAATCGGATCAGATAAAGACGATAGAAAAAGCAAATAACTATTATATTGACTTTAAAGAAAGGTTTTTATGAAAAAATTAAATACAGATAAAATTTTAAAAGAAAATATCAATTTTGAAGATGATTTGAAAGAGAGCTTGAAAGATACAAACGAACAGGCTTTATGGCTTCAAGTTGCTTTAGAGGAATATTTAAAAGACGGTGATTTTAATTCTTTTTATGCTTCACTTGAAAAGATTATTGAAATTCGTAATATTTCGGTCAGAAAAATGTCTAAAGATTTAGCATTAAGCAGAAGTAACATAATAAAACTTTTGGAGGGTGAAACAAAGACTGCACCCAAAATTGATACATTAGTAAAAATCTTTAATTATCTTGATTTTGAAATTAAGATTATACCTAAACAGGCATGAGTTAATGTCCTGTTGCATAATTTGCCTTATTCTTCAGAAATCGAATAATTATGCTTTTTCATAGTAAAGTTAACGGCTTCTTCTATCTCCATACCTTTTTGTAAGCATTTTAAGAGGGTTATATGCACTTTTATTCGTGTATAAATTGAAGATGATATTGTTTCAAATAATTCAGCTTGGCTGTAATTTTCTTGATAGTATAAAAGTATATGAGTTCTTTTAAAAAGATATTGCAAAACATCTTCATTCGGCAATATCTCATAAGCAATAATAAGATAATCCGCAATTTCTTTTAGAATATTTTGTAATGCTTTATAGCGGAATATATGTTTTTCATCTCCTAAATGTGCAAATTTGTTAAATTCATCTTTTACATAACATAGTCTTAAAACTCTATAAGGGCTTGTTCTTGTAAAAATAGAATGGTCGTATTTTAATGCTGCTTTTTGTATTTTCTTATATATTGCCGCATATTTTAAACGGTCATATTGATAAACCGAATAAACTTTTTTATAGCTTGGAACCTCTTTTTTTCTTTTTTATAATTTGAAAATTCTTTTTTACGCCTCATAAAGCCATAATAAAAAATTGGGAAATCGGCTTATAACTTTGTTATTATAAAGTAGTATAAAATAGTATGAAAAAAGGGTTTATATGCCATTTGAAAAAGGAAGCAAAAAGCTCAATAATAGCGGAAGAAAAAAAGGAACTCCGAACAAAAAAAACAAAAGAACTTATAAAAGTTTTAGGTGCTTTTAATCCGCTTGAGAAGTTAAAAGAGATTTACGCTTCAACAGATGATATGGCTTTGCAGGCTAAAATCTGTCTTGACTTATTGAAATACATTTATCCTCAAAGAAAAGCCATTGACATTGAGGATAACGGAAACGGTGCAACATTTAACATTGTAGTAGCAGATAAAAAGCATAAGGAAATGTTAGAGGAGTTGTAATTTCTTATTCATCAATATATATTAAAAAATTTCTGATTAAAATTATTTTGTATTTTTGTAATTTGTTCAAACTTTTAAAATTTGAAAAATTATCTGTTCTTCTTTATTTTCTTATTAAAAACTTTGACAAAAGATTTATATACATGCCTAAAATGTAATAAACATAAGCATTTGAGAAATACAAAATTGATAAAAAATTTCTTCTTACTGTGTTTACTGCAATCTTTTCAAAAAGATTTTTTGAAAAAGCTGCAGTAAAAAAATTTTCTATTTTTATAAAAAGATAAATTTTAAAAGTGCTTTTTTCTTTATTTCTACATTTATGAAAGATTTAAGTTAAAAATCTGATATTTTAATTTCTACTCGTTCATTATCCGAATAATATTTATTGACGGTTAAGCAAACTATTTGTTTATCATCAGGGTACACAATACCGTTTAACGAATCATTTATATTTTTTGCAATATTATCACAATCAGGCTTTACAATCGGTCTTAATTTGTTTGCTATTGCCTTTATTTTTTTTATTTTTGAAAAACTTTGAGGTATTAACATAAATACATCTATATTCATTTTTAACGGTTTTTCTTTATATGTTTTAATATCCCAGTCCGGATATTTGTTTATAAAAGATAATTTAACGAGGTTTGAATATTCAACAATATCACGTGGTGTATATGTTACCCCGTTTAATCCGAATTTAACGGATTGTTTTGCCTTTACTTTTCCTTTTATGATAAAATTAACTTCCACTTTTACCCCCTTTTTCTCTTAGACGAGCGAGAATGCTTTTTAAGCCATGTAAAATTATTTCTACGAATTTTATATATACGAGGGCATAAACTTGCCTTAACGGGCATGCTGTCATGTTTAATTTTTAAATAATCACGTAACATCTTTTGTAAAAATTCATTTTCCCCATATTTAGCGAAAAAATATTTTTTATTTTGTTCATTATCGAACATTAAAAGTAAAATGTCTTTATATAAAATCTTGTTTATCATTTAATCTCCCCTTATACAATCCTTTTATCTTTTATTGTTTGGGTATCGCCATAAAATGTAAGATTTGCGATTTTACCTGCACCGCTTGAATGTCTTGACTTGCCGATAATAAATTCCATTTTGTTTTTATCCTCTGTGCCGTCATAATAAGACGGCCGAAAAACAAAACATATAAAATCGGCATCTTGTTCAATTTTTCCGCTATCTCTTATATCCGATAATGTCGGACGTTTATTTGCTCTATTTTTTATATCTCGGTTAAGCTGATGTAAAACAATAAAAGGTTTATCTGTGTCATTTGCAAGCAATTTTAAACGTCTTGATATGTCTGAAACTTCCTCATAAGTATTTGTTTTTTTATCTCCGACTATAAGCCCTAAATAATCAATACAGACAATATCCGCATTAGATTGTCTTACAATGCTTTCTATTTATGAAATGCTTACTGATGATTTATTATGCACCGTTATTTGATTTTTAAGTGTTTCAAACATTTGACTGCCTAAATAACGAAAAAAACTGTTAAGTTCTTCATTTGTTAATGTTCTGTTTCTTAATCTTTCCGCATTAATCCTTGTTTCAGTTGAAGCAATACGGGTAAAAAGTTCTTCAGGTTTCATTTCAAGAGAAAACATTAATACTTTTTTACCTTTTTTCGCCATATTGATTATTATATTTAGTAGTGTTGCCGTTTTTCCCATGCCTGTGGCAGCTGCAAGAATGAATAAATTACCTCCTTGTAAACCACCTATCAAACTATCTATTGAGGGATAACCTGTTTTTATAAGGTTCTTTTGTTTATCCTCGTAGGTTTCCGAATATTTTAAACCTATTTCCAATAAATCAATTTCAGTATTTGTAAATTTCAGTTCTTCAAGTTCTTTTTCAGTCTTTTTTATTGCTTCATAACTTGAAGAATCTTTTATTTTGTTAAAATACGATATATGTAAATTTTCAATCCAATATTTAGCATTAGCACTGCAGGTATATTCATCATTCAATCGAATTATGAATTTATCGAAATGATTTTTTAAATCCTTAATAAAATCAATTCTTTTTTCTGAAATTATATCTTTAAAGCGTAAAATTAGTTTATTATAATCAAGTTCTTTTATTCCGTATATGTTAACGTAATCCCGTATAACTTTGTATATCCCTTTAAGTGATTTATCAAAAAACATATTTTCATTTGTATGATCTAAAATTAATTGTTTATATTCGGTTAATCCTCCTACCAAACGGCATATAACCTCAATTTCAATATTTAAATCAATCGGTAAAGAATAAATATTACTATCCTCATACCGGCATAAATCATTAAAATTTTTATAAATAGGGGTTGTAACTGTCAATATCATTACCCCCTTTACTTTGATTATATTTCTTGTCGTTCTTTTCCCACGTAATAACGCAAAGTTTCCAATTTACAAGTTTACCGTCTTTATTTTTCCAGTCTCTATCCGAATAATATAAATAAAATTGTTCTATATCGATATTGTTATTACGTTCTTTACAATATTTTTCAATTTCTTCTTTAGTTGGAATTTTTATTTTTTCATTATTATTAACATTAACATTTACATTATCATTAACATTTACATTAACAGCTTGATTTGCTAAATCCCTTTTAGCAAAATTAGCATTTGCCAGATTTGCCATTTTTTGCTTTGCCCCTTTTGCCCCTGCAATACTTCTTTTTTCTTTTATATCTGCATATTTTTGAGCATTTCTATCTAATTGTTGACGTATTGGAATAAAAGCAAGTTTTAGTAAACTATCAAATTGAGGGTTTTCACCAGAAACATATTGAAAAATACCTTTAATTAATTTTCCAGCATCTGCATCAGATAAATTTTCAATAATTTCTTTTTGTTCAGTATATAAAACAAAACTTTCCTTAATTTTATTTTGTTGTATACTGTTATTACAGTTGTAGTCCTCTTTCTTGAGGGCTTTTTCATTTTCTACCATAAATACCCCCAATCTTAAACAAAAATGAGCTATCCGGAATTTCCGAACAACTAAAACCATTTTGTTGATGTCAACAAAATGGTTTATGTTTCTTCATATTGGGGTTGAAAAAGTGAGAAAATGAGGCATAATATAAGTATGAGAAAAATTATAAATCCAAAAACAAATAAACCATATTCTCAGGCAGAATTACAAGAGGCATACGAAGAAGAAACGGAGCTTAAATATTTTATTAAGGTTCCTGACGGTGAACTGCTATTGTCAAATATTCCGCATAAGGAATATATAAACGATAAAAATGGTTTTGAAAAAGAGGTTCATTCTCTTTAAGTTTCAACTTTGCACCTATCATCGGGTTGTGTTCTAATATTTCATATTCAATTACGCAA